>NZ_QBUF01000008.1:0-371418 GCF_003058185.1 Pseudomonas sp. GV105
GGGAGGCGAATTCTACAGCGTTACACGCTGCTGTCAACACCTCTTTTTCTCCGCTTTCGACCGAGAAGATCGAAACGTTAATAGAGCCAAACAACATTGCTCTACCAACTCCTTCCAGGCTTCGATGAACTGAAGCAGGTCGCTGTCGAATCTTGCGTAACTCTTTGTTTACCAAGGAGTTTTCCGTTTCGACTGCGCCGGAAGTGGGGCGAATTATAGACGTCCAGGATTTGCCGTCAAGGGTTAATTACGCTTTTGTTGCAGAAGGTGCTTTTTTCGCAATAAGGCGCGGAATTCGCCGCATCACCGGCGGTATCCGCAGGACAAGAAGCAGCGCACCTATAGAAGCATAGATAGCCCACTCCTTCAGATCCGCCCGCACGATCCACAACATATGCAACAAGCCAAGCCCAAGCACGCCATACACCAGGCGATGCAACTTCTTCCAACGGCTGCCCAACCGACGCTGACTGTAGCGATTCGACGTCAGCGCCAGCACCAACAAAGACAGGAAACCCAGGGCCCCCACAATAATGTAGGGGCGCTTACTCAATTCCACCCCCAACTGCGACCAATCCAGCCCCAGGACAAACACACAATATGCCGCCAGGTGCAGCACCACATAAGCAAAGCACCACAACCCCAACTGGCGCCGCACCGCGATCCACCCTGCCCAACCGCTCAACTTCTGCAACGGTGTCATCGCCAGGGTAATCAGCAGCAGGATCAACGTGCCCAAGCCCAGCCGGTCAACCAGCACCTTGCCTGGGTCCGGCCCCAAGGCAGAACGCCACGCTTCGTACAGCCAGAGCAACGGCCATACCGCGGTGGCGATAAACACGCCGATGCGCCAGATCGGGAAACGCATCAGTAGTTCTTCCGCAGGTCGAGGCCGGTATAGAGCGCCGCCACCTCATCCGAGTAACCGTTGAACATCTGCGTCTCGCGCACATTCGGGCTGAACAGACCACTCGGCAAGCGCCGTTCACGCGCCTGGGTCCAACGAGGGTGGTCGACCGTCGGGTTCACGTTCGCATAAAACCCGTACTCATTCGCCGCAATACTTTGCCAGGTGGTTTTCGGCTGCTCGCTCACCAAGCTGATACGCACGATGGACTTCACGCTCTTGAAGCCATACTTCCATGGCACCACCAAACGCAACGGCGCGCCATTCTGGTTAGGCAACTCGCGCCCATACATCCCCACCGCCAGAATCGCCAGGGGATTCATCGCCTCATCCAGGCGCAGCCCTTCTACATAGGGCCAATCGATCAAGCCAAAACTCGAGCGCTGGCCCGGCATGCTTTTGGGGTCCTGGAGGGTTTCGAAGCGGATGTACTTGGCTTTGGAAGTCGGCTCAACCTGCTTGAGCAACGCCGAAATGGGAAAGCCCATCCATGGAATGACCATCGACCACGCCTCCACACAGCGCAGACGGTAGATTCGCTCTTCCAATTGATACGGCTTCATGAAGTCTTCCAGGGCGTAACGCCCCGGCTTTGCGACCTCGCCATCGATCACCACACTCCAGGGTTCGGTCTTGAGCGAACCTGCATTCGCCGCAGGATCGCCCTTGTCCGTGCCGAACTCATAGAAGTTGTTGTAGTGGGTCGCGTCCTTGAACGGGGTGATGGCTTCGTCCTTGACGGTTACCGCCTGCCATTTCGTACCCGGCAGTTTTTCGGCAAACCAGCCTGGCGCCTTGCCTGGCTCGACATCCGCATAGCGCGCGGCATCGTCAGCGCTGGCCCAGCGCGGCAAGCTGCTGGCGGCAACACCGGCCAGCGCACCACCGAGCAAGCTACGGCGAGACAGGTAGAAGGATTCAGGAGTGACGTCCGATTCATGACAATCGGACGCTTTGGGCAATTTGATTAACATGGCAACTCCGCAGCATTGGAGAACTGATGCACCAATAGACTGCGGAGTATGGGGGAAATTACATTAAGGCAATGTTTTGTCCCGACGCAGTTGCAGCAGATACTGAACTGGCCCGGAAGCGGCATACACCAGGAACACCAGCAGCAGAATACGCGGCGGATCGCTGAAGACCACGGCGAACACCAGCACCACCGCAAGGATGGCCACGAAAGGCACGCGCCCCTTGAGGTCGAGCTCCTTGAAGCTGTTGTACTTGATGTTACTGACCATCAGCATGCCGGCGGCCGCAACCATCAAGGCCACCAGGAACGACATCTTCGATCCCTGGATGCCGTAGTCACTGAACGCCCAGACGATCCCCGCCACCACGCCCGCAGCAGCCGGGCTGGCCAGGCCGATGAAGTAACGCTTGTCAGCGGTCCCCACCTGGGTGTTGAAGCGCGCCAGGCGCAACGCGGCGCCCGCGACATAGATGAAGGCCACCATCCAGCCGACCTTGCCCATGTCACCCAGGGCCCAGGCAAACGCCAGCAACGCAGGCGCGACACCAAAGGCAACCATGTCCGACAGCGAGTCATACTCGGCACCGAAGGCGCTTTGGGTATTGGTCATGCGCGCAACGCGCCCATCGAGACCGTCGAGCACCATGGCGACGAAGATGGCGATCGCCGCAAAACCGAAGTACTTGCTGGCACTCACCGCATCACCCGCCGCCAGCGCACTCTGGGCGCTCATGGAGTTGATGATGGAGTAGAACCCGGCAAACAGGTTCGCCGTAGTGAACAGATTGGGCAGGAGATAGATGCCACGATGCCGGACCTTGCGGCCTTCCGCGTCATGCCCTTCTTCAACATGTTCATCGATCGGTAGCAGGCTATCGGCGTCAGAAGCCTGGTTTGGCTCTTCGGGACGTTCGCTCATGGACTTTACCTTGCAACGGTGTGAAAAAATTCGACAGATACTTGCGGCGAGTGTTCGCCCGCAAACGATGCAGCTTTATACCAGAACCAGCCACCCAAACGAAAAAACGCGGCCTAAGCCGCGTTTTTTCTAGATGCATCCGACTTAGTTTTTGGCTTTGTCGACGATCTTGTTGGCACCGATCCACGGCATCATGGAGCGCAGTTGCTCGCCGATGATTTCGATACCGTGAGCGGCGTTGTTACGACGCTTGGCGGTCATCGAAGGGTAGCCGGTAGCGCCTTCGCTGATGAACATTTTGGCGTATTCGCCGTCCTGAATGCGTTTCAGGGCGTTGCGCATGGCCTGACGGGACTCGGCGTTGATCACTTCCGGGCCAGTCACGTACTCGCCGTATTCGGCGTTGTTGGAGATCGAGTAGTTCATGTTGGCGATACCGCCTTCGTACATGAGGTCCACGATCAGCTTCAGTTCGTGCAGGCATTCGAAGTAGGCCATTTCCGGCGCGTAGCCGGCTTCAACCAGGGTTTCGAAACCGGCTTTGACCAGTTCAACGGTACCGCCGCACAGAACAGCTTGTTCGCCGAACAGGTCGGTTTCAGTCTCGTCCTTGAAAGTGGTTTCGATGATGCCGGTACGACCGCCACCAACGCCGGCAGCGTAGGACAGTGCAACGTTCTTGGCGTTGCCCGACGCGTCCTGGTAGATCGCGATCAGGTCAGGGATACCGCCGCCTTTGACGAACTCGGAACGCACGGTGTGGCCCGGGGCTTTCGGCGCGATCATGATCACGTCGAGGTCAGCGCGTGGCACGACTTGGTTGTAGTGGATCGCGAAGCCGTGGGAGAAGGCCAGGGTGGCGCCCTTCTTGATGTTCGGCTCGATTTCGTTCTTGTACAGCGCGGACTGGAACTCATCCGGGGTCAGGATCATGACCAGGTCGGCAGCGGCAACGGCAGAAGCAACGTCAGTCACTTTCAGGCCGTGGGCTTCAGCCTTGGCAACAGTGGCCGAGCCTTTGCGCAGGCCAACAGTCACGTCAACGCCGGAATCTTTCAGGTTGCAAGCTTGCGCGTGGCCCTGGGAACCGTAGCCGATGATGGCGACTTTCTTGCCCTGGATGATCGACAGGTCACAATCTTTATCGTAATAAACTTTCATGAGGTTCCTCTATATATCCAGGCCTTAAGGCCATTCACTAATTTGGGTTAGATGCTGAGTACTTTGTCGCCACGGGCAATCCCGGTGACACCACTGCGTACGGTTTCCAGAATCGAGGCCGTCCCGATCGACTGGATGAAGCTGTCCAGCTTGTCGCTTGTACCGGTCAATTGCACGGTATAAACGCTGGCGCTCACATCGACGATCTGCCCGCGATAAATGTCGGTAGTACGCTTGATCTCGGCACGTTGGGCGCCCGTGGCCTTGACTTTAACCAGCATCAGCTCGCGCTCGATGTGGGCACTTTCCGACAGGTCGACCAGCTTGACCACTTCGATCAGCTTGTTGAGGTTTTTGGTGATCTGCTCGATCACCTCATCGTGGCCCACGGTGGTCAACGTCAGGCGCGACAGGGTCGGGTCTTCGGTCGGTGCCACGGTCAGGCTTTCGATGTTGTAGTTGCGTTGCGAAAACAAGCCGACAACACGAGACAGAGCGCCGGGTTCGTTCTCCAGAAGCAGGGAGATTATGTGCCGCATGATTAGGTACGCTCCGTCTTGTTCAGCCACATGTCACGCATAGAGCCGTCTTTGATCTGCATCGGGTAGACGTGCTCGCTGGTATCCACCTGAATATCGATGAACACCAGGCGATCCTTCATGGCGAACGCTTCTTCCATCTTCGGCTTCAGATCTTTCAGATCGTTGATGCGAATACCGACGTGGCCGTAAGCCTCGACCAATTTGACGAAGTCGGGCAGCGATTCCATGTAGGAATGGGAGTGACGACTACCGTAGCTCATGTCCTGCCATTGACGAACCATGCCCAACACGCCGTTGTTCAGGCACACGATCTTCACCGGAAGGCCGTACTGCAGGCACGTCGACAGCTCCTGGATGTTCATCTGGATGCTGCCTTCGCCGGTGACGCATGCAACGTCGCTGTCCGGGAAGCTCAGTTTGACGCCCATGGCCGCAGGGAAACCAAAGCCCATCGTGCCCAGGCCACCGGAGTTGATCCAGCGGTTAGGCTTGTCGAACTTGTAGTACTGCGCGGCGAACATCTGGTGCTGGCCCACGTCGGAGGTCACAAAGGCATCGCCCTTGGTCACTTCGCACAGGGTCTCGATCACGGTTTGTGGCTTGATGATGCTGCCGTCGCCCTTGTCATAAGGGAACAGACCGCGGTCACCGCGCCATTCGTCGATCTGCTTCCACCAGCTGGCGACAGCTTCTTTGTTCGGCGTCTCGCCGATTTCCTTCAGCGCAGCGACCATTTCGGTCAACACGCTTTCCACCGGACCTACGATCGGCACGTCGGCCTTGATGGTCTTGGAGATGGACGCCGGGTCGATGTCGATATGGATGATCTTGGCATTCGGGCAGAACTTGCTCGCGCCGTTGATCACCCGGTCATCGAACCGCGCGCCCACGGCCAGGATCACGTCGGCGTGGTGCATGGTCAGGTTGGCGGTGTAGCTGCCGTGCATGCCGAGCATGCCGACGAACTGACGGTCCGTACCCGGGAATGCGCCGAGGCCCATCAGGGTGTTGGTCACCGGCAGGTTGAGCAGCTTGGCCAGTTCGGTCAACGGTGCGGAACCGCCGCCCAGAATCACGCCGCCGCCCGAGTACAGCACCGGACGCTTGGCCGCCAGGAGCATTTCTGCCGCCTTGCGGATCTGCCCCGAGTGCCCACGAACGGCCGGGCTGTAGGAACGCAGCTTGGCTTTCTTCGGGAAGACGTATTCGAATTTCTCGGCCGGGTTGGTCATGTCTTTCGGGATATCGACCACTACAGGGCCCGGGCGACCGGACTGTGCGAGGTAGAACGCCTTTTTCATGACTTCCGGGATTTCCGAGGCATGCTTGATCATGAAACTGTGTTTCACGATCGGCCGGGAGATACCGATCATGTCGGTTTCCTGGAATGCATCGGTACCGACCATGGTGCTAGCGACCTGGCCGGAAATGATCACCATCGGGATGGAGTCCATATAAGCAGTCGCGATGCCGGTAATGGCATTGGTTGCGCCTGGACCGGACGTTACCAGTACCACGCCGGCTTTACCGGTGGCACGGGCATAACCGTCAGCCATATGGGTTGCAGCCTGTTCGTGGCGAACCAGGATGTGGGTAACAGCCGGTTCCTTGAACAGTGCGTCATAGACGTGCAGCAGAGCACCACCAGGGTACCCGTAGATATAGTCAACGCCTTCGTCACGCAAAAAGCGGACGAGCATCTCACCGCCAGATAAAAGCTCCACGTTGTTCACCTCTAAAACGCCAGAATACCGTCCGTTAAAAACCGACGGGTCTTAATAGGTTTACTTCTCAACAGAGCATGAGCGACGGTGGTCGCCGACTACGTCAGCACTGACTGAGCAAGTATTGGGATCGTCCCAAGTGTTGCGGGCTCTTCCCACCCAGCGCGAGGTAACGCGTTGCGGGTGTAACAGGTCGGCGCGGATGTGCGCCTCATGATCTGCTGAGCGGGCCTGCTTCTGGCAGTCCCGATACAGCGGACTTTGGATTCTTCTGTTTCAGGCCCTTCAAGTCAAGCAATAATTGCGCTTTTTTCCAACTAAGCGCATGAGAACGTAGAAGAAAGGGCTTTGAGGAGGGATAAAACTCGCCTGAATGTCGTCAAGCGGTAGAAATGTGCGCAAGACTGCCGGAAAAACCGGCAGCCAGGCAATTAACGAGCGTCGACGATCAATTGGTCGAACTTTTTCAGCGCATTGCGCAAACCCTGGCTTTCCAGCGGCCGGTCGGTGTAGACCATCTCGGCCATCTCCATGATCCCGGAAGCATTTGGCAACGGCAGGTTCTGTTCGAGGATCTGCTTCATTCGCACCAGGAAGATCCACTGCAGCCACTGGTGGAAGTCCAGGGTGTCGACCGAAAAGGGCTCGACGCTGCTGAGCGCCTCGGCGCTGGGGGACACCTCGTCCCACCAGCCCTGCAGGCGCAATTCGCACTCAATCAGCAACAGCTGTTCGGCAATCGCTGGAAAACGCGCATCCATCAGAGGCTGACCTTGGCTTTCTGCCGAGCCTGGGCGGCACCGGCAGCGTCGCCTTGTGCGGCACGCGCATCACCGATCAAGGCCCACAGGCTGGCCTGCAGGTCAGGACGGCCGCTGGCCAGGGTCAGGCCACGACGGGCAAACTGTTCGGCTTGCGGCGCATCGCCCTGGGCCATCCGCACCTGGGCCAGGCGATACAGCACCTGCGGTTCACGCGGCGCAACGCGCTGGGCGCGCTCGAGGCTCGACGATGCACCGTTCAAGTCGCCACCAGCCTGCTGTTGCTGGGCAGTGGTGAGCAAGGCCAGTACCGGGCCGTCCAGTTGCTCGTCAGCCGACAGGCCGCCCGCGCTGGAGGACGACGGAATGCCGCTTGGCGTCGACGGCATGGTGTAGGTGTTCTGGTTGATCGGCGCGGCCTGGACCGGCGTGGAGTCAATCGGCCCCGACGTGCTTGGCCCTGGCGTCCACGGCTCGGCGCTGATCGGCGCCGATGTCGCAGCACCGGCGCCCGGCACCATCACCACCACACCCGAATCCTGCGGCACGGCGCGGGTCGCAGCCTGGGCAGGACGCTTGGTCACGGTCTGGCGGAAACCGCCATTGGCCGAGATCCGATCGTTATTGGAGACGGTTGTGCTCGAGTCCACCACGGGAATGGAGCCGCGCTGAACGCTGGAGCAACCGCCGAGCAAAGCCAGAGCTGTAATAGCTGGAATCCACCACTTGTTCACTTGAAACCCTCTTTGCTTAATTCATCCAGCCCTTGACCCAATCCATCACCGATTCCGCGCTTGCAGGGGCACTGCCACCGCACGCGGCACCGGGAGGTGGTTCGCTGCCGCGAATATACGGCATCTGCACCGCGCCCGGACAGTTGGCATCGGAGCCCTGGCCGGTGTGCGGATCAATCCAGGCCTGCACGATGTTGTCCGGCTGCGGCATGCTCAGCGGCAACGGATCGGCCTTGCGCATGAAACTGGTCCAGACCTGCAACGCACCGGTCGCGCCGGTGAACGGCGTCTTGCCGTTGTCATCACGCCCCAGCCAGACCACGGCCAGCACATCCTGACCGAAGCCGGCGAACCAACTGTCACGCGAATCGTTACTGGTGCCGGTCTTGCCCGCCAGTGTCAGGTTGGAAGGCAGGACCTTGTACACCGAGCTACCGGTACCTTCGCGCATCACACGCTGCATGGCGTTCTGGATCAGGTAGATGGAGCCCGCGTCGAAACGCTGCTGAATCTGGAACGGATAGCGCTTGAGCGGTTCGCCTTCGGCCGTCAGCACGCTGCGAATGCCGCGCATCGGCGTGTTGAAACCACCGTTGGCGAGGGTCTGGTACATGGTCGCCACTTCCATCGGCGTCATGGCACCGGCGCCCAGAAGCATCGATGGGAAGGCCGGGAATTCGCGGGTGATGCCTAGGCGCGCGAGGGTCTTGAGGACGTTCGGCACGCCCACTTCGAGCCCCAGGCGCGAGGTCGAGATGTTGTAGGAATGCGCCAGCCCCTGGTACAGGAACACCGTACCGTGAGAACGACGATCGAAGTTCTGCGGGGTCCAGACCTGGCCGTCAGCACCTTTGACCGACAGCGGGTCGTCCGACAGCCAACTGGTCAGGGTGTATTTGCTCGGTTTTTCCAACGCCGTCAGGTACACCGCCGGCTTGACCAGCGAGCCGATCGGCCGCACCGCGTCCAGCGCACGGTTGAAACCGGCGAAACTGGCCTGGCGGCTGCCGATCATGGCCTGGACTTCACCGGTTTCCGGGTTGGTCACCACCATGGCTGCTTCGACTTCGTCGGAGCCTTTACGGCCCGCCAGACGCTTGAAGGTGTCGTTGACCGACGCTTCGGCTTTCATCTGCAGGATCGGGTCGAAACTGGTGAAGATGCGCAGGCCTTCCTCGGTCAAGTCTTCGTCGCGGTAGTCTTCACGCAACTGGCGTTTGACCAGGTCGATAAAGCCCGGGAAGGAGCTGTCCGCCAGCTTGCCGCGGGTGGTCACGCCCAGTGGCATTTTCTTCGCCGCAGCAACCTGTTCCGCCGTGGCCACGCCCTGCTGCTCCAGCACGTCGAGCACCAGGTTACGCCGCTCAAGCGCGCGTTCAGGATTGCGCCGCGGGTTGTAGTAGGACGGCCCCTTGACCATGCCCACCAGCAACGCGACCTGATGCAACTTCAGCTCGGACAGCGGCTGGCCGAAGAAGAACTGGCTGGCCAGCCCGAAACCGTGGACCGCGCGCTGGCCGTCCTGGCCGACGAACACCTCGTTGAGGTAGGCCTCAAGGATTTCCTGCTTGCTGTAATGCAGCTCCAGCAGCATCGCCATCATGGCTTCGGTGAGTTTACGGGTCAGGCTGCGCTCGTTGGTGAGGTAGAAGTTCTTCACCAATTGCTGGGTCAGCGTACTGCCGCCCTGGGTCATTTTGCCGCCGGAGGTGTTGACCCAGATCGCACGGGCAATGGACTTCGGCGACACGCCCCAGTGGCTGTAGAAATCGCGGTCTTCCACGGCAACCAGGGTTTCAAGCAGATACGGCGGCACCTGATCGAGCTTGATCAGGATGCGATCTTCCAGGTTCTTCGGGTAAATCCCGCCGATCATCAACGGTTCCAGGCGCACCACGGGCAGCTTCGAGCCATTCAGCGACGACAGCTCGGCCACGTAGTCGCCGGAGAAGCGCACGCGCACCGGCTGGGGTTTTTCCAGGCCTTCATAGAACTGGAAGCCGCGGGTGTTCAAGTCCACGGTATTGCCGCTGACGGCCGCAGCGCCGGGGCCATTGCTCACAGGTTCGCGGCGGTAGCCCAAGGCGTCGAGTTCGGTGAGGAAGTCATCCTTGCTCAGCTTCTGGCCGGTGAACAGCTCCAGCGGACGGGCGTACACCTTGGCCGGAATGGTCCAGCGCTTGCCGGAGAATTTTTCCTGGACCACGGCATCGAGGTACACCGCAAAGCCGGCGAGCACCACAAGACCCACCAGGCTGAGCTTGAGCGCCCAGCCCAGCCACGGGCGCAGGCCGCGGGAAGGAGGTTTTTTACGGGAACGGGGAGATCGGGTTCGAGTCATGGCGGCGGATTATACGCACTTTATCGATGATCAACATGAGCCGGACAGCGGTTTGCACAGCAGGCGTCAGCAGCCATAATGCCCGCCATGATTTCCCCTGACTTTGAAGGATCGCCCGTGAGCCAGCCCCTGATTGCCGCCCTGCAGAACCCGGCTTTATACCCCCATCCGGTTGAAGCGTTCCAAGTCATCGAGACCCATATTTCCTGGGTCATACTGACCGGCCCTTACGCTTATAAACTGAAGAAACCGGTGAACTTCGGCTTCCTGGACTTCACCAAACTGGAAGATCGCGGGCATTTCTGCAACGAAGAGCTGCGCCTGAACCAGCGCCTGACCAAAGATTTGTATCTTGAAGTGTTGCCGATCACCGGCACGGCCGAAGCGCCGCAATTGGGCGGTGACGGTCCGGTCATCGAATACGCGCTGAAAATGCGCCAATTCCCGCAAAGCCAGTTGCTCAGCACCTTGCAAGCCAACGGTGAGCTGACCAACGCGCACATCGACGAGATGGCCAAACAGATCGCGCACTTCCACCTCACCGCACCGAAAGTGCCGCAAGAGCACCCGGCCGGCACCCCCGACGAGGTGATGGCACCGGTACGCCAGAACTTCGATCAGATCCGCCCGTTCCTCAGCGACAAAGCCGACCTGCTGCAACTCGAAGCCCTGCAAGCCTGGGCCGAAAGCAGCTTCGAACGCCTCAAGCCGCTGCTGGCACAGCGCAAGCACGATGGTTTCACCCGCGAGTGCCACGGCGATATCCACCTGGGCAACGCCACCTTGATCGATGGTCACGTGGTGATCTTCGACTGCATCGAGTTCAACGAACCGTTTCGCTTCACCGACGTGTACGCCGACACCGGCTTCCTGGCCATGGACCTGGAAGACCGCGGCCTCAAATCCCTGGCACGCCGGTTCATCAGCCAGTACCTCGAACTGACCGGCGACTACCAGGGCCTGGAAGTGCTGAACTTCTATAAAGCCTACCGCGCACTGGTCAGGGCCAAAGTCGCGCTGTTCAGCATGCCCAGCGAAGCGAGCCCGGTGCAGCGCGCCACCACCCTGCGCCAGTACCGCAACTACGCCAACCTGGCGGAGAGCTACAGCATTATTCCGTCGCGCTTCCTGGCGATTACCCACGGCGTTTCCGCTGTAGGCAAAAGCCACGTGGCCATGCGTCTGGTGGAAGCCTTGGGCGCCGTTCGCCTGCGTTCGGACGTGGAGCGCAAGCGCCTGTTTGGTGAACAACAGGGGGAAAACACGCCCCAGGCCGGCATCTATGCTGCCGGCGCCAGCGCGAAAACCTACGCCCGCCTGAACGAGATCGCCGAGACCGTGCTGCGCGCCGGGTTCCCGGTGGTACTGGATGCGACCTTCCTGAAACGCGCACAACGCGATGCCGCCGCCAAAGTCGCCGAAGCGACGGGCGCGCCGTTCCTGATCCTGGACTGCAATGCGCCGCAGGCCGTTATCGCCAGTTGGCTGGCACAACGTCAGGCAGACAAGAACGATCCGTCTGACGCTACATTGACGATCATTGAAGAGCAGCAAGCCCAACGCGAACCGCTGACAGCCGAAGAGCTGTTGCTGAGCAAGCGCGTCGAGACCAATCAAAGCGGAACCCTCGATGCACTGGTCGAGCAAATTCGCCAGCGCATGCCTGGTCTGTAAGAAAAACTTCTTGGTCGCGTCGTCACCTTAGGCGAGCGGCCAAGCAATAGTGGCACTATAATGGCGCCATAAATCCAACAGGTGTCGCTATCATGAGTCAGCCCAAGCTTCTTGATACCCCGCTCTATTCGCTTCTGCATAAAGACGATATCCGCGGTTTCAACCAGGAACGCCCCAAAGACGGCGTCATCGACATGCGCGGTGGCGACTTCCGCGGGCTGGATCTGCGCGATCTGAACGCCAGCGGCGTGGACTTCACCGATGCGTACTTCCGTTCCGCCGATTTGCGCGGGCTGGACTTGCGCGACTGCTCACTGGAAGGCGCGAGCCTGGCCCATGCGCAGATATCGGGCACCTACTTCCCGCCGGAACTGACGGCCGACGAGATCCTCATGTCGGTCAATTTCGGCACGCGCCTGCGCTACCGCACCAAGTAACACGCCCTCCCAAGCCCCCGGTCTCGTGCAAGACGGACCGGGGACTTCGCGCCTGCCCGCAATAAAACGTCGACGCCATCCTTATAAGCTTTTGCGCCATTCCTGACCAAAGAACTACGCTTTTCCTACTGAGCGCTACACTCCTTTTCAGGCTTGCCTGGTCACGACACCCACCGCACCATTCGGCCGTCGCAAGGAGGCTCGATGAACGATGAGCTGCAACACCTGAGAAACCTTGGCAAGACCTCGGCGCAATGGCTGCATGCGGCGGGCATCCACAGTGCGTCAGACCTGCGGCGCCTGGGCGCGGTCGATGCTTATCGAGCCGTTCGCACGCGTGGCTTCCGTGCCTCGAAAGTCTTGCTGTATGCAATCGAAGGGGCATTGATGGATGTGCATTGGAACGACATTCCTGCCGAACGCAAGGAGGCGCTGAACCGCCAATTGGATGCTATCTCGGCGCGCCAGAAGAATTAGATCGACGACCCCACCCGCCGCTGACAAAGATTCCGGACAAGGGCCTGTGAAAACAAATCTTGACTCTCAAATGAGAATTGTTATGATTATCACAACTGGTCGCGAGATCAGCCGATAACTGAAAGACCATTGGTTCGGACTCTCAGATTATCTCCTCATCAGGCTAATCACGGTTATTTGACCCGGCTCTTGCCGGGTCTTTTTTTGCCGGTAAAAAGCCTCAGCGCGCAATGATCAACGGATGCCCGCGCTCCGGATGCGGCTGCACCAGCACATCCAGCCCGAAGACCGCTTTGAGCGGCTCAGGCCGCAGAACCTGTGCCGGGGTATCCAGCGCATGGGGGCGGCCCGCGTCGAGCAACAGAATCCGGTCGCAGTAACGCGCCGCCAGGTTCAGGTCATGCAGAATCACCAGCACTGCTGCGCCACGGTCAGCAAAGCGGCGTATCGCCTGCAAGGTCGTGTGTTGATGCAAAGGGTCAAGCATCGAGGTCGGCTCATCCAGCAGCAACGTCTGCCCCGCCTGCCCGGGCCATAACTGCGCCAGCACCCGCGCCAGGTGAACGCGCTGCCGCTCGCCGCCCGACAAGGCCAGGTAACTGCGACCGCTCAAGTGCCCGACATCCGCGGCCTGCAACGCGGCATCGATAATCTCGTCATCCCGCACGCGCCCGGTCTGATGGGGCAAGCGGCCCATGCCGACCACCTCTTCGACACGAAAGGCGAAATCCAGGGTTGAAGCCTGCGGCAACACGGCCAGGCGTTGCGCGCGTTGCGACCCGCTCCAGTCTTTCAGTTCGTGCTGATCCAGCCACACCTGGCCTTGATCCGGGTGCAGTTCCCCGCACAACGCGCCCAGCAACGTGCTCTTGCCCGCGCCATTCGGGCCCAGTACGCCAAGCACCTGGCCGGGCAACAGGTCCAACGTGACATCCGCCAGTACGGTTTTGCGACCGCGACGAATCCTCAGCCCTTCCACTCGCAGCATCAGGCGCGCCCTCGCAACAACAGGTAAAGAAAAAATGGCGCACCAATCAACGCGGTGACGATACCGATCGGCAACTCCGCCGGCGCCAAGGCCAGGCGCGCGACCAGATCCGCCAACAGCAGCAAGCTCGCCCCCGCCAGCACCGAGGCGGGTAACAGCACGCGATGATCCGGCCCGGCCAACAATCGCACCAGGTGCGGCACCACCAGGCCGACGAAGCCGATCATCCCCGCTGCCGCCACCGCCGCGCCCACGCCCAATGCGGTGCAGAACACCAATTCGCGCTTGAGCCGCTCAACATCGACCCCGAGATGAGCGGCCTCGGATTCGCCGAGCAACAGTGCATTCAATGCCTTCGCCCGCCGCGGCAGCCACAGCGCCACGCCAGCGCTCACCAGCAGCAACGGCCACAGGCGCGAATAGCTGGCGCCATTGAGGCTGCCCAGGTTCCAGAAAGTCAGTGTGCGCAGGGTGGCGTCATCGGCCAGGTAGGTAAACAAGCCCACCGCCGAGCTGGCGAGCGCCGTGAGGGCGATACCAGCGAGCAGCATGGTCGCGACATGGGTCTGGCCGTTGCGCCGCCCCAGCCGGTAGACCAGCGCCGTCACCCCCAACCCACCGAGAAACGCGCACAACGACAACAGATACGGGCCGAACACCTCCGGCAACCCACCCAGAAACGAGCCACCGACAATGGCGAAGGCCGCACCGAGTGCCGCGCCGCTGGATACCCCGACCAACCCCGGATCAGCCAGCGGGTTGCGAAACAACCCCTGCATCGCTACGCCCGACAAGGCCAATACACCGCCCACCGCCAGCCCCAGCAAGGTCCGCGGCAAACGGATCTGCCCGAGAATCAGCTCCGCCTGCTCCAGGCCACTGGCCTCGATCGGCACGCCCATCAGGCGCAAGGCCGCCCTGAGCGTATCCAGCAACGGCAGGCTGACCGGCCCCAGCGCCAATGAAAGCCAGATCGCCAGCACACACAACAGCGTCAGGCCGATAAACAGCGTTCGGGGTTTCACCAGCGTACTCATGGGGCAGACGTGGCCTGGGACGGATAGAAGCCGGCCGACAACTGCACCAGGCTTTGCGGCAGACGCGGCCCGAGCCCGCCGACCAGCAGCGTCGGGTCCACCTCAAACACCCGTGCCTGTTTAGCCGCCGGCGTGGACGCCAGGATCGGGTTCTCCTTGAACAAGGCCGCACGCGCCGCCTCGCCGGTCAGCGCACGGTCGGCAAACACCAGCACCTCGGGGCTCAACCCGGCCAACGACTCCATGGAAAACGGCTTATAACCGCTGTGGGTCGCCAGGTTGCGCCCGCCCGCCTGCCGCAGCATCCAGTCAGCCGCCGTGTCTTTGCCAGCGATCAGCGGCTTGCCGCCGGCATTGCCGAGCAGCATCAACACCCCCGGGGCCTTGTGTGTGGCCTGGGCTGTGGCAACCCAACGTTTCTGCCGGTCAAGCGCCTGTTCATACGCGGTAAACAATGCATGGGCCTTGGCCTCACTGCCCAACAACCTCCCCAGGTGTTCGAGGTTGCCTTTCAACGTCGGCAAATCCGGCTGCGCCGAGAACATTTCCACCTGCACCCCGGCGTTGCGAATCTGCGCCAGCACCGGCGGCGGCCCCATTTCCTCGGTGCCCACCAGGACCTGCGGGCGCAGACTGAGAATGCCCTCGGCCGACAACTGCCGCTGATAACCGACGCTCGGCAATGCCTTGAGCGAAGCCGGATGCTGGCTGGTGGTGTCGACGCCCACCAACTTCGACTCACCGCCCAGGGCCGTCACCCACTCCGATAACGCGCCGCCAGCACTCACCCAGCGTTGCGGCAGTTCCGAGGCGTGCGCCCCAGGGTTGAGCATCAGTCCGACAACAAGCGCGATAGCGCTGGCACTCAAGCGCATAACAGGGTTTCCTTCCAGGGGCGGGGCTGCTGAAACACTCATGGATGTGACAGATACCTCTTGCCGGGCATCGTACTGAGCGCCCAGTCAGCTAACGGGCGAAGCCTGCATTTGATAATTGTTTGCATTTGAACGTCAAGGCACTTAAGGATTGGAATGAAGTTTCTCTGCCCCTCCGACACCCTCGCCCCCAACAGCAGCCGTGGTTTTGATATCGACGGGCACAAACTGTTGGCCGTGCGCCGGGATGGCATCGCCTACTTCTATCGCAATCGCTGCCCCCATCGCGGCGTCCCCCTGGAATGGCAGCCCGATCACTTCCTCGACGCCAGCGCCAGCCTGATCCAATGCGCCACCCACGGCGCGTTGTTCCTGATCGAGAGCGGCGAGTGCATCGCCGGCCCCTGCGCGGGTCAAAGCCTCACGGCCCTGCCCGGCCGCGAAGACGAACAGGGCCTGTGGGTAGAACTCTAGTCGCCGAGCAGCACGTCCAAGCGGCGTTCGACGTAAATTTCCTCGGCCGTGACACGCACACCATACGCCAGCACTTCCACGCCCGCGGCCTTGGCCTCGCGCAGGGCGGCAGCGTAGGCCGCGTCGATTTCCACGGCCGGGCGCACGGCCTCGATCCCGGACAGGTTGACGCAATACAGCTGCACCGCCCGCACACCATCCCGGGCCAGGTGCGCCAGCTCGCGTAGATGCTTGGCACCGCGCTGGGTCACGGCGTCCGGAAACGCCGCAATCGAGGTGCCATCGAACCCCAGCGTCACACTTTTGACTTCGACATAGGCCGCCCCCTCGGGGTAATCCAGGCGAAAATCAATGCGGCTGTTCTCCTGACCGTAAGGCACTTCACGCTTCAACGCGCTAAAGCCGTTGAGTTCGGTGATGACCCCGGCATGCAACGCCTCCTCAACCAGTTGATTGGCACGCGCCGTATTGACGCACGCGAGGCGGCCTTGAGGCGTCTCGGCAATTTCCCAGGTGCCGGGCAACTTGCGCTTGGGGTCAGTGGAGCGACTGAACCAGACCTGCCCGCCCTCGACCATGCAATTGAGCATCGAACCGGTATTTGGGCAGTGAATGGTCAACAACTCGCCGGTAACGGTTTCGATATCGGTGAGAAAACGCTTGTAGCGGCGAATCAGCCGCGCCTCTTCGAGGGGAGGATGAAAGCGCATCAGCCCTGCCAGCTCCGCAGCCCACGGGCGATGCGCTCTACCGCCTCTTGCAGCCGATCAAGGTTTTGCGTGTAGGCAAAGCGCACATGGTGGCCGGCTTGATAACGACCGAAATCCAGCCCGGGGGTGAACGCCACATGTTCGGTCTCAAGGAAATGACGGCAAAACGCGAAGGCATCACCGCCGAACGCGCTGATATCGGCGTACAAATAGAACGCCCCTTCCGGTTCGACGGCAATACCGAAGCCCAACTCGCGCAGGGCCGGCAGCAGGAAGTCGCGACGGCGCCCGAACTCGGCACGACGCGCTTCCAGGATGCTCAGGGTTTGCGGGGTGAAGCAGGCCAACGCCGCGTACTGCGCCATGCTCGGAGCGCTGATGTAGAGGTTTTGCGCGAGCTTCTCCAGCTCACCGACGGCATCGGGCGGTGCCACCAGCCAACCCAGGCGCCAGCCGGTCATGCCGAAATACTTCGAAAAACTATTCAGGACAAACGCATCATCGTCGACTTCCAGCACGCTGGCCGCCTCGGTGCCGTAAGTGAGGCCGTGGTAGATCTCGTCCACCACCAAATGGCCGTTACGCGCCTTGATGGCACTCGACAACCCCGCCAGTTCGTCCCGCGTCAGGATGGTGCCGGTGGGGTTGGCCGGCGATGCGACCAGCGCGCCCACGCTGTCCTGGTTCCAGTGCTTGGCCACCAGGTCGGCGGTCAATTGATAACGCACGTCCGGACCCACGGGCACCAACTGCGCCGCGCCTTCCACCAGGCGCAGGAAGTGGCGGTTACACGGGTAACCCGGGTCGGCCAACAGCCAGTGTTTACCAGGGTCCACCAGCAGGCTGCTGGCCAACAGCAACGCGCCGGAGCCGCCCGGGGTGATCAGGATGCGCTCGGGGTCCACGCTCAGGCCGTAGCGTTGCTGGTAGAAACCGCTGATGGCATGGCGCAGCTCCGGCAGGCCGCGGGCTGCGGTATAGCGGGTTTTGCCATTGGCCAGCGCGGCCTGGCCGGCCTGGATGATCGGCTCGGCGGTGGTGAAATCCGGTTCGCCGATTTCCAGATGGATGACATCATGGCCTGCCGCTTGCAGCTCATTGGCTCGCGCCAGCAACGCCATGACATGAAAAGGTTCGATGGCGCGACTGCGCGCACTGTAGGGCTGAGCCATTAGCCTTCCTTAACGGTGAGGACAAAAACAGCGATTCTACCGAACCCTCGCGGTAAAACATGCTCTATTGCCTGCCAGGCCGTCCACGATGAACCCGGCAAGCGCTTGCAAAACGACTAAAATCAACCTTCGAGACGATTCATACCCAGCCACAGCGGGTTGCTGCTGTTTGCAACCCCTGCGTGATGGGCCTCGACAACCGGGAGTGGCGCACCCTGAATCTATCTGGTAAGTTCGCCCGCTTGCAGCCGCAGGGCCGGCAGGTGTCGGTGACGTTGCAATCCTGCGCAATGGATTAGAAGAGTGAGAGGCGGTCTATTCATGTCCACCCAAGCAAAGCAACAGCAATCCCCAGGCCTCAGCGGCTTCGAACCTTACGTCACGAAGGAAGGTGAGGAGTACATGGGCGAGCCCATGCGCGAGCACTTCACCAAGATCCTTAACAAGTGGAAACAAGACTTGATGCAGGAGGTCGACCGCACCGTTGACCATATGAAGGACGAAGCAGCCAACTTCCCTGATCCGGCCGACCGTGCGAGCCAGGAAGAAGAGTTCGCCCTTGAACTGCGTGCCCGTGATCGCGAACGCAAGCTGATCAAGAAGATCGACAAGACACTGCAGTTGATCAAGGACGAAGAATACGGCTGGTGCGAATGCTGCGGCATCGAAATCGGTATTCGCCGCCTGGAAGCACGTCCTACCGCCGACATGTGCGTGGACTGCAAGAACCTGGCAGAAATCAAGGAAAAACAGGTCGGCAAGTAACCCCTGCCGAGCTGAACGAATGGGGCGTACAAACGCCCCATTTTTGTTTCTGGCGTTTAGCGATTTTCCAGTAGTATCCGGCCCATGACAGCCTCTCCCTATATCGGGCGTTTCGCCCCCACGCCCAGCGGCCACCTGCACTTCGGCTCGCTGGTCGCCGCCCTCGCCTCTTACCTTGACGCCCGCGCCAACCATGGCCGCTGGCTGATGCGTATGGAAGACCTCGACCCTCCCCGCGAAGAACCCGGCGCCCAGGCGGCAATCCTGCATGCCCTGGAAAGCTATGGCTTCGAGTGGGACGGTGAACTGGTCCGACAAAGCGACCGGCACGATGCCTACGCCAAGGTGCTGAACGACCTGTTCAACCACGGCCTGGCCTACGCCTGTACCTGCTCGCGCAAACAGCTGGAGCCCTACCACGGGATCTACCCTGGCTTGTGCCGTAATGCCGGTCATGAGCAGCACGATGCGGCCATCCGCCTGCGCGTCCCGGAGCTGGAGTACCACTTTACCGACCGCGTACAAGGCGAATTCCGACAACACCTGGGCCGCGAAGTGGGTGACTTCATCATCCGTCGCCGTGACGGCCTCTACGCCTACCAACTGGCCGTGGTGCTCGATGACGCCTGGCAAGGTGTTACCGACATCGTGCGCGGCGCCGACCTGCTCGACTCCACGCCGCGCCAGCTGTACCTGCAAGAATTATTGGGGCTGCGCCAACCGCGTTACCTGCACGTGCCGCTGATCGTCCAGCCGGACGGTAACAAGTTGGGCAAATCCTATCGTTCCCCGCCCTTGACCACGGACCAGGCCACGCCTTTGCTGTTGAGAGCCCTGCGCGCCCTCGGCCAGCAACCCGGCGACGAACTGCTGCACGCCAGCCCACGGGAACTGCTGGATTGGGGCATTGCCCACTGGGATGCGCAGCTGATCCCGCGCACACTCACGCTGGCCGAAGCGCAGTTACGCTGAAGGCGCTTGCAGCCGGCCAGGCATCCGTTACCATCGCCGCAGTTATTCAATCAGAGGCCAACATGTACATCTATCGCTTGGTCCTGCTGCTGGTCGTCGGGATCTACCTGTTTTCCCCCGCCATCATGGATTGGTGGATCGACGCCACGGGCGCCTGGTATCGCCCCTATCTGCTGTGGCTGATCCTGATCGTCGTGACTTTCATCCTGCAGAGCCAAAAAGATGCCGATGAGCTTTAGCCTCACCCAGATGCTGCTGATCAGCGCCGCCTACCTGGCCGCGCTATTCGGTGTCGCCTGGATCAGTGAGCGCGGAATGATTCCGCGGGCGATCATTCGCCATCCGTTGACCTACACCTTGTCCTTGGGCGTCTACGCCAGCGCCTGGGCGTTCTATGGCACGGTGGGCCTGGCCTATCAGTATGGGTATGGCTTTCTGTCCAGTTACCTCGGGGTGTCCGGGGCCTTCTTGCTGGCGCCGGTGCTGCTGTACCCGATCCTGAAGATCACCCGCACCTATCAGTTGTCGTCCCTGGCCGACTTGTTCGCCTTCCGCTTTCGCAGCACCTGGGCCGGCGCGCTGACCACGATTTTCATGCTGATCGGCGTGTTGCCCTTGCTGGCCCTGCAGATCCAGGCAGTGGCCGACTCCATCAGCATCCTGACCCGTGAGCCGGTGCAGTATCGCGTCGCCCTGGCCTTCTGCGCGCTGATCAGCCTGTTCACGATTTTCTTCGGCTCACGCCACATCGCCACCCGTGAGAAACACGAAGGCCTGGTCTTTGCGATTGCTTTCGAGTCGGTGATCAAGCTGATCGCCATCGGTGGCGTCGGCCTGTATGCGCTCTACGGCGTATTCGACGGCCCGCAACAGCTGGAGTTGTGGCTGCTGCAAAACCAGACCGCCCTCGCCGCGCTGCACACCCCGCTGCAGGAAGGCCCGTGGCGCACGTTGCTGCTGGTGTTCTTCGCCTCGGCCATCGTGATGCCGCACATGTACCACATGACGTTCACCGAGAACCTCAACCCGCGCTCGCTGGTCAGCGCCAGCTGGGGCTTGCCGCTGTTCCTGCTGTTGATGAGTCTGGCGGTGCCGCTGATCCTGTGGGCCGGCCTCAAACTGGGCGCCACCACCAACCCCGAATACTTCACCCTCGGCATCGGTATTGCGGCCAACAGCCCGGCCCTGGCGCTGCTGGCCTATGTCGGCGGGTTGTCGGCGGCCAGTGGCCTGATCATCGTCACCACGCTGGCGCTCTCCGGCATGGCGCTCAATCACCTGGTGCTGCCGCTGTACCAGCCGCCGGCCGAAGGCAATATCTACCGCTGGCTGAAATGGACCCGCCGCGCGCTGATCGTCGCGATCATCATGGCCGGCTACGGTTTCTACCTGCTGCTGGGCGCCGGGCAAGACCTGGCCAACCTGGGGATCGTCGCGTTTGTCGCCACCTTGCAGTTCCTGCCGGGGGTGTTGTCGGTGCTGTACTGGCCGACGGCCAATCGACGCGGCTTTATCGCCGGGTTGCTCGCCGGGATTCTGGTGTGGCTGGTGACCATGTTGCTGCCGTTGGTCGGCAACCTGCAGGGTTTCTACATCCCGCTGCTGAACATGATCTACGTGCTCGACGACACCAGCTGGCACATGGCGGCGATCGCCTCGCTGGCCGCCAACGTGCTGATGTTCACCCTGATCTCGCTGTTCACCAACGCCAGCCCGGAAGAAACCAGCGCCGCCGAAGCCTGCGCGGTGGACAACGTGCGCCGCCCGCAACGCCGCGAACTGCATGCCGCCTCGCCCCAGGAGTTCGCCACGCAACTGGCCAAGCCCCTGGGCGCCAAGGCCGCGCAAAAGGAAGTCGAACAAGCGCTGCGCGACCTCTATCTGCCGTTCGACGAGCGCCGTCCCTACGCCCTGCGCCGCCTGCGCGACCGAATCGAAGCCAACCTGTCCGGGCTGATGGGCCCCAGCGTGTCGCAGGACATGGTGGAAACGTTCCTGCCCTACAAGGCGAGCGGCGAAAACTACGTCACTGAAGACATCCACTTCATCGAAAGCCGGCTCGAGGATTACCACTCACGCCTCACCGGCCTGGCCGCCGAACTCGATGCCCTGCGCCGCTACCACCGCCAGACCTTGCAGGAACTGCCGATGGGGGTCTGCTCCCTGGCCAAGGACCAAGAGATTCTGATGTGGAACAAGGCCATGGAAGAACTCACCGGCATTGCCGCGCAACGGGTCGTGGGCTCGCGCCTCAATACCCTGGGCGACCCGTGGAAGGAACTGCTGCAAGGCTTTATCAACCTGCCCGACGAACACTTGCACAAGCAGCACCTGGCCCTCGACGGCCAGACCCGCTGGCTCAACCTGCACAAGGCGGCGATCGACGAGCCCCTGGCCCCCGGTAACAGCGGCCTGGTGTTGCTCGTCGAAGACCTGACCGAAACCCAGATGCTCGAAGACAAGCTGGTGCATTCCGAGCGCCTGGCCAGTATCGGTCGCCTGGCGGCGGGCGTGGCCCATGAAATCGGCAACCCGATCACCGGTATCGCCTGCCTGGCGCAGAACCTGCGCGAAGAGCGCGAGGAAGACGGCGAAATCACCGAGATCAGCGGGCAGATCCTCGAACAGACCAAGCGCGTGTCGCGCATCGTGCAGTCGCTGATGAGCTTCGCCCACGCCGGCGCCCATCAGAACCACGACGAAGCGGTGTGCCTGGCCGAAGTGGCACAGGATGCCATTGGGCTGCTGGCCTTGAATCGGCGCAATTTCGAAGTACAGTTCTTCAACCTGTGCGATCCCGACCACTGGGTCGACGGTGACTCCCAGCGCTTGGCGCAGGTGTTGATCAACCTGCTGTCGAACGCCCGCGACGCGTCCCCGGCCGGCAGTGCGGTACGCGTCAAGAGCGAGGCTTTCGAGCACACGGTCGACCTGATCGTGGAGGACGAAGGCAGCGGCATTCCACAGAACATCAAGGACCGCTTGTTCGAACCCTTCTTCACCACCAAGGACCCCGGTGAAGGCACCGGTCTGGGCCTTGCACTGGTCTATTCCATCGTTGAAGAGCATTATGGACAAATCACCATCGACAGCCCGGCTGACACAGAAAGCCAACGCGGCACCCGTATTCGGGTGACCTTGCCGCGTCATGTCGAAGCGACGTCCGCTGTGAACTGAGACCGTCGAGAGAATTGAATCAATGCCGCACATTTTGATCGTCGAAGACGAAACCATTATCCGCTCTGCCTTGCGTCGCCTGCTTGAACGTAATCAGTACCAGGTCAGCGAAGCCGGCTCGGTGCAGGAAGCCCAAGAGCGGTTCAGTATTCCCACGTTCGACCTGATTGTCAGCGACCTGCGCCTGCCCGGCGCGCCGGGCACCGAGTTGATCAAGCTCGGCCAGGGCACCCCGGTGCTGATCATGACCAGCTACGCCAGCCTGCGCTCGGCGGTGGACTCCATGAAGATGGGCGCGGTGGACTACATCGCCAAGCCGTTCGACCACGATGAGATGCTCCAGGCCGTGGCCCGCATCCTGCGTGACCGCCAGTCGGCCAGCAGCGCTACGGCCGAACAGCGTCCCGCCGGCAAGGCGGCCAACGGCGCCGACAAGCCGGGCGTCGACAACAGCAATGGCGAGATCGGCATCATCGGCTCCTGCCCACCGATGCAGGACCTGTACAGCAAGATCCGCAAAGTGGCGCCGACGGACTCGAATGTGCTGATCCAGGGCGAATCGGGGACCGGTAAGGAACTGGTGGCCCGCGCCCTGCACAACCTGTCCAAGCGCGCCAAGGCACCGATGATCTCGGTGAACTGCGCGGCAATCCCCGAATCCCTGATCGAGTCCGAACTGTTCGGCCACGAGAAAGGCGCGTTTACCGGCGCCAGCGCCGGGCGCGCGGGCCTGGTGGAAGCGGCGGACGGCGGCACGCTGTTCCTCGACGAAATCGGCGAGTTGCCCCTGGAAGCCCAGGCGCGCCTGCTGCGTGTACTGCAAGAAGGCGAAATCCGCCGGGTGGGTTCGGTGCAATCGCAGAAGGTCGACGTGCGCCTGATCGCGGCCACTCACCGCGACCTCAAGAGCCTGGCCAAGATCGGCCAGTTCCGTGAAGACTTGTATTACCGCCTGCATGTGATCGCACTCAAGCTGCCAGCCCTGCGGGAACGGGGTGCCGACGTCAACGAGATCGCCAATGCGTTCCTGTTGCGCCAGAGCGCGCGCATCAACCGTACCGACCTGCGGTTCGCCGCAGACGCCGAGCAGGCGATTCGGCACTACTCATGGCCGGGTAACGTGCGGGAGTTGGAGAATGCGGTCGAGCGTGCGGTGATTCTGTCGGAGAGCCCGGAAATTTCCGCCGAACTGCTGGGTATCGATATAGAGCTCAGTGACCTGGAAGACGACGACTTCATCGGCCTGGCCCCGCAACAGGGCGCCGCCGGCAATACCAGCCATGAACCGACGGAAGATTTGTCACTGGAAGACTACTTCCAGCATTTCGTCCTCGAGCACCAGGACCACATGACCGAGACCGAACTGGCGCGCAAGCTGGGCGTAAGCCGCAAGTGCCTGTGGGAACGGCGCCAACGCCTGGGCATTCCACGACGCAAGACCGGAGTGGCCAGCGAAAGCTGAGGGCGCGCGCCCACAGGTAACACCCGCCAATGTGAAAAAACTGTTACCGCGGATATTTCGCGTAACAAAAGCCGGGGCTTACGGTAACGAAGCCCCGGCTTTTTTTCGCCGCCAAACAGCCAAAAACCCCTCAACCCCCTGGTTTTGCTGGTCGGCGCAAAAGTTGGCACGCACCCTGCTATATGCTTAGTACAAAAACAATAACAAGCTTTGTACAAGACAATAAAAATAAGACGAATCGACTCACGCACAATAAAAACAACACGGCGGAGGCGCAGCTAACTGATTCTTTTGGAGAGGCGTTGCATTTGGGGCTTGCCCCGCAACCAGGCCGAGAACAACAAAAACTGCCCTAAGGCAGAGCCTGAACTGGTTGGATCGTAGATCAGCAACACAGCGACCAAAGCAATCCGTTTGCTCTTGACTCCCGATTGGGAGTGTCATGAAGGTCACACTTCATGGCGAGGGCGATCAACAAAAACAAAAAGCCCGAAACCAATAATAAAAATAGAGCACGCAACTACTTCTGGGGGAGCTTCGGCTCCCCTTGTAGTTTCCGGTATTTGACGTTTTTAGGCTTATGGCGCAAGGCCTGTAGCTTGTTCCTACACCATCCCCCGACTAAATGCTAGAATCCCGGCCCATCATGCGGTCATTCTTCGTTATGGCCGAACATTCCTTCAAACAGTGCATCCCATGCTGAAGAAGTTGTTCCAGTCATTCCGTTCTCCCTTGCGTCGAACGCAACACAAACGCAGCACGCCTGAAGTGCTCAACAGCAGCCAACATTCGCTGCAACGCGCTCAGTTCAGCCGTTATGCAGTGAACATCGTCGAACGTTTGCAGAACGCCGGTTACCAGGCTTATCTGGTGGGCGGCTGTGTACGCGACATGTTGCTCAATATCACGCCCAAGGACTTCGACGTCGCCACCAGCGCCACGCCCGAGCAAGTGCGCGCCGAGTTTCGCAATGCGCGCATCATCGGCCGCCGCTTCAAGCTGGTGCATATTCACTTTGGCCGCGAAATCATCGAGGTCGCGACCTTCCGTGCCGGTCATCCGCAAAACGATGAGGAAGAAGACACCAATCAGTCTTCCCGCAACGAAAGCGGACGCATCCTGCGCGACAACGTCTACGGCACCCTGGAAGAAGACGCGCAGCGCCGCGATTTCACCATCAACGCCTTGTATTACGACCCGGTCAGCGAGCGCATCCTCGATTACGCCAACGGCGTACACGATATTCGCAACAACCTGATCCGCCTGATCGGCGACCCGACGCAGCGCTACCAGGAAGACCCGGTACGCATGCTGCGGGCGGTGCGTTTCGCCGCGAAGCTGAACTTCGGTATCGAGCGCCACACGGCTGCACCGATTCGCGAACTGGCGCCGATGCTGCGGGAAATCCCCTCGGCGCGCCTGTTCGAAGAAGTGCTCAAGCTGTTCCTCTCGGGCTACGCCGCCGATACCTTCGAAATGCTCGTCGACCTGCAGTTGTTCGATCCCTTGTTCCCGGCGAGCGCCGAAGCACTGGAATACAACCCGACGTATACCCACACCCTGATCAGCGAAGCGTTGATCAACACCGACCTGCGCATCAAACAGAACAAACCGGTCACCCCGGCGTTCCTGTTTGCCGCCCTGTTGTGGCCGGCCTTGCCCAAACGCGTACTGCGCCTGCAAGACCGTGGCATGCCGCCGATCCCGGCCATGCAGGAAGCCGCCCACGAGTTGATCGCCGAGCAGTGCCAGCGCATCGCCATCCCGAAACGCTTCACCCTGCCGATCCGCGAGATCTGGGACATGCAGGAACGCCTGCCGCGTCGCAGCGGCAAGCGCGCCGACCTGTTGCTGGAGAACCCGCGCTTCCGTGCCGGCTACGACTTCCTGCTGCTGCGTGAAAGCGCCGGCGAGCAGACCGACGACCTGGGCGAATGGTGGACCGACTACCAGGACGCCAATGACAGCGAGCGCCGCGAGATGATTCGTGAACTCGGCAGCAAAGGCGATGGCGTCGGCGAAGGGCCCAAGAAGCGTCGTCGCAGCGGGAGCAAACGCAAGCGCAGTGCCGCCGATGCCTCGGGCGCCGCAGGCGAATAAACGTGGAACGCATCTACATCGGCATGGGCAGCAACCTGGCGGCCCCGGAGCAACAATTGCGCAATGCTATCGAGGCGTTGGCGCAATTGCCGGGCACTACCGTCGCCGGGGTGTCGGCCTTCTATCAAAGCGACTCCCTGCTCCCCGGCCAACCGCGCTACACCAATGCGGTCGCGGCCCTGGACAGCTGCCTGGCGCCACTGGAACTGCTCGATGCGCTGCAAGCCATCGAGAACGACCAAGGCCGCGAGCGCCTTGAGCGTTGGGGCCCACGCACGCTCGACCTGGATATCCTGCTGTTCGGCGACCGCCTGATCGACGAACCACGCCTGCAAGTGCCGCACTATCAGATGCACCTGCGCGCCTTCGTGCTGTACCCGCTGGCCGAACTGGCCCCAGCCACCCTGCAATTGCCCGATGGCCGGCGCCTCAGCGACCTGCTCGCAGCCTGCCCGTTTGTCGGCCTGGAACGCATGCCTGCGCTCAGCACCCAGCGTTGATCAGCCACTGCTGAATCGCATCAGTAACAGCGGTAACACCACCGTCGTAACAATGCGGTAACACATGCAATTGACTTCCCGTGTCCTCCTCACGACTATAGGCGTCCCGCTGCCGCCAACCGGCGCTAAAGGGCGCAATCCAGGCCTTATAAGCACTGCTCTCAAGAAAGTGCGCCTGTATAAACGAAGACTCACGCGCGTTACTCGCTGTTTCCATGCGCCTGAACGAGGACCCTTTTCATGCCAGACGTTACCCTGACCACCTTGCAGAGCCTCAAGCTCAAAGGTGAAAAAATCACGATGCTGACCTGCTATGACGCCACCTTCGCCCACGCCTGCTGCCAAGCCGGTGTCGAGGTGTTACTGGTGGGCGACTCCCTCGGCATGGTGCTTCAAGGGCATGACAGCACCCTGCCCGTCACCACGGATGAACTTGCGTACCACACCGCCAGCGTCAAGCGCGGTAACGACGGCGCCTTTATCATCGCCGACCTGCCGTTCATGGGTTACGCCACCGTCGAACAGACCTTCCACAACGCCGGCAAATTGATGCAAGCCGGCGCGCACATGGTCAAGCTCGAAGGGGCCGCCTGGCTCGCCGACTCGATCCGCATGCTCGCTGAACGCGGCGTGCCGGTGTGCGCGCACATGGGCCTGACACCGCAGTCCGTGAACATCCTCGGCGGCTATAAAGTCCAGGGCCGCAACGAAGCCCAGGCGCGCCAGATGCGTGCCGATGCCATCGCCCTGGAACAAGCCGGCGCCGCGATGATCGTGCTCGAGTGCGTGCCCAGCGAACTGGCCGCGGAGATCACCCATGCGGTCAAAGTGCCGGTGATCGGCATTGGTGCCGGGTCGGCCACCGACGGCCAGGTCCTGGTGCTGCACGACATGCTCGGCCTGTCGATGACCGGCCGGGTACCGAAGTTCGTGAAAAACTTCATGACCGGCCAGGACAGCATCCACGCCGCGTTGAGCGCATACGTCGCCGAAGTCAAAGGCGTGACCTTCCCAGGCGCCGAACACGGATTCTCTGCATGAACACCGTAAAAACCCTACGTGAACTGCGGGCCGCCGTTACCCATGCCCGCAGCGCCGGCAAACGTATCGGCTTTGTGCCCACCATGGGCAACCTGCACAGAGGCCACGCGGCCCTCGTGGCCAAGGCGGCCCAACAGGCGGATTTCGTGGTCGCGAGCATCTTCGTCAACCCGCTGCAATTTGGCGCCGGCGAAGACCTGGACAAGTACCCGCGTACCCTCGCCGCCGACCAGGAAAAACTCCTGCAAGCCGGCTGCAACCTGTTGTTCGCGCCAAGCGTCGAGGAAATGTACCCCAGCGGCATGACCGGCCAGACCCGCGTCAGCGTGCCGCAATTGTCCGAAGGCCTGTGCGGCGCCAGCCGTCCCGGGCACTTTGAAGGTGTGGCCACGGTGGTCAACAAGCTGTTCAACATGGTCCAGCCGGATATGGCCGTGTTTGGTCAGAAGGACTACCAGCAACTGGCCGTGATTCGCGCCATGGTCCATGACCTGAACATGCCGATCCAGATCATCGGTGAACCGACCGTGCGCGCCGAGGATGGCCTCGCGCTGTCATCGCGCAACGGTTACCTCACCGCCGAGCAGCGGGCCGTTGCGCCGACGTTGTACCGCAGCCTGAGTCAGATTGCCGCCGCCATCAAAGGCGGCGACCGCGACTTCGCCAAACTGCGTGCCGAACAGGTCCAGCAGATCGAAGCCGCCGGCATGCGCGTGGATTACCTCGAAGTGCGCCAAGGCGTCCACCTGCGCCCGGCCACGGTCGAGGATCGCGATGTAGTGATCCTGGTCGCGGCCTACCTGGGCGCGACGCGCCTGATCGACAACCTGCATCTGACCCTCGACTGACCCCCTGCCTGTTGCCCAGCCTGATGCGCCGGTATAAAAAAGTACCGGCCACAGCGCAGACAAAGCCAAGACATATCGACACGCTAGGTTTAATGTATTCGCCCTGCGCTATGGTTAGCGCTGTCCGGAACCCATTGCTTGATGAAAGACTGGATGTTTCGGGCTTTGAAGTGTCCTAAAGGCAGTCCCCGTAATAAAAGGAAACCCGCAGCGATGGCGTACTACCGCACCCCTCATGACGTTACCGCTCTGCCCGCCTGGCGAGCGCTCAATCAACATCGCCAAGCCATGCAGGATTTCAGCATGCGCGACGCGTTCAATGCCGATCCTCAGCGTTTTTCCCAATTCACCTTGAGCAGCTGCGGGCTTTTCCTCGATTACTCGAAAAACCTGATCACCAGCGAAACCCGCAACCTGCTCGTGGACCTGGCCAAGGAAGTCGACCTTAAAGCCGCGATCGACGCGCTGTATGCCGGCGAGCCGGTGAACTCGTCCGAGGGTCGCCCTGCCCTGCACACCGCCCTGCGCCGCCCAGTGGGCGACAAGTTGTCGGTCAACGGCGTGAACATCATGCCGGACGTACACAAGGTGTTGAACCAGATCACCGACCTCGTGGGCCGCATCCACGACGGCCTGTGGCGCGGCTACACCGAGAAGCCGATCACCGACGTGGTGAACATCGGCATCGGTGGCTCGTTCCTCGGCCCGGAGCTGGTCTCCGAAGCGTTGCTGTCCTACGCCCACAAAGGCGTGCGCTGCCACTACCTGGCGAACATCGACGGCAGCGAGTTCCACGAGCTGACCATGAAGCTGCGCGCCGAGACCACGCTGTTCATCGTCTCGTCGAAATCCTTCAACACCCTCGAAACCCTGAAAAACGCCCAGGCCGCCCGCGCCTGGTACCTGGCCCAGGGCGGCTCGGAAGCCGAGCTGTATCGCCACTTCATCGCCGTATCGAGCAACAACGCGGCCGCCGTGGCCTTCGGCATCCGCGAAGAAAACATCTTCCCGATGTGGGACTGGGTCGGCGGCCGTTACTCGCTGTGGTCGGCCATCGGCCTGCCCATCGCCCTGGCCATCGGTATGTCGAACTTCAAGGAACTGCTGTCCGGTGCCTACACCATGGACCAGCATTTCCAGAACGCGCCGTTCGAACAGAACATGCCGGTGCTGCTCGGCCTGCTGGGTGTGTGGTACGGCAACTTCTGGGGCGCGCAGAGCCATGCGATCCTGCCCTACGACCACTACCTGCGTAACATCACCAAACACTTGCAACAGCTGGACATGGAATCCAACGGCAAGAGCGTGCGCCAGGACGGTACACCCGTGTCCACCGATACCGGCCCGGTGATCTGGGGCGGCGTGGGCTGCAACGGTCAGCACGCGTACCACCAGTTGCTGCACCAGGGCACCCAACTGATCCCGGCCGACTTTATCGTGCCGATCGTCAGCTTCAACCCGGTCTCCGACCACCATCAGTGGCTGTACGCCAACTGCCTGTCCCAGAGCCAGGCGCTGATGCTCGGCAAGACCCGCAGCGAAGCCGAAGCCGAGCTGCGCGACAAGGGCCTGCCGGAAGCCGACGTGCAGAAGCTGGCCCCGCACAAGGTGATCCCGGGCAACCGTCCGAGCAACACCCTGGTGGTCGAGCGCATCAGCCCGCGGCGCCTGGGCGCACTGGTCGCGATGTATGAACACAAAGTGTTCGTGCAAAGCGTGATCTGGGGCATCAACGCCTTCGACCAATGGGGCGTGGAGCTGGGCAAGGAACTGGGCAAGGGCGTCTACAACCGCCTGACCGGCGCCGAAGAAAGCCTGGCCGACGATGCGTCGACCCAGGGCCTGATCAACTACTTCCGCGGTCGTCACCGCGGCTAACGTCGGTCACACAGGGCCGGCGTCCATTCGGACGTCGGCCTTGAACCCGCCCCCGACTGGGTGCATCTTTATGACTTGTCGCAAAAACAAGAATAAGGATCGCTCATGTTCGATATCAGCATGTTTCCCATCGCCGATGCCGTCCGCCGGGCTGCGCAACTGAGTCAAGAGGACTATCAGCGCCTCTATCGCCAATCCATCGAACAGCCGGACACGTTCTGGGCCGAACAGGCCAGGCGCTTTCTCGACTGGACCACGCCCTGGCACACCGTCAATACCTCGGACATCCAGACCGGCGCCACCCAATGGTTTGCCGGCGGCCAATTGAACGTCAGCTACAACTGCATCGACCGCCACCTGGCGCAACGCGCCGAGCAACCGGCCTTCATCTGGGAGGGCGATGATCCGACAGCGTCTTCCACCATCACCTACCGCCAACTGCATCAAAACGTCAGCCGCCTGGCCAATGTGCTGAAAAGCCGTGGCGTGAAAAAAGGCGACCGGGTGTGCATCTACATGCCGATGATTCCGCAAGCGGCCTACGCCATGCTCGCCTGTACGCGGATTGGGGCGGTGCATTCGGTGGTGTTTGGCGGTTTTTCACCCGACGCCCTGCGCGACCGCATTCTCGACGCCGACTGCCGCACGGTGATCACCGCCGATGAAGGCGTGCGCGGTGGCAAGCCGGTGGCGTTGAAACAAAATGTCGACAAGGCCCTGGCCAGTTGCCCGAACGTCAGCACCGTGCTGGTGGTAGCGCGCACCGGGGCCGCCGTGAACTGGAGCGAAGGCCGCGACCTCAACTATCAACAGGCCGTGGATGCCGCCAGCGATGACTGCCCACCCGAGCCGATGGACGCCGAAGACCCGCTGTTTATCCTCTACACCTCCGGCAGCACCGGCAAACCCAAGGGCGTGCTGCACACCACCGGCGGCTACCTGCTGCAAGCCGCGATGACCTTCAAGTACGTGCTCGACTACCGCGACGGCGAAGTGTTCTGGTGTACCGCCGATGTGGGCTGGGTCACCGGCCACAGCTACATCGTGTACGGCCCGCTGGCCAATGGCGCCACCTCGCTGATGTTCGAAGGCGTGCCCAGCTACCCGAGCAGCTCGCGCTTCTGGCAGGTCATCGACAAGCATCAGGTCAATATCTTCTACACCGCGCCGACGGCCCTGCGCGCATTGATGCGCGAGGGCCACGCTCCGTTGGAGAACACCTCCCGCGCCAGCCTGCGCCTGCTCGGCAGCGTCGGCGAGCCGATCAATCCGGAAGCCTGGGACTGGTACTTCAACGCCGTCGGCGAACAACGCTGCCCGATTGTCGATACCTGGTGGCAGACCGAAACCGGCGGCATCATGCTCAGCCCGCTGGTCAGCGCCCAGCGCATCAAGCCCGGCTGCGCGACCCAACCGATGTTCGGCGTGCTGCCGGTGCTGCTCGATGAGCACGGCAAGGAAATCCACGGCCCGGGCAGCGGCGTGCTGGCGATCAAATCCAGCTGGCCGGGGCAGATCCGCAGTGTCTATGGCGACCCGCAGCGCATGATCGACACCTATTTCAAACCCTACCCCGGTTATTACTTCACCGGCGATGGCGCGCGGCGTGACGAAGACGGCGACTACTGGATCACCGGGCGCATCGACGATGTGATCAACGTCTCCGGCCACCGTATCGGCACCGCCGAGGTGGAAAGTGCCCTGGTGTTGCATGACTGGGTCGCCGAGGCTGCGGTGGTGGGCTATCCCCATGACGTCAAAGGCCAAGGCATCTATGCGTTCGTCACCCCGATGAATGGCGTGGAGCCCAGCGAGACACTGAAGAAACATCTGCTCGAACTGGTCAGCAAGGAAATCGGCAGCTTTGCCAAACCGGAACTGATCCAATGGGCCCCGGCCTTGCCGAAAACCCGCTCGGGTAAGATCATGCGACGCATTTTGCGCAAAATAGCCTGCAACGAGTTGGACAGCCTCGGAGATACCTCCACCCTGGCCGACCCCAGCGTGGTCGCCGGCCTGATCGACAAACGCCTGAACCGATAGGAACCCGCGCGTCGCCATGGAATTTATCCGCAGCCGTATCGAAACCCAGTTGATGAGCCTCACCGGCTTGTCGCTGGGCCAGTTGGACCTGGAAAACCCCAAGGGCGACCCCGGCCTGTTCGGCCCGGACTCGGTCAGTTGGCAAGTGCATGGCGATTTCAGCAGCATGCTCATCGGCGGCATCAGCGCCTTGATGCTGCAAGCCTTGCACCCATTGGCGCTGGCTGGCGTGTGGGACCATTCGAACTTTCGCCAGGACATGCTCGGGCGCCTGCGCCGCACGTCGCAGTTCATTTCCGGCACCACCTTCGGCTCGCGCAAAGACGCCGATTGGCTAATCGAGAAAGTACGCACCATTCACCTGCAGGTTGTCGGCCATGCGCCCGACGGCCGCGCCTACGCGGCCAGCGACCCGCAGTTGCTGACCTGGGTGCATGTGGCGGAGGTCAGCAGCTTCCTCGCCGCGCACGTGCGTTATCGCAACCCGCAGCTGTCGGGGCGCGATCAGGATCGTTACTACAACGAAATCGCCCTGGTCGCCGAACGCCTGGGCGCGCGGAATGTGCCGCGCTCACGCGAGGAAATTGCGGATTATCTGGCGCGTATCCGTCCACAATTGTTGTGCGACGCGCGCAGCCGCGAAGTGCTGCGCCTGCTGCTCGAAGCCCCGGCGCCCAGCACCCTGGCCAAACCCTTTGGCGCCCTGATGATGCAGGCCGGGATCGACCTGCTGCCGGCCTGGGCCGCCGACATGCTGGGGCAACACCCGAGCCCGCTGCAACGCCAGCTGGTGCGTGCCGGGGTCAAGCGTAGCGCGCCGGTGCTGCGTTGGGCGATGCGCAATGGCTCGGTGCAGCGCGCGCATCGGCGGATGGGGTTGATGTAGGCGACGCTCCATAACTGCTAAACTCCGCGCCCACATTTACCCAGCAAGGCGCGCTCCATGTCTCCCCTGAACCAGGCGCTGCGCGCCGCCCTCGATCATCGTCAAGGCCTGATCAGCGAGTTGCACGCCCAAGGCACCGACTGTTACCGGCTGTTCCACGGCAGCCAGGAAGGCGCCGGTGGCCTGACCATCGACCGCTATGGCCCGCAATTGCTGGTGCAGAGCTTCCACCAACCGCTGGAAAGCGCAGACCTGCTGGACCTGCATCAACTGATCAGCCAGTACATGGGCCTGGAATTGCTGCTGGTGTACAACGACCGTTCCCGTGGCAACTCGCGGATCGACCGCGAAGACACGGTCTACCGCGCCACACCGCAAGCGCTGCAGGACCTGGTCGGCCACGAATGGGGCCTCAATTACCGCGTGCGCGGGCGCCATGCAGGGCAAGACCCGTTGCTGTTCCTCGACCTGCGCAACACCCGCGGCTGGGTCAAGACACACAGTGCCGGCAAAAGCGTACTGAACCTGTTCGCCTACACCTGTGGCGTGGGCCTGAGCGCCGCGGCCGGCGGTGCGCGTGACGTGTGCAACCTGGATTTTGCCGAAGGCAACCTGGCGGTCGGCCGCGAAAACGGCCTGCTCAACCCGCAACTGGCACCCATGACGTTCGTGCAATCCGATTATTTCCCGGCGATTCGCCAGCTGGCCGGCCTGCCGATCACTCAGCGGCGCGGACAGAAACTGCCGGGCTATCCGCGCCTGGAACCGCGTCAATATGACCTGGTGTTGCTTGACCCGCCGGCCTGGGCCAAGAGCGCCTTCGGCACCGTCGACCTGTTGCGCGACTATCAAAGCCTGCTCAAGCCGGCGCTGTTGGCAACCGCCGATGACGGCGTGCTGATCTGCTGCAACAACCTGGCAAAAGTGAGCATGGACGATTGGCGTGAGCAGGTGCTACGTTGCGCCGAGAAAGCCGGGCGTCCGGTGCGCGACTGGCAAATCATGCCTCCTGGCGCCGACTTTCCGTCGCAAGACCAGCAACCTCCATTGAAGACTCTGATCCTGCAGTTATAGGAATTTTCTGAAAGAGGGTGGCTCTTCGGAACCGAAAACCCGTGCCATACTCCAAGGCACTCCTGTTCGACATAGATGGCGCCGCCCCATGCCCAAAGGATTGATTCGCGCCACTGGCGCCTTGTTGACTGCCGTTGCCCTGTACAGCTTGCTGGGCTTTTTGATTTTGCCCGGCATTGCCCTTCGCATAGCCAACCAACAGCTGGCCAACTACGCCACGGTGCCGGCCCGCATCGAGCGTATCGAGCTCAACCCGTTCAGCCTGGAAGTGACGCTGTGGGGCCTCAAGATCGGCGATCCCGGCAAGGAACAAGTGGGTTTCGAGCGGCTCTACGCCAACCTGCAGCTCGACAGCCTGTGGACCCGCGCCCTGCACCTGGCCGATGTGCAACTCGACAAACCCAAGACCGAGTTGCTGTTCGACAAGTCCGGCCAGTTGAACCTGGCGCAGTTGTTCAAACTGCCACCCAGCGAACCGACACCGGCAGACCCCAACGCCAAGCCGTTCCCGTTGCGGATCGAGCGGATCAAGCTGGCGGGCGGTTATCTGCACTTTGAAGACCTGCGCCCCAGCGAGCCAATCGAGTTCCTCTACGACAAACTCGACTTCGAGCTGAAAAACCTCAGCACCCTGCCGGAAGACAATGCCGACATGACCCTGGTCGCCGCCGGCCCGGAAGGCGGGCAGATCGACTGGAAGGGTAACGTCAGCCTGGTGCCGATCACGTCCAAAGGCACCCTGAAAATCACCGATGGCAAGATGAAAGCCTGGTGGCCCTATGTGCGCGACGCCCTGCCCCTGGTCCTCGAAAACGGCGTGCTCAACTTCAGCACGGACTACACGTTCAGCCTGGCCAAAGAAACCGAACTGAACCTGACCAACACCGCCGCCAGCATCGCGCCGTTCGCCATCAAGGCGCCGGATGGCCGGCCGTTGGTGCGCCTGGAGCGCCTGGACGTCAGCGAAACCACGATCGACCTGGCCAAGCAGCAGGTGGTGGTCGGCAAGATCCGCAGCAACAAGCTGGAAACCTGGGCCGCCCGCGAAGCCGATGGCCAACTGGACTGGCAGAAACTGTTCGCCAGCCAGCCGAGCAAGCCGGCCAAGGCGCCGGAAGCAGCCAGCGCGCCAGCAGCTGCCGACTCGCCCAAAGCCGCGCCCGCAGCGCCGAGCAAGCCTTGGCAAGTGCTGCTCAAGGATGTGCAACTGCGCAACTATCAGGTCCACCTGGCCGACCGCCAGGCCCAACCTGCGGTCGCGCTGGAACTCGGCCCGCTGAACGTCGATGTGCAGAACTTCGACAGCCTCAACGGCAGCCCCTTCACCCTCAAGGTCGACACCGGCCTGGGCAAGCAAGGCAAGATCCAGGCAACCGGCGAGGTCAACCTCAACCCGATCAGCGCCAAGCTGAAAGTGAACACCCAGGACATCGACCTGCGGGTCGCGCAGTCCTATATCAGCCCGTTCATCCGCCTGGAACTGCGTAGCGGCATGCTCGGCAGCAACCTCGATGTGAACCTCAAAAGCACCGAGCCGCTGGCCCTACAGATCACCGGCCGGGCGCAGGTCGATCAGTTGCACACCCTCGACACCCTCAAGACCCGCGACTTCCTCAAATGGCAGCGCCTGGTGCTGGAAGGGCTGAACTACCAGCATGGCGACAGCCTGTCGATCGACAAGGTCAACCTGCAACAGCCCTATGTGCGCTTCATGATCAACGATGATCGCACCACCAACGTCGACGACCTGCTGATTCCCCAGCCGGCCGACAGCGGCGCCAAGCCAGCGGCCAAGCCGGCCGCAAGCAAAGAAAAACCGCTGGGCATTCATATCGGGCAGATCGCGATCAACGACGGTTCGGCCAACTTCGCCGACTTCAGCCTCACGCCCAACTTCGCCACCGCGATCCAACAGCTCAACGGGCAGATCGGCACCATTGACAGCCGCCAGGCCAAACCGGCAGCTGTCGACATCAAGGGCAAGGTGGATCGCTATGCACCGGTGACCATCAAAGGCAGCGTGAACCCGTTTGATCCGATGGCGGCACTGGATATCGCCACCAGCTTCAAACGTGTCGAACTGACGACCCTGACGCCCTACTCGGGCAAGTTCGCCGGTTTCCGGATTCGCAAGGGCCGCCTCAACCTCGACCTGCATTACGTGATCACCAAAGGCCAGCTGAAGGCCGAGAACAAAGTGGTGGTCGAGCAACTGCAACTGGGTGAGAAAGTCGACAGTGCCGATGCGGTAGACCTGCCGATTCGCCTGGCGATCGCCCTGCTCAAGGACTCTGACGGCAAGATCTCGATTGAACTGCCCATCAGCGGCGACTTGAACAACCCGCAATTCAGCGTGATGCCGATCGTCTGGCAGACCCTGCGCAACCTGGTGGTGCGCGCGGCAACGGCGCCGTTCAAGTTTATCGGTGGGCTGGTGAGCGGCGGCGGTTCGGAAGACCTCGGCAATGTCTCGTTCGCCGCAGGCTCCAGCGAACTGAACAAAGACGCCGAGGGCGCCCTGAACACCTTGGCCAAGGCCCTCAAAGAACGCCCTACCCTGCGCCTGGAAATCGAAGGCACGGCAGCGGCCGACAGTGACGGCAAGTTCCTCGCCGAGCAGCGTCTGGAGCGCGAATACCAATATAACTATTACAAGATCCTGCAGCGCCGTGGCGACAAGGTTCCGGCCCAGGCGTCCTTGCTGCAAGTACCGGAAAAGGAAAAAGCCCCCTTGCTCGAAGGTATCTACCGCACCCGCCTGAAACAACAACCGCCGGCGGAGTGGAAAAACCTGAGCGACGATGAACGCACGGCCAAACTCAAGGGCGGCGTGATCACGTTCTGGAGCAGCAGCGACGTGCTGTTGCGCCAGCTCGGTCAGGACCGCGCAAGCACCATCAAGGACTACCTGGTCGACAAAGGGCAGCTGGAAGATGACCGGGTGTACTTCGTCGACGCCAAACTGGGCCAGGCCGAGAAGGATGGCCGGGTGGTAACGCAGATGCATCTGGACGCCGAATGACCCCACGCGCCAGCGCAAGCTGGCGCCCACTTCGAAAGCATTCCTGGCCGGAATAGAACAGGCCCCGACACATGTGTGCCGGGGCCTGTAATGACCACATCCCTATGGTCGGTCGCATGAACCCGTGAGGTGCATTGAGTGGATATCTAACTCACTCGTTGCCGCCGCCGCCTAGTTCAGCGATTGGTTGGGCGTTACTCTGCTTTCAGGCCATCGGCCGATACAGCTTTCACGCCTTTGATTTTCTTGGTGATGTTCACCGCGGTAGTTTTCTGCGCTTCGGTCACTGCGACGGAAGAAGACAGGGAAACTACACCCTTGTTGGTTTCGACTTTGATGTCGGTACCCGGAATGCCTTTCTCGGTAACCAGGTCAGCCTTCACCTTGGTAGTGATCCAAGTGTCCGAAGTGGCCTCTTTGGATTTGTCGATGTTGTCGGCTTTTACCGCACCGCCAGCCAGCAGGCCGTCAGCGGATACAGCGGTCACACCTTTGATACGCTTGGTGATGGCGACAGCGGTAGCTTTCTGCGAGTCAGAGATGGCAACGGTCGAAGACAGGGAAACCACACCTTTGTTGGTCTCAACCTTGATGTCCGAACCTGGAATGCCCTTTTCGGTCAGCAGGTCAGCTTTGACTTTGGTGGTGATCCAAGTGTCCGAGGTGGACTCTTTGGCTTTGGTCATTTCGCCAGCTGCCAGCGTCATCGGCGCCTGCGCGGTTTGAGCGAAGGCAACGTTGGCCATGGCCAGGGTCAGGGCGGTAGCAGTTGCGGTAGCGAGAGCGAACTTCTTCATACGAGTAACTCCTGTTTTATTAAAATTCTGCAGTGTGTGAACCTTGATGCTGCAGCATTAACAGGACTATTGCAGGCACTGTGCCAAGTCGAACTCTTCAAATAAACCCCTTAAAAACAATGAGTTATAGATTGAGCGAATTTTCGGATTCGTGCAATTTGCATGAAGCAGAGCGTGCCTGCATGCAAGTTGCGGCTTTTGGCTGTGATTAAGCGTCTGATTTTTCGGCATTTTCCTGCACGCATAAAAAAAGGACTCCGAAGAGTCCTTTTTTCAGCGTGAAGCCTGCGGGTATTTAAGCGCCCGAAGCCTTGGCTGCTGCCACGTCTTTGATGGACAGCTTGATACGGCCGCGGTTGTCCACGTCCAGTACCAGCACTTCCACTTCCTGGCCTTCTTTCAGAATGTCGGTCACTTTCTCAACACGAGCGTCGCTCAGCATGGAGATGTGAACCAGACCGTCTTTGCCCGGCAGGATGTTGACGAATGCGCCGAAGTCGACGATGCGCTCAACTTTACCGACGTAGATCTTGCCGATCTCGGCTTCGGCAGTGATGCCCAGAACGCGCTGACGCGCCGCTTCTGCAGCTTCCTTGGTTTCGCCGAAGATCTTGATCGAGCCGTCGTCTTCGATATCGATCGAAGCCTTGGTCTCTTCACAGATCGCACGAATGGTCGCGCCGCCTTTACCGATGACATCACGGATTTTGTCGGTGTCGATTTTCATCGCGATCATGGTCGGAGCATTTTCCGACAGTTCGGTGCGGGACTGACCAATGATCTGGTTCATCTGACCGAGGATGTTCAGGCGCGCTTCCAGGGCTTGGCCCAGAGCGATTTCCATGATCTCTTCGGTGATGCCTTTGATCTTGATGTCCATCTGCAGCGCGGTAACACCTTTAGCGGTACCGGCTACTTTGAAGTCCATATCGCCCAGGTGGTCTTCGTCACCCAGGATGTCGGTCAGGACGGCGAACTTCTCGCCTTCTTTGACCAGGCCCATGGCGATACCGGCAACCGGCGCCTTCATCGGCACACCAGCGTCCATCAGTGCCAGGGAAGCACCGCAGACCGAAGCCATGGAGCTGGAACCGTTGGACTCGGTGATTTCCGACACTACACGGATGGTGTACGGGAACACGTCGGCGGCTGGCAGCATGGCCTGAACCGAACGACGGGCCAGACGGCCGTGACCGATTTCGCGGCGACCGGCGCCACCCATGCGACCACATTCGCCCACCGAGAACGGCGGGAAGTTGTAGTGCAGCATGAACGGGTCTTTTTTCTCGCCTTCCAGGGTGTCCAGCAGCTGTGCGTCGCGGGCAGTACCCAGGGTCGCAACGACCAGGGCCTGGGTTTCGCCACGGGTGAACAGCGCGGAACCGTGAGTCTTCGGCAGAACGCCGACTTCGATGTTCAGCGGACGCACGGTGCGGGTGTCGCGACCGTCGATACGTGGCTTGCCGTTAACGATGTTTTCGCGAACGGTGCGGTATTCGATTTCGCCGAATGCTGCTTTGACGTCGCTGGCAGAAGGCTGGCCTTCTTCACCGGACAGCTTGGCAACGACCTGATCCTTCAGCTCGCCCAGGCGAGCGTAACGGTCGGCCTTGACGGTGATGGTGTAGGCCTGGGAGATCGCTTCGCCGAACTCGGCACGGATCGCGCCCAGCAGTTCGGTGGCTTCGGCTTGCGGAGCCCAGGCCCAAGTTGGCTTGGCGGCTTCGGCAGCGAGTTCTTTGACGGCGTTGATCACAACCTGGAACTCGTCGTGAGCGAACAGTACCGCGCCCAGCATCTGGTCTTCGGTCAGCTCTTTGGCTTCCGATTCAACCATCAGTACGGCTTCCGAGGTACCGGCAACGACCATGTCCAGGCTCGAGGCTTTCAGTTGCTCGTAAGTCGGGTTCAGCAGGTAGCCGGTGCTTTCGTGGAAAGCCACGCGCGCGGCGCCGATCGGGCCATCGAAAGGAATGCCGGAGATAGCCAGGGCAGCCGAGGTACCGATCATCGCAGCGATGTCCGGATCGGTCTTTTTGCTGGTGGAGACGACGGTGCAGACAACCTGCACTTCGTTCATGAAGCCTTCTGGGAACAGCGGACGGATCGGACGGTCGATCAGTCGGGAAGTCAGGGTTTCTTTCTCGGAAGGACGGCCTTCGCGCTTGAAGAAACCGCCAGGGATCTTACCGGCAGCGTAAGTCTTTTCCTGGTAGTGAACAGACAGAGGGAAGAAGCCCTTGCTCGGGTCTGCGGTCTTGGCGCCTACAACGGTCACCAGTACGGTAACGTCGTCGTCAACGGTAACCAGCACTGCGCCGGAGGCTTGACGGGCGATACGGCCTGTCTCGAGGGTAACGGTCGACTGACCGAACTGAAATTTTTTGATAACCGGGTTCACGGTGTCCTACCTTCTTTGTGGCTCTTGGGGAACTTGTCTTCTTGCGAAATTCTTGGGCAATGTCGGGAATCGGCCCAACCCTTGTCCAGGGGTAAAACGTGTATCCAGATAAAACTTGAGGCTGGAAGCCTGCCATGGGCCAGCGGGAATCCCACTGACACACGGCAAACAACCAACCTCTAGCGCAATCGCTTATTAGCGACGCAGACCCAGGCGACCGATCAGAGCCTGATAACGACCCAGATCCTTGCCTTTCAGGTAGTCCAGCAGCTTACGGCGCTGGTTTACCATGCGGATCAGACCACGACGGGAGTGGTGATCTTTACCGTTGGCCTTGAAGTGACCTTGCAGTTTGTTGATGTTGTGGGTCAGCAGTGCAACTTGCACTTCTGGCGAACCAGTGTCACCAACAGCTTGCTGATAGTCAGCTACGATTTGTGCTTTTTCTTGAACGTCGAGAGCCATGAGGCAATCCTTTTTTCAGGAAACCACCCAAAGGGCAGTTTCAACAGGCCAGGGACAAATCCCTGTATCTAAAAATGAGTAGTGACCGTGCCTGTTAACAGCCACCCTCGTTCCAGCTTGCGTAAAGGCTGATACGCTTTTACCACAAACTGGTTTCGGTCATTCTGACCGAATCAGTCGACGCGGCGCGATGCGCCCGTCTTCGCTCACTTCACCGATACCGATAAAGCGACCGTTATGATCCTGTACCCGCACCATGCCGAATTTCGGCGCGTCCGGGGCACGTACCGGCTGGCCGTTGAGCCAGTAGAACGCGCTATGCTCCGAGAAGTGCAGCAATGGCCAATCGAGCAAACCGCTGTCCGATGGCATCAAGAAGCGATCGACCGCTTCATTGCCGCCTTCGGCGTGTACCGCTTCCAACTCTTCCAGCGTCACCGTCTGGGCCAGGCTGAAAGGGCCGGCCTGGGTGCGTCGCAGTTCTGCGACATACGCGCCGCAACCGAGCTTTTCACCAATATCTTCCACCAGGGTACGGATATAGGTGCCTTTGCTGCAGTCCACGGCCAGGCGTGCGGTGTCGCCTTCACAGGCGAGCAATTCCAAGCGCGCAATAGTAACAGAACGCGGTTCGCGCTCCACTACTTCACCCGCACGAGCCAGCTTGTAAAGTGGTTGCCCATCGCGCTTGAGCGCCGAGTACATCGGCGGTATCTGACTGATTTGCCCACGAAAAGCGGGTAAAGCAGCCTCGATATCAGCACGACCAACGGTCACGTCGCGAACCTGCAAAACATCACCCTCGGCATCGGCCGTGGTGGTGGTCTTGCCCAGTTGCATCAGGGTTTCGTAACCCTTGTCGGAATCGAGCAGGTATTGCGAGAACTTGGTGGCCTCGCCAAAGCACAACGGCAACACACCGGTGGCCAGGGGGTCGAGGCTGCCGGTGTGCCCGGCTTTCTCGGCATTGAGCAGCCAGCGGACCTTCTGCAAGGCGGCATTGGAGGTAAAGCCAATGGGCTTGTCGAGCAGAATGATGCCGCTGACGTTGCGACGGATACGTTTGACCTGAGCCACCGCTTACTCCTTGGCGTCTTCAGGTGTGGACGGATGCTGATTATCCTCAGCCACGGCGCGTTCGATCAATGCCGACAGGTGCGCGCCACGCACGACGCTTTCGTCGTAGTGGAAGTGCAACTGAGGCACGCTGCGCAGCTTCATTTCGCGGGCCAACTGCATGCGCAGGAAACCTGCGGCCGAGTTGAGCACCTTGATGCTTTGCGCGATTTCTTCGCTGCTGTCCTCACCCATCACGGTGATGAAGATTTTTGCGTGACCTACGTCACGGCTCACTTCAACGGCGGTGATGGTGACCAGGCCAACACGAGGATCTTTGACTTCGCGACGGATCAGTTGGGCCAGCTCGCGCTGCATCTGATCGCCGATACGTTGGGTACGGCTGTATTCTTTTGCCATGTCTTGTTACCTGTTACTGCCACACGGTGAAACCCGTGGGGTCTGAAAGCGGCAAACGCCCGGCCTGACAAAAGCCAGACCGGGCGTTGCGTTTAGAGTCCGGACGTTGCGCGGGGCATTTGCATGCCCACACGCGGCGTGGCTCCTGAAGTGCGCGAGTTAGAGGCTGCGAGCAACCTGAACCTTCTCGAAGACTTCGATCTTGTCGCCAACCTTGACGTCGTTGTAGCTCTTGACGCCGATACCGCATTCCATGCCGGCACGTACTTCGGAAGCGTCATCCTTGAAGCGGCGCAGGGATTCCAGCTCGCCTTCGAAGATAACGATGTCTTCACGCAGTACACGGATCGGACGGTTACGGTGAACGGTGCCTTCGATAACCATGCAGCCGGCGATCGCGCCGAATTTCGGCGAGCGGAACACGTCACGCACCTCGGCGATACCCAGGATGTTCTCCCGGACGTCGCTGCCAAGCATGCCGGTGAGGGCTTTCTTGACGTCTTCGATGATGTCGTAGATGACGTTGTAGTAACGCATGTCCAGGCCTTCCTGCTCGACGATCTTGCGAGCGCCAGCATCGGCACGCACGTTGAAGCCGAACAGTACAGCGTTGGAAGCCAGTGCCAGGTTGGCGTCGGACTCGGTGATACCACCGACACCGCCACCGACCACACGCACTTGCACTTCGTCGTTACCCAGGCCATTCAAGGCGCCGTTCAACGCTTCGAGGGAACCACGGACGTCAGATTTGAGGACGATGTTAAGCGTCTTCTTCTCTTCCTGGCCCATGTTCTCGAAGATGTTTTCCAGCTTGCCGGCGTGAGCACGGGCCAACTTGACTTCGCGGAACTTGCCTTGACGGAACAGAGCCACTTCACGGGCTTTCTTCTCGTCGGCAACCACGCTCATCTCGTCGCCAGCGTCCGGGGTACCGTCCAGGCCGAGAATCTCGACAGGGATGGACGGACCGGCTTCCTTGATGGACTTGCCGTTCTCGTCGAGCATGGCACGTACACGGCCATAGTTCGAACCGACCAGCACCATGTCGCCTTGGCGCAGGGTACCGTCTTGAACCAGAACGGTCGCCACCGGGCCACGGCCCTTGTCGAGGCGGGACTCAACCACAACACCACGGCCAGGAGCCGATGGCGTAGCGGTCAGTTCCAGGACTTCGGCTTGCAACAGAACAGCTTCGAGCAGTTCGTCAACGCCAGTACCGACTTTCGCCGAGACCGGTACGAATGGAGTGTCGCCACCCCATTCTTCGGAAGTCACGCCGTGAACCGACAGTTCGCTACGGATGCGATCGAGATCGGCGCCCGGCTTGTCGATTTTGTTCACCGCAACCACCAACGGTACGCCAGCTGCCTTGGCATGCTGAACGGCTTCGATGGTTTGTGGCATCACGCCGTCGTCTGCTGCAACGACCAGGATCACGATGTCGGTCGCCTTGGCACCACGGGCACGCATCGCGGTAAACGCGGCGTGACCAGGGGTGTCGAGGAACGTCACCATGCCGCGATCGGTTTCAACGTGGTAGGCGCCGATGTGCTGGGTAATACCGCCAGCCTCGCCTGCCGCAACCTTGGCACGACGGATGTAGTCGAGCAGGGAAGTCTTACCGTGGTCAACGTGGCCCATTACGGTCACGACCGGCGCACGGGAAACGGCTTCACCTTCGAACTTCAGGGACTCGGCCAGGGAATCTTCCAGGGCGGTGTCGCTGACCAGGGTCACTTTGTGGCCCAGCTCTTCGGCAACCAGTTGGGCAGTTTCCTGATCCAGTACCTGGTTGATGGTGGCCGGAGTGCCCAGCTTGAACATGAACTTGATGATTTCAGCTGCCTTGACCGACATCTGCTGGGCGAGATCGCCCACAGTGATGGTCTCGCCGATCTTCACTTCACGCACGACAGGGCCGGTTGGGCTCTGGAAACCGTGGGCGTTGCGTTTTTTCAGCTTGGCCTTGCCGCGACCACCACGACGGAAGCTGTCGCTTTCTTCGTCGGTAGTACGTGGGGCAACGCGTGGCGCAGGCGCTTTCTCTTTGACCGAAGCACGATGCGGAGCGTTTTTGCGCTCACCATCACCGCCGCCACCGCGACGACTGTTATCGTCGGCACGTGGTTTGTCCGGACGACGAGGTTCGTCGCGTTTACGCGCATCAGCAGCAGGTGCTGGTGCAGCGGCCACCGGAGCGGCCTCACGCACAGCTTCTACAGGCGCGGCAGCAGGAGCAGCGACCGCATCAGTGGCAGCAGGTTGCGCAGCAGCAGGCTGGCGACGCGCTTCTTCTTCGGCGCGACGCTTGGCTTCTTCTTCAGCCTTCTGACGAGCAGCATTTTCTACTGCGCGACGTTCTTCCAGTTCGCGTTTGCGCTCGGCTTCGATTTCTTCCGGGCTGCGCTGTACGAAGACTTTCTTCTTGCGTACTTCAACGCTGATGCTCTTGCTACCAGCAACACGCAGGGTGCTGGTGGTTTTGCGCTGCAATGTAATCTTGCGCGGTTCTTCCACTTTCGCCTTGTGGCTGCTCTTCAAGTGAGTCAGCAAAGACTGCTTCTCACTATCGCTCACACCTTCATCGGCGGCGGTGTGCGGCAGACCTGCCTCACGCATCTGCTGCAACAGGCGCTCTACCGGTGTTTTGACCTCATCGGCCAGTTGTTTCACCGTGACTTGCGTCATGCACTTCTCTCCTCAGGCCGCGCCTAATTACTCGAACCAATGGGCTCGGGCGGCCATGATCAACTTGCCGGCACGATCATCGTCAATGCCGTCGATGTCGAGCAGATCGTCAATAGACTGCTCGGCCAGGTCTTCGCGGGTAATTACGCCGCGCACCGCCAGTTCCATCGCCAAATCCTTGTCCATACCCTCAAGCGAGAGCAGGTCTTCGGCCGGATGGGCGTCTGCCAGCTTTTCCTCAGTAGCGATGGCTTTAGTCAACAAACGATCCTTGGCCCGAGCGCGAAGCTCGTTGACGGTGTCTTCGTCAAAGCCATCGATGTTGAGCATTTCTTCCAACGGTACGTAGGCAATCTCTTCCAGGCTGGTGAAGCCTTCATCTACCAGCACCTGCGCCAGGTCTTCGTCGACTTCCAGCTCGTCGATGAAGTTGCGCAGGATGTCACCGGTTTCAGCTTGCTGCTTAGCCTGGATGTCCGATTCGGTCATCACGTTCAGGGTCCAGCCGGTCAGTTGGCTGGCCAGACGCACGTTCTGACCACCACGACCAATGGCCTGAGCCAGATTGTCTGCGCCAACGGCGATGTCCATGGCATGGGCATCTTCGTCAACGATAATTGCCGCCACTTCAGCCGGCGACATGGCGTTGATCACGAACTGCGCCGGGTTATCGTCCCACAGGACGATATCCACACGCTCACCGCCCAACTCGCCCGACACTGCCTGGACGCGCGAACCGCGCATACCAATGCAAGCGCCCTGCGGGTCGATGCGTTTGTCCTTGGAACGGACCGCGATCTTGGCGCGCGAACCCGGGTCGCGGGACGCAGCCATGACTTCGATCAGGCCTTCGGCGATTTCCGGCACTTCGATGCGGAACAGTTCAATCAGCATTTCCGGCGCGGTACGCGACAGGATCAGCTGAGGACCGCGGTTCTCGGTGCGGATTTCCTTGAGCAGCGCACGCAGACGCACGCCGACACGGAAGGTTTCGCGAGAAATGATGTCTTCGCGGGCCAGCAACGCTTCGGCGTTGTTGCCCAGGTCGACGATCACGTTGTCGCGGGTAACTTTTTTCACGGTGCCGGAGATGATTTCACCCAGGCGCTCGCGATAGGCGTCAACGACTTGAGCGCGCTCGGCCTCGCGAACCTTCTGCACAATGACCTGCTTGGCAGTTTGTGCAGCAATACGGCCGAACTCGATCGATTCGATCTTTTCTTCGACAACATCACCGACCTTGGCGCCAGGGTGCGTTTCAGCGACCTTGCTCGGCCAGGTTTCGATGGCCGGATCATCAAGATCGGCTTCTTCAACGACCGTCCAGCGACGGAAAGTTTCATAGGCACCGGTGTGGCGGTTGATTTCCACACGCAGATCAACTTCGTCTTCAAAACGCTTTTTGGTCGCAGTGGCCAGGGCCAGCTCCAGCGCTTCAAAAATCACGTTTGCCGGTACGCCCTTTTCATTGGATACCGACTCAACAACCAGCAGTACTTCTTTGCTCATCGTACGCCTCGCCTTTCGCAAGCCATTGGATCCGCGGGATCCGCGTCTCAGTCAAAACTGGGAATAATGTTGGCCTTGTCGATCATATCGATCGGCAACAGGAACTCATGGTCTTCTACTTGCACCACGACATCCTGCTCTTCTACACCGCGCAGAAGGCCCTGAAAATTGCGTCGCCCTTCAAAGGGAGATCGCAGCTTGATTTTCACTTGTCCACCGGCAAATTTTGCAAACTGCTCGAGAGTGAACAGTGGGCGTTCCATGCCAGGCGAGGAAACTTCGAGGGTGTACTCAACGGCGATTGGATCTTCAACATCCAGGACACCACTGATCTGACGGCTGACAATGGCACAATCGTCCACCAGCACGCCGCCCTCTTTATCAATATAAACGCGCAACATTGAGTGGCGACCTTGAGCCGAAAACTCAATACCCCAGCATTCATAGCCCAGGGCCACGACCACCGGGGCCAGCAAGGCCTGCAACTCTTCTAGCTTGCTCGACACCTGAACCCCCTCGTGCATGTATGTGCATGCTGTGCAAAATAAAAAAATGGGCGAAACGCCCATCCTTGAAACGCCGTCGAATAGCGGCGTTGAAAGTGTCCAGCTAACAAAAAGCCCCTTAATAAGGGGCTCCGCTAAAACTGGTTGCGGGGGCCGGATTTGAACCGACGACCTTCGGGTTATGAGCCCGACGAGCTACCAGACTGCTCCACCCCGCGACAAAGCTGGGGCGGAAGTATACGACCGATCCCTTACAGGGTCAATGTAACCTTCCACCTACAAGAAAGCCCGCAACAGCGGGCTCTCCTGATAATTGGTACCGAGAAGGGGACTCGAACCCCTACACCCTATGGGCACAACCACCTCAAGGTTGCGTGTCTACCAATTCCACCACCTCGGCAATACAGCGTTTACAACCCTTCTTACTTCTGCTCTTGAGCTGGAGGCACGTCAGTCGCTGGAGTAGCCGACTTTTGCTCTTGAAGCACCGGGACATCATCAGAAGCCGGTTTTGCTTTTGGTACTTCCAACACTGCTGGGTTTGGCAAACCTACTTGAGTCAGCACATGAGCTTTCTCTTTAGCAAAGTAACCTAACCCTAAGCTGGTTATGAAGAAACCTGCGGCAAGTATAGCAGTAAACTTACTAAGAAAGGTAGAGGAACCTTGGCTTCCGAACACAGTATTTGAAGCACCTGCACCGAAAGACGCACCAGCATCCGCACCTTTACCCTGTTGCAACAAAACCAGGGCAACTACGCCCAGGGCAGCCAACAGATGAAAAACGACTACGACTGTTTCCAGCATTTTTTCAGTTTCCCGCGGCGCGACAAATCGCACCGAACTCATCTGCATTCAGGGAAGCTCCACCAATGAGCCCCCCATCGATATCCGGCATGCCGAACAGTTCGACCGCATTGGCCGCCTTCACGCTGCCGCCGTATAGAAGCCGCACACCTTGTGCGACCTCAGAATTCTCTGCCGCCAACTGCGCGCGGATAGCTGCATGCACATCCTGCGCCTGTTGCGGTGTTGCAGTCAGCCCGGTGCCAATGGCCCAGACCGGCTCGTAAGCGATGACTGCCTTCGCAAACGCACCAACACCCAGCTCCTCGATGATGCTGCCCAGCTGACGCGAGACAACTTCAAGAGTCTTGCCCGATTCGCGCTGCTCAAGGGTCTCCCCTATGCACAACACCGGAATCAAGCCACAAGCCTGTGCCGCTGCGAACTTGCGATTGAGTGTCCCATCCCGCTCGCCCATCAACTGACGGCGCTCGGAGTGCCCGACAAGCACGTAGGAACAACCCGCATCAACCAACTGACTTGGCGAAATCTCACCTGTCAGCGCACCTTGCATGGGTTCCATTGCGCAATTCTGCGCGCCGACCTGAATCGACTTACCTTTCAAGCCATCAACCACTTGGTTGATATGCAAGCAAGATGGAAAAACCGCGACATCAACACCGCTCGGCAAGGCCAAGTGACGAAGGCCATTGATCAGCTCAGCGACACTGGCGCGGGTACCGTGCATCTTCCAGTTACCAGCTACCATAGTGCGACGCATGCTGTACCTCGTCGGTCAAAGTGGGCGCAGATGTTACCCAACCACACCATCACTGGCAAGCCGAATTCAGGAGCAAACTTCAGTTACTAGTTTTGCCAGGTCTTCGGCATGCCCGCGAACCAGGGTTTCGTCCTCACCTTCGACCATGACGCGCACCAGCGGCTCTGTGCCGGACTTGCGCAGCAACACGCGCCCACGCCCCGCCATTGCCAGGGTCACGCGCTCGCAGGCCGCTTTGACAGCCGGGTGTTCGATCGGGTTGTCGCCACCGGCAAAGCGCACATTGAGCAGCACTTGCGGGCACTTGCGCAGGGCTTGACGCGCCTGGGCCAGGCTTTCCTGGCGACGGCGCAACGCCAACAGCACCTGCAGCGCGGCGATGATCGCGTCGCCCGTGGTGGTGTGCTGGAAGCACACGACATGCCCGGAGTTCTCGCCACCGATCTGCCAATTGCGCTCCAGCAGTTCGGCAATCACATAACGATCCCCGACATTGGCACGCACAAAAGGAATGCCCAGCTCGCCCAGTGCCAACTCCAGCCCGAGATTGCTCATCAGCGTACCGACGACACCGCCCTGCAAGCGGTTACGCTCATGCAGGTCGCGGGCAATGATGAACATCAAGTCATCGCCATCAACCACGGCGCCGGTGTGATCCACCATCAGCACGCGGTCACCGTCGCCATCAAAGGCAATACCCAGGTCGGCATGCTCGGCCAGGACGGCAGCCTGCAATTGCTCCATATGCGTGGAGCCGCAGTTTTCGTTGATGTTCAACCCGTTTGGCTGGGCCGACAGCACCGTCACTTCCGCACCCAGCTCCTTGAACACGCTCGGCGCCACTTTATAGGTCGCACCATGGGCACAGTCGACGACGATCTTCAGCCCGGCGAAATTGGTGCTGCTTGGCACACTGCTCTTACAGAATTCGATATAACGGCCAGAGGCGTCGTTGATCCGCGACACCTTGCCCAGCTTGCTGGACTCGACCACCGTCATCGGCGCATCCAGCAGCTCTTCGATCATCAGCTCGATCTCATCCGGCAGCTTGGTGCCCTGCCCCGAGAAGAACTTGATGCCGTTGTCATCATGAGGATTGTGCGAAGCACTGATCACAATGCCGGCTTCGGCATGGAAGGTACGCGTCAGGTAAGCGATCGCCGGGGTCGGCATCGGGCCCAGCAGCATTACATCGGCACCGGCGGCGGACAAACCGGCCTCCAGCGCAGACTCAAACATATAGCCTGAGATACGCGTGTCCTTGCCCACCAGGATGCGGCACGCGCCCATGCTGCGGAACGCCATGCCTGCCGCCCAACCCAGCTTGAGCATGAAATCGGGGGTAATCGGAAACTCGCCGACCCGACCACGGATACCGTCGGTGCCAAAGTATTTCTTTGTCATAAGTGCTCCATCATTCTTATTCGGCCGATTCTACTGCGGCAATCATGCGGACAACATCCACGGTCTCAGCGACATCATGCACACGCAAGATACGCGCACCCTTGGTCACAGCAAGTGCCGCCAGCGCCAACCCACCATAAAGCCGCTCGCCCACCGGGCGATTCAGCGCCAGACCTATCATGCTCTTGCGCGAAACGCCGACCAACAAAGGTCGACCCAGGGCATGCAAGGCTTCCATATGCTTGAACAGACTTAGATTGTGCTGCAGGGTCTTGGCGAAACCAAACCCCGGATCGAGGATAATCTTGTCGGCAGCGATCCCTACGGCGGCGCATTGAGCAATGCGATCAGCCAGGAACCCGCTCACTTCGCCAACCAGATCATCGTAGTGCGGATTGTCCTGCATGGTGCCGGGCTCGCCCAGCATATGCATCAGGCACACCGGCAGGCCGGTCGCCGCGGCGGCGTCCAGCGCGCCATCACGCTGCAACGAACGCACATCGTTGATCAGCCCCGCGCCCAGGCGCGCCGTTTCGCGCATCACCGCCGGGGTCGATGTATCCACGGAAATGATCACATCCAGCTCGCGAGCGATGCGCTCGACGATCGGCGCCACCCGCTCCAGTTCCTCCACGGGAGAAACCACGCGAGCACCGGGCCGGGTCGACTCGCCGCCGACATCGATCAAGGTCGCACCCGCCGCCACCATCGCCTCGGCGTGACGCAACGCAGCATCGAGCTGATTGAAGCGACCACCATCGGAAAAGGAATCGGGGGTTACATTAAGAATGCCCATGACATGCGTATGGGCCAAATCAAGAACCCGGCTGCCGCAAGGCAACCGGGTGGAGGACGACGCAAAAGTCATTTCAAACCTTAGTGGTCAGCTGCAGGACCGCCGATCGGGTTTTCGGGGCGTTCGTTCTGAACCACTGGCGGCGTGCCAGAGGTGCCCGAACCACCTTCCCAATCGCGAGGTTCACGCGGTGTACGGCCCGCCATGATGTCGTCGATCTGATCGGCATCAATGGTTTCGTACTTCATCAGCGCATCCGCCATGGCATCCAGCTTGTCGCGGTTGTCGGTGAGGATCTGCTTGGCCGTGCCGTAGCACTGGTCAATGATGCTGCGCACTTCGGAGTCGATCAGCTTGGCTGTCTCACCGGAGAAGCTGGCACTTTGACCGCCACCGCCACGTCCCAGGAACACTTCGCCTTCTTCCTCGGCGTACATCAAAGGACCGAGTTTTTCCGACAGGCCCCACTTGGTCACCATGTTCCGCGCAATCTGGCTGGCACGCATGATGTCGTTGGAAGCGCCGGTGGTGACACCGTCGAAGCCCAGGGTCATCTCTTCAGCAATCCGGCCGCCGTACAGCGAGCAGATCTGACTGATCAACGCACGCTTGGAGAGGCTGTAGCGATCCTCTTCCGGCAGGAACATGGTCACACCCAGCGCCCGACCACGAGGAATGATCGACACTTTGTAGACCGGGTCATGCTCAGGCACGACGCGCCCTACGATAGCGTGACCGGCTTCGTGATAAGCGGTGTTCTGCTTCTCTTTCTCGGACATGACCATGGATTTGCGCTCGGCGCCCATCATGATCTTGTCTTTGGCCAGTTCGAACTCTTTCATTTCCACGATGCGCTTGCCGGTGCGGGCCGCAAACAGCGAAGCCTCGTTCACCAGGTTGGCCAGGTCGGCACCGGAGAAGCCAGGCGTACCGCGGGCAATCACGGCCGGAGCGACGTCGTCGCCCATGGGCACTTTACGCATGTGGACTTTCAGGATCTGTTCACGACCACGGATATCCGGCAAGCCCACCACGACCTGACGGTCGAAACGGCCTGGACGCAGCAATGCAGGGTCCAACACATCCGGACGGTTGGTTGCGGCAATGACGATGATGCCGTCATTCATTTCAAAGCCGTCCATCTCCACCAGCAACTGGTTGAGGGTCTGCTCACGTTCATCGTGACCACCGCCCATGCCAGCACCACGATGGCGACCAACGGCGTCGATTTCATCGATGAAGATGATGCATGGCGCGTGCTTCTTGGCCTGCTCGAACATGTCGCGAACACGGCTGGCACCGACGCCGACGAACATTTCGACGAAGTCCGAACCGGAAATGGTGAAGAACGGCACCTTGGCTTCACCGGCAATCGCCTTGGCCAGCAAGGTTTTACCGGTGCCCGGCGGGCCGACCATCAGCACACCGCGTGGAATGCGGCCACCCAGGCGCTGGAACTTGCCCGGATCACGCAGGAACTCGACCAGCTCACCCACTTCTTCCTTGGCTTCGTCGCAACCGGCGACGTCAGCCAGGGTGGTCTTCACCTGGTCTTCAGAGAGCAGGCGCGCCTTGCTCTTGCCGAAACTCATCGGCCCGCCCTTGCCTCCTGCACCGCCTTGCATCTGGCGCATGAAGAACATGAACACGGCGATGATCACCAGGATCGGGAAGCTTGCCACCAGGAGTTGAGTCCAGATGCTCTGCTGCTCAGGCAGCTTGCCTTCGACGATCACGTGGTTATCCACCAGGTCGCCGATCAGACCGTTGTCCTGGATTGCCGGACGAATGGTCTTGAAGCCGTCGCCATCGTTGCGCTTGCCGGTAATCACGTAGCCATCAACCGCTACGCGCTCGACCTTGCCATCCTTAACTTGCTGGATGAAGTCGGAATAGTTGAGGGTCTGCGGCTCGTTAGGGCTGGAGAAGTTGTTCATCACCGTCACCAGGACAGCCGCGATGATCAACCACAGGATCAGATTCTTTGCCATATCGTTCAATTAACTACCCTCTGAAGCAAGCTCCGCTACTGGCGCGCGCTTCGCATGATATTCACCGGCCTAACTTACTACATTACCTACAACTCTGGCAGGCGCCGTCTGTAACCCTTTGTGAAACTTTGACTACACAATATTCGTAAAGCTTCGTGACGAAAGCGATATAAAAAAACCTATCGACTCCCCTCAAACCTTCAAAGGCGCTCATCACTCGCTGCACCTTCGATACCGCGGAACCCCCGCGCCAGCAGATATTGCTCGCGAGACCGGTCCCGTGAGGAGTCCGGTTTACGCATCTGCACCTTATCGAACAGCTTGCGGATGTTCTTGTGGTACTCGTCGAAACCTTCGCCCTGGAAGACCTTGACCAGGAAATCACCACCCGGACGCAATACCCGCCCCGCCAGATCCAGCGCCAACTCGCACAGGAACATGGCTCGCGGCATATCAACAGCCGGTAATCCACTCATATTGGGGGCCATGTCGGAAATCACAAGGTCCACCTGCGAATTTCCCACAGCCTGCAGGATCTCAGCTAACACCGCATCCTGGGTAAAGTCACCATGGACGAAGGTCACATCCGGGATGCTGTCCATCTCCAGGATGTCGGAAGCGATCAACCGGCCTTGCCCGCCAATCAGACGACTGGCCACCTGGGACCAGCCACCCGGGGCGGCGCCCAGGTCGATCACGCTCATGCCGGGACGGAACAGTTTGTCCTTGTCCTGAAGCTCCAGCAGCTTGTAGCTGGCCCGGGAACGGTAGCCGTCCTTTTGCGCCTTTTTGACGTAAGGGTCGTTGAAATGCTCTTGCAGCCACTTAAGGCTAGTTTTGGAACGGGCCACGGGCCACCTCGAAAATAAAACGGGTCGTGATTAACTGGGCGGTCCCGGACTCGCTCGGGTAAACTGGCCGCCGCTTTTTACAAGATCAGACGCAGGGGTCAGATTATGCCGCTCACTCAAGAGCAGAAGAAACAGTACAAATCCATTGGCCACCATCTGAAACCAGTTTTGATCGTGGCCGACAACGGTTTGACTGAAGGTGTGTTAGCCGAACTTGAACGCGCATTGGGCGATCACGAACTGATCAAGATCAAGGTCAACATCCTTGACCGCGAAGCGCGCCTGGCCGCCATTGCAGAACTGTGCAAGGTTGGCAAGGCAGACCTGGTTCAGGTCATCGGCAAGATGGCACTGCTGTATCGCAAGAACTTCAGCGTCAACAAGCAACTGTCGAACGTTCATCGCTTCAAATGACAACAAGGGTCACGGGCGTGCTTCGCGCGCCCCGCCACTCCACCCAGGCGCCGGTTGCATCACCAGCACCAGGCCGGAAAACCCTAGCACAAGATAGCTGAATAGCTGCCAGCGCAACGCTTCCGGCAGCCACACATGCACGATGCAATACATTGCACATGCATACAGCGCCATCAACAGCAGTTGGCCGCGAATATCCCGCCACAAACTCCCCAAGCCTTCGGCCTTGATCAGCACCAGCGCCTGAAGCGTCACGCACGCCGCCGCAAAACCCACCAGCAGCGCACTCAGTAATCCATCGATCTCATCGATCAACAACGGCGCCAGGCCAATCAGGCCCAACGCCGGTAACACGCCAATATGCAACAACCACAGGCCGCCCACCCACAGCATCTGGGCAAACTGCCAAAGCATGGCGCCCGCACGAAGCGGGCGCCGCCTTTCAGACATGGCGAACTTCAACAATCTCGTACTCGATCACGCCACCGGGCGTTTTCACAACCACCACATCACCCTCTTCCTTGGCAATCAAGGCACGGGCGAGTGGCGAACCGACGGAGATCTTGCCGAGTTTGAAGTCAGCTTCGTCTTCACCGACGATGTGGTACACCACGCTTTCGTCGGTTTCGACATTGGCGATTTCCACCGTGGTGCCGAAAATCACTTTGCCGGTGTGCGGGATGGTCGTGACGTCGATGATGACCGCATTCTGCATACGGCCTTCGATGTCACGGATCCGCGCCTCGACCATACCCTGCTGCTCGCGGGCAGCGTGGTATTCGGCGTTTTCCTTCAAGTCACCCAGCTCGCGGGCCGTACCGATGTCCTGGCTCAGCTTTGGACGTACGACCTTGGTCAGATGGGCGTGCTCCTCTTCCAGGGCCTTGGCGCCCCGAACGGTCATTGGGTATTTGATCATGCCTTCAATCCTGCGTGTAGATCCTGCAAGCGACGCACGGTCTTTTCCGGACCGAACTTGAGCGCTTCGCAGATAGCTTCGCCAGCAGCAATGGTCGTGGTGCAGTAGATCTTGTGCTGCAAGGCATTACGACGAATGGAGTAAGAATCCGCAATCGACTGACGACCCTCAGTGGTGTTGATGATCAGAGTGACTTCGTCATTCTTGATCATATCGACCACATGCGGACGGCCTTCCGTCACTTTGTTCACGCGACGCACTTTCAGACCCGCCGCTTCAATCAGCCTGGCGGTCCCGGCGGTGGCCACGATCTCGAAGCCCAAGTTGATCAGATCACGGGCCACGCCTGCAACCAGTGGCTTGTCATCGTCGCGCACGCTGATGAAAGCAGTACCGCCGGTCGGCAGCACTTCGCTGGCACCCATCTGGGCCTTGGCGAACGCTTCACCGAAGGTATCGCCCACGCCCATCACTTCACCGGTGGACTTCATCTCTGGGCCCAGGATCGGGTCCACGCCAGGGAATTTGGCGAATGGGAACACCGCCTCTTTCACACTGTAGAAGTTCGGAATGATTTCCTTGGTAAAGCCGATTTCCTTCAGGGTCTTACCGGCCATCACGCGGGCAGCGATCATGGCCAGGGACACACCGATGCACTTGGACACGAACGGCACGGTACGCGAGGCGCGCGGGTTGACTTCGATGACGTAGATGTCTTCGCCTTGCAGCGCCAACTGTACGTTCATCAGGCCGACCACACCCAGTTCCAGGGCCATTTTCTTGACCTGTTCGCGCATCTCGTCCTGGATGTGCAGCGGCAGCGAGTAAGGCGGCAGCGAGCACGCGGAGTCACCGGAGTGAACGCCCGCCTGTTCGATGTGCTGCATGATTGCGCCGATGACCACGTCAGTACCGTCGCAAACCGCATCCACGTCCATCTCGATGGCGCAGTTGAGGAAGTGGTCCAGCAGCACCGGGCTGTCGTTGGACACTTTCACCGCATCACGCAGGTAACGCTTGAGTTCTTCTTCTTCGTAGACGATTTCCATCGCCCGGCCGCCCAGTACGTAGGACGGACGCACCACCAGCGGGTAGCCGATCTTGCTGGCCGCACGCAGGGCTTCGTCTTCGCTGCGCACGGTAGCGTTTGGCGGCTGACGCAGGTTCAGGCGCTCGACCATTTGCTGGAAGCGCTCACGGTCTTCGGCACGGTCGATGGCGTCTGGGCTGGTGCCGATGATCGGCACGCCAGCGGCTTCCAGGGCACGGGCCAGTTTCAGCGGGGTTTGGCCGCCGTACTGGACGATCACGCCTTTAGGCTTCTCGACGCGCACGATTTCCAGCACGTCTTCCAGGGTGACCGGTTCGAAGTACAGGCGGTCGGAAGTGTCGTAGTCGGTGGAAACGGTTTCCGGGTTGCAGTTGACCATGATGGTCTCGTACCCGTCTTCGCGCAGGGCGAGGGCGGCGTGTACGCAGCAGTAGTCGAACTCGATGCCCTGGCCGATACGGTTCGGACCGCCACCCAGGATCATGATCTTGTCGCGACCCGACGGCGCAGCTTCGCACTCTTCCTCGTAGGTGGAGTACAGGTAGGCGGTGTCGGTGGAAAACTCGGCGGCGCAGGTGTCAACGCGCTTGTAGACCGGGAAGATGTCCAGCTTGTGGCGATGAGTGCGCAGGTTTTTCTCAGTCACACCCAGCAACTTGGCCAGGCGCTGGTCGGAGAAACCTTTGCGCTTGAGGCGGAACATGGTGTCGCGGTCGATGCTGGCCAGACCCAGGGTCTTGACCTTCTCTTCTTCCTTGATCAGATCTTCGATCTGCACCAGGAACCACGGATCGATCATGTTCATGCCGAAGATGTCTTCGACGGTCATGCCGGCGCGGAACGCGTCAGCAACGTACCAGATACGCTCGGCGCCCGGCACGGTCAGCTCGCGCTTGAGCACGCTCATGCTTTCCGGATTGCTCAGGTCGAGCTTCTCGTCCAGGCCGCAAACGCCGACTTCGAGGCCGCGCAGGGCTTTCTGCAGGGATTCCTGGAAGGTCCGGCCAATGGCCATGACTTCGCCGACCGACTTCATCTGGGTGGTCAGGCGCGCGTCTGCCTTGGGGAACTTCTCGAAGGCGAAACGTGGCAGCTTGGTCACGACGTAGTCGATGGACGGCTCGAAGGACGCCGGGGTCTTGCCGCCGGTGATGTCGTTCGACAGTTCGTCCAGGGTGTAACCCACAGCCAGCTTGGCCGCGACCTTGGCGATCGGGAAACCGGTGGCTTTCGAGGCCAGGGCCGACGAACGGGACACACGCGGGTTCATCTCGATCACGACCATGCGGCCGGTGTTCGGGCAGATACCGAACTGCACGTTGGAACCGCCAGTCTCCACGCCGATCTCGCGCAGTACCGCCAGGGAGGCGTCACGCAGGATCTGGTATTCCTTGTCGGTCAGGGTCTGTGCCGGAGCAACGGTGATCGAGTCACCGGTGTGCACGCCCATCGGGTCGAAGTTCTCGATGGAGCAGACGATGATGCAGTTGTCCTTCTTATCGCGGACAACCTCCATCTCATATTCTTTCCAGCCGATCAGGGATTCGTCGATCAGCAGCTCTTTGGTCGGCGACAGGTCCAGGCCGCGGGCGCAGATTTCTTCGAACTCTTCACGGTTGTACGCAATACCGCCACCGGTGCCGCCCATGGTGAAGGACGGACGGATGATGCACGGGAAGCCCAGGGTCTCGAGGACCGCATTGGCTTCTTCCATGCTGTGGGCGATACCGGAACGCGGGCACGCCAGGCCGATGGATTTCATCGCCTTGTCGAAGCGCGAACGGTCTTCGGCCTTGTCGATGGTGTCGGCGTTGGCACCGATCATCTCAACGCCGAATTTTTCCAGGATGCCTTCGCGCTCCAGGTCGAGGGCGCAGTTCAGGGCGGTCTGGCCGCCCATGGTCGGCAGCAGCGCGTCCGGACGCTCTTTCTCGATGATCTTGGCAACGGTCTGCCACTTGATCGGCTCGATGTAGGTGGCGTCGGCCATGGCCGGGTCGGTCATGATGGTGGCCGGGTTGGAGTTCACCAGGATGACGCGGTAACCCTCCTCGCGCAGGGCTTTACAGGCCTGGGCGCCGGAGTAGTCGAATTCGCAGGCCTGGCCGATCACGATCGGGCCAGCGCCGAGAATCAGGATGCTTTTTATGTCTGTACGTTTTGGCATGGGTTTGTCACTCAAATCCGCAGGTCAGTCGGCAAGCCGTCTTGAACAATCTTTGAAGAGCCTGCGGGGGCCACCGACAGTCGGGGCCGCCCGCAGGCCGCTCAGTCAGCGTCGCTTGGCCATCTCATTGATGAAACGGTCGAACAGCGGCGCTACGTCGTTCGGGCCCGGGCTGGCTTCAGGGTGGCCCTGGAAGCTGAACGCGCTCTTGTCGGTGCGCTCGATGCCTTGCAGGGAACCGTCGAACAGCGACTTGTGGGTCGCACGGACGTTGGCCGGCAAGGTCGTTTCATCCACCGCAAAACCGTGGTTCTGGCTGGTGATCATCACTACGCCGGTGTCCAGGTCCTGTACAGGGTGGTTCGCGCCGTGGTGGCCGTGCCCCATTTTCAGGGTCTTGGCGCCGGAGGCCAGAGCGAGCAGCTGGTGGCCCAGGCAGATACCGAACACCGGGATCTCGGTCTCCAGCACGTCCTTGATCGCCTTGATGGCGTAGTCGCATGGCTCAGGGTCACCCGGGCCGTTGGACAGGAACACGCCGTCCGGCTGCAACGCCAGGACGTCGCTGGCCGGGGTTTGCGCCGGCACCACGGTCACGCGGCAACCGCGCTCGACCAGCATGCGCAGGATGTTGTACTTGATGCCGTAGTCGTAAGCCACTACGTGGTAGGGCAGATCAGCGGCGTCGATGGTCTCGTGGCTGTCGGTCTTCAAGTCCCAGACAGTGGAGCGCCAATCGTACTGTTGCTGGGTGCTGACGACTTTCGCCAGGTCCATGCCCTTCAGACCAGGGAAGCCTTGCGCCGCAGCAATTGCCGCAGCCTCGGAGATATTCTCACCGACCATGATGCAGCCGTTCTGCGAGCCTTTTTCACGCAGGATGCGTGTCAGGCGGCGCGTATCGATACCGGCGATCGCCACAACGTTGTTGGCTTTCAGGTAATCGGACAGCGACATCGTGCTACGCCAGTTGCTCGCAACCAGTGGCAGGTCACGAATCACCAGGCCCGCGGACCAGACGCGATTGGACTCGACGTCTTGCGGCGTAGTACCGGTGTTGCCGATGTGCGGATAAGTCAGGGTAACGATCTGTTGGGCGTAGGAAGGATCGGTAAGGATTTCCTGATAGCCGGTCATGGCAGTGTTAAACACCACCTCTCCAACGGTTTGACCGTCGGCTCCAATGGCTTCGCCGCGAAAAATGCTGCCATCAGCAAGGGCGAGTATGGCTGGCTTAGTCAAGAAGACCTCCCGTAAATAAAGCCTGAAAGGGCGATCGCAGGTTGTAAAAAAGCGGAGTGACGTATGGACACGTCACCCCGCTTCTTCACTGAATTATTCTGCGCGCTTTTAGTGGACACACTAAAGCTGTAGCTTACAGAAAAAGGCTATTTTGGTCCACCGCTAATGAGCCTTAAAGGCAGGAGAATGCGACAGGACGTCGCTTAGCGGGTAAAAACGGGGCCTTAGGATAATCCCGAGGCCCCATTTTAGCTACTGATTAGTGCAGATCCAGCACATCGCGCATGTCATACAGACCCGGCGCACGCCCATCCAGCCACAGCGCGGCACGCACCGCCCCCTTGGCGAATGTCATGCGGCTGGAGGCTTTGTGCGTGATTTCCAGGCGCTCGCCTTCAGTGGCGAACAGCACGGTGTGATCACCGACGACATCGCCACCACGAACGGTGGCAAAACCAATGGTGTCACGCGCACGCGCGCCGGTATGACCTTCACGCCCGTACACCGCCACCTTCGACAAGTCGCGACCCAGGGCATCAGCGATAGCCTCACCCATGCGCAACGCGGTTCCCGACGGCGCATCGATCTTGTGGCGATGATGGGTCTCGATGATTTCGATATCCGCCTCATCGCCCAGCACGCGCGCCGCCAGATCCAGCAGCTTGAGCGACAGGTTCACGCCCACGCTGAAGTTGGCGGCAAACACGATGGGAATATCCTTGCCCGCCTCGACCAGCAACTGCTTCTGCTCAGCGCTCAAGCCGGTGGTGCCGATCACCATGGCCTTGCCCGCCTTGCGGCAGAACGCCAGGTTTTTCAGCATCACGTCCGGCAGCGTAAAGTCGATCAGCACGTCGAATTCGTCCGCCACCTGCTCCAGATTGCCGGACAACGACACCCCGATACGCCCCAGCGAAGCCAGCTCACCGGCATCGGCGCCGATCAGCGTACTGCCTGGGCGAACGATCGCCGCGGTCAGGCCAGAGGCCGGCGAGCGCTGCTGTACCGCTTCGATCAGGGTTTTACCCATGCGCCCGGCAGCGCCCATTACGGCTATACGTCGCATACTCAATTCCTTACAAGTCGCCGAAGAAGCGCTTCACGCCATCGAAGAAGCCCGTGGTTTTCGGCGAGTGGGAGTCGTCACCTTCCAGCGAACTGCGGAACTCTTCGAGCAACTCGCGTTGGCGACGGCCCAGGTTGACCGGCGTTTCCACCGTGACACGGCACATCAGGTCGCCCGCACCGCCACCACGCACCGGCGCCACGCCTTTGCCACGGATACGGAACTGCTTGCCGGTCTGCGTCCCCTCAGGGATCTTGAGCTTGACTCGACCATCCAGAGTCGGAATTTCCAGCTCGCCGCCCAGGGCCGCATCAACGAAGCTGATCGGCACTTCGCAGAACAGGTGCTTGCCGTCGCGCTGGAAGATCGAGTGCTCGCGCACATTGATCACCACATACAGGTCACCCGTCGGGCCACCCTGGGTCCCCGCCTCGCCTTCGCCCGACAGGCGAATGCGGTCACCGGTATCCACGCCCGCCGGCACTTTGACCGACAGGGTTTTGTACTCTTCGGCACGCCCTTCACCGTGGCAGGAATCGCACGGGTCAGAAATGATCTTGCCTTGGCCTTGGCACCGCGGGCAGGTTTGCTGCACCGAGAAGAAGCCCTGCTGCATGCGGACCTGACCGATACCACCGCAGGTCGGGCAAGTGATCGGCGAGGAGCCTTTCTTGGCCCCCGAACCGTCGCACGGCTTGCAGTTGACCAGCGTCGGCACGCGGATATTGACGCTGGTGCCGCGCACGGCTTCTTCCAGGTTCAGTTCCAGGGTGTAGCGCAGGTCGCTGCCGCGCTGGGCACCGCCACGCTGACCACCGCGGCCACCGCCGAAGAAGTCGCTGAACACATCGCCGAAAATATCGGAGAAGTTCTGGCCGCCGAAGCCGGCACCGCCGCCACCCATGCTCGGGTCGACGCCGGCGTGACCGTACTGGTCGTAGGCCGCACGCTTGTTGGGATCACACAGGCATTCGTAGGCCTCGTTGGCCTCTTTGAACATTTCTTCGGATTCTTTGTTATCCGGATTACGGTCCGGGTGGTGCTTCATCGCCAGGCGACGGTAAGCCTTCTTCAGGTCCGCCTCGCTGGAACCGCGCTCCACACCCAATACTTCGTAATAGTCACGCTTTGCCATAAGTCTTTGCACTCTTAAGGACGTTCAGCCAGACCCTCCTGAGCCTTGCCGAACTCGTTGAGCCCCAATACAGGCCCGGACCCAACTCACGTCAATTCAACGATCCTGGTCATAACAGCTTTCAGCCAGGGACCCGGCCAAAAACGCGGTGACTGTCGCCGGAAAGCAGGAGCATTCCCGATCACACCGCCAGCATCCGAGCCTTGTCGCATGCTGTAAAAATTCGCATACCCCAGACACGCCAACGCGGGAGCAAGCTCCCGCGCGGCGACATCCTACCAGTCACCGCTTGATAGCGGTCAACCGGCCAAGCAGATTACTTCTGCTCTTTGACTTCTTCGAACTCGGCATCGACAACGTCATCGTGCTTGGCTTCAGGCTCTGCCTGATGCGCAGCACCGTCAGCTGGCTGACCTTGCTCGGCGTACATTTTCTGAGCAACCGGCGCGGAGACCTTCGACAGTTCCTCAACCTTGGCTTCGATGGCAGCCTTGTCGTCGCCTTTAACTGCGGCTTCCAGGGCAACCAAGGCCGCTTCGATTGCGGTCTTCTCTTCGGCAGTCACTTTGTCGCCAGCTTCAGCGATCATTTTGCGCGTCGAGTGAACCAGTGCGTCGCCCTGGTTACGGGCAGCCGCCAACTCTTCGAACTTCTTGTCAGCCTCGGCATTGGTTTCCGCATCACGAATCATCTGCTGAATTTCTTCATCAGACAGACCGGAGTTGGCCTTGATGGTGATCTTCTGCTCTTTGCCGGTAGCCTTGTCTTTGGCGCCTACGTGCAAGATGCCGTTGGCGTCGATGTCGAAGGTCACTTCGATTTGTGGCACGCCACGTGGTGCTGGTGGAATCTCGGCCAGGTCGAACTTGCCCAGGGACTTGTTCTGCGCCGCTTGCTTACGCTCACCTTGCAGCACGTGAATGGTCACGGCGCCCTGGTTGTCATCGGCCGTCGAGAACACTTGCGATTTCTTGGTAGGAATCGTGGTGTTTTTCTCGATCAGCGCAGTCATCACGCCACCCATGGTTTCGATACCCAGGGTCAGCGGGCTGACGTCCAGCAGCAATACGTCTTTCACGTCGCCGGCCAGTACCGCACCCTGGATGGCAGCACCCATGGCAACAGCTTCGTCCGGGTTCACGTCTTTACGTGCTTCTTTGCCGAAGAACTCGGTCACCAACTTCTGAACCAGTGGCATGCGGGTCTGACCGCCGACCAGGATCACGTCGTTGATCGCACTCACTTCGATGCCGGAGTCTTTCAGCGCGATGCGGCAAGGTTCGATGGTGCGCTGAACCAGGTCTTCAACCAGCGCTTCCAGCTTGGCGCGCGAGATCTTCACGTTCAAGTGCTTAGGACCGGTAGCGTCTGCAGTGATGTACGGCAGGTTAACGTCGGTCGACTGAGCCGAAGACAGCTCGATCTTGGCTTTCTCGGCAGCTTCTTTCAGACGCTGCATGGCCAGCGGGTCACCCTTGAGGTTCATGCCGCTTTCTTTCTTGAACTCGTCAACGAGGTAGTCGATCAGACGGATGTCGAAGTCTTCACCACCCAGGAAGGTGTCGCCGTTGGTGGCCAACACTTCGAACTGGTGCTCGCCGTCAACTTCCGCGATTTCGATCACGGACACGTCGAAGGTACCGCCACCCAGGTCATAAACGATGACAGTGTGGTCGCCCTTGGCCTTGTCCATGCCGTAGGCCAGAGCGGCTGCGGTTGGTTCGTTGATGATACGTTTTACGTCCAGGCCCGCGATGCGGCCGGCGTCTTTGGTCGCCTGGCGCTGGCTGTCGTTGAAGTAGGCCGGAACGGTGATCACCGCTTCAGTCACCGCTTCACCGAGGTAGTCTTCGGCGGTTTTCTTCATCTTTTTCAAGATTTCAGCCGAGATCTGTGGCGGCGACATTTTCTGGCCGTTCACTTCAACCCAGGCGTCACCGTTGTCAGCCTTGGCGATTTTGTAAGGGACCATCTTGATGTCTTTCTGTACGACTTCTTCCTCGAACTTACGCCCGATCAGACGCTTCACCGCGTACAGGGTGTTGTGCGGGTTGGTCACCGCCTGACGCTTGGCCGACTGACCGACGAGGATTTCGCCATCGTTGGCGTAAGCAATGATCGACGGCGTAGTACGCGCGCCTTCGGCGTTTTCGATGACTTTTGCAACGCCGTTTTCCAGCACGGAGACGCAGGAGTTGGTGGTCCCCAGGTCGATACCGATAATTTTGCCCATGATTTACTCTCCCGAAACTTGAATTTGGATGCCGCAGCAGTGGTGGCTAACTGCGGTAGCACTTAAACGCTTGACTTATAAATGGGGGCCTTGCGGCGTATTTCAAGCCTGCTCATCAATCGAAGGTGAAACCGGTGCAGGCGCCTTGCTGACCACGACCATTGCCGGACGCAGCAGGCGACCGTTGAGCTGGTATCCCTTCTGGAATACTTTCAACACGCTGTTTGGCTCAAGGTCATGACTTTCCTGCATCGCCATGGCCTGGTGATGCTCGGCGTTGAACGGCTCGCCGCCTTGCGGATCGACAGCCTCCAACTGATAACGCTTCAGGGTGTCCTGGAACATTTTCAGGGTCAGCTCGATACCTTCACGCATCGGGCGGATGTTTTCGTCATCCGGGTTGGACAACTCAAGGCCGCGCTCCAGGCTGTCGATGATCGGCAACAGATCACCGGCGAATTTTTCCAGCGCGAACTTGTGGGCCTTTTCTACATCCTGCTCGGCACGGCGGCGGACGTTCTGCAGATCGGCGGCAACACGCAAAGATTGATCCTGCGCAGCGGCCAATTGCTCTTCGAGCACTTGCACACGAGTCGCCAGCTCATCACCGGCAGCCGAATTGGCGTCTGGAGTTTGCGTATCCTGCGTCTGTTCGTCAGCCATAGATTTCTCCTTTCAAAATCATGCGCGAACTCAACTCGCGCTTCTGTTCCGGTATATGGGGCCACAATTTCCAGGTTCAAGGGTGCGGGCGTCACCAAAAGTCTTTCATCTGATCCAGATCAATTCCGACCCATTCATTCCTCTTCGCACTAAAAAAAACATCGAAGCAAGCAAATCGAGCTAAGCGCCAGGATTGTCAGCCCGGAACAAAACACTGTATAAATAACCAGACCTAAAGCCTGGGAGCGGCCGTCATGCTCGTGCACCTGTCCGTACATAACTACGCCATCGTTGAACATCTGGATCTCGAACTGGATCGCGGGATGAGCGTAATCACAGGCGAAACCGGCGCCGGCAAGTCGATCATGCTCGACGCCCTCGGCCTGACCCTGGGCGACCGCGCCGACAGTGGCGTGGTACGCCCCGGCGCAGACAAGGCCGACATCCTGGCGACCTTCGACCTGGCGGACATCCCCGAAGCCGAAGCCTGGCTTGCCGAGCGCGACCTTAATAATGAAGGGCCGTGCATCCTGCGCCGGGTCATCACCGCCGAAGGCCGCTCCCGTGGCTACATCAACGGCACGCCCTGCCCGCTGGGTGACTTGAAGGCCCTGGGCGAGCTGCTGATCGATATCCACAGCCAGCACGAACACCAATCCCTGCTCAAAACCGACACCCATCGCCGCCTGCTCGATGAATACGCCGGCGCCACCGACCTCGCCCGCCAGGTCCAGCTCGCCGCCCAACGTTGGCGCCAGACCCGCCTGGAACTGGAGCGCCTCTCCAATTCCGGCGACGAGCAACGCGCACGCCACCAATTGCTCAGCTATCAACTCGAAGAGCTGGAAAGCCTTGGCCTCGGCGAAAGCGAGCTGGAACAGCTTGAGCAGGAACACAAGAACCTCACCAACGCCGAAACCCTGCTGGGTATTTGCCGCCAGGTGGTGGAGCAATGCAGCGAGAGCGACTCGGGCAATGTGCTCAATGCACTGACCGTCAGCCTCAATCGGCTGTCCAGCGTGAACAATGCGTCCGGCTCGCTGAATGAAGCCACGACCTTGCTGACCAGTGCGCAAATCCAGGTAGAAGAAGCCGTAGGCGAACTGAACCGTTTCCTCGATCACTTCGACGCCGACCCGGCACGCCTGCAGGAAATAGAAGAACGCCTGGACACCATCTACACCCTGGCGCGCAAACATCGGATCCAGCCGACTGAAGTGGCAACGATGCAGCAGAAGCTGCTGGATGAAATCGAAACCCTGAACGCGAATGACGAGTCCATTGAGCGCCTGGGCGACGAACTGGCTTCTTTCGCCCGCCATTACCAAGAGAAGGCCCGCGAACTGAGCGATCTGCGCCATCAAGCCGCCACGAGCCTGGCCAGCGCGGTCGAGCAGGAAATCCAGCGCCTCGGCATGCCCGGCGGCCGCTTCACCATCGAACTGCACAGCAATACCAGCGCCGAACTGCAGCCCCACGGCCTGGAACAGGTAGAACTGCTGGTCAGCGCCAACCCAGGGCAGCCGCTCAAAGCGCTGGCAAAAGTCGCCTCCGGGGGCGAACTATCGCGGATCAGCCTGGCGATTCAAGTGATCACCGCCCAAACCTCACGGGTTCCGACGCTGGTCTTTGACGAGGTAGACGTTGGCATTGGTGGCCCGACCGCAGAAATTGTCGGCCAACTGCTGCGTCGCCTGGGGGATCGCGGCCAGGTGCTGACGGTTACCCACTTACCGCAAGTAGCCGCCCAAGGGCATCAGCATTTGTTTGTACACAAAGTACGCGGCAGCGATGCGACGCATACGGCGGTGTCCAAGCTGAACAAGTCGGAACGCGTGGAGGAAGTCGCGCGCATGCTCGGCGGTATCGACCTGACCAAGGAGTCCCTGGCCCACGCGAAAAAAATGGTGGTGGCGGCGAAGGCCTGACCGAACCGGCAATTTTCTCTCTTGTAGAAAGCACGAAGGCGACCCAGGGGTCGCCTTCAATCGTTCCGCAGAGCGAATCTGCGTCGATTTTTACTTTTTCTTACGTACGTAAAGAACCAAATTGTGGTCCGACAACTCGTAGCCATGCTCCTCGGCAATTGCCTTCTGCAACCGCTCGATTTCCGGGTTGGTGAATTCGATAACCTCACCAGTGTCCACGTCGACCATGTGGTCGTGATGACCACCATCAGCCAATTCGAACACTGCGTGACCGCCATCGAAATTATGACGAACCACCAGCCCCGCGGCTTCAAACTGGGTCAGCACGCGGTAAACCGTGGCCAGGCCAACGTCCTCATTGGACTCCATCAGCGCCTTGTAAACATCCTCGGCACTCATGTGGCGCTGCTCAGCAGAATCGAGCATTTGTAGAATCTTGACGCGTGGCAGAGTCACTTTAAGACCGGCTTTGCGTAGTTCGCTATTTTCAACCATGGTTAGCTTTCTCGCGGATGCTGCTTCGCAGCTTCTCTTAATACGGGTATGATCGGCGTTTACGTTGTCCCAGCCAAGATAGTGGAAGTCGCCCACCGATGCAAAACACCAAGCTCTTGCTAACCAGTTTCACCTTTGTGGGACTGCTCGCACTCGCCGGTTGTTCATTCCCCGGGGTTTACAAAATCGACATCCAGCAGGGCAATGTCGTCACGCAGGACATGATAGACCAGTTACGCCCGGGAATGACCCGACGGCAAGTACGGTTTATTATGGGCAACCCCCTGCTGACTGACACTTTCCACGCCGATCGCTGGGATTATCTCTACAGCATCCAGCCTGGGGGCGGTGAACGCCAACAGGAGCGCGTCAGCGTCATCTTTAATGGCAATGATCAACTGGTCAGCCTGTCCGGCGATTTCATGCCCGGCGTAAGCCGCGATGAAGCCTTGCTGGGCAAGGATAACGGCACCAACGTGACTGCGCCTGCGCAGGAAGCCGAGAAGCCGAAATCCGAAGTACCGGCCAAGCCTGGCTCATTGCTCGACAAGATCCAGAAAGACGTCGACCGCGTACAAACAGTTCCAGTCCCGACGCCACAGCCTCTGGACACCAGCCCGCAGTAAGTTTGCGGCGCTCGATAAAAAGCCCGGCATGCCGGGCTTTTTGTTGCCTGCAGATTCGCCGGCCTATGAACCCTGTTGCTTGGCCAACGCCGCCTTGGCCGCACGCAGCCGCCGCACTTCTTTGGGGTCGGCCAGCAGCGGGCGGTAGATCTCGATACGATCACCTGACTGCACGGTGCAGGTATCGGGGTCGACCACTGCCTTACCGAATACCCCCAACGGGCAATCAGCAAGGTTCACCTCAGGAAAGTGCGTAGCAATCCCCGACGCCTGCACCGCAGCCCGCAGGCTCGTCCCCGCTGGCACCGCGACCGCCACCAACACCTGGCGATCCACGCCGGCATACACCACTTCAATCTCAACCATGCAGTTGCTTGGCTCGCTGACAGAATGCGTCGACCAGGGTATTGGCCGCCTGATTGAACAAAGGCCCCAACGTCGCCCGCACAATGGGCCCCGCATAATCGAAGGACAGATCCAGGCTGATCTTGCAGGCTTTCTCGGTCAACGCCTTGAACACCCAGACACCATGCAATTGAGTAAACGGCCCTTCCTGCAGATTCATTTCAATGGACTTGCCCGGCACCAGGACATTGCGTGTCACAAAGTGCTGGCTGAGCCCCCCCTTGGCCACCCCGACACTGGCAACCATGTGCTCATCACTGCCTTCCAGCACCTCGGCGGTCGAGCACCAAGGCAGGAATTCCGGGTAACGCGCCACGTCGTTGACCAGGTCATAAAGCACCTGGGCCGGATAGGGCAGCAGGGCCGAACGTTGAATATGCGTCGTCATGTGAGCGTTATTTCCACAGCTGAGCGGCAAACATCGCGAAAGAACAACCCGATCCGCGAGAGAAAAAAACCAAAGAACTGCCGGTATTGTCCGGGATTCGTCCAACACGCTCAAGCACGCAGGTTGACCGTAGCCGACACGCTCGCAACGCCCTATAATGCCGCCCCTATGGCTAAACAAAAGAAACACCCCACAGGGACCATCGCGCAGAATAAAAAAGCGCGACACGATTACTTCATCGAACATCGGTTCGAGGCTGGTCTGGTCCTGGCCGGCTGGGAAGTAAAAAGTCTGCGTGCCAGCAAGCTGCAACTGGTCGACAGCTATGTGCTGCTCAAGGATGGCGAGGCATGGCTGCTCGGCAGTCATATCACCCCGCTGACCACCGCGAGCACGCACGTGATTGCCGACCCGGTACGCACGCGCAAGCTGCTGCTCAATGCCCGCGAACTGGACAAGCTCGCCGCTGCCGTACAGCAGAAAGGCTATGCCTGCGTCTGCCTGTCCTGGTATTGGAGCAAGCATCTGGTCAAGTGCGAGATCGCACTGGGCAAAGGCAAGAAGGAATACGACAAGCGTGACACCGAGCGCGAGCGCGATTCCGACCGTGAACTGCATCGCGCCGTGCGCAACAAGGGCAAGGAAGAATAATCCTTGCGCCGCTGTAGCCTAGGGCGCTTCGCCCCTGGCTACATGCCCTTGCGCCGCGCCGCCCGGGCCACGCGCTGAACTTCCTGACGTACCTCCTCCAACACCTCCTGCACATACAACAGGTGACGTGTTGAGACTTCCCGCGCTTGCTCGGCCCGCCCCTCGATGATCGCCAGGTACAAGTCCCGGTGCTGACTGATCAGCATATCGCGGGTTTCCGTGCGCTGCTGGTACATGCCGCCAATGTTGGTCACCACGTTCCGCTTGAGCAGGTCGAACAACCCGCGGATGGTGTGCAACAGCACAGCATTGTGGCTGGCCTCGGCAATGGCCAAGTGAAACCGCGCATCCGCGGCCCCCTCCTCTGCGCGGCTGACCTTATCGTCGCGCGCGTAACAATCCTGTAGCGCTTCAAAGGCTGCCGTCAGCCGCTCACGGTCGACTTCGGTAGCGCGCAATGCCGCGTAATAGGCACAGGACGCTTCGAGGGTTTGGCGAAACTCCAGCAAATCACGCTGCGCCTCGGGATTGTTTTCCAGCAGGTGCAACAACGGATCGCTGAACGTCGAGCCCAACGAATCAGACACATAATTGCCACCGCCCTGGCGACTGACCAGCAACCCCTTGGCCGCCAGTTTCTGGATCGCCTCACGCAGCGAGGGGCGCGAAACGCCGAACTTTTCAGCCAACGCGCGCTCGGCCGGCAAGCGCTCGCCCGATTTCAGCGTGCCCTCAAGGATCATGCCCTCAAGCTGCTCGACAATATCGTCAGACAAACGGCGCTGACGCACCTGATCAAACCCCATAACTCTCTCTCCACGATCCCGACCACTCGCCGGGGCCTCTATTCTGGCCTATCGCAACGCTTGCAGCACCCATCAGAACATCTTCGATTGATGCGATCAGAGCGCCCGCCCTCCCGCTTAAGACCAAAGTTTCGCAGGCGGCAAATTGACACATCCCTGCCTAGGCTTTTACTCTAGCCAACAGCGGCTGTAAATTGGTATTACCAATTATCCAAGCCGACTAAAATGTGCCTGACCAACAACAATTAGGGGCCACCCCATATGCAAACCTGGCAACAGCTCTACAGCCCGCTCGGCAGCCTCGGCCTGTCCGCACTGGCCGCCGTTATTCCAATCGTATTTTTCTTCCTGGCTCTGGCCGTGTTTCGCCTTAAAGGCCACGTCGCCGGCAGCATCACGCTGGCGCTGTCGATCCTGGTGGCGATCTTTGCCTTCCAGATGCCGGTAGACATGGCACTGGCCGCTGCCGGCTATGGCTTTGCCTACGGCCTGTGGCCCATCGCCTGGATCATCGTCGCTGCGGTATTCCTCTACAAACTGACAGTCAAGAGCGGCCAGTTCGAGATCATCCGCAGCTCGGTACTGTCGATCACCGACGACCAACGCCTGCAGGTCCTGCTGATCGGCTTCTGCTTCGGCGCCTTCCTGGAAGGTGCCGCCGGCTTCGGTGCTCCTGTGGCGATTACCGCCGCGCTGCTGGTCGGCCTGGGCTTCAACCCGCTGTACGCCGCCGGCCTGTGCCTGATCGCCAACACCGCGCCCGTCGCCTTCGGTGCCCTCGGGATTCCGATCATCGTCGCCGGGCAAGTGACCGGCATCGACGCATTCAAGATCGGCGCCATGACTGGTCGCCAATTGCCACTGCTGTCGCTGTTCGTTCCGTTCTGGCTGGTGTTCATGATGGACGGCCTGCGCGGCGTGCGCGAAACCTGGCCGGCCGCCTTGGTGGCAGGCTTGAGCTTTGCCATCACCCAATACTTCACCTCCAACTTCATCGGCCCGGAACTGCCGGACATCACCTCGGCCCTGGCCAGCCTGGTTTCCTTGACGCTGTTCCTGAAAATCTGGCAACCCAAGCGCACCGCTGGCGCGCAGATTGCCGGTGCGACCTCCAGCGCAACGATCACCGCCAGCGCCGGCGGCTTCGGCCTGCCACGCAGCACTGTCGCTTCGCCCTACAGCCTGGGGCGAATCTTCAAAGCCTGGTCGCCGTTCCTGATCCTGACCGTGCTGGTGACCATCTGGACCCTCAAGCCCTTCAAGGCGATGTTCGCCGCAGGCGGCTCGATGTACAGCTGGGTGTTCAACTTTGCGATCCCGCACCTGGACCAACTGGTGGTCAAGGTTGCGCCTATCGTGACCAACCCGACGGCCATCCCCGCGGTATTCAAACTGGACCCGATTTCAGCGACCGGCACTGCGATTTTCTTTTCCGCGCTGATCTCGATGCTGGTATTGAAGATCGACATCAAAACTGGTCTTACCACTTTAAAAGAGACCTTCTACGAACTGCGCTGGCCGATCCTGTCCATCGGCATGGTGCTGGCGTTCGCGTTCGTCACCAACTACTCGGGCATGTCCTCGACCATGGCATTGGTCCTGGCCGGCACCGGCGCAGCCTTCCCGTTCTTCTCGCCGTTCCTCGGCTGGCTGGGGGTTTTCCTGACAGGCTCCGACACCTCGTCCAACGCCCTGTTCAGCTCGTTGCAAGCCACCACCGCCCACCAGATCGGTGTCAACGACGTCCTGCTGGTCGCGGCAAACACCAGCGGTGGCGTGACCGGCAAGATGATTTCGCCGCAATCGATCGCTGTGGCCTGCGCCGCTACCGGCCTGGTCGGCAAGGAATCCGACCTGTTCCGCTTCACCCTCAAGCACAGCCTGTTTTTCGCCACCATCGTCGGGCTGATCACACTGGCCCAGGCCTACTGGTTCACCGGCATGCTGGTGCATTGAGACCACAGGTAATCACGCAATAACCGACGCCGAACCGCGATTTCGGCGTCAGCTCTCCACAACCCTTCTGCCGGGCCGCTGAACACGCTGCGGCCCTGACGGACGGACAACCGGGACCACCCGGAGAACGCGCCTGATGAGCGAGCTTTTTTACAACGCCGTGCCGAATGCCACCCGTGTCGCGCCGCCTCTGGCCGAGCCACGCGAATACCCCCACGAAAAACCGCAGAAGGTCTACCTGTTCGGCACCTGCGTGGTCGATCTGTTTTATCCCGAAGCCGGCATGGACGCGATCCACCTGCTGGAACGCGAAGGGATCTGCGTGGATTATCCCCAAGGGCAAAGCTGCTGCGGGCAACCGGCCTACACCTCGGGCTATACCGACCAGGCCCGACAAGTGGCACGCGCGCAACTGGCGCTGTTCGCCGGCGACTACCCGGTGGTGGTGCCATCCGGCTCCTGTGCCGGCATGTTACGTGAGCACTACGCCGACCTCTTCAAGGACGAACCCGACACCCTCAAACAAGTGCAGGCCCTCGCGGCCCGGACTTATGAGTTGGCGGAGTTCCTGTTGTTCGTGTGCAAGGTGCAACTCAACGACAGCGGGGCGCCGGTCAAGGTCGCCCTGCACACGTCGTGCTCCGCGCGTCGGGAAATGAACACCCACCTTCACGGCCGCGAACTGCTGGCCCAATTGCGCAATGTCGAACGCGTCGACCACAGCCACGAAAGCGAATGCTGTGGCTTTGGTGGGACGTTCAGCGTGCGTATGCCAGACATTTCCGGCGCAATGGTGGCCGACAAGACCCGAGCCTTGCAGGACTCCGGCGCCCATCAAGTACTGAGTGCTGATTGCGGTTGCCTGATGAACATCAATGGCGCCCTGGAGAAACAACAGGCGGCCTTACGCGGGCAACACCTGGCCAGCTTTCTCTGGCAACGCACCGGGGGTGAACGATGAACGCCGCGCTGATTCCCACCGTCGAGGTGTCGGAAGACTTCCGCACCCGCGCCCACCAGGCACTGGGCGACGCGCAACTGCGAAACAACTTTCGCAATGCGATGGATTCCCTGATGAGCAAACGGGCGGCGTCTTTCAGCGACGCCCACGAACGCGAACACCTGCGCGCCCTCGGTAACGCGGTGCGCGCCCGCGCCCTGTCGAAGCTGCCCGACCTGCTCGAACAACTGGAAGCCAACCTGACCCGAAACGGCGTGACCGTGCATTGGGCAGAAACGGTTGAAGAGGCCAATGCGATCGTGCTGTCGATCATCCGCCGGCGCGAAGCCACGCAGGTGATCAAAGGCAAATCCATGGTCAGCGAAGAGATGGAGATGAACCACGTACTCGCCGCCCAAGGCATCGAATGCCTTGAGTCGGACATGGGTGAGTTTATTGTTCAACTCGACCATGAGAAGCCGTCCCACATCATCATGCCGGCGATCCACAAGAACGCCAGCCAGGTCGCGTCGCTGTTCCATGAAAAACTCGGCGTGGAGTACACCAAGGATGTCGACCAGTTGATTCAGATTGGTCGCCGCGTGCTGCGGGAAAAGTTCTTCGAAGCGGATATCGGCGTCTCCGGCGTCAACTTCGCCGTGGCCGAAACCGGCACGCTGCTGCTGGTGGAAAACGAAGGCAACGGGCGTATGTCGACCACAGTGCCACCCGTGCATATCGCCGTGACCGGCATCGAGAAGGTCGTGGAAAACCTGCGCGACGTGGTGCCGTTACTGTCGCTGCTGACCCGCTCCGCGCTCGGCCAGCCGATCACCACCTACGTCAATATGATCTCCGGCCCGCGCAAGGCCGATGAGCTCGACGGCCCCGAAGAAGTCCACCTGGTGCTGCTGGACAACGGACGCAGCCAGGCGTTTGCCGACAGCGAATTGCGTCAGACGCTCAACTGCATTCGCTGCGGCGCATGTATGAATCATTGCCCGGTGTATACCCGAATCGGTGGCCACACCTACGGCGAGGTCTACCCCGGCCCTATCGGAAAAATCATCACACCGCATATGGTCGGCCTGGCAAAAGTACCGGACCATCCCAGTGCGTCTTCGTTGTGCGGTGCTTGTGGAGAAGTGTGTCCGGTAAAAATTCCGATCCCGGCCTTGCTACGCCGTCTGCGGGAAGAGAACGTAAAAGCGCCGGATAGCCCACACCCCGTGATGCGCGGCCAAGGCAGCAAGTATTCGCGCCAGGAGCGGTTCATCTGGAACGTCTGGGCCAAGCTCCACAGCTCACCGACGCTGTACCGCCTGTTCACATTCGCCGCCACGCGCCTGCGTGCCCTCGTACCGAACAACGTCGGGCCATGGACGCAAAACCATAGCGCGCCTAAACCCGCCGCCCGTTCGCTGCATGACCTGGCACGCGAGCATTTGGCCAAACAGGGAGCGCGTTGATGAGCGCCAAGCAAAATATCCTCGGCAAATTGCGCCACAGCCTGACGGGCACAACACCAGTGCCCGACAACTTCGATGAGGCCCTGGTCACACAGATCTACACCTACCCGCCAGAGCAGCGCATCGCACAATTGCGCAAGCTGATGGAGGCGGTGCATACCGAGATCCACCTGACCCGCGGCGCCGAATGGCCAGCTTTACTCGCGCAGCTGCTGCAAAAACGCGAGCTGCCCAGCCTGCTCATCGCGCCGACAACCGAGCATGGGCGGCGCATCACCGAGCACTGGTCGAACCATCCGCAATTGCCGCAGCTCAAAGCCTACGACCGCCCTGTGGAAGAATGGAAAGCCGAGCTGTTTAATGACACACCGGCCAGCCTGACCACGACCCTCGGCGCCATCGCCGCCACCGGTAGCCTGATTCTGTGGCCCACGCGGGAAGAACCGCGACTGATGAGCCTGGTGCCGCCGGTACACTTTGCACTGCTCAAGGCCAGCGAGATTTACGACAACTTTTATCAGGTCCAGCAGCAATTCGCCTGGGCCCAAGGCATGCCCACCAATGCCCTGCTGGTGTCCGGCCCGTCGAAGACCGCTGACATCGAACAAGTTCTGGCTTATGGCGCCCACGGTCCGAAGGACCTGGTGGTGCTGATCCTGGAGGACCAATGAGTCTGCCTGCCGCTTTCCTTGCTGACGTCGCACAGCTGATCCCGAAAATTCGTCGCTTCGACGACCCACTTTCCACCTTGGCATTTGGCACAGACGCCAGTTTTTACCGACTGATCCCACAGCTGGTGATTCGCGTCGAGTCGGAAGACGAAGTCGTGGCGCTGCTGAAACTGGCCCAGCGCGATCATGTTCCGGTGACCTTCCGCGCAGCGGGCACCAGCTTGTCCGGGCAGGCCATCAGCGATTCGGTGCTGATCGTACTGGGGGACAACTGGAACGGCCGCGAAATTCGTGGGCAAGGCACGCAGATCCGCCTGCAACCCGGCGTGATCGGCGCCCAGGCCAACGCCTGGCTGGCGCCATTCGGGCGCAAGATCGGGCCGGATCCGGCGTCGATCAACGCCTGCAAAATCGGCGGCATCGTCGCCAACAATGCCAGCGGCATGTGCTGCGGTACGGCGCAAAACACCTACCATACCCTGGCCGGGATTCGCCTGGTGCTGGCCGACGGCAGCCGCCTGGACACCGAAGATGCCGCCAGCGTCGCAGCATTTCGTCAGCAGCACGGCGCGCTGCTTGAACGCCTGGCCACACTCGGGCGGGAGACGCGGGCAAACGCTGAACTGGCCGCCAAAATCCGCCACAAATACCGTCTGAAAAATACCACCGGCCTGTCACTCAACGCCCTGGTGGATTTCGATGAGCCGCTGGATATCCTCAGCCACCTGCTGGTGGGCTCCGAAGGCACCCTGGGCTTTATCAGCGCAGTGACTTACGACACCGTCATCGACCACCCGAACAAAGCCTCGGCGCTGATCGTATTCCCCGATGTCGAGACCTGCTGCAATGCGGTGACCGTCCTGAAAACCCAACCGGTCTCAGCGGTTGAGCTGCTCGACCGACGCAGCATGCGTTCGGTGCAGGACAAACCCGGCATGCCCGCCTTCGTACAACATCTATCGGAAAATGCCTGCGCACTGTTGATCGAATCCCGTGCGGCATCGCCCTCTTTGCTCCAGGAGCAACTGGCGCTGATCATGGCGTCCCTGGCGGCGTTTCCGGTGGAAAAACAGGTCGACTTCACCGAAGACCCGGTGGAAAACGCCCGCCTGTGGGCGATCCGCAAAGACACCTTCCCCGCCGTCGGCGCCGTGCGCAAAACCGGCACTACGGTGATCATCGAAGACGTGACGTTCCCGGTCGAGCAGTTGGCCATCGGCGTTAACCGTTTGATCGAGCTGTTCGACAAACACCACTACGACGAAGCCATCCTTTTCGGACACGCTCTGGAAGGCAATCTGCACTTTGTGTTCACCCAAGGCTTCAACAGCAGCGAAGAAGTCGCACGCTACCAAGCGTTCATGGACGACGTCGCCCAACTGGTGGCCGTAGAGTTTGGCGGCTCACTGAAAGCCGAGCATGGCACCGGCCGCAACATGGCGCCGTTCGTCGAGCTGGAATGGGGCAGCGACGCCTATCAACTGATGTGGCAACTCAAGCGCCTGCTCGACCCCAACGGTATTCTCAACCCGGACGTGGTGCTCAGCGAAGATCCGCAGATCCACCTTAAACACCTCAAGCCGCTGCCTGCCGCCGACGAGCTTGTGGATAAGTGTATCGAGTGCGGTTTCTGCGAGCCGGTATGCCCGTCGAAAGGCCTGACCTTGAGCCCGCGCCAGCGCATCGTGATCTGGCGCGATATCCAGGCGAAGAAACGCGCCGGCATCGACACCACTGAACTGGAAACGGCCTACCACTACCAGGGCATCGACACCTGCGCCGCCACCGGGTTATGCGCCCAGCGCTGCCCTGTGGGAATCAACACCGGCGACTTGGTGAAAAAACTCCGGGCCCGCGACGCCGACCATACGAAAACCGCCGAATGGTTGGCCACCCACTTCGCCACTGCGCTACAAGGCGCGCGCTTTACCCTGCACGTCGCCAACGGCGCACGCATGCTGTTGGGCGCGCCGCGCCTGGCCAAGTTGTCGGCCACAGTGAGCAAGTTGTCCAAAGGACAAATCCCACAATGGACCAACGCCATGCCGCAACCGGAAAAAGCCATTCGCTTCAGCCCGGCAGTGACCGATGAGCGGCCACGCGTGGTCTACCTCGCGGCATGCGTCTCACGCGCCATGGGCCCGGCGGCTGGCGATAAAGAGCAAACGTCGCTGTACGACAAAACCCGCGGCCTGCTGGAAAAAGCCGGCTACCAAGTCGTCTTCCCCGACAACCAGGACAACCTGTGCTGCGGCCAGCCTTTCGCCTCCAAGGGCTATGCCGAACAGGCCGAACACAAACGCCAGGAACTGATCGGCGCGTTGCTCCACGCCAGCCGCGGCGGCCTCGACCCGATCTACTGCGACACCAGCCCCTGCACCCTGCGCCTGGTGCAAGACCTGGGCGAAACACGCCTGGACCTGTACGACCCGGTACGATTTATCCGCACGCACCTGATGGACCGCCTCGACTTCATACCGCAGGAAGCACCGATCGCCGTACACGTCACTTGCAGCACCCAGCACCTCGGGGAAAGCCAGGCCCTGATCGACCTGGCCCGCCGCTGCGCGAAAACCGTGGTGATCCCGGAAGGCATCCACTGCTGTGGTTTTGCCGGCGACAAAGGCTTCACCACCCCGGAACTCAACGCCCACTCCCTGCGCTCGCTGAAAGACGCCGTGCAATATTGCAGCGAAGGCATCTCCACCAGCCGCACCTGCGAGATCGGCCTGAGCCAGCATGGCGGCATCGATTACCACGGGCTGGTCTACCTCGTGGACCGCGTAACCCGACCGAGGGCGCACTAATCGTGCATAAAAACAGAACCCCAGCGCAGCGGCGTAGTCATCTGCATAGGCCTCGGCGATCGAGGCTCATCAGTGATGTCGCTGGCAGCCCTTGAACGCCAGCAACGTCGAGCCCTTTTTCGCAAGGAGATACCCTTATGAAGCATTCCGCTCTTGCTGGCGTGTTCATTGCCGCTGCGATGCTGGCCTCACCGGCGTTTGCCGCCGGAAAAACCGACCAGCTTTGTCAGATTAATCTCGACAAAATCAACAACGGCAAAGCCCTGCTCGCCACCGACACCACTGGCAAAAGCGGCGAAATCGACACCGCCGTGTCTCAAGCCAAAGCCGCCCAAGCAGCAGGTGATGACAAGAGGTGCATAGAGATCACGTCCAAAGCCCTGCAAGACCTACAGAACAGCGACAAAGGCGCCAATCAGTAACACCCCGACGCTCATGGCCAACCTTCGGGTTGGCCTTCTGTGACCGTTTGGCGTACACTGCACAGGCTTGTCACTCACTAAGAAACAACGAGTTACAAGCACGGGGCCGTTTAGGATTCGACGCCGGTCGCGAAACTTTAGGTGCATGCCGAGTTGGTAACAGAACTCGTAAATCCACTGTTGCAACTTTCTATAGTTGCCAATGACGAAACCTACGGGGAATACGCTCTCGCTGCGTAAGCAGCCTTAGCCCTTCCCTCCTGGTACCTTCGGGTCCAGCAATCATCAGGGGATGTCTGTAAACCCAAAATGATTGTCATATAGAACAGAATCGCCGTGCAGTACGTTGTGGACGAAGCGGCTAAAACTTACACAACTCGCCCAAAGCACCCTGCCCGTCGGGTCGCTGAGGGTTAACTTAATAGACACGGCTACGCATGTAGTACCGACAGCGGAGTACTGGCGGACGGGGGTTCAAATCCCCCCGGCTCCACCACTTGATCAAAAAAAGACGTCCACGGACGTCTTTTTTTGTGCCTGAAATCCAGTGAAATCAAGGGTTTCAACGCTACTGGGCTCCTCAACGGTTTTTTGAGTTCCAGCCGTTTGGGTATTCCAAATGGTATTCCAAGCTCTCCGGTGCTATTTTTTGGAATACCAAAACGGTGTCAGAGGTAGCTCTCATGCCTGCTCCAGCCCTCCGCCTCTCTGACCGCCAGCTCAAGGCAGTCAAGGCAAAAGACAAGGATTACGTCCTCAGCGATGGTGACGGCCTTCAGCTCCGGGTCAGGAGCAATGGCTCGATGCTGTGGAACTTCAATTACCGCGAGCCGGTAACAAAAAACCGTATCAATATGGGGCTGGGCACGTACCCAGAGCTCTCGCTAGCGAACGCCAGGAAGAAAGTGGTGGAAGCACGCGAGCTGCTTGCACAAGGCATTGATCCCAAAGTGCAACGCAATGCACAGGACGAAGCCAAACGAGCGGAGACGGAACACACGTTTGAAAACGTGGCCACCGCCTGGTTCGAGCTGAAGAAGGACTCCGTCACGCCGGCGTACGCCGAAGACATTTGGCGATCGCTCACGCTGCATGTATTTCCAGACCTGAAAACAACGCCGCTCTCGAAAATTACCGCACCGATTGTCATCGAACTGCTTCGCCCAATCGAGGCCAAAGGCAGCCTCGAGACAGTGAAGCGATTGAGCCAACGGCTCAACGAGATCATGACCTACGGGGTGAACTCCGGGTTGATTTTCGCTAACCCCCTCAGTGGCATTCGGGCGGTATTCAAGAAACCCAAAAAACAGAACATGGCCGCGCTACGACCCGATGAGCTTTCCGAGCTCATGATCGAAATCGCGAACGCCAGCATCAAGCGGATCACCCGCTGCCTGATCGAATGGCAACTGCACACCATGACCCGTCCTGCCGAAGCGGCTACCACCCGCTGGACAGATATCGACTTCGACAAACGCATCTGGACCATCCCTCCGGAGCGCATGAAAAAGCGTCGTCCGCATACCATCCCGCTGACCGAACAGGCACTCGCGTTATTGGAGGCGCTCAAGCCCCACAGTGGTCACAGGGAATACGTGTTCCCGGCAGATAGAAATCCGCGCACCCACGCCAATAGCCAGACCGCCAACATGGCGTTGAAACGCATGGGCTTCCAGGACCGCTTGGTCAGCCACGGCATGCGCTCCATGGCCAGCACCATCCTGAACGAGCATGGATGGGATCCGGAGCTGATCGAAGTCGCGCTGGCGCATGTCGACAAGGACGAAGTCCGAAGTGCCTACAACCGAGCGGACTACATCGAACGCCGGAGACCGATGATGGCTTGGTGGAGTGAGCACATCCAGAAAGCGGCCACTGGCAACCTGTCGGCATCTGCGATCAATCAAACCAGGGACCGCAACGTCGTGCCGATACGCTGAGGACTCACCGGATGGCGACAACGGCGACAACCCGCGTAATCCGTGGCGCGCAGCGTGGCGACAGAAGTGGCAAATGTCGCCAAGCGCTTAGCCAAACGCTACAACCCCGACGCCAGCGCAAACCGGGCAGTGCCCATGATTGAGTCAGTCGCCATCAGGCTGCCGCACTGCGTTTGATTGAGGCGATCACCGAAATGATCGCGTTGGCATCCGCGTCGCCAAACGCACCGTCTAATCCCTCGTGGTGCAGCGCGGTAAAAGGCGGTTCATATAGTTGACCCGCTTCCATCACGCCCTGCCGGGTTAGACGCTCAATGATCATTTCAACAAAACGAATCTGCTGACTGCTGTAGCGGTTCTCGTCGAGGAATTGACCGAAAGCCTCTTTTGCGGCATTGCGATCCAAGCCTACCAATGATCGGATCAACAGTGTCAGCGGTTGGTCAGTGCCGTAGCACTGTTCGAACTGCTCGCGACTCTGAACCGGTTCCGACTCGTAGACAAAATGCTCCAGCTCGCTCAGATCGCTCGGCGTCAGCGGCCGGTTAAACTTGAGCTTGGCAATGGCCACATGGTTCTCATTGCCACGGATATAGGCTTCGACCTTTTTCTTGTATTGCTCCAGGTTGATGCCGGTATTGAAATCTTTCAGGTTGACTACAGTCGCCTCGCCAATCTCGTCGCTCAGCACACTATAAACGGGGTTGCTCGGACGGCGTTCGATAAACTTGATCAGCTCACGCATCTTGCGCCGCAGTTGCTCAAGCATCGGCAAGCGGATGTCCTGCCAGTACTCGTCGGTTTGCACGTCCTGAAGCAACGCAAGTTCAGCATGCACTGCCGGAATGCTGTCCATCACTTCTAACTGGCTGGCCAGCTCGACCACCTTGTCACGATACGTCACGAAGTCGCTGGTCGAGCGAAGTAACGCCAGCTGCAAATTCAGGCACAGGAGATCGAACAACTTGGCGGTGATGTGCTCAGGAGCGCGCTCACTCGGCAAGCCGGCGACGTGACTGCGCAGATCACCCAGCGCTGCATCATCCAGCGCATTCCAAACTTCACGCTCGGCAAAGCGGGTTACGTGCTCAAGTTCGGTACGTACGATGAAGTTGTCCTTGTTCATCGCCGCGACTTCGTCGTGCAGCTCGTCGGTCAACTCCCTGCGCAGCTCAACAAAGGCATCGTACCGGCCTCTGGTTTCCGCCAGATCAACAGGCTCGCGAACGTCCTTCGGCGCTAACAACGACAGCAGATCCAGCCGCGCTTTGAACAACCGCTTGCCTAGCGGTTCGGCCTTACCGCCCAAAGCGCCTTTAGGGTTTTCGTTGAAGTATTCGAAGTTGGCGCAGAAATCGAAGATGGCGAACTCGCGCTTGTGCACACCCGGCGCAAACAGGTCCGGGCATAGGCGCGTGCCGCGGCCGATCATCTGCAAGAACTTCACCTTTGAGCGAACGGCCTTGAAGAACACTAAATTCAGCACCTGTGGCACGTCGATGCCGGTATCGAGCATATCCACGGAAATGGCGATCTGCGGCTGCTTGTTCAGCTTGCTGCTGAAGTCATCGATCAGAGTCTGCGCATAATTCACCGCATGGGTGATAACCCGGGCAAACGCCCCCTTAAAGTGCGGGTAATGATGATTGAAGCGCTGGGCGATAAAATCGGCGTGCTTTTGATTCACTGCAAAAATAATGGTCTTGCCGAGCTTGTCCCCACCCTCCACGGTCAGGCCATTTTGCATCAAGTGCTTTAGCATCAGGTCAACGGTTGGCTCGTTGAATAACTGCTTGTTGATCTCAGACGCCAGCACCTCGGTAGGTGCATCACCTTCGGCACTGTAATCGCCCCAATCCAGCGACTCCCAGTGCTCTTTCTCATCATCGCTGAGCTGGTCGTAACGGATGCCTTCGCGAACAAACTTGATCGGCACCGAATAAGCCTTGGGCGGCACCAGATAACCATCATCCACCGCTTCATTCAGGCCGTAGGCATCGGTCGGCACACCGGTTTCCAGACCAAACAGGTGATAGGTATCGCGATCCACTTCGTCACGCGGGGTAGCGGTCAGGCCCACTAGATAACTGTCGAAGTAACGGAAAATCGCGCCGTACTTCTGGTAAACACTCCGGTGCGCCTCGTCGATCACGATCAGGTCGAAATGGCCTACGCCGTACTTGCGACGGTCGCCCTCCATCTGGTCGATCAAACCCATCATGGTCGGATAGGTGCACAGATACACCCGACCTTGGCCATTTTTGTCGGTGACCAGATTGACTGGGCTGGAGTTCGGCAGGAACTCCTTGAAGGCACTGGCGGCTTGATTGACCAAGGCCACCCGGTCCGCCAGAAACAGCACGCGTTTGACCCAGTTGCCACGCATCAGTAGTTCGATCAGGGCAATCGACATTCGCGTCTTGCCGGTGCCGGTGGCCATGGTTAGCAAACCGGCGCGCCGGCCCTGACTGAGTGACTCAGTCATCGCCCGAATCGCCCGGTGTTGATAAGTCCGCTCGACAATCTCGCTATTGATCGGCAGCTCGCTCAGCTTGTTTTGCAGGCTGCGCCGCTGAATCGCCAGTTCCAGCTCATCGCGAGTATAAAACCCCTGTACCTCACGTGGCGGCGCACGGCGGTCATCCCACAGCCAGGTGTGGTTGCCGTTGCTGTAGAAAATCAGCGGCCGCTGGCCTTTCTCGGCCTCCAAGCAATCGGCATACAGCTTGGCTTGTTGCTGGCCCACGTCCGGGTCTTTCAGGCTGCGTTTGGCTTCCACCACCGCCAGCGGTTTACCGTTCGCCCCCCACAGCACGTAATCGACAAACCCCTCGCCCTGCGCGTTGGGCATGCCGCTGACTGGTACTTCGGCGTCGGCGTTTTTGCCCACTTCCCAACCGGCCTCGCGCAACAGCACGTCGATAAACAACCGGCGGGTATCGGCCTCGTCGTAATCGTGGCTATCGGGTACAGCAATATTGTTGGCCTTGGCCTGGGCCAGTGCCGCACGGGTGGCGACCAGTTCGGCATCCAGCTTCGCCAGCAAGGCTTCGCGTTCGCTCAGGCTTGCAGCCTGTTCGGCAATCGCTGCCTCGCGGGCTTCCAGAGTGCCGTGCTGCGCAGCGATCTGTTGCTGGAACTTGGCTTCCTGCTTCTTCAATTCATCGCGGGTAAAGGCCGCCGCATCGCTAGCACTGACCAACTGCGGCACGCGCTTTTCGTCAAACGCCGCATCGATGCTCTTTGGGTCGCTTTTTCGGGTATAAGTCCGAGCCAGCCAGAACAGCAGATGAAACAGCTCTCGCACCAGCTTCATTGCATCGCTGTAGCTAATCGGCTGATTGGCGTGCACCGCCTGATTGCCGAACTTCTGAATCAGCCGCGCCTTTTGATGAATTTGCGGCGGCAGCAGTCGCACAAATTCGACCTGAGTCAGCAGCAGGTTAAGGCCATTGTCGTAAGGCATGCGCAGGTCGCGGTCATGCTCGTACAGCCAATGCACAGCCTGTTCTAGGGCATGGCGGGTGCGCATGCAGCAGGCACGCGGGTCGGAATACACCAGCTGTTCCGCGCCCTTGGCCGGCTCAAACAGGGTTTTGAATTCGGGGATGAGAAATTCAAAGTTGCTCATATCAACCTACCGCCTTCTGTGAGTCCATTTCGGCCAAGCGACGTTCGCAGGAGCTGTCGAAACGACAGGCGGTGCGGGCGGGGAAGAATTGCGCCATATGAAGTTGCCTGTTCCTTGGCGTGCTGGGCACTGGTTATGACCTAAGCGCACCTGCAAATGCATGTTGCTGGAGCGCAGCAAAAAGCTCGTTAGATCGGTTTTCCTGACTTACCGCCTGCGCGCTCTGCCTTTCTAGCGATTTCTTGATCGTGACAAAACGGCGCTGATCTTCCAACGAGGGTAACGCAACCGGTAGTTCTTTGATGATTCCCATATTGAGCCCCGCCATGATTGCGCCTTTTGCTCGACTTTCAAGGTAGCTCCGGGCAATTGGATGCATCAGGAAGTACGAGTGCAAAAACTCCGGCTCGCAGCGCGTGCGGTCGAGCGAGATGCAGCAAAGATGCTTTGTATTAATCGCTGCTGGAACGTCGTCAGGTACCACAGCACATCGCCCACAGGTCCCCATGATGGTGATTAGTACGTCGCCTGGATTAACCCGATAGCGAGAGAGCTGAGAATATTTTTCTGCCGTAATGAATCTTGGCTTCGCCCATGTAAATTTATTGGATACGGCATTATCTATACCAAGGACAGCGATGCCGTGATCAACAAGCTCGCTATGCAGTAATTGACTGCCAAAGGGACCGGTCCGAATAGCACCCGCAGAAGGTGCAAGCTCAGCTACTGATGTGGTCGTACCGGTGCTGCCGCCGAACATTTCCAGAAATACGGATTGCAGCAGTTGATCGAGCTTGGCGATGGCTTCGCGGCGCTTGGCGCGCAGCGCGTCGGTTTTGTCCAAAATTGCCGCGATACGGCGCTGTTCGGGAAGTGGCGGGAGCGAAATTTCGATTTCACGCAGCGATTTAACAGATAAATGTTTAACCGTAACGAAAGGAGTCCGATCTTCAATTTCCTTTAGCGCCGATGGAAGAAAGCGCAGGAGGTAGCCCTGGTCCAGCCGCTCATCTGTTGCTTTAATTTTGCAGACACGTTGATTTAGGAGTGCCGGCCCACCGCGCCAGCATGCAAGATTGAACTGACCATCCATGCCTATTAACGCATCGCCGTTTTTGATCAGAAACTCCGATTTGTAGTCCCCGGAGTAATAAGTGTCCGAAGCACCTTCGACAACATCTCGAATCCTGATTAGTGGAAGCCCCTCGCCAGAATTATTGAATTGCTCAGATTTGAAGGCGAATCCACTTAATATCTCAGTCAACTCGCCAACGGGCGCGGTGAGAAGAGTCATTGCAGCATCCCCTCCAACTCATCCATCCCCCGCATAATCTCCGCCTCCAGCACCTTTAATTCAGCCAGAATTTTCTGCGGCGGCTCGTGCTGCACTTCTTCGTAGACCACTTGTTTGTAGCGATTGATCGACAGGTCGTAGTCGTTGCCAGCGATTTCCGCCTTGGGTACCAAGAAGCTCTGCTCGGTGCGGGTGCGGCCGGCTTCGTCGGCGCGGTTATGCCAACGGGCGATGATATCGGGCAGGTTGTTGCTGTCGTGTTTGTCGCTGGCCAGCTCGTTGCGCTTGTCGTCCAGCGAATAGCCGTCGGCCTGCATGTTGTAAAACCAGACGTTATCGGTGCCGCCGGAGTTGGTTTTGGTAAACAGCAAAATGGCGGTGGACACCCCGGCATAGGGGCGGAACACGCCCGAGGGCATAGAGACGATGCCGTCCAGCTTGTGCTCTTCCACCAACATCTGCCGCAGCGCTTTGTGCGCCTTACTGGAACCGAACAGCACGCCGTCCGGCACGATCACCGCCGCACGACCGCCGGCTTTCATCAGGCGCAGAAACAGGGCGAGAAACAACAATTCGGTTTTTTTGGTTTTGACGATTTGCTGCAAATCCTTGGCGCAGGCTTCGTAATCCAGGCTACCGGCAAACGGCGGGTTGGCCAGAATCAAGCTGAACTGCCCTTCTACCCCGGCATGACCTTCGCTGAGCGAGTCGCGGTTTTCAATCGCCGGGTTTTCCACGCCATGCAGCAGCATGTTCATGGAGCCGACGCGGAGCATGGTGCTGTCGAAGTCGAAGCCGTGGAAAGTGTCATGGTTAAAGCGTTTGGCGCTGACCGCGTCCTGGTACAGCTCGTGGCTGTGGTGGGTATTGAGGTACTCGGCAGCCGTCACCAGAAAACCAGCGGTACCGCAGGCCGGGTCGCAAATGGTGTCCGACGGCTTGGGCGCCATCATCTCGACCATCAGTTTGATGATGTGCCGTGGCGTGCGGAACTGACCGTTCTGCCCAGCGCTGGCGATTTTGCCGAGCATGTATTCGTAGAGGTCGCCCTTGGTGTCGCGGTCTTCCATGGGGATGGCGTCGAGCATGTCCACCACCTTGGCCAGCAACGCCGGGTTGGGGATGGTGAAGCGCGCATCCTTCATGTGCCCGGCGTAGGTGGACTCGCCATCCTCACCACCAAGCGACTTGATAAAGGGGAATACCTTGTCGGCGATCAGCGCGTACAAACTGGCCGGATCACCCAGCGCCTTGAACGCCGCCCAACGCAAATGCGCCTGGTAGGGACTGAAAATCGGATTATCAATCGGCTGCCCGGTGCGCGCAGCCTTGCGCTCTTTAACCGTCTGCAACTCGTCGAGGCGTTTGATAAAGAGCAGGTAGGTCATCTGCTCGATGACTTCCATGGGGTTGGAAATACCGCCGCTCCAGAACGCATTCCAGATCTGGTCAACTTGGGATTTGATGGCGCCTGTGATCACTACTGATAACTACCTGGATTGACTGATGGGTTTACTGCCCAGCGCAGCAACACTGCGAGCAATAGATCAAGCCGGGAACGCCGGCCTGATGAGGTGCGCGCAGTGTAACGATTAGCGGGTGAGGCTGTCAGGTACAACCGCGCGGACTACATTAAACGACGGCGTCCGATCATGGGTTGGGGGAGTGAGCATATCCATAAGGCGGCTCCGAGCAACCTGTCGGCATCTGCGATCAATCAAAACAGGGACCGAAACGTCGTGCCTATACGCTGAGCGTTCAGGTGTTGGCGACAGCGGCGACACCGGCGACAACCCGCGTAATACCTGGCCTGCAGCACGGCGACTGAGGTGGCGACTGTCGCCGTTGCAAGTCTCGCTCTTTGGGCCTTTCCGGCTAAGCCCATACGGGCGAGAAGGCTCCGCATTCTCACCCGCATGGGCTCACATTTAAAACCGACCAACGACCACTAGGCCATGGAAAGCCACCGACCTCCAAGATCTTCCAGCGCTACCGATTGGCGCAAGAATCTCCCCAAAAATGCTGTTGACCGCGAGCAAAACGAGCGCTAAACCAAAACCGTACAAGCGCTGTCCTCGACAGCACCCAAGTAGTCAGAACCTTTGAGGCTACGCCACATAGTGGTGGTTCACCCCAAGTGCGATTAGCGTCCGGCGGCTCGCACGGTCACAGCGATGTGACGGATGCCCACTATTCCAGAATGCCCACTGCGGCAACTCAGGCCTTCTCGTGGCTGCTCTGCAGCAACTTATCCGCTTGGCCATTTCTTGCGCCAACCTGCTGCCCGTCTCTTTGCCCCCTAAAGAGACGGGCGCATATCACACTGCTGCAGCCCTGCTCGAACGGGCCTTTGCGGCTTTCCCCCTCGTGACAATCGGCGTGACAAACACCGAATGCTCACTCGCAACAGCGATACCGATGACGGTGCCGCAGCCCAAGGAATGGACTGCACCTGACTGACAGTCAGGCATGCCCCGGTCATCACATCCGCTGCCTTCACCTGTCTCAGGATCTCGCGGCATTGGTCTCGTCAGCCAGTGCAGCCTCCACCCGCCCACCGCTATCGGTGTTCAGGAGGCCAGATCATGAGATGCCCAAGCTCCCGGTCGTAAAGAGCCGCCAGTCCCGCGTCAGTGGACAAACCTCACAGGTCGCAGGGGCCTTGATCCCTGATAACACTCAACAACCGTGGCGGGATGAGTGAGGACGAAGTCGATAATCCCAGGAGAATGGCGATGCAACTGTGCGAAGCGTTCGAGCCACCACAACCCTTGCTGGAATACCAGCAGGCGCCACTGCCCTACCCGGTCGAAGCACTCGGGGATCTGTTAGGTCCTGCGGTCGAACGACTGGCCGAGGTGATCGGGGTACCTTGCGCCATGGCGGCGCAATCGGTGCTGGCTACCACGGCCTTGGTGAGCCAGGGTCATGCCAATGTCCAACTCGACGGCCGAACCTATCCGCTATCCCTCTACCTCCTGACGGTGGCGTCCTCGGGTGATCGCAAAAGCGCGGTGGATCAGCAGGCACTGAAAGCAGCACGCGACTGGGAGCGACAGCAGTGGACCCTGTATGCGGAAAAGCTCAAAGCCTACCGCGCCGCTACCAGCATCATGACCAAACCCAAAACCTCAAAGAAACACGCGGAGACGGAAGGCGGTGAGCTATCCGAGCCGGTCCCGCCGAGATTGATCATTGCCGAGCCGACCATTGAGGCCCTGGTTAAAAGCCTGTGCCATGGCTTGCCCAGCATGGGCTTGTTCAATGATGAAGGTGGCCAATTCTTGGGCAGTAGCACCATGAGCAAAGAGAACCTGCTCAAGGCAATCACCACCTTGTCGATGCTGTGGGATGGCAGCCCGATCGACCGGGCACGCTCCATGGCTGGAGAAAGTCTGCGTGCCTATGACCGCCGCCTCAGCCTGCATCTGATGCTGCAGCCCTACCTGGCCAACCAGCTGTTCAAAGACCCGGTGATCAATGGCCAAGGCATCCTCGGCCGCTGCCTGATAAGTTGGCCCGAGCGCCTGGCCGGCCAGCGACTCTACAAGGCAATCGACCTGACCAGAGATACCAAAGTCCAGCGCTACCAACAACGGATCACCGCCCTGCTGCAAAAGCCCTGGTCGCTTCACAAGGATGGCTCACTCAATCCCGCCACGCTGGAGCTGACTCCCCGCGCCCGTCGTGCCTGGATCGATATTCACGACACCATCGAGTGCCAGTCTGGCGAGTTCGGCGAGCTGGCCGGCGTCCAGCCTGTCGCGAGCAAGGCCGCGGCGAATGTACTGCGTATCGCAGGCGTGCTGGCCATGGTTGAAGAGGCCAGAGCCTTGGACGAAGCACACATCCAGCGCGCCTCCACGCTGATGGATTACTACCTGGCCGAGATTCAGCGCCTGACCGAACAAGAGCCTGTCAATAGCCGGCGCGAGGAAGCGGATCGGCTGCTGCGCTGGCTGGTACAGAAAGGCTGGACCCACTTCACCGTCCGTGACGTCAATCGCAACGGTCCTCGTTTTGCCCGCAAGAGCGCTGACCATACCGCCTCTTTATTCGTCGAGCTGATCACTCATAGCTGGCTGAACAGCCGCGATGGAAGAACCTTCGAGGTCCGCCATGTTTCGCCTCAATGACGCTGTGCGCCGCTACCAAGCGCAACATCAACCGCAACCTGAATCACGGCGTGTCGCCGCCGCGGTCGCCACCTTGTCGCCATGCGCCAGGCCAGAAACGACGCGGGTTGTCGCCACTGTCGCCGCTGTCGCCACACCACCCCTGGAGCCTGCCAACCTCGCCCTGCTGATCGAGCAACTGCGCGAAGAAGGGGCAATGCTGCAACACCAGGAGAACGCCCTCCTGATCCGCCCGACACACTGGCAGCAAGTGGACAGGCTCAGCCCCCACTGGAAAGCCCTGCTGCGCTTTCTGCAAACAAACGAAAACGGTGAAGACGATGGCCTTGGTCGGTCGACGTGAGGGTCGCAACTTTGGTTACGGCCGCCAGCTGAGCTACGCCGGCCCACAAGCGCTCAAAGATTTGTTTGCCGGCGGCCACTTCGCCACGGTCAAAGCGCATTGCGATCGCTGGCAAGCGTTTGTGCGTTGGTGTCGGTCAGAGGACGGCCCCGGTTACAACGATGCGCGCCAGATCGATCGACAGACGCTGCACGACCACGCCGCGTATCTGCGCCAGCAGATCCAGCGAGGTGAACTCTGCATCGCGACCGCGCAGAACCGCCTGAGCAGCGTCAACCGCACCCTTGCGGCGCTGCGTGGTGATCAGGACGTGAAGATTGCCAGCCCGAGTAAGGCGTTAGGACAGAAGCGCTCGAGCTTACGCACCCGCGCGCCGGATGGCCAAGACCGCCAACAGGTGCGCCGAGTACTCGAGGCGCTGGGCGAACAGCAACACAAGCGGGTGGCCGCGATTGTACTGTTAGCGCGAGCAACCGGTATGCGCCTGCGCGAAGCGATTCTGGCTGACCTGCCACGCTTGCAGCGCGAAGCCGAGCACTTAGGCCGCATCAACATCCAGGACGGCACCAAAGGCGGCCGCTCAGGGGCTTCAGCGCCGCGATGGATTGTGGCCAATGAAGCGGTGAAAGTGGCGCTGCAGTTGGCTCGTAAGGCATCGCCGCCCCGCAGCCGCAACTTGCTGGCCCGAGACGAAAGCTACGCCGCGTTACTGCATCAGACCGTATTTCCCGCCCGCGAAATACTGCATGAACACGGGCTGAAGGGCTTCCATGAACTGCGAGCGGCCTACGCCTGCGAGCGTTACGAACAGCTCACTGGCCACGCCGCACCGGTCAATGGCGGTCACTGCTATCGCATTGACCGTGAACTTGATAGACAGGCGCGTCAGCAAGTCAGCCTTGAACTCGGGCATAACCGGATCGATGTGATGTCGGCCTACATTGGAGGTCGAGCGTGACCAAGCCCTTCGATATGGCGCTGTTCATGAGCGGCGTACTGACCGGCTCGAAGGCCACCCAGCAACGACACCTGCGCCAAGCCCGAATCATGCAGGCGGTCATTCAGCAGCGATGGCAGCGAGATAACCCTTGGACCTGGCAACTCAAGCATGTGCGCTGGTTTCTCACTCAGCACCTGAAAGACCATTCCGACGCCACCCGGTATTACTATCGACTCACCGTCCTATTGGTTTGGAAGCAATTAGGGAATGACCGAGAAATGCTGATCTAACGCTCGAATCGTGGATAGACAACCCTCCAGGCTCGCTTACCCGCCTTCATCTATCTCAGCGTGGATGTTCTCTTGCGGAGAAACCTGCTCGAAAAACACCGCCGCAATGGCAAAAAAACAACCCAAACCGGTTAGTCATGACAGGCCGAAAACGGCCGAGGCGGTGTAAAAACACTTTCGTGCAGATGCAGCAATCAAAATCGGCGCGAATATCACGCTCCTATGCAAAATCCAGGTCAGCTGACTAACCGAACGCGCCTGCCATTTAACGTAGAAGCGAGGAGTTGAAAGCGACGTTTGCATTTTTACACAGCCTGGGCCAGAAAAAGGCATTCAGGTACACAACCAGGGCCCGATTCACTAAGCTGTATAGCCTCATGCAATTTTGACAATTTCTCTTTAGCAATCGGTCTCGATTGGGCTAATTGCGGACATGGATTGATTGCCTACAAGCTGTATCGCACACTTCAAGGAGTAAAGGAGTGGTTCTGAAGAAGGATGTAGGGATGCGGGGCATACCAGATGCATTGCTGTCGCCCAATCTCAGAAAGGGAGCCTCGACAGCTCAAAGGCCGAAAAAATGAAGCCATTCGACATCATCGAAGGGGCGATGGTCCGCGAGCACCCAAAATTTTACGTCCTTGGTTGTTTCGACAGCCGCATCACCTTCTACTCGCAACAGGTACGCGCATTGTCCTTGGTGCATGCTCTGTACCATCAAGGCTATTTGAAGGATGCACCGCGGATCGCCGTCATCGGTGCAGGCGCAGCTGGCGTCACCGCAGCAGCAGCGGCAGCGCTCGTATGTAATAACGCAAGGGTCGTCCTTTTTGAAGCCTCTCAGGATCTGGTGCCACTTCAAATCGGGACTGACCGACGAAAACTGGATCCGTACATTTACGATTGGCCGCAACTCGACACGGTCGATACGGTCGCCAACCTCCCAATACTTGAGTGGATGGCCGGGCCAGCTCAAGCTGTGAGGCGGGAGGTTGTGCTCGCATTTGGAGATATTGCCGCCCGTGTGGATGGACGGCTCGAACAGCGGACTCGTCATTCAGTCAAACAAATCCGCAAACTCGAAGCGACTTACGAAGTCATCTACGACCGACTGGACAACATACCCGGCGCTGGCCCTGAGCAAAATCTCCGTGATCGTTTCGATATTGTCTTCTTAGCTGTCGGGTTCGGAGTCGAACCCCAGGAAACTATTCTGGGCATAGCCGATAATAGCTACTGGTCTAATGCAGGGGTGCCTCCACCTGAGTTCGCTGCGCGCCCCAGACCACGCTTTTTCATCAGCGGAAATGGCGATGGGGGATTAATTGATTTCGTTGCCGCCGCTTCAAGCGATTTCGACCACGGGGCAATGATCCGCCTGATAACAGGACATGCCGGAATTGCGGAGATCACCAGAGCGCTAATCGACATCGACATCCGGGCGAGAAAAGCTCAAGTAGGCGGCATGCCGTTTGACATATTCACTGCCTACGAGGCAGAAATTCTAGCGCGTATCGAGGCCATTGGTCTTGTTGCTGCAGTCGCTGAACGCCTCCGACCAGGGGTTCAGCTAACACTTCAGACACGTAACGCCGAAATTTTCACACCAAACACATCCGCGCTCAATCGCCTTGCTGTCTTTGCAACGATCAAAGCCTGCGAGACCACTCTGCATTGCAAATTCACCCACGTTCACTGTATGCAAGTGAAACGAGTGATGGACCCCGCCCCTGCCGCTGGCCAAGCAACCTATTTATTGGACTGCGACGGAACTCAAGTGGAGGCAGACGAGGTAATCATCCGTCGCGGTCCAAAGCGGGCCGAAGTCCGGCAGCCTTTCCTCGACCTGCTGGCTAACTATGAAATCACACATGGTGAGTGGCTGAATCGGCATGGGGAAGAAACGCTCGTCCCAACCTTATCGAGCGAAGCTAGGCTTTTCTACGAAGAGCGAGCCAAGCTGGCAAACATCCCGCTTTCGCGCCGAAATCAACTACAGGCAGTCGACAATCTTCCTGTAACTTTCCAGTTGCGCTCCGTTGGCGACAGGATCAAGTGGTCGGGAGGTCTCGCCAAAGAGAGCATTGCCGAACCGTGGGATTCAGATCGCCCCTACAAAGTGATCCTGCCAGACCAGCCAAATGCACTGGGCCCTGTTACTGGAGCAATTTTGCGCATGGCTTGCCATGTTCGACAGGTAACCCTATACGCCGATCCTGCCCACTGGCAAGGCCTTGTGTGCCAACTGAGCGGCGACTCGATACACGCTGAAGGCATGAACACGCCTGTGATCGATGGTACAAATCCTGGCGGTGCAACACAGAATTCTGTGGAGTATCCAGCTGAGCGCCTGGCGCGCCAGCTTCACGGCACTCTTGACCAGTGGATGCTCAAGAACTTGCATCAACATGTGGATGAATTTTTACGGACAGGTCGTGATCCAGGGCGCTCTGTAGGATTGACCATAGCGCCCGACTTGCGAGGAATGATGGCTGATGTTTGGGGCCGCTGGTTAGACGCCTTCGAAGATGACCTCAAATTGCTCAATCACTTCCTTCGGCTGATGGTCTGTGCCATCGATGATGAAAATGATTCTGATATCGCATTGGTCCTAGTTGGCCCGAAAAAACTACCTGCAATCATTCGGGGCACCGTTGTATCACTGGCAATCGCCTCGTCATGGCAGACTACTGCGCCTAAGCGCATTCGTCCTGGAAATCTACATCGAGAGCGAAACGGCACAACTGAATGGGCCGGGCACGGTTGTGCCGCCGATATGATCAATGGCAAGGCGATGTCTCTGTGTGCCGGCAGCTACATGTGGCAGACCAACTTCGTTATCCTTTCAGTAACAGGGGCATTGGAGGTAGCTGAACGAGCGGAAATACCCTTCTCGCAAGTCGAGGTAGATCAGCCAGCATTCACGGAATCGGCCGGATGTGGTCCCGTGGTGATGTGGATCAGTTCCGCGTTCACCAATGCCGTCGCGACTGGCGCCAACGCCCTTGCGGCACTATTGGCTGATATCGAGAGCCAGCATTTCACCCGACTTACGACCGCAATCCTGAAGTTGGAGGAACGCGCATGAGTGAAGCAACAATGTCTCCATCCCTGCGAGATTTCGCCGAGCGCCTCCGGGAAACGGCCAGAGAGATCGCACTCAATGTGCAAGATCGGCCAGAACTTACGAGCACAGTTTTCAGCGGAGAGCACGCGGCTTCAACAACTCTGAGCCCCGCTGATTTACCGGCAGAAAGTCTTGCGCTCGGAATTGGTCGCTATACCGTCCTAATTGGTTTGTTGCCAGACGTTCCAACGCCCGAGACCGTCCGCGAATCACTAAGGCGCTATCGCAATCAATGTGTGGTTGCACGCTCGTACCTAAGCGCACACCAGAGCCTCGACTTGCAGATGATTTTACTGGGCCCGCGCGGCAGCGAGGGGCAAGACGAGTGGGAGGCACTGGCACTGATGGTCGAGCGTGACGATCGGGTCGCGCGTAAGCTCGCCTGGCTACGACCAGAGCCCCCCCAATTTGACACGCAAAGCTACAACGTATTCGTCAAGCGCACGTTCCTCGCCCGGCCATGGAATAAAGTCGGTGAATTCGAGGATGTAGCTCTTGACCAACTAAGCGAGACCGCTGCGATCGGTGAGGAGTCTCTATGCTCCACAACTGACGAATGGGAACGCATCGTACTTGATGCTGGCGACAAGACACCCGACGAGATTGTGGCGTCGCTTGTAAAAGCATGGGAAATGAGGGGCAAGGAATGAGCGGCATCTATCTCTCACGTATCCGCATTCAGGATTTCCGAACCTTCGGCTGCTTTGACGTCGATATTCCCGCAGCGCCTGGACTGGTTCTGTTAACTGGCACTAACGGCCTCGGTAAGAGCAGTTTCTTCGACGCAATCGAATGGGGCTTGACCGGTGCTGTCCGTCGCTTCGCACCCTACGTCGAAAAGGGTAAATTCCGCGAAGGAGATTATTTGACGCGGCGAGGTGTTGAGGCTGGTTTACATGAGGTAAAGCTGACTTTCTCGAACGGCAACCCAATCGAGCGCAATGCCAATCACGCAACACCAATGTCATCAATCATTGCACAGCTCGCCCAATCCGATCGGCTGGCTATAAACGATCTCGGCACCTATTTGGCGCTTACCCACTTTCTAGGGCAGGCCGCGCATCAGCGCTTCACCAGTCGTGACCCAAAAGATCAGTGGCAAGCGCTTAAAGGTCCCAGTGGAATCGAGAGACTCGAGCAAGTTCGGTCGGGCCTCCGAGGTCGCACTACGACCAATGCTTTTACACGTCGGATTGATGACGAAACGTCAGCGATCACGAAGATCGAGAAGCAGATCGCCGAATGGCAAGGTTGGCAGGCTCGCCTCGATCGGTTTCGACAGGCAGCCCGCGCTGCCGGTAATCTGACAACAGAGGAGGTCACGGCACGAGTCAAAGCGCTTGAATCCGAACTCGATAACTTATTGCAGGGCCCTGCACTAACAATCTCAGGAGAAACGCTCAGTCAGCGTCTTACAGGACTCGGAAACAAACTCGCACAAGCTCTTCTGAACTTTACTGAAAGAGAAGCAAAAATTGAGAGCCTGTCGGATACCGTCGGGCTGTTCATCACAGCCAATGTAAATGCTCGGACGGATCATCCTGTAATGGTGCGTACGCGCCAAGAGTTCGACGACGCAAGTACAGCCATGGCTGCCGCTACCCTCGATGCCCAAGTTGCAGATGCCGCCGTAACGGCGCAACAAGCTGCAATTGGAACAATTGAGCACAATGTTACCCTCTTGGAATTAGCTCGAGCGGATCTCAATCGACAGATCGAACTGACCAACCAAATCGGTAGGGTACAGGACGAGCTTTCAGGTGTTTCGGCTGCCATTGTCGAACGGAGCGTTGCTCTCGCCGAAGCCGAATCTGCCGTGCGCAAGCACACCGACGGTGCCGTCGAGGTTGAACGCCTTCGAAACATCGCGCAGCGAGCATCGGAGCTCGTCGAGTCCCATGCCACGCTACTCAATCTCGAATCTGCTTTGTCGAGAGACACTTCTGCTTTGGAGTCAGCTTGGCAAGACGCGTCTGTTGCACAGATGGAACTAGAGCCAATCTTGCTGGAGCGGAATGTCCTCAGTGAGCAAATCAACCAAGCGCTTGCGGCTCAAGTCGAAGCGGAGCGACATGTCAGCGCGATTGTTGCCGCAGTCGCCACGATTGCCAGTCATATCCATGACGATGACACCAATTGTCCGGTATGCAGTACACCGTTCCCATCTGGTGAGCTGAAGCTTCTTGCTAATGAAGCAGCTAGATCCATAGATACTCGACTTGCTGAAGCCGCTGCCGAAATTGAACGGCTGCATTCTGAAGCTGCAGCCCTGGATGCACAGATTGACGAGTTACAGGCCATCGTCGATTCACCTGCACATCTCGAATGGGACTTGGAGAGTATTCGCGATACCGAGACGACGACGCGAACCACTTTGGCTCGCGAGCTCAACATCGATCTAGTCGATCTAAATGAAGATGTCGAGCTCGGCTCGATTGCAAAATCTCGAGAGCAATCCGCCAGATTGGCTTTGACGGAAGCAGCAACTGCCCTGCAGCTTCTCGCTGCACCAGCAGCCGCTGGTAAAGCGCAGCGCAACAGTATCACCAGGGAACTCGAAGAGAAAAAAGCACAGGCCATACAAATATCGTCACGTCTCAGTGCATTACGCTCTGAGGATCAGGCATGCATTGAGCGGATCACCGTACGTGGCATGCAGGGTGAGTCAATCGATAGTTTGAACACACGACTTTCTGCACAGCGGAGATCGTTTGAGGCAGCACGTAGCCAGTTGGCTCTACTATTAGATGAAACAGTAACCACGAAAGCTAAGATTGAAAACCTCCGGGAAGCACTATCCACCGCTGAGCGTGCGCTGGTAGAGGCAGAGTGCGCGCGCGTAAACGCCGAGGCTACTGCGCACGAAACTGCGCACCGCTGGACTAAGTGTGGGCTTGATGGAACGCCGAGCCTGGCTGGTCTAGACAAGAACCTGGGTGTCGCGAGAGCAGGTACGGCCACTGTACGAGTATTAAGCGATCGTTTGCAGGCGCTTACCCATGCCAATCAGGACGTGCTTTTGCAGGAGGAAATCAGCCAAGTGATCGAAGCTATGCGTGTTGTGGGTGGTGAAGCCGGTCTCGCAGATCCTGAATCATATCTTGCCAAACTCAGAGCGGAAGAAGCAGTTGCTCGCACAGCGGTCAATCTCACCATTGACGCACGCAAAGCAGTAATGCGCTTTACTGAACAGCTTAAAAAGCGCGCAGAGGACTACTCGACTCAGGTATTGGCCCCACTCAACAGTGTCATCGACGATTTCAATGACGCTATGTTGAGTACTCCTGGAGAGTCGATCCAGTTCAGAGCGGAACACCGTGTCGATACAACGAGTTTCGGTATGTCACTGCGATCTCGGGAACAGGTCGAAGCAGCGCTCGAGCGGCAAAAAGACCTACCACCGCAAGTGGTATTGAGCGAAGGTCAGCTTGCTGCGAATGGCTTCAGTATTTTGTGTGCAGCCAGTATCGCCTATCCGTGGTCGCGCTGGCGAGCACTGCTGCTCGACGACCCGCTGCAGCACAACGACATCATTCATACTGCCGCTTTCGTGGACGTAATGCGCAATATGGTCGAGTCGCAAGGCTACCAGCTCATCATGTCCAGCCATGATCGGGCGGAAAGTGAGTTCATCGCTCGCAAGTTCGAGGCTGCGGGTCTAGCGTGCTCAAAGATTGCCTTAATGGCGCCTTCGGACAAAGGGGTAGTTTACGAGGGCCCCGAACATAACCAGGCTGCGAAGCGCATTATTCAAAAGCAGGCTGGCAACGCACAATTATCTGCCTAATGCGTACAACATTGCGAAAATCGCTTCTTCCGGTTGTGGATTTAACCAATCGACGCAACAGATTGGTTAAATCCACAGTCGATAGTGGTTGTCTCATGATGTCTGCTTCTGGCCGTTCGCTATCCTCCAGAGGCCGCCTTGGGCAGTTCACTACCAATCATGGTTACGAAGCGTGCAGGTCAGATCGAATGCAAACGGGTGCTCAAATGGAGTGCAGTATTCCAATTGGTATTCCAGCCAAAAATAAAAATAGTTATTAATTTTATAAATCAATAAGTTATTGAACGAATTCAAATTACCCCGGCCCACCAATTCATCATCTAAAGACGTCCACAGACGTCTTTTTTCACCTTAAACCCAACAAAATCAAATCCTTCTAGGCCATCAGTACCCCTAGACATCCGACCCACCCCACATTACCGGGTACTCCAAATGGTACCAGTGGTCATTTTTGGAACACCAATTAACGCCATGGAACACCTCACGTGCGCCCAAGCCCCCGCCTCTCTGACCGCCAGCTCAAAGCGGTGAAACCGAAAGACACGGACTATCTCTGCGCCAAGACGCAGCGCGCGGGTGATTTGGCGACCATTAGCCCAAGGCCAGAATCTTCCATTTTTAAACTCATGCACCGGTTTTCGGGGCAGTTGGGTCAAGATTATTCAGAGACTTCAAAAACGGCCTTCTGCTTCAACATGGCCAACAACCTTTCAGCGGCAACTGACAGTTGCCGACCCGCTCGGACCATCAGGTGTGCCTCGGCACTTTCGAATACTTCGCTGCGGGTCCTGAGCGCTACAAGCGTACCTTCCGCGATTTCATTGGCTACTGCGTGTGAGGACAGGAAGGTCACCCCGAGATGGGCTTTTACATAGCTCTTGAGGGTGGCGATTGAGTTGGTGACCAGATTGGATTCGAATTGAATGCGATCGTGGAATTGCGCCAGCTTAACCAGATTGCTTAAGCCAAAGCCGTTGGACATCAAGCCCACCGGATAGGGGCAAACATCACTCAATGCCAGTGGCTGCTGCTTCTCGGTGAGGGGATGGCCGGGCCAGGTGATGACGCACATTGGCTGTTTGCGCAACATGACCGTACGCACGGCGGGATCGATAGGCGGACGGTAGGCCAAGCCGATGTGAGCCTGATCACTTGCCAGCATCCGCACGGTGTCGACGGCATTGGCGAACTCCAGCGTAACCACCAGCTTGGGGTGCTGCTGGCTGAAGTCCTGAAGCACCCAGCGGACTAATTCCTCGCGGAAACCCTCGCCCGCAACAATGTGAATCTCACCTCTCTCCAGACCCTTGAGTTCGGAAATCTGAGTCAGCAGCAATGCTTCGCTTGATCGCCGCTCACGACAATGGTTGATCACCAGTTTGGCAGCTTCCGTAGGGACGATACCCCTGCCGTGGCGCTGTAGGAGTTGCACCCCCAACTCGCTTTCCAACTGGTGGATTTGCCGGCTGACAACTGAGGGCTCGATATTCAGACGATCCGCTGCGCCTCGGATCGAGCCGGCTTCTGCGACCTCTGAAAAATAGTGAAGTCGCCGTTCATTAAGGCCGATTTTTTGCAATTAGGGCTCTCCTGTCTGTTGACTTAAAGTCAACACTCGCAAGCGAAGATCGCTATTGTTTGAAGTTTCTGCGCTCCCCATACTTTCTGTCAATTGGGCGATGCCAAGCTCATTTAATCGACACAATAAAAAAAATGCGGAACTTGTGAGGACTTCACTATGGCTCAGGCCGCAATACTGATTACACCGACCTCCCCCGATGACCTCGCCCTACGCAAGATGTATCGCAAAATCAGTTGGCGCCTATTGCCCTTTCTGTTGTTGTGCTATGTCCTCGCCTATTTAGATCGGGTCAATATCAGTTACGCCAAGATTGCGATGCAGCAGGAATTCGGTCTGACTGATGCAGCTTATGGATTGGCGGCAGGGATTTTCTTTATCGGTTATGTAATGTTCGAAGTGCCGAGCAATCTCTGGCTGGCGCGGGTAGGAATACGTAAGACGCTCAGTCGCATCATGTTGTTGTGGGGGGTGGCTTCAACCTCGATGCTGTTTGTCCATGACAGCACTACCTTTTATGTCCTGCGGTTTTTTCTAGGGGTGTTTGAGGCTGGATTTGCTCCGGGCATGATCCTCTATCTGACCTTCTGGTTTTCAGGTAAGCGTCGCGCTCAAGTAATGGCGTGCGTCCTGTTGGCAGGGCCAGTCTCGAACGTCATCGGTGGACCATTGTCGACCTGGATTATGGGGACTTTCGCCGACATTCATGGTTTGGCGGGATGGCAGTGGATGTTCATCCTCGAAGGGGCGCCTTGCATTCTTTTGGGTATCGCGGCGTTCTTCTTTTTGAGTGACTCGCCGGAACAGGCCCAATGGCTGAGCAAAGAAGAAAAACGGCTGCTGGCGAATGATCTGGAGCAGGTGCAGGCGTCAAAACAACATACGTTCGCTGCAGCCTTGAAAGACTGGCGAATTTACCTGATGGCCCTCATTTACTTCTGTCTGATCTGCGGTCTGTATACCGTCAGTTTCTGGCTGCCGAGCATACTGCGGGACGCTGGCGTAAAGAATATTTTCGAGATCGGGCTCTATTCAATGATCCCTTACAGCGCCGCCATTTTCGCGATGCTGATCAATGCTCGGAGTTCCGACCGCCTGGGCGAGCGCCGCTGGCACGGCGCAGTACCCGCCTTTCTGGGCGCAATAGGCTTAGTGCTGACCGGTTTCAGTTCCGGCAACCTGACGTTGGCGCTGTGCAGTATTACCCTCGCAACGCTATCCACATACTCGGCCTATGCCGTGTTCTGGGCTGTGCCCTCCAGCTACCTCAAAGGTACTGCCGCCGCTGGAGGCATAGCCCTGATCAACAGCATCGGTGCCTTCGGTGGCTTTGTCAGTCCTTCCATCATCGGTGCTCTGAAGACCTTCACCGGCTCGTTCGCTGCAGGGATGGCCGTAATGGCCGTCCTTTTAGTGATCGGCGGTCTTTGCACGTTGGCACTGCGTTTACCGGCCCAGGCTCAACCGTAGGAGCCGGGGATGCGTCCCAACTGACGGCACTCCTGCACTCCATTATTCACCGCTAGGAACTCACTGTGATGAAGACTGAACCTCACTACTGCAAAGTCGATGATTTACGCCCTCAAGCTGAGGAGCTGACACGTATTCGCCGCCATATTCACCAGCATCCGGAAATGGCCTACGAGGAGTTTCAAACCGCCAAACTCGTTGCAGAGCGCTTACGGGCCTGGGGGTTCAGCGTAACCGAAGGCGTTGGTGAGACCGGTGTGGTAGGCAGCCTGACGGTAGGCGCCGGCAAGAACATTGGCATACGAGCAGACATGGATGCTCTGCCGTTGACCGAGCAGACCGGCTTGCCTTACGCCAGTGTCCATCAGGGAAAAATGCATGCCTGCGGCCACGACGGCCATACCACCATGCTGCTTGGGGCCGCTGAATATCTGGCGCGCACACGAAACTTCCGCGGAACGGTGCACCTCTATTTTCAACCCGCAGAGGAGAAGGGCTTCGATAGCGGTGCGCAACGCATGGTAAATGATGGCTTGTTCGAACGCTTTCCCTGTGATGCCGTGTTCGGAATGCACAACCACCCCGGCGAGGCTCCGGGCACCTTCCTGTTTAGAAGCGGACCGTTCATGTCGGCGAGCGACAAGGTCGCGATTACCATTCATGGTCTCGGAGGCCATGCGGCTCGCCCACACCTTACGGTAGATCCGGTTGTGGTGGCGTCCAGCATTGTCATGTCGCTGCAGACCATTGTCGCGCGCAATATCAACCCTGTTGAACCCGCTGTAGTCACGGTCGGCTTGCTTCAGGCGGGGGTTGCTAACAATGTGATTTCCAGCAGTGCCTACCTTGAGCTGAGCATCCGCTCGTTCAGCAAGCGGGTCCGTAGCCAGTTGAAAGAGCGCATCGAAGCACTGGTCCACGCCCAAGCAAACAGCTATGGAGCAACGGCCACGATCGACTATATGGAAGGTTACCCGGTGATCGACAACGACCGAGCGCAAACCGAATTTGCTCTGCAAGTAGCACGGGAACTGGTGGGTGATGAGCATGTGATTGCCCATGCCGATCAGCTCATGTCCAGCGAGGACTTCGCTTACATGCTTGAGCAGCGGCCAGGTTGTTTTTTACGCCTGGGCAATGGCGTTGGCGAAGATGGTTGTATGGTTCATAACCCGGCCTACGATTTCAATGACAAAAACTTGCCAATCGGTGCTGCCTACTGGGCGCGCCTAGTGGAACGGTATCTAAACTAAAGCAAAAAACCAGCCCCTCGTCTTGGGCGATCCAGACTCGCCCAAGCCCGGTAAATCTATAGCAAGTCGCCGCTGCAGCTTAAATCACGTATTCATGCTGTTCACTCGTTGTAATGCGTTGGAAGCTTGAGCATGCAGCGCAATGCTGCCCACACATCAATGACCAGCGACCACTTGGCTGGACTGCCTGTCACCTTGCGCAAAGCCGTGGACCCGCGCTCTAGATGCAATGACCAGACTGAGGAGTAGCAGTATCAATAACACCCAGGGAAAGGAACCCACTCCCCACTGGCCGAGTAACACGCCACCCAAGAGTCCCCCGCCAGCGACAGCGCTGTTCCAGACGACGACGTTCATGGAGAGAGCAACATCGGCGCCCTTGCCTGCGGCGTCGGCAAGCGCAGTTTGTAGAAGCGTCGCGGCGCCACCAAAGGTCAGGCCCCAGATAAAAACACCTAGATAAATCGCCACGGCAGAGCCTGAAAACAAGCCGAAGAAAACCGAAACGGCTGCGAAGGTTGCGAGACTGGCCAACACTGTCTTGCGCAGATGCCGATCAACCAGCCGCCCCGTTATCCAGATGCCCGCCAAAGCGGCAACACCAAATACCAGCAGAACCAAACCAACCTCATCGGCCAACCCAGCCCTGGAAACAAACGGCGCGACGTAGGTATAAAGAATGTTGTGAGCCAGCATCCAGGTGAAGACGACCCCCAGCACCGAACGTACGCCAGGTGTGAAAAAGACCTGACGCAACGCCATGCGCTGTGAGGAGGATTGGCCAGGGTAGTCCGGCACCTTGATCAGCACCCAGACAATCAACAGCAAGGTCATCCCGGACATCAATCCGAACGCCATGCGCCAGCCCATGAATCCCCCCAGCCAGGTTCCCAAAGGCACGCCCAGCGACAATGCGATGGGCGTTCCCACCATCGCGACTGCCAATGCGCGTCCCTGCAATTGTGGAGCAACCATCCGTCGCGCATAGCCCGCAATGAGGCTCCAGGCCAGCCCCGCAGAAACGCCGGCAAAAAACCGCGCAATCAAAGTAAGCCAATAGTGGGAAGACAGCGCCGTGAGGGTATTGAATACCAGGAAGCCGACAACTGTTAGCAGCAACACCGTCCTGCGGCGCCAGCTTTGCGTGGCAATAGTCAGCGGAATTGCTGCCAGCAGTGACCCCAAGGCATAAACGGTCACCATCTGCCCAGCCAAAGATGCCGAAATACCAAGCCCGCTGCTGATCTCGGGCAACAAACCCGCGGGCAATGTCTCAGTCACAATGCAAATGAAACCTGTCATCGCCAGTGCCAGTAATGCTCCAAGCGGAAGTTTCCCGCTCTGCGGCTCATCTGTAGTCATTCGATCACTCCCACTAATATACTGATCGGTACAAATATAGGGAGAGGCCGCAGGGTAGTCAATAACTTATGTATCGATTAGTATTTAAGTAACTCTGGAGGAGATCCGACATGGCACAGATGGGACGCCCGCGCACGTTTGACCGTGACCTGGCAATCACTCAGGCACTGCATTTATTTTGGGAGCATGGATACGATGCGACATCCCTGAGTCAGCTTAAGGCTAATATTGGTGGAGGCATCACCGCGCCGAGCTTTTACGCGGCGTTTGGCTCCAAGCAAGCCTTGTTCAACGAGGTAATGGAGCGCTACCTCACTACGCACGGTCGGGTCACCGACAGCCTGTTTGATACGACCCTGCCACCCAAGGAGGCGATTGAACTCACCCTTCGCCGGTCAGCGAAAATGCAATGTGAGCCCGATCATCCCAAGGGGTGTCTGGTGTCGTTGGGCCTGATGAGCGCTTGCTCGGACGAAAGCAAGGCCATTTCAGAACCTCTCGCACAGGCCAGGCGCTTAACCCGCGCAGGCATGGTTGCCTGTATTGAACGTGCTATCGCTGAGGGCGTGCTACCGGCGACCATTACCCCAGACACCCTCGCCGCGGTGTTCGACAGTTTCCTTCTGGGCTTGTCTACATTGGCGCGCGATGGTCTTCCACATGCCACGCTGGATGCCGCAGTGACTCAAGTGATGGGGATATGGGATAGCCTGTGTATTGTTCCCGACGGTCAATGAGCCAGACTCTCAAACGTCAGGAACCTTCCACGTGGTGATGGGCAACTTCGCCTGCAACTGAACACTTAGGTTCTGCTGACCAGCTTCAATTCATAACCGCCTGCGCAACAGCTGTGGACGTGTCCAATTCCCGTTACGTGCGGTCCCGTCACCAGCATGTCCTCCTGCGCGAGCCGCTCCAGCAATCGAACTCTCGTGTCGAGGGCCTGGACTGGGTCGATGTCAAAACCGATGCTCCAATGCGGATAGCGCAATTGCAAGAGTGTCGAATGTATGACATCTCCCCAGATCAGCACACGCTGGCCACCGCTCTCAATCTGGATGCCACTGTGACCTGGCGTATGCCCGTGAAGTGGGATCAAGCTGACGCCAGGAATGACGTGTGCATCGGCAGGTAGTGCCTTGATACGTGGCGCATAGGCCGTCAATGCCGAGTTTGCCAATTTGAACAGGCCAGCCTGCGACATCTGAGGATGTTTTTCAGGAGCCGTCGGGTCGGTCCAGAACGCCAACTCCTCGTGCGAAAGAAAGAGCGTCGCGTTGGGATACAACGCACTACCGTCCTCTTTGATAAGACCGCCAACATGGTCCTCATGCATATGAGAAATAATAACGCCTTGAATCTGGTCAAGCGCGTAGCCAGCAGACAGCAACGCCGCCGATGCTTTTCCGAAGCGAGGTCCCAGCTCGCGACCACAACCGGCATCGATCAACCAAAGCTCGTCGTTTTTCTTCAAAAGGAATGCGTTGATCGGCTCAGGAACCGGCCCCGATGCGGGGAGACCTGCACTTTTGAATAATGCAGCCCCCTCTTCCGAGGCCGCAGCTTTAATCATGTCCGTACTGCATAGAAAAATCCCGTCCAGTAACGTGACTAGTGTGAATTCACCGATAGTGTGCTCTTCAATCATTTCTTTATTCTCCAGATTGACCAGGGTAGGTACGCCGCAAGCGTCTTTACGCTCGCGCTCCAACCTTCGAGTGGTGGGTAAATTGCACGAGCAACGCAGTTGCGGAAGCGATCAAGGCCATGGCCATCACCGCGGTCCAGCCGCCGGACTGCCAGCCGATGCTGCCTGCGGCGGAACCGATGGCGCCGAAGGCGAATTGGGACGCCATGAAAATGGTGTTGAAGCGGCCTCGGGCGGTGCCGGCGAGTGCGAGGATTCGCGACTGGTTGTAGATAAGAGACATCTGCAAACCGGTCGTCATCAGAATGGCTCCGACGCTAAGCCCCACCAGATTCACGAACGCGATCATTACGACAAAGCTCGCCACGACAAGGCCGATACCGACGTGACCGGCGTACTGGCCAGCAAGGCGCAACCCCAGTGGGGCAAGCATCACCCCGCCGAGTGCCACCACGCCGAAGAGCCCCGCAGTCCCACTGTTCAACCCAAACCCAGGGCCTTGCAGCAGGAGCGTGAGAATTGTCCAGAACGCACTGAAGCCGAAGAAAACGAGGCTTTGCACCAGTGCGGCCTGGCGAAGTTCAGCGCCATCGCGCACGACCCCAAACAATGAAACAAGCAACTCAATGTATGAAGCGCGGGATTGCGGTTGGCTGGTTGGAAGTTTCGCCGCGAGCCCTGCAAGCATCATCAGAGAAAGCACAGCGCCCAAGAGGAACATCGCGCGCCAGCTGAAATAGGCGCCCACGAAGCCGCTGATCACCCGAGCCAGCAACACCCCAACAAGCAGCGCGCTGGTGATTGATGCGAGAACTCGTTCCCGACTGCTTGGCGGGGATAATTCAGATGCGAGCGGGATGATGTGCTGGGCAATCGTCGCGAACACCCCAATCATGATGGACGCCATTGCAAGGCTATACAGCTCGGGGGCCGCGCTCGCGCAAAGCGTCGCTACCGTGAGCCCTATGCATTGAATGAGGATGAGCCGTCGACGGTCGATCTTGTCGCCTAGTGGCACCAGCAGAACCAAGCCCAACGCGTAACCAATCTGTGTCGCAATCGCGACGAGACTGACCTTGGTACCTATCCCGAAGCCGTCCGCAATCAGTCCGAGCAAAGGCTGGTTGTAATACTGGGTGCCTACTGACAAGCCGGTCGCTGCTGCAAGTAACAGTACAAGCCCCCGGCTCATGCCTGCGCCCTCAGTTTCCTGCTTGAGCTCTATAGATGGGGCGTTCATAACATGATCCTCCAGGCAGCGGGGTGCCATTACCTGAGGTAAAACTCAGGCAAGCAAAAATTCGGGGTATGTGGTTTGTTGCGCTTACAGCCTTAGCGGCGGCTGAGAGGCATGCCGAACAAAACTCGTTTGTCCGCAGGATTTATCGATACATCATCAAGGCCCAGGTCAGTTCCGGTGCGCCACTCGCGCGGCCGCCCGTCGCACCGATCAGGACGCCCTGCCGCAACGCGGCCTGCCAATGGGTCCTGGAAGACTGTGATCGGCCCTCGCTGCGACTTCCGACCAACTCGTAGCGGACAGCGCGACGCCTTGGTAATCGTCAAGAATTGCTACTTTCATCACGTCACGTTCCTATATCCGATTTGGTCCGCAAGCACGTCTAAACCAAGGCTCCATACCAATGCCTGGGTGCGATGCGTGAGATATTGACCGATCGATACATATCTGACAAATTGCTGTTCGTGATGGCATCTATCTCTGCGAGAGATGTAAATGACAACCCTTCGGACCCTCGATCTAAATCTCCTGCATGTGTTTTCCGTGCTCATGGAGGAGAAAAGTGTCAGTAAGGCCGCTGCACGACTATTTATTGGCCAACCGGGTCTTTCGGGCGCGCTGCGACGCCTACGAGAGACGTTGGACGATGAGTTGTTTGTACGTGTTGGACGAGGTCTGCAGCCAACGCCCAGGGCACTCGCGATTGCACCGGAGATCGCCAAGGCGTTATCTACCATCGAACACGCAGTGCGGGCGCCAGGGGTGTTCGATCCCGCCACATGGGAAGGTGAATTCCGCATTGGCATGTGTGACAACTTCGAGGTAGCACTACTTGGGGCCCTCGCGGCTCGAATCCGCGAACTCGCACCGCGCTCGCGCGTATTGGCAGTCGCTTCGACGAAGCGCGATTCGGTTCAACTTTTAGAGCAGGGCGCTTACGACGTCAGCGTTTCCGTTCACGAAAACCCACCTTCGTGGCACATGTATGAGTTGCTATTCCAACAACGTCTTGTCTGCCTTTATGACCCCAGGCAGCTAAAACTGACATTGCCGCTGAGCATCAAAAGCTACGCGAAGGCCCAACATGTCATCGTGTCGTCGGAAGGCGACGGCGCGACAAACTTGGACAGCGTGCTCAGCGCTGCCGGGGTCAGGCGCAACATCGTCGCAGGCGTGTCGAGGCACGCGTCAATTGCGCCGTTATTGCTGTCGGTACCGGCGATTGCAACTGTTCCCGAGATCACGGCTTATTGCATGGCGCCGCTTTACGGCCTTGAGGTCACCGCCGCGCCCTTCGAACTGCCCATGGAGCAAATCTCGATGTTGTATAGGCGCACTGATCAAATGGATGGCCGCTCCATTTGGTTCCGGAATATTCTTAAAGAGGTCATATCAGAGACATTAACAAGTCGCACGACGCTGGATGCAGTCGTGCGACTGTCTTGACTTGATCGCCCCCTCTGGACGTGCAAGGACGCGTATCGCGATGTCTGAGCAATTTCTCCCTAAGCTCTTGCTCAAAGGGTTGTGATAGCTGCCAGCCATCCGGCGATGGTTGGAGAGTATCTAGAAAACCCGGGGCGATTCAGACCTCACCAAAACCAATACGGCAAAAACTTGGGTGTCGGCTCATTGGCCAACTCCAAATGGTAAGTAACGGAGTTAAAGAAAAACATGTCCAATATAAGGAAGGCGACAGCACCAAAAGAGAAAATCACAAATTCACGATGTGGATGCACGCTGAAACGTGTCACCATCCAGGGCCTAACGGCAACAAGGGCAATCAACCCCATGGACGCACCGAGATAGTTCGGCTGAAGTGGAGTCGCCGCATACAGACCATGAATAAACGCAAGCAGTAACACTCCCAGGCCAACCACTGGCAGGTTTAAGCAAAACCTCAGCAGTTTGTCTCGGATACTTGCAAAGAGAGCGCTGCGATCCACGAAGACGTAGGCAGCCAACAAGGAAATAGCGGGTGTAATTGAAAGTATGTAACGCGCCTTCTTGGAGCTTGGAATCGTGAACAGTACGATCACCACAAGGAGCCAGCCCGAGAGATACAAGAGCATGTTCGTGGCTGGATCAGGTGAGCGTTCAAAAAAGCACTTCCCCTTCTTGGCGATAACGCTCAAAGCGATAAGAGCTGTTACGCCATAGGTCAGCAAGCCGGCAGAGAAATAGAAGTAATAACGAGGCGCGTGGTCACTGCCAAACCGCCCCAGCCCTTGCATGATCAATACCTCTTGTAGAAACGCGTCTCCACCTTGTAGGTAGGCAGCCCATGTCAGCACCGCAATGCCTGTGGCCAGGACCAAGCCTGCCAGCAAGCAAAACACAACCAGCATGCGCCATTGCTTGCTCAAAAAATAATAAGCGGCGACCACACTGGCGGGGCCGATCAGACCAATGGGGCCACGAAATGCAAAGCCCAGCGCAAGGCCTGCGAGCACAAGCAGCACGCGGAAACGTTGTTTGTATACCTCTCCCGTGTAGGCCAGATAAAAACACACCACTGTAAAAAGCGCGGGGTATATATCCAGTGCCAAGGAGTTCACGCCGTCCAGAAATGACCAGGTGAACAGGGCAAATACAACACCATATGCGCCCCATTTTTTCTCATGCAATGCACCGAGCTTGTAAACAAACACCAGCATCAAGGCCGCGGCAACACAGAAAGGAAGGCCCATTGAAAGAATCGATACACGACCAAACGGCAAAGAAACCAGATAAACAAGGAGCGTATTGATCACCGTGTAATCGGGATATGGCCGCAGATCATCCGCAATTGGAAACAGCGTCACCCCATGCGCGAGCATATATTGAGCAAAATCGACAAAGCGCGTTGTGTAATTGAGCACGGCAGGCTTGTATTGCAGCACTGCAAACACGAGGAATGTCAATATAAAAATAAATGAGCATGGCTTTTTTACAGCCATTTCCTTTAGCACTTTCATGTGGACCTGCTATCCCAAAAAACTCGCAGGCTAGCATTTTGCTTTTTGCGCCATCCAGACAAAAACAGTGAAAACTTGTTAAACACATGCGACCTATTGACTCAACTAATCAACTAGCATGCGAGTTCTGAACATCAGCTGAACACACTCTAAAAATATGCAAACAGCCCGACACCGGTATTGACTCTCTCACCAATAAACTCTATGGATTCGCCAATTTCGAACTATCGAGCACGGACTAGCATGTACATCGGCGTCATGTTGCATCCAGGGAAATCCCCCGCCGTCGGGTGATATTCGTCATTGCCCGTGTTGTAACCCACCGCACGGTCTATGGCAGCGCCGACCACCGTGGGCTCCAGATCATCAAGATAGAACGGGCCCTCCAGGCCAATGCATCACCAGTTCACAATCACCGGCAACCCGGGACGGAAATCGTGTGCCTGGCCGCTGGCGCCATGATCGATTTCCAGTAAGAGCAGGTGTTCATCACCCTGAATGATTTCAAATCCTTTCAGCTGGTTTGCGCAGGTGGCAGCGGTCGAAAACGCGTGGTGGTCGGGCGTGATAACGCGCAACGATGTCATCTCGCGAAAGCCGTTGGGATGTTCAAACGGCTGCGCTCGCTCAGCAGGCGCCTCATCTGGCCTCTTGGCAAACGAAAGAAAAAACCACATCGGTATTAATTCCCTTTAATCCCAGGCGTTGATTGCCCAACCATGCGGCCACAGGTTAACAACCTCACTCGCCCGGCCTAGGATCAACTCATGTCCAGTTCGAGCAATTGACTGGCCATGCGCAGGAAGTTGGCAAGCGTCGGTGTCGTATCGTCGCGGCGGTAAACCAGGCCGGTTTCCAGATGTGGCGCATTTTCCTCCAAAGCGAGATAGCACACCCCCGAGCGAGCGAGATGGCGCAATGACGCCGGCACCAGCGCGATGCCCATGCCTGCCGATACCAAGCTAATGATCGTCTGCATCTGAATAGCGTGCTGGGCAATATGCAGGCTACCGCCGCACGCGGCGTAGTAGCCGGTGACCAGGTCATAGAACGCCGGTGCCGCACGCCTGGGAAAGACCACCAGCGGGCAAGATATCATCGCGTCCGAAGATAACCGGCCCTCCACATCGACCAGGCGCCCGTCCGCCATCCACGCTTGCGGCACAGCGGCAATCAGTGGCTCGACGACCAAAGACCGGTAGGCCAATTGATCGGGGATCGTGGCCCACGGGTTGGCAATGACAATGCCTGCGTGCCCCTTGCCCTCGAGCAGCGCAGCGATCTGAAGATCACTGGTAGCCTCCATCAACGAAAGTTCCACCGCCGGGTACAGGCTGCGGAACCGTTGGACCAGCACGGGAAGAATGCTGTAGTCAGCGGTACTGACAAACGACAGCTCCAACCCGCCGGCATCGCCGCGAAGGATGGCTTGCGCTGTATGACCCAGCGCATCGATAGCCCCCAGCGCGGCCCGCACCTGAGGTAGCCATTGCTCGGCGAACGGGGTCAGCGCCACGCTGCGTTTGGTCCGTACAAACAGCGAGGCACCGACTTCGCGCTCCAGCGCCATGATCGACTGGCTCAACGGCGGCTGGGTCATGCACAGGCGTTGCGCTGCCAGGCTGAAATGCAAAGTCTGGGCGACAGCGACAAAATGCCTGAGCTGGCGAACATCCATTTCTTATACCTCCAGAGACTTAATAAGCATTAAATAATATATTTCACAGCCATCCAACCGATCTTTAGCCTGAGTCCATACCGTCAGCCCAGGAGGACTCAATGCCCGCTTATCGTTCGAGAACCACTACCCATGGCCGCAACATGGCCGGTGCCCGCAGCCTATGGCGCGCCACAGGCATGACCGATGACGACTTCGGCAAACCCATCATTGCCATCGCCAACAGCTTTACGCAGTTTGTTCCAGGCCACGTACACCTCAAGGACCTCGGCCAACTGGTTGCCGGCGAAGTGATGGCGGCCGGTGGCGTGGCGAAGGAGTTCAACACCATCGCCGTCGACGACGGTATCGCCATGGGCCATGACGGCATGCTCTATTCACTGCCCTCGCGGGAACTGATCGCCGATGCCGTTGAATACATGGTCAACGCGCATTGCGCCGATGCGCTGGTGTGCATCTCCAACTGCGACAAAATCACCCCCGGCATGTTGATGGCTGCCATGCGCCTAAACATTCCGACCGTGTTCGTTTCTGGCGGGGCGATGGAGGCTGGGAAGGCGGTAATCAAAGGCACGCGCCAGTCTCTGGACTTGATCGACGCGATGGTGATCGCCGCCGACGACGCCTATAGCGACGAGGAAGTCGCCGCGGTCGAACGCGCCGCCTGCCCCACCTGCGGTTCATGCTCCGGCATGTTCACCGCCAACTCAATGAACTGCCTGACGGAAGCGCTTGGCCTGGCATTGCCCGGCAATGGCACGGTGCTGGCGACTCATGTTGAGCGTGAGGGCTTGTTTCGCCAGAGCGGGCGGCTGATTGTCGAGTTAGCCAAGCGTTGGTATGAACAGGACGACGCACGCGCGTTGCCGCGCAACATTGCCAACCGCGCCGCGTTTGCAAACGCCATGAGCCTGGACATCGCCATGGGCGGCTCGACCAACACGGTCCTTCACCTGTTGGCAGCTGCGCGCGAAGGCGGCGTGGCGTTCAACATGGCCGACATTGACCGGCTGTCTCGCCAAGTCCCGTGGCTGTGCAAAGTCGCGCCCGCCTGCAGCGATGTACACATCGAGAACGTGCATCGCGCCGGTGGCATCATGGCGATCCTTGGCGAGTTGGACCGCGCAGGCTTGATCGACACAAGCCTGCCGACAATCCACGCGCCCACCTTGAAAGATGCGCTGGATCGCTGGGACATCGCCCGTAGCCCAGACCAGCAAGTGCAGACATTTTTCCGCGCAGCGCCGGGCAATGCCCTCACCCAGCGAGCCTTCAGTCAGTCAGCGCGCTGGGATGACCTGGACACAGACCGGTCAACGGGCGCGATCCGATGCGCTGAACAGGCTTTCAGCAAGGACGGCGGCCTCGCGGTGCTGTTTGGCAACCTGGCGCCGGAGGGCTGTATCGTCAAAACAGCCAGCGTCGCCCCCTCCATGTTGGTGTTCGAAGGCAAAGCCGTGGTTTTCGAAAGTCAGGAGGCGGCGGTGGCTGGCATCCTTGGCGACCGGGTGGTGCCTGGCGATGTGGTGGTCATCCGCTACGAAGGCCCCAAGGGCGGCCCTGGCATGCAGGAAATGCTCTACCCCACCAGCTATCTCAAATCCAAAGCGCTGGCCAAGTCCTGCGCGCTTTTGACCGACGGGCGATTTTCGGGCGGCAGCTCGGGCCTGTCCATCGGCCATGTCTCACCGGAAGCGGCGGAAGGTGGACTGATAGGCCTGGTGGAAACAGGGGACGTGATCAAGATCGATATTCCCAACCGTTCCGTTGAACTGAGGGTCGATGAGGCAACGTTGAACCAGCGTTACCACTCGATGGATGCCAAGGAAGGGCAAGCCTGGCAGCCCGCCGCACGGGCGCGAAAAGTGTCGGCGGCACTTCAGGCCTACGCGGCACTGACATCGAACGCGGCTCGCGGTGCGGTCAGGGATGTGACGCAGGTTCAGCATCGAGCTGGCGGCAGACGAGCATCCCCCCCTGCCCCACCGCGAATCGCAACACTACCGCCAACCGTTTTTCTCGACAGGGACTGAAACAACCGACGGTTCGACCGGGGGACGAATAAGCGTACAGGTGTACGCTTTCTGGCGGGCGCCTATCGTTAGTCAGCGAGATGTCCGTATCCGGCTGCACGGGTGAAGTCGGCCAAATGCCAGATCTCACCGTTCGCCCCCCACGTTCCGTCGACAACCTCCTCGATCTGTATCGAGCTCAGCAACCGGCGCTGATCCCCCGCCGCCAGGTTCGATTGTAGGGTGCCATGCAGTTCACTCACGTAGCGCTGGCGCATCGGTGCATCAAGGACGCCGGCGGGCACCTTGACGATGACCATGCACGGGACAACCTGGGCATGAGGAGCAACGCCTCCGCACAGCCATTGATCGGCCTGCACTTCCTCAATCAACACCCAGCACAACATACGTTGCTGAGGGGCATCGCCCATGTGTTCATTAATCATCGCCACGTCGCTCACGCTTCGAAGCAACTGGTGGCGCTGTGGCAGGTTGAAAGCGCCGGTAGGCACCTTGATCAGGATGTTTGGCATGGCGAAACCTCGCGGTTAACTGGAAGCGCCATTGGGCCAGTTATCCCTTCCCTCGATAAGTGACTGATTCGTCTTCTTTCGGGCATAATCGGACAATGTACGATTTCACTGTCCTCGTCTTTCCCGGGGCGTTCGCCTCGAGCGTCGCAGCCACCCTGGACATCCTCGGCACCGCCGCAATACTTGCGCAGCGCCGCGGCCTTGCCGTGCCGCGCTGGCGCGTGTGTGGGCCGCAGCCAGGGTTGAGTACGCTGGGCCAAGGCATGCTGCTGCAGGTTGACGCGCTGACCACAGATGTCGAGGACAACTCCTGCTGGGTCATTCCGGGCCTCGGCATCAGCGACTTCGACGTGCTGCGGCAGCGGCTTGAGGAAGACGTGGTCCTTCAGACCCTGCCAGCGCTGAAGACACATGTGAATCAAGGCAAGGAGATTGCCGCCTCATGCTCGGCGGTCTTTCTCCTGCATGCCGCCGGGTTGCTCACGGGGCGACGGGTGACGACTTCCTGGTGGCTCGCCCCTTGGCTGTCGAGCATGGCGCCTGACTGCATTGTCGACCCCAACGTCATGGTGCTCCGCGATCCGCCGCTGACGACCGCCGGTGCAGCCTTCGCACAAACCGACTTGATGCTGCACCTGCTGCGCAGACGTCTGTCGCCGGAACTCGCCGACGCGGTGGGCAAGGCCCTGCTGCTCGATGGCCGGCAATTGCAGTCCCCCTTCATCAACCCGGCAATCATGGCCCAGGGCAATACGCTGGTCGCCAACCTCACCGCCTACATCGAAGCACGCCTGCCCCATCCCCCCAGTGTGCCGAGCCTTGCGGCATACGTCGGCATGTCTGAGCGAACGCTGTCGCGGCACCTTCGAAAAGCAACCGGTCTTTCAACTCGCAATCTGATCCAACGCGTGCAATTGAACAGAGCCCGCGTGCTGCTGGAAACCAGCAGGCACTCCGTTGAATCTATCGCCGCGCAGGTGGGATACCAAGATGCCACGGCCCTGCGGCGACTCATGCGCCGCCTGTTGAACGCCTCGCCCAAACAACTGCGCCAGTAAGCTCTAACCGCTGGCAGCCCTTGAGTGCCGCACTCCTCCGCTGCACGGCGCCTCACTCAATCCGGTCAGCCATGCACCCAAACCGCTGACGCATGCCCGCGCTGGCCGCGGGTCCGGCCTGCACGCTGCACTGGTCCAGGGGCACAAGACGGCCATCGGCGATATCCGCCATCATCGGCAGCACCGGCCGCCCCGTCTCCCGCTCGACAATCTGCACGCTTTCCCCTTCTGGCGCGTAATGGCGATTGCCCCAGGCCACGAAGGCCATGAGCACCACGCGGAAATCTTCGCCCTTGGCCGTCGGCACGTACTGGTAGCGCAACGGGCGCTGACTGTAAGGCTGACGCTCGAGCAGGCCCGCCTCCACCAGCGAGTTCAAGCGTCTGGTGAGCATGTTCGGGGCGATATCCAGGCTGCGGGAAAACTCCTCGAAGCGTCGCAGGCCATGCAAGGCATCGCGCATGATCAAAATGCTCCACCACTCGCCAACCCGTTCCAGGCTACGGGCGATCGGGCATTCGGCATGAATGAGGGTCTTGCGCTGCATGACAGTTCCTTACGGGGTTCGAACATTTGATGGCTCGGCATGTTACTTTCATAATGATAGTGACGTCCATATGTCGTTACCCCTCCCTTAAGCACAAAGAACTGGATCATCATGAACAAACGCATCGTCGTTACAGGCATGGGCGCGCTGACCCCACTTGGCTGCGGAGTCGAGCAAATATGGCAACGCCTGCTGGCAGGGCAGTCGGGGATCCGCCGGTTGCCACCGGAGCTGATCGGCGATCTGTCGATCAGCATCGGTGGCCAGGTTCCCGACCGCATCCAAGACCCGGAGGCCGGCTTCGATCCGGATCTACTGCTGGCCCCCAAAGAACAGCGCAAGATGGACCGCTTCATTCTGTTCGCCCTGGCAGCGGCCCATGAAGCGTTGACACAGGCCGGCTGGGCGCCGCAAACCCCAGAGGCGCAGGAGCGCACCGCCACCATCATCGCTTCGGGCGTGGGCGGGTTTCCGGCGATTGCCGAAGCCGTGCGGACGACTGACAGCAAGGGGCCACGGCGCCTGTCACCCTTCACCATCCCGTCATTTCTCAGCAATATGGCCGCCGGGCATGTCTCCATCCGCCATGGTCTCAAGGGGCCACTGGGGGCTCCGGTGACCGCATGTGCGGCGGGCGTCCAGGCCATCGGCGACGCTGCACGGATGATTCGCGCGGGGGAAATCGACGTAGCGCTCTGCGGCGGGACGGAGGCGGCCATTCACCGAGTCAGCCTGGCTGGCTTCGCTGCCGCACGCGCCCTCTCGAGCGATTACAACGACACCCCGGAGCGCGCCTCGCGCCCCTTCGATCAGGCCCGCGATGGTTTCGTCATGGGTGAAGGCGCCGGCCTGTTGGTCATCGAAGAGTTGCAACATGCCTTGGCACGCGGCGCCACACCCATCGCCGAGCTGGTGGGCTATGGCACCAGCGCCGACGCGTACCACATGACCGCCGGGCCCGAAGATGGCGACGGCGCCCGCCGCGCCATGCAACAGGCATTGCGCCAAGCCGGCGTGGACGCATCCCAGGTTCAGCACCTGAATGCCCACGCCACCTCGACCCCGGTGGGCGACAAAGGCGAACTCGCGGCAATCAAAGCCCTGTTCGGCACAGACAGCGGCCTTGCGATCAGTTCGACCAAGTCCGCCACTGGCCACCTGCTGGGCGCTGCGGGGGGGATCGAGGCGATCTTCACCGTACTTGCGCTGCGCGATCAGGTAGTTCCGGCGACACTCAATCTGCAAACTCCGGATGCCGCTGCCGAAGGCCTGAACCTGATTCGCGGCCAGGCCCAGCACCTGCCCATGGAATATGCGCTGTCCAATGGCTTCGGTTTCGGCGGGGTCAACGCCAGCGTGCTGTTCCGACGCTGGATCTAAAACCGGATATTGCGTCCGGCTTCAGTGTGGTTGAGGTCTCGGCACCGAGAGGTCGAGACCTCAACATCGGGTGCCGCCAAGCTCCCCGCTGAGCGCTGGATGGCTATGCCGCAATGGTGAACGAAGCTCAGCTCGTGCGAAACTTCACCGACTCACGAATCACGAACGGTGTTGAAATGGTGCGTTTGCTTGCTGTCTCGGGAAGTCTGCGTCTGGCCTCTTCCAACTCAATTTTGCTACGCGCAGTTGAGCATCTATGCCCCGAAGGGGTACAGGTCGCACATTACGAAGGCATCGCTGAATTGCCTCACTTCAACCCGGACCTGCTCGAGGATCCCCCCGAGTCAGTCTTGGCGTTGCGCGCAATTATCGGGCAGGCGGATGGGCTGTTGGTTTCGTGCCCCGAGTACGCTCGAGGTATTCCCGGCGCATTCAAGAACATGCTCGATTGGCTGGTGAGCAGCGAAGAGTTTCCGGGCAAGCCTGTCGCGCTGTTCAACGCATCGCCCAGAGCCAGCCACGCGCAAGCGGCATTGCGGCTGGTCCTGGAAACGATGTCGGCGAGCATCATCGAGCAAGCGTCAATCACGGTTAACCTCCTGTCCAGCCAGTCGAGCGCCGAGGGCATTGCCGCCGACCCGGTGATGGGCCCGTTGATCAGTACTGCGCTCGACGCGTTTAAACGGCGTCTCGAAACTCAGGAGCCTTGAGGCTCCAACATCGCTTGTCGAGTGGTTGCCCGCACGCGTTGATTGCCAACGCTGGCCGCCAGTGCATTCACTGGCTGGCTCTGGCGTGAACCCACGCGTTTATCGTTTCAAGGGCGCCTGGGGCGTAGGCAAGACGACCTTCCATGAGGAACCTCATCGTGGTGAACCAGGACCACTCACTGGTGAGTTGCGTGTTGTAAGCCGCCGCCTTGAGCAGCCCATGGGTTGCATCCGGTATGACTTCAATCCGGTTGGCGGGATGGTTGCCGCCGAGCGCCTTTCGGTAGAGGGCTGCGCTGGCTTCGGGATCGACATTCAGATCGTCCGCGCCCCACAGCGCAAGCAGTGGAATGTCGAGTTTTTCCAAGGCACCGGTTGCGTCTTCGTGAAGATTGCGCCGCACAAACGCCCATCGCTCTGCACTCATGCCGTCCAGAAGGGCAACCGGCGGCACCTGTGCAGCGGCAAACAAACGCTCATCGGCGGCGGCGATCCGAGCCATCGTTGCGTCGATGTCGGGCTCGGACATCCCCGTGCGTTGCAACCGTGTCCGCGTGTAATAGTCACCTTGCCGTTGCCAGGATACCGCGCCCCCGACAAGCACCAGAAAGTCCGCATCCCCCGACGCCAGGCGGGGCAGTACCCAGCCGGCTTGTGAAAACCCAAGCGCACCGACAGGGATTGCTGGCAACTTACTGCGCAGGGCAGACAACGCGCTGCGCACGTCCACGTAGCGGTCCGTCATCGACTGGCTGAGCCAATTCCCCGGCGAATCCCCAACGCCCGGTTTATCCCACGAAACAACCGCAATGCCAGCATCGAGAAGCGCGTTGATGAGTGGATCGTAACCCTGCTGCGACGTGCGATCCTGGGGGCCATCCCCGTGAACCAGAACCACTGCCGCTGTTGCTGCGTGGTCGGGCAGCCAGAGCGTGCCGGCCAGGCGCAGCCCATTTGCGTCGAATGCAAACGGTTCGCTGGCTCTGCGATCCAGACCATAAGTGTCTAGCCGCGCGAGAACAAGCAACGCGATAGCCACGATAAGACAAACGACGGCAATCAACTTTACGCGGTAACGTTTCATCCAGATTTCTTTATGCATAGTCACTCCTTTTTTTCCTTCAAGAGTCCCGGCTGACAGGCCCGAATCTCAGTGCCAATCCCTGACGCAGTGCATGCATTTCGCAACGCCCCGTAGCGCCCTAGCGGCGCTGCTGGCTTCTCGGACGATTAACTGAACTGGCTCGCAAGCATTTCCCTGACAGCCCCGACCAAGGGCGATTCGCCAGGACGAGGGGGCAACAGGCTGAACTCAACATCCGGCAATCCCGGTAAATGGTGCGCCGACTGGCAGACCTGCGCGCCCATCGGTACTGCGGACGCATTCAGACAAGCGACGCCCAAACCTGCCAATAACGCTGATTGCAGCCCCGCGACGCCGGACGCCGAATGCGCAACCACATAAGGCACCTCGTGAGCCTCCAAGGTCTCTCTGGCGAGGCGCTGCAGGCTGCACCCCTGCGGCAGTACCAAAAGTGGCAACGGGGTGTTTTCCTCCCGCTCAGCCTCGAACCCCGCGACCGACACCCAACGCAACGCCTCCCGTCGCACCGGCAAGCCCTCAGGCAGGCTGCGCCCGTCGAGAATTCGCATGGAAAGGCCGATATCGAATTCATCCGAATCCGCCCCGCTCTCGATTTGCATGCTCTTGCGTACCGACACATGCAGGCGAAGGTGCGGATAGCGCACTCGCAGTTTCTTCAACAGGTCGGCGATCGAGCTGGGCAGAAAGTAGTCGGTGATGGCCAGCCGCAACTCGCCGACAAAGGTCACGCCACGCACGCTTTCAAGGGCACGCTCACTCAAGGCGAGCATGTCGCGTGTATGGACCAATAAGCGTTCGCCAGCCGGTGTCGGCCTGACGCCTTTTTTACCCCGCTCCAGCAACGTAACCCCAGTGAAGGCCTCGAGCTTGCGCAATTGCTCGCTTAACGCCGACTGCGACCGACACAACTTAGGCGCCGCCTGCGCGAGGCTGCCTGACTCCATCGCAACCGCGAAGGCTCGCAAAAGTTCGAGATCAAAGGGGCGCATGCTCATCCTGCCGTTTTTCCGAAGGATACGATCATATCTTCCGGCTTTTCAGCACTCAACCCATTCCTTACTCTGAGCCGGACATTAACGTCCTACGAGGTCTCCAACATGCCCGGCATCACACTCAAAATCTCTGGCCAACCTGACCTTGCGCGAGTCCAGGGGATCGTTTCCCAGCTCACCGCGCTAACCTGCGATGTGCTGGAGAAACGCCCGGAGCAGACGCTGGTGATGGTGCATTTCGTGCCTCATGAGCAATGGTTCATCAACAGTTGCTCGCTGGCCGAACTGGGTTACAACTCGTTCCGGCTGGAGGTCACCATCACCGATGAGACAAACACCAAAGCGCAGAAGGCGCGCTTTCAGCGTGAGGCTTTCGCGCTATTGGCCGAGGAAATCGGCAACCTGCATCCACACTCCAACATCCACATCATCGATTGCAGGGCCAGTGCATATGGGTATGGCGGCGTGAGCCAGGAATACAAACATCACCACCCTTGAGCCCCAAACCCGCGACATAGGGAATGACGCGTGACCGAAGACGGGTCTTCCGATCGGTTGAGGCCGTTGAGCATCACGCGGTCTTTCTTCGTACTTCTAGACAGCCCCGAACGCTCCCGGCGCCTGCCGAACTGACACGACTCAACCTCGTACAGTTCGGCAATCGCTCGTGGATCAGTGCTCAGCAATGGAGGGCGCGTTCATAGGCGGCCAACACGGCCTCATGCATGGCTTCGGACATCGTCGGGTGCGGCAGGATGCTTTCGATCAGTTCGGCCTCGGTGGTCTCCAGGCCTCGCGCGATGGTGTAGCCCTGGATCATTTCGGTGACCTCCTCGCCGACCATATGCGCGCCGAGCAACTCGCCGCTGTCTGCGTCGAACACCACTTTGACGAAGCCCTCCGTGGCGCCCATGGCAATCGCCTTGCCGTTGGCGGCGAAGGGGAACTTGCCGACCTTGAGGGTCTTGCCGGCACTGCGCGCCTGGGCTTCGGTGTAGCCGACACTGGCGACTTGCGGGTGGCTGTAGGTACAGGCCGGCACGCTGCGGGGGTCCAGTGGGTGGGGGTTCTGACCGGCGATCTTCTCGACACAGATCACGGCTTCGTGGCTGGCCTTGTGCGCCAGCCACGGCGCCCCGGCCAGATCGCCAATGGCGTAGACACCCGGCTCGCCCGTGCGGCAGAACTCATCCACTAACACATGGGTGTGCTGCACCTTGACCCCTGTGCCCTCCAGCCCCAGCTCCTCGACATTGCCGACAATGCCCGCGGCCACCAGCACCACGTCAGCCTGCAGCGTCTCGTTGCTGTTGCCTTCGAGGCGCAACTGCACGGCGCCCTGCTCCACCTTGCTACCTTGCAGCGCACAGCCGGTGTACAGGCGGATACCGTCGCGAACCAGGGCCTGCGCCACATGGGCGCTGACCTCGTGGTCTTCTACCGGGAGGATCCGCTCCGCCATTTCCACCACGCTGACCTGGGCGCCCAGCGCGTGATAGAAACTGGCGAACTCGATCCCGATCGCACCGCCGCCGATGATCACCAGCCGCTTGGGTACGCTGTCCGGCACCAACGCCTGGCGGTAGCTCCAGAAATGCTTGCCATCCGGCTCCATGCCCGGCAGCACTCGGGCGCGGGCACCGGTGGCGAGAATAATGTGCGGCGCATTCAGGCTCAGATCGCCCTGTTCCCCGGTGACTTTCAGGCGCTGTGGCCCATCCAGCCGCGCATGTCCGTTGAACACCTGGATGCGGTGCTTTTTCATCAACCCGCTGACCCCACGGTGCAACTGGGCGGCGACATCGCGGGAGCGCTTGACGATGGCCTTCAGGTCCGGCCTGGCCGGCCCGACCTCAATACCAAAACTGCCCGCGCTGCCGATCAGGCGCAACACGTCGGCACTGCGCAACAGGGCCTTCGTCGGAATGCAGCCCCAGTTCAGGCAGACCCCACCCAGTTGCGCCTTTTCCACCAACGCCGTGCGCAGCCCTAACTGGCTGGCGCGAATGGCCGCCACGTAACCGCCGGGGCCGCCACCGACGACGATCAGATCAAATTTCATTTCGCTCATGGGTACTCTCTCAAATCAGCATGCCCAGCGGGTTTTCCATCAGGCCCTTGAACACCGCCAACCATTGCGCAGCGAGTGCGCCATCCACGGCCCGATGATCCACCGACAACGTGCAACGCAGTACCGCACCGACCTTCAGCTCACCGTTTTCAACCACCGGTTTTTGCTGCGTCGCACCCACCGCCAGAATCGCGGCGTGGGGTGGATTGATGATCGCGCTGAACTGCTCGACGCCGAACATCCCCAGGTTGCTGATGGTGAAACTGCCGCCCTGGTATTCCTCGGGGCGCAGACGTCCGTCGCGGGCGCGCCCGGCCAACTCCGCCACCTGCGCGCTGATCTGCGAAAGGGCCTTGCTGTCGGCATTGCGCACCACGGGGGTGATCAGGCCGCTCTCGGTGGACACCGCCACGCAGACATCCGCCTGGTGGTAGCGGCGCAGCGCCGTCTCGGTCCAGGTCACATTCATCGCCGGTACTTGCTGGAGGGCGACAGCCGCCGCCTTGACGATGAAGTCGTTGATCGAAATCTTCCTCGCTGCGGTCCGGTTGACCTGCTCGCGCAGGGCCAGCAGAGGTTCCATCCGGCATTCCACATCAAGATAGAAATGCGGGACCGTGGCCTTGCTCTCCACCAGGCGCCGGGCAATGGTCTTGCGCATGCTGCTGTGGGGGATTTCATCAAAGTCGACGGTCGACACGGGCGTCGGTGCGGCCACCGCAGCGGCAACGGCGACCGCCTCGACGTCGCGTTTGACGATGCGCCCGTTCGGCCCGCTGCCCTTGAGGCTCGCCAGGTCAAGCCCCTTGGCCGCTGCCAGGCGGCGGGCCAGAGGGCTGGCGAAGATCCGCCCGCTGTGCGCGTCAATCGCAGGCGTCACCTCGGCCCGAGGCTGGAGCACCGGTGCGTCATCCACCACCGGCTCATTGGCCGCCGCCAGCGCACCGGCCTTGGCCAACAGCGCGGCAATGTCGACATCGGTTTCGCCTCTGGCAAACAGCACCCCGATCGGCGCGCCCACTTCCACTTCGCGCCCCGGTTCGACCAGGATCTTGCCCAGCACCGCATCTTCCTCGGCGGCCAGTTCGACCAAGGCCTTTTCGGTCTCGATCTCGGCAATGCAATCACCGGCGCTGATGGTGTCGCCTTCCTTGAGGGTCCAGTTCTGGATCGCGGCGTGGGTGGCGTTGGCCGACACTTCCGGCATATGTAAGAGCTTGGCCATCAGGCGCTCCTGTCGCTGAACAGATCGGGACGGTAGGCGGCGATATCGGCGTACTCCACCAGTTCCAGCACGTTGCCCTCCGGGTCGCGGCAGAACAGCGCCTTCACATCGGGGCGCAGTTGGATCGGGGCAGCCTCGGCGCAGAAGCTCGCACCGGCATTTTTCAGGTCGTCCACCAGGCTGGCGATGTCTTCGACGATGAACGTCAGGTAACTCGCATTCTGCCGGTCGAGAATCAGCCCCGGTTCAGGCCGGACCGGCGCCCGCTCAGGCGCCAGCAACTTGATCCGTTCACCGTAAGGCGTCTGCAGACGCACCACGCTGTAGCCGCCTTCGCTCAGGCCCACCAACTGCGCGGCGGCGGCCGGCATTTGCACCTGTGCGACAAAGGTGAAACCCAGCACGTCCTGATAGAAACGGCTGAGGGCCGGGAGATCGACGCAGCAAATCCCCACTTCCATTGGAACCAGCATCTTCACGCTCATTGGTGTGCCCCTTTTTCACGGATGACCTGTTGCAGGCCTTCGATCACTTCCTCGGTGCGGGCACAGGCGGCGCGCTCCAGGACTTTGGAAATACTCGGTGAGCCTTCGCCACCGGTCACGCGCTGGATCGGCTGGTCGAGCCAGTCGAAGCAACGGCGCTGCAGTTCGTCGGCCAGCCAACCGCCATAGGACGTCCCTCGGGCGCCCTGCTCGACGATCAGCACATTATTGGTCTTGCGAATACTCGCCTCGACCGTGGCCCAGTCGAAGCTGGCGCGGTCGAGGAAACGCAGGTCAATGACTTCGGCATCGATGCCGGTCTGCTCCACGGCTTCCAGGGAGTGTCCGACCATGCTCAGGTACGTGAGGATGGTCAGGTCACGGCCTTCTCGGCGCACGGCGGCGGTCCCGAATGGAATCTGATAGTCCAAGTCGTCCACCGGCACTTCGCCGCTGTGGCTGTACAGGTCGACGTGCTCGATCACCAGTACCGGGTCCTTGCAGGCCAACGCGGTGTTCATCAGGCCGATGTAGTCGAACGGCGTGGACGCGGCAACGATGCGCCAGCCCGGGTTGGTGACGTAGATGCCGGCCGGGTCCATGGAATGCTGCGAGCCGTAGCCGGTGCCCATGGCGATCTTGGTGCGCAGCACCAGCGGCACGTCACTCTGCCCGCCGAACATGTGCCGCGCCTTGCCGATCTGGTTGAACACCTGGTCGGCGGCGACCCACATGAAGTCGGGGTACATGAACTCCACCACCGGTTTGAAACGCCCGTCCAACGCCATGCCGCCACCCAGCCCGCAGAAGGCGTTCTCGCTGATCGGGGTACCGAGAATGCGCTGCGGAAAACGCTCTTTCAGGCCGCGCGTGGCGCCGTTGGTACCGCCCTTGAGACGGTGTACGTCCTCACCCATGACCACGATGCTGTCATCGGTTTCCATGCGCCGGTTCATCACGTCGGCGATGGCATCGATGAACTTGCGTTGCTGCAGGCCGCCGCGATAGGTCGCCAGTTCACAGGTCCGGGCCGTGGCCAGTTCACTGAGGTCGCCACGAATCCCGACATCGCGAAAGTCCGGCGAAGGCCACAACTGGGGACGGATCCGTCGCTTGCCCGGTTTGCCCGCCGGGTCGGCTTCAAGCAATTCAGCCGCCGCCTGGGCCATGGCCAGCTTGATGGTTTCACGCAGATCGGCCAGGCCGGCGTCGTCGATCAGGTCGCGCTTTTTCATTTCGCGGGCCAGGCGTTCCAGCGGATCACGGGCGCGCCAGCTCTGCTCTTCTTCCTTGCTGCGGTAACCGAATGCGCTGCCGGGAAACGGACCGTTCTGATGGAAGAACCGGTACACATCGGCCTCGATGACGGTCGGTCCGTTGCCGGCGCGCATGTGCGCCAGGGCTTGCTGCATGGCCAGGTAAACCGCCAGCGGGTCCATGCCGTCGACCTTCCAGCTCGGAATATTGAAACCCAGCCCGCGTGCCGACAGGCGCGGCTCGGCAGTGGCTTCCTCAACCGTGGTGGACACCGCGTACAGGTTGTTCTCGATGAAGAAACACAGCGGCAGTTTCCAGGCCGCCGCCAGGTTCATGGTCTCCAGCACCGAACCGATGTTCACCGCGCCGTCACCGAAATAGGTGACCGCCACGGTGTCGGTCCCGGCATGCCGGTGTGCCCAGGCGGCACCGGCCGCCAGCGGCACACCACCGCCCACAATGGCGTTGGTCCCCAGGGCGCCGGCCTCGGCCCACTGCAGGTGCATCGAACCGCCCCGGCCTTTGCAGAACCCTTGGGCCAGGCCGAGAATTTCCGCCAGGGTACGTTGCAGCAGATCCTGGATGGGTGCAGTGACCGGCGCTTTCGGGTCGATACCCTCGGGCATCAGGTAGACCAACGCCTTGGCCAGGAACTGGTGATGACCACGGTGCGAGCCGTTGACTTCATCCGCCGCGCCCAGCGCAACGATCGAACCTACCGCGCCCCCTTCCTGACCGATGCTCGAATGCGCCGGACCATGCACCAGGCCTTCTCCGGCCAGTTCCAGCACGGTCTCCTCGAAGGCGCGGATCAGGTGCAACTGGCTGAGCATCGTGCCCAGCAACGCAGGGTCGGCCTGCTTCCAGTCGGCATCGGTGGAACTGAGCTCGACCCACGGCGAGGCCGGCGACAAGGCAACACTTTTCGGCATTTCACTTCTCCACAAAGAACTCGAATCGACGGGCCACGGCGGGCCGCCACAACGAAGGCGAACTAGAAACCGTTGGCGGTCCAGCCGCCGTCCGACACGTAGATCTGCCCGGTGATGAACGTCGCGCTGCTGGACGCCAGGAACAGCGCCAGCTCGGCCATCTCGCCCGGCTCACCGAGGCGTTGCAACGGCGTGCGCTTGCGCAGGGCCTCGACGTCCAGGCGTCCGGCCCGTTGCAGTTCTTCCACCAACGGTGTGCGGGTATAGCCAGGGCCGATGGCGTTCATGCGGATGCCATGGCGGGCCCATTCCACTGCCAGGCACTTGGTCATAGAGACCACGGCGGCCTTGGTCGCGCAGTACGCCGTGCGATCGGCGGAGTGGGACACGCCCCACATCGACGAGGTGTTGATGATCACGCCCGCCTGCTGCTCGATCATGTGCCGGGCCGCCGCCTGGGCGCAGAAGAACACGCTGTTGAAGTTGATCTCGACGGCCCGACGCCATTCGGCCGGGCTGATATCGAGCGACGGTTTGTTGATCGATACGCCGGCGTTGTTAAGCAGCACGTCGATACGCCCGAAACAGGCCTTGGCGTGGGCAAAGGCCGCTTCAACCGCGTCTTCGTCAGCAACCGAAGCCTGGAAGCATTCGACTCGACTATTGGGGAAGGCTTCCTGCAACTCGCCCTTGGCGTCGGCCATGGCTTGAGCGTTGATATCGATCAGCAGCAAGTGCGCGCCGTTGCGAGCAAAACCTTTGGCGAGTGCCAAGCCGATACCGCTGCCACCACCGGTGACCACCACCACCTTGTCATGGATGCCGGCATAGGCGCTGTGCTGGAAAACAGCCGTTTCAGGCTGTGGTTGTACGGACGCAGGTGCTGAGCTATCTGAGTAGGACATGAGGTTCTCACTTATTTTTGTAGCTGGTCATACATTTAAAACAACTTGTCTGACCAGCTCAGAAAAACTAACCCGCACTGCGGGGTCTGTCAAAGGAAATTGTTACCGGAATAGTCGGCATATCGATCAGAACAGCGCCAGGCTGTAGCTGACGATAAGTCGGTTATCGTCGACTGACGGACCGAAACTGGAACGCACCATGGCGTTTCTCCAGCGCAGGCCCAGGTTCTTCAGCGCGCCGCTCTGGATCACATAGGACACGTCAAAATCGCGCTCCCATTCCTTGCCGTCGTTGCTGCCCGCCACCAGTACGTTGTCGCCACTGACGTAACGCACGAAGGTCGTCAGCCCTGGCACCCCCATGGCGGCAAAGTTGTAGTCGTATCGCAGCTGCCAGGCTTTCTCTTGGGCGGAGGCGAAATTGCGCACCTGGATATCACTGGGCAGCACGGTGGTGGTCGGGCTTAGCCAGATGGTCCCGTCTTCGCCGTACATGCGCTGCCAGGCGGCCATCAGCGTGTGCCCGCCATGTGCCGCGCTGAGGGTGCTGTAGAACGAGCGGTTGTCGATTTTGCCGGCCTTGGCCTGGCCTTGTTCCTCGGAGTCGAGCAGGCCGACGGTGGTCCCAAGCGTCCAGGCACCGACCGGTTGCTTGTGGGCGAACTGGACTAAGCGTTGGCGATAGATATCCTCCAGTTCTGCGCCCCAGAGGCCGAGCATGGTCCGCTCCTGGTTGAAGCGGTACTCGCCACCCAGGTAGTTGTAGCGGTCGGACGTGGCGAACGAGCGGCCATCAATAAACAGGTCTTCGCGGTTACTGGAGTTGCGCTGAGTGAATGAGCGCATCTGCCCGGCATTGAGGGTCAGCCCGGTGATTTCTTTCGAAGTCAGCATCGCCCCCTGAAAGGTTTGCGGCAGCAACCGCGCATCGTTGTACTGGAGGATGGGCAGGCTCGGCAGCAGCTCCCCGACTTTCAGCTCGGTCTTCGACAGTTTCAGTTTGAGCGCAGCGCCCAGGCTGGAGAAATCATCCGCCGAGCCTTTGCCGTCCGCCGGCAACAACAGGCTGCCAGCACGCCCACTGCCGCTGTCGAGTTTGACCCCGAGACGGCCGATCAGATCGACGCCGACACCCACGGTGCCTTGGGTGTAGCCGGACTGTGCGTTAAGCAGAAAGCCCTGCGCCCACTCCTCGCTCTTGGCCTGGGCGGCACCGCTGTCGCGAAAGTCACGGTTGAAGTAGAAGTTGCGCATCAGCACGTTGGCCGTTGCACCTTCGATAAAGCCCTGCTCCTGGGCCAGGACCAGGCCCGGCAAGACGCTGAGCAACAGCAGGGGTTGTACGGTGATGTAGTTAGGCAGGCTCATTTTTATTGTTTTTCCCGGTGGATTTAAAACGCAGAACCCCCTGGCAAGCACACGTGCTGCCACACAATCGGGGGGGAAATTGGCAGGCGAACCTGCCGGGTTGAACATGCTGGCGGTCGGTCTAGACCGCCAACCATTCCTTCATCAAATTCGCATCGTCGGTCAGCGCCTGCGGCGTGCCCTCGAAGACAATCCGCCCATGCCCCATCACGCAGACTCGCGACGAGACCTTAAGCGCGATGGTCAGCTTCTGTTCCACCAGCAGGATCGAAACCCCACGTCGGTGGATCTCGCGAATAGCCTCGGCGACCACCGCCACAATCTTCGGCGCCAGGCCTTCGGTGGGTTCATCGATCAGCAGCACTCTGGGGCAGCCCAGCAACGACCGGCACAGGGTGAGCATCTGCTGTTCGCCCCCCGAAAGGTTGCCCGCGCCAGTGTTACGGCGCTCGCGCAGCCGCGGGAAAAACTCGAACATCTGCTCGACGGTCCACGCAGTGGCGCCGTCGGTGGGCGCTTGCTGGCCCATGCGCAGGTTTTCCTCGACGCTGAGGTTGGCGAAGACCTCACGTTCCTCCGGGACGAACCCGATGCCGGCACGGCTGATGCGATAGGGGCGCAGCCCGGTCAACTCGCGCCCGGCCAACTGCACGCTGCCGGCACTGGGCGGCACCAGGCCCATGACCGCTTTCATGGTGGTCGAGCGCCCGGCGCCGTTGCGCCCGAGCAGGCTCACCACCTCGTTGTGACCGATGTGCAGATCGACCCCATGCAATACATGGCTCTTGCCGTAATGCACATGCAGGTCGCTGATCGACAGCAGGTTTTGCGAAGTAGGGTTCATGCACATTGCTCCTCACCCAGGTAGGCTTCCTGCACCCGACGATCTGCGCGGATCTGGTCCGGTGTACCGGTGGCGATGACTTCGCCGTAGACCAGCACACTGATGCGGTCGCACAGGGAGAACACCACGTCCATGTCATGTTCGACGATCAGCAGCGAACGCCCCTGGGTCACCTCGCGGATCAGGTTCAGGGCGTAATCGGTTTCTTCATGGGACATGCCCGCCATCGGCTCGTCGAGCAAGATCACCCGAGGGTCACAGGCCAGGGTCATGCCGATCTCCAAGGCGCGCTGTTCGGAGTAAGAGAGTTCGGCCGCGCACACCGTTTGCTTGTCCTGTAGCCGCACCTGTTCGAGCAGTTGCTCAGTCTGCTCGCGCACCTCGGGGTAACGCTGCACGGAGCGCCAGAAGTGGTATTGCATCCGGTGCTTGCGCATCACCGCGATGCGCAGGTTTTCGAACACCGAGAGCCCGGGAAAAATGTTGGTGATCTGGAACGAGCGCGACAACCCCAGGTGATTGATGTGCTGTGGCGAGTAGCCCTGGATCGCTTCCGCGCCCAGGAGGATCTGCCCGCTACTGGGCTGCAACTGCCCGGAGATCAGATGGAACAAGGTCGATTTGCCGGCCCCGTTGGGACCGATCACCGCATGACGTTCACCGGCACGCAATTCAAGCTGCGCACCCCGAATGATGTGAGCCTCGCCAAACGACTTATGCACATCGCGTAACTGCAGGATCGCATCGCTCATGGTTGTTCTCCTTCGACCCGAGGCCTGAGTGCGGCGGCGTTGACCACCGGTTCGTCATCCAGCAGGCGCAGCCATTGGTGGCGGGCCAGTTTCAGGACCAACAGCCCGGCCACCCCCAAGAGCAACGGCGTGGCCCAGGTCAGCAGCGCGCCCGGCAGCCATTCGCGGCCGAACAGGCTGATCGCCGGCCAGGCTTGGTCCGTCATCAACAGGGCCTGATAGTCCTGGCTGAATACGCGTTGCAACGTCTCGATCAAAAACACCACCGCCAGGCTCAACACCCCAGCGCCAAGCAGCGCCGAGAACGCCGCCGGGATGATCGCCAGCCAACCGCGCCGACGGATCTGCGCGCTCCAGCACAGCACCAGCCCGGCCAGGCCGCTGGGCATGAACATCATCACCAGTACGAACAACAGGCCCTGATACAGCAACCAGGATTGCGTGAGGTCAGAGGCGGCGTTGCCAAAGAACGTCATCAGGGCAGCGCCGAGCACCGGCCCGAGGAACACGTTGACGCCGCCGATGTAGGTGTTGAGTACCACTTCGGCAGAAAAACGCATGTCGAACAGCACGTAGTTGGCCGACTCCAGGTTCAGTGCTTGCAAGCCACCGGCAATACCGGCAAACATCGCCGACAAGGCAAACACCAGCACTCGCAAGCGGTGAACGTTGTAGCCCAGGAACTGCAGGCGGTGGCCGTTCTCGCGCAAGGCGAACGTCAGGCGCCCCATGGGCGTCAGCGTGAAGGCGTAGAGCAAGGCAATCGACAGCACCACCCAACCCAGCGTCAGGTAATACACTTGGGTCGCGTCACCGAAATCCAGGCCCCAGGCAGGGGCGCGCATGGACGAAATACCCGCCTCGCCGCCAAACAGCGTATTCAGGTGCGGGGCCAGGGAATGCAGCAACTCGGCCAGCGCCAGGGTGATCATGGAGAAGTAGACGCCCGCCCGTTTAGTGGCGAACCAACCGGCGCAGAGGCCGCAGATAAAGCCGCCCATGGCACCGATCAGCGGCAGCAACGGTGTCGGCAGCAGGCCTTGACCATTGAGCGCACTCATCGCATGCAATGTAGCGAACGACCCCACGCCGAAGTACGCCGCATGACCGAACGAAAGCATGCCGCCCTGCCCGCACAACAAGTTGAAGGCACAGGCAAACAAGGCCGCGATAAGCATCTGGATGGCCGCGTTGACCATCGCCGCCGGCAGGATGGCGGGCAGCACCAGCAGGGCCAGCAACAGCACCGCCAGGAGGATATTCGTCAGTTTCATGGTTTACCCCTTCTCGCCCATCAACCCGGACGGCCGGATCAGCAAAATCAGCAGCATCAGCGCAAACGGAATGGTTGCCGCCACACTGGATACCTTGAGGGTCATCAACCCGCCCATCTGCTGCGCCCAGTCACCTGCCCCCAGCAAACCCAGGAGTGAAGCCAGGCTGAGGTCCACACCCACTGCGAACGAAGAAATCAGCCCGATCAGCAGCGACGCGATCATGGCCCCGGCCATCGAACCCAGGCCGCCAACCACCACCACGACAAACACGATGACCCCCAGCTCCAGGGCCATGTTCGGGTTGGTGGTGTAGAACGCCCCAGCCAGAGCCCCGGCCAGGCCGGCCAGTGCCGCGCCGATGCCGAACACGGCCATGAACACCAGCGGGACGTTGTGCCCCAGGGCCTCGGCCATTTGTGGACGATGAATCGCCGCCCGCACCACGATGCCGACCCGAGTGCGGGTCAACAGCAGGTAGATCAGGCCGAACACCAGCAGCGAGACCACACCCATCAACAAGCGATAGAACGGATAGTCGGTGCTGAACACCTGGAAGGCGGCAAAGTTGAGGAACTCTGGAACTCGGTATTCGACGGAAAAGTTGCCGTAAAACAACTTGATCAGTTCAGCAATGATGAACGTCAGGCCGAAGGTGAGCAGCAGTTCATGAGCATGGCCATGTTTGTGTACGCGGCGCAGGAAGAAGCGCTCGACGATCACGCCGAGCAGGCCCACGAGCACGGTCGAGAGCACTACCGCAGTCGTGAAGCCGACAACCTTCTGCAGGGTGTAGGCCAGGTAGGCGCCCACCATATAGAAGGAGGCATGGGCGAAATTGAGCACGCCCATCATGCCGAAAATCAGCGTCAGGCCGGCGGAAACCATAAACAGCAGCAGGCCGTAGATCACGCCGTTAAGCAGTGAAACTGTGAGAAATTCCATAGGCGACTCCAGCGTTCGCGATGGGCAGGAAGGCGTGCCGCTCGGCACGCCAGGCGGCGTCACTCGGGTCGTTGCATCCGGCAGGCATCCTGGACAGGCGCTGCGGCTTGATCGGCACTGAACGACTTGATCGGCACAAAGCCCATGTCGGTGCCGTCAACCTTGTAGCGCGCCTCCTTCGACACCACCGACACCACGAACGGCATCAGCAGTTGGTGATCCTCGGCACGCATCCGCACGTCACCCAATGGGTTGCGGTCGCTGGCCTGTTCCAGGGCCAGGGCGAAACTGCGGGTATTGAGACGGCCATCTTCGGCCGGCAGCTTCTTCAGCACATTGCCGACCATCTGCAAGGCAAATACCGTCTGTGGCTCGATGTAGGCTGGCAGGTGCCCGGTCTTGGCCTGATACTCGCTGGCAAATTTTTCGCCCTGCTCGCCCGCCGCCTCAATGTTGAACGGGTGGGAAACGTAGTGCCCCAGCGCGACATCGCCGGCGTTGGCGAGGTTGCCCGGCTGATCGAGAAAGGCCGTGCCGAAGCGCAGCTTCAGGCCGGCGGCGCGGCTGGCTTTCATCAGCAGCAACAGGTCGTTGCCCCAGTTGCCGGTCAGCACGGTTTCTGCGCCGGAGGCCTGGATGCGAGCGATATAGGGCGAAAAATCCTGCACCTTCTGCGTGTCGTGCAGGCTTTTACCCACCAACTGATAACCGCCAGCCGCGGCGTTTTCAGTGATGGATTTTTCCATGTCCTGGCCCCAGCTGTAGTTCTGGTTCATGGAATAGACTTTGCTGCCCAGGGTGCCCGCCTCTTTCATTGCCGCGACCAGGGTCTTGACCCGGATCGGTGCGTTACCGTTGAAGCGGAAGTGATAGAAGTGGCATTTGCTGCCGGTCAGTTCAAGCGCTTCACCGCCGACGTTGAGGAACACCACCTCCTTGCCCTTATTGCGCAGGTTGTACTTGCGCACGTCTTCGGTGATCTGCCCGGCAGCCACTGACGAAGCCCCTTGGACAATCATTTGCGCGCCGCTGCCAATGGCGGCCTTGAGTTTCTCGGAGGCGCCCGCGGGGGTCCCCTGGCTGTCGAACTCGAGGAGCTGGATCGGTTCGCCGTTCCAACCGCCCTCGGCATTCAGCCGTTCGATCTGAAAACGCGTGGCGGCGCGGAACATTTGCCCGGTGGCGGCCGACGGCCCCGACAGGGTCTCGACCAACGCCACTTTCAAAGGATCAGCGCAGGCGATACCGGCGAACAGGGTCGTGCCGAGGGTGAGCAGACGCAGCGTGGTCTTGGTGTGCATGGAAACCTCGAATTTTTATTGTTATTTGCAATCTGGTAGTACATCAGCAAGTACATGTCTGACCAGTTGGCGAAAATTACGTCAAGCCTGCCGCGAAGTCAAAGCACTCCTACCACGTTTTATGCATTTATTTTTTATAAATGCACCTGCGGGCCTTTAAAACAGACAACTCCACCCTGGATTATTTTTTCAAACACTTGTAAGACCACAGCTCAATCCGTCACTATCAACAGCTCATCACATCAATGCCCGTACCCGTGCTGCCCCCTGGCAGAGGACCGAACCATGAAAAGCGACAACGCGCACCCCAACCAGCCCCTGCCCATGGAAATCGTTCACTGGCTCAGTGGCGAGATCCAATCCGGGCGGCTGGCCACCGGCGATCAACTGCCCAGCGAACGGCAACTGTGCGAACAGTTTTCGGTCAGCCGGGCGGTGGTGCGCGAAGCCTTGTCGCAGCTCAAGTTCGAAGAGCTGATCACCACTCAGCAAGGCAAGGGTGCCTTCGTCGCCAAGCGCGGCGAGCGCCATGCGTTTCGCTTGAAAGCAGTCTCGCTGGGTGAAGGGGACGCATTGCTGCATATCCTCGAATTCCTGATCACCATTGAAGTGGGCGCCACGCGCCTGGCAGCCTTGCGCCACACCCCCGAAGACCTGAAGAAGATTCGCCAGGCACTGGTTGGTATGGAATACGCCATGGTCAATGATCAACTGGGGGACGAAGAAGACTATGCCTTCCACCAGGCGATTGTCGCGGCCACGCACAACCCGCATTTCAAATCGCTCAACGAGTACCTCGACCACAGCGTCCGGCGCCTGATTCGCGAAGCTCGCAGCAACACCGCCGAAATCTACAACGAGCTGATCCAGGACGTGCAGGACGAGCACCAGGCCATCTTCCAGGCCATCCAGGCCCGTGATCCGGTGTTGGCCGGCGAAGCCGCCGAGCGCCATCTGCGCAATGCCGCCAAGCGGATGAACATGTACCTGCAGGCCTGATTCCCGGCAGCACCCTTGACACCGAAAAGCGAAGCCTTCTACCATCCTGTCAGACAACAATAAAATATGTCAGACAGGTTACTGCTCATGAGTTCTATCAGCGCACTGTTACAAGCATTGGCTTCATTGATCCGCACCTCCGACACCCCTCCTGCCCTCGGCACGACCGCCCACCCTGCGGTATTCCAGCTTCCACTCGATCCCTTTTTCGGCCCGGCTCTTTATGAGAAGCGCCTCGGCACGACCGCCCGTACCCACTCCTACCGTTGAGGTTTCCCATGCACATCAGTGGCCAGACGCAACTGATCGGCATCGTTGCCGATCCGATCGCCCATGTAAAAACTCCGCAAGTGATCAACCACAGTGCTGCCAACCAGGGCCTCGACCTGGTCTGCGTGCCGCTGCACGTGCAAGGGTCGAACCTGCACAAGGTGCTGCTCGGCGTATCCGGCATCGCCAATCTGCACGGCCTGGTAGTGACCATCCCGTACAAGGAAAGCATCGTTGAATACTGCGACGAACTGACCGAGACCGCACGCCAGGTCGGCTCGGTCAACGCGGTGCGGATCGACCCCGAGAGCGGCCGCTTGATCGGTGGCAACTTCGACGGCGAAGGCATGCTCGCCGGGCTGCATCAGCAAGGTCATAGGCTGGAAGGCAAACGCGTGCTGCTGGTGGGCGCCGGTGGCGCCGGCAAGTCGATCGCCGCAGCGATTGCCCGGCAGGAACCGGCACGGCTAGCGATCTACAATCGCTCCCCTGCCCGCGCCGAAGCCCTGTTGGAACGCCTGAAAACGCAGTTCCCCAAGGTCGAGCTAAGCACCAGCGACGGCAATGCGCAGGACTTCGACGTGATCATCAACGCCACCTCCCTGGGCCTCAGGGACGACGATGCCCTGCCGCTGGACCCCAGCACTCTGCGGGCTGATGCCCTGGTCTGCGAAGCCGTGATGCGCGCCGGCGACACCCCCCTGTTGGCCGCGGCTCGGCTGCGCGGCTGCCGCGTTCACCATGGACAACACATGATCTATGGCCAGATCGTGCAGATCTGTCGTTTTCTCGGCGTTGACCTGCAACACGAACATCTGGCGCGCATTCTCGGCCCATGAACCCAGGCACTCTTTCGGAGACAACGACCATGTACGATTTCAACAATCGCGTCCTGCTGCTGACGGGTGCCAACGGTGGCATCGGCCGCGAAGTGGCAAGGCTGTTCTATCAGTACGGCGCCTCGATGGTGCTCGCCGACCTGGACGGCGACGGCCTGGCGGATTTCGCCCGGGAACTGGACGCCAGCGGCGAGCGCGTCGCCACCCTGCGGATGAATGCGGCCGACCCTGCCGATTCGGCCAAGGCTGTGCAACTGGCCGTCGAACGCTTCGGCGGCATCGACTTCCTGGTGCCATCGGCCGGTTTGTACCAGTCGCAGCCGATTCGCCAAATGACCGATGAGCAATGGCGCCAAACGCTGGGCATCAACCTCGACGGCGTGTTCTACCTGTGCCAGCGGGCAATCCCGGTACTGCGTGCCAACAGCGCAATCGTCAACCTAACCTCGGTGGCCGCACATCGGGGGGCGTTCTCTAACGCGCACTATGGCGCCTCCAAGGGCGGCCTACTGAGCCTGACCCGCGCCCTGGCGCGGGAGTTGGGGCCGCAGACCCGGGTGAACGCGGTGTCCCCCGGGATCATCGAAACCCCGATGACCCAGCACCTGATCGCGAGCCGCGGCAGCGATTCGGTGGAGCAGACCCCGCTCAAACGCCTGGGTCAACCGAGCGAAATCGCCTCGGTGATCGCCTTTCTATGCAGCAACGGCTCAAGTTTCATGACCGGCGAAGTACTGCACGTGAACGGCGGACTGTACATCGCCGGATGAGCCTTGCGCGCCTCGTTTTTTTGCCCGTTGAGCGGTCAAGCGAGAAATGAGCGCGCGCCCTTCAGGGGCGCGGGCTCATGGGGCCAGCGGCCGCACTTACGCGCTGGCAACCTGCAAAGAGCTACGCACCTTGCCTGGGCTGCTGCCGGTGATGCGCCGAAACCAATGACCAAAGGAATCCCCCGACGCAAATCCCAGGTGCTGCGCCAGGGTCTCGTTGGAGTGTTCGCCTGCCAGGCCTCGGTATGCCTCCACGAGGAGCAGGCGGTTGTGCCAGTCCGTGTAGCGCAATCCGGTATCCTTGCGAAACAGCCGCGCCAGCGTCCGCTCCGTAGCGCCTACCTCGTGCCCCCATTCGGTCAGGCTCTTGCGCATCCCAGGCCTGGCGATCAGTTGCTCGGCCACACGCTTGAGCCGTGCGTCGCTCGGCAAAGGCAGGACCATGTTGCTGGGCACCCGCTCTTCGATCTCCTCGAACAACAACTGCAACATGCAGGCGCGCCGTTGTTCGCAAAGCGGTCGAGTGCCCTGCTCGGCCAACCGCTCGCACAGGGCGATGATCAGCGGGGATGCATCGATCAGCTTGACGCTCGGGGAGATGTGTTTGCACAGGTCAGGGTCAAGGTACAAGACCGTGAGGTCTACCGGGTTATACGCCTCGCCCGAGTGCAAGGTCTGTGGCGGAATCCAGACCGCCATTCCCGGTTTGAGCAACCAGCGTTGCTCGATGGCGTTGCCATGAAGCACACCGTTTTTGACTAACACAAACTGCCCGAAGGGGTGTTGATGAGCATGACGCTCCGCCTCGGGCAGCTTGGTTAGCTGCCGTTCAACAACCAGTGCGGTGTGATCCAGGTCGACGAAACTCATTGCGACTCTGCTTACCCTTTCTGCGGTCCACCGCGCGCAGGCAGCTTGAAGGCAAAGAGTAAACCGAGTGCCATCAAAAGACCAAGCAACAGGAACGTGTCCGGGTAGGACTGGTCTGGCGGCAGGTACAACGCAACAGCCACCAGTGCATTGACGCCAAACGCCGCGCCAAGGTTGCGCAGAAACTGCACCGTGGAGGTATAGGCTCCCAACTGATCAGGCGGGGCGCTGTTCTGTGCGAGTACCAGGGTCGTTGTGGCTGTAAAGCCCATACCCAGCCCGACCAGAATCTGACCGACGCCCATCAGCAGCCACTGCGAGCAGTGCAACCCCGCAGCCACCCCCAGACAACCGAGCATCAGCATGGCCATCCCAACGATAGCCATGGACTTGAACCCGACATTCGCCAGACGCTTGCCACAGACGGTGGCACCGCCTACCCAGCCCAACGCGACCAGCATGATCAGCCCGCCGGTCGACAATGCGCTGCCCGGCGAATGGCTCAGGGCAATTGGCAACACGCTGACCGTGGCGTACAAGCCGATACTGGAGATCACCACCAACGCCATGACCGCTCCCAGTGCAGGCCGTTCAAAGAAACCAAACGGCACTGGGCTACCGGCAGGTACCTGACGCACGCGAGCTATCAGCGCGACCAGACTGATGAGCACCACAAACGCCAGCGTCGCTATCGGGTATGGGATCATATCCAGACGCTGACTGCTCAACATGAACAGCCCCGCACAAGCAGCAATGGCCAAAAGGCCCTGCGCTATCGGGTCGACCGTCCTGGTCGATTGACCTCGACCGATAGCAGGTGTGAAACACAACACCGCCAATGCCAAACAGCCCAGCGGCAGATTGAGCCAGAATACCCAGCGCCAACTCAGGGTGTTGCCCAGCACCGTACCGGCAACCGGGCCCAACACAGCCGCCAGCCCCCAGACACTGCTGAGCATGCCCTGCATGCTGGCACGCTTGGGCCCGTCGAAGAGCGACGCCAGCATCGAGTAGGAAAGAACGATGATGCCACCCGCCCCGACGCCTTGCAGCGCTCTGCCGGCAATCAGCATGACCATGCTCTGGCTAGCGGCAACCAGCGCCGACGCGGCGATGAAGATCAGCAGGCTGACCTTCATCATCGACGAAACCCCGAACCGATCCGCCAGTGCGCCGGCCAGCGGGGCAATGAGTGCCAGGGGTAGCAGGAAGCCTGAGACCACCCAGGGATAGAGCGTCGCGTCCTGCATTTGCGCATTGATCTGCGCCAGTACCGTGCTGACAGCAGTACTGTCCATCGCCGCGAGAAACAACACGACGAGCACCGCCAGAACGCTCAGCGAGCGTTGGCGCTGCACATGATCATTCTCATCTCGCAAAGAGGCGCGAGTAACACTCTTCATAACCGATCCCTTCATGGCATTTACCTGGGATCAGGTTACGTAACCGCCTGGATGAGCGAAATGTTCCGTCAAGACAACTCATCGACTGAAACGGACGAGAACCATCAGCGGTGCCTCTTCGCGATCCGCACTGCGACGTTGTCAGCTCGCCCTTTGATGCGTGCCGACGCAGAGGACTTCGAGCAATACCTGCTCCAGAATGTCGAAGAAACATCTGATGTGCGCCTGTTTCAACGCCTGAGGCCGGGTTACCAGATAGACCTCCATCTCTGGAAGTTCCAGCTCCGGGAACAACTCCGTCAGGCCCTTCGCCAGAATACGCGGCAGTACAGCCACGCCCATGCCTTGCCGCACCGACTCCAGTTGGACGGCGAACGAGTTCACGCTGATTTGCGCACGGTCCAGGCCCGCAGCCTTTGCGGCACGCATTTGAGGCAACATATCCAGCGGAGGAAGCAAGGCGATGTTGACCGCCGTAGCCAGGGTCACCCCGGGAGATCGCTTCAGGTACCCGGCCTCAGCGAAGACGCCATAGGCGAGCTTGCCGATGGGTCGATAAATCAACGATGGCTCGCCCAGGTGCGCTGTGCGTATGGCGATATCCGCCACCCCGCGGACGATCTTGTGAAAGTCGGTGGCGACCAGTAACTCCACGGAACAGCGCGGATGCAGGGCCGTAAACCGGCTCGCGGCGTCCAACACACAAGAAGAAAACCCCTCGCCGGCACTGACCAGCACGCTGCCACATAGCGCTGCGTGTTCCCCGGACAACTCCGCCGCCGTCTGACGCCTCAAGCCCGCCTCTGCTGCCACCGCGACGTCCACCAGGGCTTGGCCCCGCGAGGTCAACCAGCAGCCTTCAACGCCGCGCTCAACGAGCGGCTCACCCAGGGCCGCTTCCAGCTGGGTCAGGCGACGGGACACGGTAGACGCCGCGATCCCCAGCAGTTGGCCAGCTTGAAGAAAACTGCCACGCCGCGAGACCGCCAACAGCAGACGAAGATCGTCCCAATTTGCCTGCAACGCCATACCTCCCATCCTCCAGGGTTTGCATATATGCAAAGCCATTATGCAGTAGTCGCTGTTTTTCAGGCGCAGCCTCAACGGTATATCTACCGGCCTTCGAAACGACTGGAATGAAATGTATGACTATGGACCCCATGCGCAACGCATTCGTCACTGGCGCAACCGGCTTGCTGGGCAACAACCTGGTGCGGGAACTGGTCGCACACGGCTACGCCGTCAAAGCCCTGGTCCGCTCACGGGCCAAGGGTGAGCAGCAGTTCAACGACCTGCCGAGCGTGGAACTGGTCGTTGGCGATATGGCCGACACCGACGCGTTCGCAACATCGTTGCAAGGCTGCGATACGGTGTTTCATACCGCAGCGTTCTTTCGCGATAACTACAAGGGCGGCAGCCACTGGGAAGCGCTCGAAAAGATCAATGTCGCCGGTACGCAAGCCCTGCTTCACCAGGCCTATCGCGCGGGGGTCCGCCGCTTCGTGCATACCTCGTCGATTGCCGTGCTCGACGGAGCCCCCGGCACCTCTATCGACGAGACATGCCTGCGGGCCGAAGCCGATGCGGATGACTACTACCGCAGCAAGATCCTCGCCGAGCGTGTCGTCTTGACGTTCCTTGAAACCCATCCCCAAATGCATGCCTGCATGGTGCTGCCCGGCTGGATGTGGGGCCCGGGCGATATGGGCCCGACCTCCTCCGGACAATTGGTCAAGGACGTGATCAACGGCAAGTTACCCGGGCTGATCCCCGGCACCTTCTCCGTGGTCGATGCCCGCGATGTGGCATGTGCCCAGATCGCCGCCGCCAAACATGGGCGGCGAGGAGAGCGCTACCTCGCGGCCGGTCGCAACTTGACCATGCGCCAGTTGGTACCTGTGCTGGGGCGTATCGCGGGCGTCAAAACCCCTGTTCGGCAACTGCCAGTACCCGCGCTGTACCTGTTGGCGGCGGTGCAGGAGGTTTACGCGCGCGTTACCGGCAAGCCTATTTTGCTGAGCATGGCGACGTTGCGCCTATTGATACGAGAGGAGCACCGTACCTGTTTTAACCACCACAAGAGCGAACAGGAGCTTGGCCTGAGTTTTCGAGTGCTGGAGCAGACCGTTTCTGACACTGTGGCGTGGTATCGGAAACATGGCGTGGTTAAGCCAAACAAGGACGAAAACACACGATGAGCAAAACCATCATCCTGATGCGTCACGGCCAGCCCAAGATGGCCGCGCGCGAAAGAATCTCAATGTTCGAGATGAAAGACTGGATCGAGCAATACAACCGATCCGAAATCATCCGCCATCCGGCTCCGGACGCCAGCCAGCAACTCGCCGCAGCCGCCACCCTGGTTGTTTCAAGCAGCGCGCCTCGTGCGCTGACCTCGGTCGAGGTGCTCGGGCTGAAGCCTGCTGTCGTCGACGCGCTTTTCTGCGAAGCGCAACTGCCTTATGGCCGTTGGCGACTGCCCCGGCTATCGCCGTTTACCTGGGCATTTATCTTCCGGGTCTTATGGCTGTGCGGTTACTCACGCAATATCGAATCCGCTGGCGCCGCAAGGTTGCGCGCCAACACGGCCGCTCAACGACTGCAGTCCCTCGCCGGTGAAGGGCCGGTTCTGCTGCTCGGTCATGGCGTGATGAATCGAATGATCGCCAAACACCTGCTCGCAGACGGTTGGACCCGCCAACAGCACAATGGCAGCCAATATTGGAGCGCGACGGTATACCAATACGCTGGTGTATAGACGGTGATCGGCTGAGCGCACGCAACCGTCCAGGTGGCACACCGCCCTGATACAGTGTCTTTGCTACGCGTGTGAAGTGCAGTGCTTCGGCTACGGCCAAAAGGAGCCTCACTCTCAGAAGCGCGGACAACGCTCCCGTTATGCCTGGAACGTGAATAACGCGGCTTCACGCTCTATGGTGGAGTGCGAACAAGGACGTCATCGAGGCGGCCGAGGGACTCAGGCACTCTTTCAAGAGGATCACGCGCATGGCATTCACCACCCTGATACTGGACGCCCCTGGCCCGCCGCTGCTATTTGAGGAAATCGACCGATTCCTTGAACTGGGGCTGGCCGTCACCCTGAACCTTCATTATTTCACCGACCAGGACAGCATCAGGAACCACTACGGCGAGCGCATTCAATACGCCCAGATCAATTGCCACGACAAGTCCGCCTTCATCGCGGCGGTAATCCAGGCCGGGGGCTACAGCGTGTTCAAGACGCGCCTGAACATCCCCCTCGATGGCGAACTGATCAGCGCCGCCGCCTCCCCTGCCTTGGCAACACCGTTGCGCGCCATCGCCCAGGCAGGCGTGGGGCTTAACCACATCGACCGGCAAGAGGCCGAGCGCACTGGCGTGACGATACTGAACACACCAGGTTCCAACGCCACGGCCGTCGCTGAATACGTGGTGGCCCAAGCGGTGTTTTTATCCAGGGACCTCAGCCACTACAACACCGAAACCCATAAAGGCCACTGGTCCAAGGGCAGCCTACCTCCCGGCCAGGAGTTCTCCGAGCTGACGCTGGGGCTGGTGGGCACTGGCGGCATTGCCCAACAGGTCGCTCGCAAGGCGCGGGCACTCGGCATCAAGGTCATCGCCACCGGTTCGGAGCGCTTTACCGATCAGGTCGCACGGGACCTTGGGCTTGATCGAAGACCAACCCTCTCGCAGTTGCTCGGCGAAGCTGATGTCGTCTCGATCCATACACCACTCACGCCGCTCACACGGGGCCTGTTCGGCAGTACAGCGTTCAGCCAGATGCGCCCGGGCTCGATCCTGATCAATACCGCCCGCGGTGGCATCGTCGACGAGGACCAACTGGCAGCGTTCATGACCCGCTTTCCCGGGCATATCAAAGCAGTCGCCATCGACACCTTTGCCCAAGAAAAGGACCGCTTCAACTCACCGCTGGCAGGCATTGCCAACGCACAACTGACGCCGCATATCGCGGGCAATACCGCAACGGCAATCAGGACGGCTTCACGCCAGATCGTCGACAAGATCCACGCGTTCAGCCTGTAGCTGTCGACGCCTAGCGCCGCGCCACAAACTCCGCCAGCGCCGCCTCCAGCCACCCGGCCGCGCGCATTTTCAGGGCTGTGCTGCCGCATTTCGGACAGCTCGCGAACCAATCGCCGGGCATCAGCGCGTCACTGCGCGGCGCAATGGTTTTCTTCCACTTGCAGTCTTCACACACAAAGGTGAAGGGTCTGGGTTTTATCGGCATGAATGGGTTCTCCTGGATGGCGATACTGCGGATTATTCTGTGACCGGGAGCAGCGCTTGCAGCAATTCCAGCTTGCGCTGCAGCTGCGCGACGTGTTCTCGCTCGGCGCGCAACGCCGACCGCAGCTCGCGGTTTTCCATGTCCCAGATCTGCGCCCAACGCAGATCCTTCTGATAATGGGCAAGCATTTTCCAAAGCTCGCTCAACGTCAAACAATGCTGTACCAGCACCAGCAGGATGATCCCCATCACCGCCAATGCCCCCGTCGAAACCACTTCCGACATACTCATGTTCACATCCTTCCATCCCTTCGAGATATTCCGAAGACAGCGACACGATATGTAGTGATTTACGACAGGTCTAGAATGTAGACTTATACAGGTAAAGTATTCACGCACATGGAGCAGGTATGAAACGCAAGCAATCCATCGAACAAGTGCGCTGGGACCTGGCACTTCGCTATCGTTTGATCGAGACCGTCGCCTGGTGGGAAGGCCGCCTGACCACGGGGCACTTGATCCAGAGCTTCGGCATCAGCCGCCAGCAAGCCTCCAAGGACATCAATACCTACATTAATGAACATGCGCCCCGAAACTTGACATATGACAAGCAACGCAAGGGCTATGTACCGAGCAAACACTTCAAGCCGCTGTTCATCGATGACAGCGCCAGTGCCTACCTGCACCTGCTTTACCAGAACAATGAACGGGCGCCGCACATCGAAGGCCTGGCCCTGGCATATGCCCATACCAAGGTGCTCGAAGTGCCGGACCGGCCGATCCGGCCAGAGATCCTGCGCCCCTTGCTCGCGGCATGCCGCGACGGTCTACGCCTGGAGACCGAGTACGTATCGCTCAATACCCCGAACGTGGAAATCCGCCTGATTGCCCCTCACACCCTGGTGTACACCGGGATGCGCTGGCATGTGCGCGCTTACTGCGAGAAGAATCGGCAGTACCGCGACTTTGTGCTGAGCCGCCTGCGCGGTGAGCCGGACCTGCTCGACGCGTCGCAGAACACACGGGAACTGGACGAAGACTGGAATACCGAAGTGCCAATCATCTTCGCCCCCGATGGCCGCTTGAACGCGGCGCAGCAGGCCATCATCGAAACCGACTTCGGCATGACCGACGGGCAACTGGTGGTGTCCAGTCGCAAGGCACTGGTGAAGTACGTCTTGCGCCGCTATCAGGTCGACCCGCGCAACCAGGCGACCAACCCCGAGGCCCAGCAGATCGTGGTCACCAATCTCAAAGAGTTGAGACCGTGGTTGATGCATGATTGAGGCGCATGTCCTGCCAGAGGCGCAGCGCACGCAGGCAATTGTCGATCTCGGCCGCGAGTAAGCGCTGTGCCAGTTCATGCTGGCCGTTGAGCAGAGCAATATTGCGCAGCGTATTGCCCTGGTGATTCTTCGCGCCCAGATCAAGACCGAACGTCATGACGCGGTCGATGAAGTACCGCGCGGCCTTCAAGTGGCCATTGAGCAGCAGCCAATGCAGTGGCGTGTTCCCCAGCCCATCGCGGTCATTGAGGCTGGCACCCAGGCGGTAGCGGGCTTGCAGGGTTTTGACATTGCCGTATCGCGCAGGCAGGTGGATGTATTTGTCGTGGGGCATGAAGCTGCCCAGGCCGGCCCAGCCGCGAATCTGCGGGTTGCCCTGGGCGCCGAGTGACTCCAGCGTGTCGATCAGGCCGCTGCGGTTCAGCCGGTAAGCCATGTCCAGCGGCGTATCGCCCGCCAGGTCACGCTGATTCAAGCCGGACGGATCGAGAGGCGGCGCCTCATCGAACAGCACGCAGAGGTGCCAGTCGCTGAGGCCAAGCTCGGCGCGATCATCGATGCGCTCAAACAGAGTGATCGGCCGCCCCCCACACAACGTCGTGAGCGTCACGCCTCGAGCGAACATGCGCCGAAGAAACGCTCGAAGAGCGGCGTAGGCAAATGCTTGTCGTCCAACAGACCGAAGTGCTTGCCCACGTTGCGTCCCAGGGCCATCAGTGTGTTTGCGCTGTTTTTCGTGCCGGCGTACCCGGCGCTCAAGATCGACTCGACGCGCGCGTCACCGGTCGACTCTCGCTGATACGCCCGCCCCGTGATCATGACGTCTACCAGACACACGCTGACGCGCTCATCGCCCAAGGTGAAAGGCTCCAGCACCTCGCTCGCCAAGACGGCACGCAAGCCGTCCTCGCCACCGGCGACAATCCGCTCCAGCGCTTCGAGTGAGCGGTCGAAGAGGTCGAACTCCTGCATCGAAAACGCAAAACAGTAGTCCTGAGCGGTAGCCTGCGAGATCGGACGTGCGTGGTGCGGATGAGTCGACAACCAGTCAACGAACGAGGCTTTATCGCTTTTTCCACCCTGGCGACGGAACAGCAGATAGTCGTTGATGACCTGACTGAAAGGGTTCCCCGTCGGCACCCAGCCCGTGCTGTCACGTTCTTCGGGTTCCGGCAGGTCAACCACCGGCACGGCTGACTTAGGCGTCCACCCAAAGCACCGCAGGTCATAGCCAAGCACAAACAGGCTGGCCTCGAACGCATGGCACCGCGCAGGCAGCGCGCCTTGCTCGGCGAACCAGCCGGTGCGCTCGAGCAGGGCGCGGATAATCCAGCCCAACCGCACTTGCCAGCGGGCCCATGTCTCATAGCTGATCGAAGAGAACTGAGGCGCGGCCAGGCCGTTCAAAAATGCTCCGGGGTTGCGGATCTGGCTGCCACGAGCGGCTCCGGACGGGAAAGCCAGCAAGGGTTTGCCGCTCCCGGTCCATTGCTGGCGAAACAGTGAATACAGCATGCCTATCGCTGCGCCGACGCGGCTGTCATAGATGGGGGAGCCCGACGAATCAAACAACGCATGAATCTTGGTCAGGCCCGCATCGAAACGCTCGACGCTGATCGCATCGAGATCATCCAGGTCATTTTTGCCATCGAGCGACATCAGCCCGGCCATCTTTTGCAGATAGCTCGACAGCTTGCCGTTTGCGGCCAGCCGGTGCAAAAACGGAATGGCGCCCCGCACACCGCCCCAACGAAGAATCTGCAGGCAGGCTTGAAGCGCTTGCTGGTCATTCCCCTGTTTGACCGCACTCGTCAGCCATTCGCGAAGTTGCCCGAGAGAGCGTTGGGTTTCAGCCCAGGTGCGTGAATCCACCGAGCATTGGTGAGTATCCTGCCAGCTTGCCTTCCAGCGATAGTGCCCAAGCACCTGCTCGATGCCCTGGACATCAGCCGTCAAACCGCCAGGCACAAATTTGCTCGACTTGAAGCGCAGCTTGAAGGTCAGCGTCGGCAAGTTCGCTGCAAGCCATGCGATGAAGGACTCAACTTCAGGTTGCGCCAGGAACTGTTCGCGCTGCATGCAGACCACCTTGCCAGTAATATCGAATGGCCACACCCTAAGCAAAATCAGCGACCCCGTCCACGATGTTTGTCCGTACAGGTAAACAAATGGAGCAGGTTCTCAGGCCCAGGCTAGACGCTTCTCGACCATCGCCAGGGTTCGGCCGAAACAGATATATGAACGGTTCAGACACGCCGCTTCTGTTTACACGCGGCCCATCGACTTATGCATCGACGTGCCTTTGCAACGCATGCGCGAGATCGATGTGCCCGGCACCCGCAAGGATCATCAGCGGCGGTCATGCCTCGACTCCGACTTGGGCTATATGAACTATCGAATGTTGCAGATCATCTAAAACCTTCGATCTAAATCATTCTCAACAACAACAAACAATAAGTTAGCCAACTAAGCATTTAAAACAACTGTGCGAAAAGACATTCAGCTGACTTCATATCGCTTTAACGACCAAGCCTGGCATTCTTTTATTTTCACATATATTTTACATCCCCCTACATATGCTAATGTCATTACGACATCAGCGCTGTTCAACCAGGTTTAAGGAGTGTGTATGACCGGTGTACTGGCCTCCGTTAACAGCCGCACACAACTGGTCGGGCAGAACAGGCTCGAACTGTTGCTGTTCCGCTTCAACAATCACCAACTGTACGGGATCAACGTATTCAAAGTTCGTGAAGTTATCCGCTGCCCGAAGTTATCATCGATACCAAAGTCTAATAACAATATTTGTGGCGTGGCCAATATCCGAGGTGTCTGCATCCCTATTCTTGACCTGGCCATGGCAACGGGACTGCCCGGAGTCGAGGATCAGGAAAGCGCTTTTATAATACTTACGGAGTACAACAATCGCGTTCAGGGTTTCCTCGTCTACGCGGTCGAACACATCGTCAATCTGAACTGGGAAGACATCCATCCGCCGCCCAAGGGCAGTGGTGAGAACAATTACCTGACGGCCGTCACCCGCACGGACGACCGCCTGGTCGAGATCATCGATGTTGAAAAGGTGCTGACAGAAATATCGCCATCGTCCGAGGAAATATCCAGCGGCGTAATCGATCACGAAGTCACCCAGCAGGCGCGACACCTGCGGGTGTTGACCGTGGACGACTCGATGGTCGCGCGCAAACAGGTGACCCGCTGCCTGGAAACCGTGGGCGTCGAGGTAGTGGCCTTGAACGATGGCCGACAAGCGCTGGACTACCTGCGCGCCATGCTCGACGAAGGGCGCAAGCCGGATGAGGAGTTTCTGATGATGATCTCCGACATCGAGATGCCGGAGATGGACGGCTACACCTTGACCGCCGAGATCCGCAACGACCCGCGCATGGCCAACCTGCACATTGTGCTGCACACCTCGCTCTCGGGGGGCTTCAACCAGGCCATGGTCAAGAAAGTCGGGGCCGACGACTTCCTGGCCAAGTTCCGCCCCGATGACCTGGCCGGCCGCGTCGTCTCACGTATCAAAGCCGTCAACACGAACTGACGCTCCACGACAACAACACTCAAGCCAAGGAGGCTGCAAGGAAACGAATAAGAACAAAATCAACAGAGGGCAAATCATGTTGAAATGTAATGAGCTCTATCATCTGGCGCCAGACAGCGGCGAGGCCAGGCCCTTCTGGCAAGGCCGCGCACGCGACGCGCAGGCGGATATCCAATGCGCCATGGGCTGCGGCGCGCAGCTACCCGAGACACCCCAGTCAGCAGAGCCGCCCCCTGCGCCCGCAGCGGCGACGATCACTCCCACCTGCATGAACGACGAGCTTGTTGCCGCCCAGGAAATCTGTGCCCGCGCCAAGACCGCCGTGGTCGAGATGTTCAGCCATGTCCGCATGGGCCGCGCCCTGGAGTTGGAGAATATCAGCGTACTGGTCGACGACATTTCCGCTTCGATCGCCCGCCATCCCAACGCCTTTATCAGCCTGGCACGCCTGAAAAGCCTCGACGATTACACCTATATGCATTCGGTCGCCGTGTGTGCACTGATGATTGCCCTGGGCAACCAGTTGAACCTGCCCGCCGTGTTGATTCGCCGGGTCGGGATGGCCGGCCTGCTGCATGACATCGGCAAAATGGCCATACCGGGCGCGATCCTCAACAAGCCCGGGCGCTTGAGCGGTGACGAATTACAACTGATACGCACGCACCCGCTGGAAGGTGAGAAAACCCTGCTGGCGACTTCGCAGATGTGCGACATGGTCGTGGATGTCTGCCTGCATCACCATGAACGGGTGGACGGCAGCGGCTACCCCCATCAGTTGGTCGGCGACCAGATCAGTCTTTTTGCGCGAATGGCCGCCGTTTGCGATGTCTACGATGCAATCACCTCGGATCGTTCCTACAACCAAGGCTGGGACCCCGCGGTCGCCATCCAGCAAATGTCGACATGGGACGGGCATTTCGACGACGAGGTGTTCCGCGCGTTTTTGAAGTCCGTGGGTATTTATCCGGTGGGGTCTATCGTTCAGTTGAAAAGTGGCAGTATCGGCGTGGTGATCGAACAACACCCCGACTCTTTATTGACGCCAAAGATTAAGTTGTTCTTCTTGCCGGTGTTGAATATTTATATCACCCCCAAAATAATCGACCTGAGTGATCCCGAACAAACCGATCGCATCATTGCGCGCGTACCGTCACAGCGTTATGGCTTTAAAAACACCGAACGTCTCTGGCTCGACGATGAGGCGTCCGAGCAGAACTAAGCGACGCCCCAGCTGTACTGCATTTATATGCTCAAGCAGCCCATGATCAAGCAATAAGCCTTGCGAACAAAAAAAACTGAAATGCCGCCATCCAATTATGTCGGCAACTACTAGCGTGGGCAGGAAATACCATGAAATTCAACTCATTACAGACTCGGATTTGCTTCACCGCCGGACTCTGCCTGTTAATCTCTTGCGCAAGCCTGGTGTTATATGGGTTGTACTCCTCAACCGCCAATCAAGCCTACGTGGGCACCGAAGTTTCAACATTGATCGAAAGCGGCACCATTCGCGAAGTACAAAACCTGGCGGAGTCCCGTGCCAATGCGATCAGGGCGAAACTGCAAAATGCCTTGGACTCGGCACGCACGCTGGCCAATACGCTGGGCGCGAGTAAAAGTGCGCAAAGCCCGCTGGCACTGGGCCGCGATCAAATCAATACAATGTTGCTCAGCGTGCTCAAGGACAACCCCGACTTCAACGGCACGTATTCGTGCTGGGAGCCGGATGCGGTGGACGGCCAGGACCAAGCGTTTCGTAACAACGAAGGCGGCAACAACCCGTTGACCGGCCGCTTCACGCCCTATTGGACACGCGGCTCGGACGGCCATATCGCCGTGCAACCGCTGGTCGAATACGACTCCGATGCCCGCCACCCCAATGGCGTGCTCAAGGGCGGCTGGTACAGCGGCCCCCGGGACACCCTGAAAGAAAGCGTGCTCGACCCCCTTCCCTACGTGGTGCAAGGCAAAAATGTGTGGCTGACCACGCTCTCGGTGCCGATCACCGCCAATGGCAAGTTTTACGGCGTGGTCGGCGCAGACTTCGACATCTCGTTTATCCAGAAACTCAGCGAGCAAATGTCCGCCGACCTCTACGGCGGCAAAGGTTCGGTGTCGATCCTGAGCAACCAGGGCTTGGTGGTCGCCGACAGTAAACGGCCGGAACTGATCGGCCAGTCATTGAAGGCATTGCTACCCGACACCTGGGACAAGGTGCTGGCCAATGTGCAGAAAGGCCAGGGCGACAGTCGCCTCAACCAGGAGTCCCAGGAAATCGAAGTACAGATGCCGATCATCCTGGGCCGCACCGAAAAACCCTGGGCCATCTTGATCCACCTGCCCAAGGCGGTGGTCATGAGCCAGGCGATTGCCCTGGAGAAGGAACTGCAATCCCGTGGTGTCAGCAGCAGTATCTGGCAGGTCTCGGTCGGCCTGGGTATCTCGGTACTGGCATTGCTGGCGCTGTGGTTCGCCACCGCAAAAATCGTCGGGCCGATTCGTGAAGCCGCCGCCTTGGCTGCCAACATCAGCCTGGGGGATTTCTCGCGTCGCCTGGTGCAAAAATCCGACGATGAAGTCGGCCAGTTGTCCTTGGCCTTGAACGAGATGTCCGAAAGCCTGCAGCGTCAGGTCCGTGTGGCTGAACGTATCTCCGAAGGCGATCTGGACCTGGAAGTGCGTTTGTCTTCCCCCAACGACACGTTGGGCAAGTCCCTGGAAAAAATGGTCGGCAACTTGAACACCTTGATTTCCCAGGTGCAGGCCAGCGCCACGCAAATCACCGGCAGCTCCGCACAGGTCACCGAGTTGAGCCAGTCGTTGTCCGACGGTGCGTCCAACTCGGCGTCGTCCATCACTGAGATCAGTGCCGTCATGACGCAAATGGCCGCGCAGACCACCGACAACGCCGCCAACGCGAAAAAGGCCGACGAACAATCCCAGGCCTCACGCGCCGACGCCGGGGAAAGTGACAAGCTGATGAGCGAACTGATCGCCGCCATGACCGAAATCGACAACTCGGGCAAAGACATCACCGCGATCATCACCACCATCGACAACATCGCCGCCCAGACCAACCTGCTGGCCTTGAACGCGGCGATCGAGGCGGCACGCGCCGGCGAATTGGGCCGTGGCTTTGCCGTCGTCGCCGATGAAGTCAGGAGCCTCGCCGCCCGCAGTGCCGAAGCGGCCCAGCAAACCGCGGCGCTGATCGCCGACTCGTCGACCAAGACACAGCGCGGCATGGTCATCGCCGGTCGCACGGCCGACTCGTTGCGAAACATCGTCACCGGCACCAGCACCGTTTCCAGCCTGGTGTCGCTGATCTACCAAGCCTCGAGTGAACAGGCGTCCGGCTTGCAGCAAGCCAGTATCGGCCTGGAGCAGATCGACGAAGTCACCCAGCAGAATCAGGCCAACTCCCAACAATGCGCGGTGGCTGCCCGCGACCTGTCGGAACGGGCCAGCTCCATGCAACAAGGGTTGAGCCGGTTTAAAGTCAAAGCGACATAACCCCCATCCGCAGTGAAGCCGGGGCGGAAATAAACCACCGCCCCGGTCCCGCTGCACAAACCTCGTACCCATTCATGAAATATTAAGAATCGCCCCCCTATACTCACCGATTGCGAGCCGTTCCCTCGAACGGCCCCCTGCCCCGGTAACCAGCCCCCATGACGCGTCCCGTTCCTCTGCTGCTCCTGCTTGCTGGCCTGTTGTTCTTCTTCGCCCTTGGTAACCATGAACTGCAAGGCTCCACTGAAGCCCGCGTCGGCGGGATCGCCATGGCCATGCACCTGGACAACGACTGGGTGGTGCCACGGCTGTTCCGTGAGCCGTTCCTGGAAAAACCGCCCCTGAGCCTGTGGCTCGACGCCGGCGCGATCCGCCTGTTTGGCGGCACGCCCGGGGCCGTGCGCCTGGCCTCGGCGTTCGCCGGGTTGTTCAGCGTGATGCTGCTTTACGGGATGCTGCGCACGTTCGGGCGGCCAAAGACACTGGCGTTCTGCGCGGCGCTGATCCTGGCGACCATGGCCAGTTACTGGAGCAATGTGCGCGGCGTCGGTGAAGATGCATTGCTCAGCCTGGGTGTGACCACCGCGCTGCTGGCGTTCTACCAGGCCATGCGGCCGGCGGCCGAGCGCCAGGGCTCAACCGCCTGGGCGTGGGCCCTGTTCACGGCCGGGATGGTGATCGCCACCCTGAGCAAAGGCGTGCTGGGCCTGGCGATGCCGGGCATCGTGATCTTTGTGTACCTGGCCTGCACCAGTTGGATGGACAAACGCCTGCGCATCGGCGACTGGCTGCGGCCGGCACTGTTTACCCTGCTGGCCTTGGTGCCACTGCTGATCTGGCTGGGGTTTCTGTTCCAGCGCGGCGGGCTGCAGGCGGTGGGCGAAGTGCTGTGGACCAACAGCGTCGGGCGGTTCAGCGGCTCGTTTGTCGAAGCCGGGCACTACGAACCCTTCTACTACTACATCGCCAAACTGCCCGAAGCCTTTTTGCCGTGGAATATCCTGGTGTACCTGGGGTTGTGGCACTTCCGTAAAAGCCTGGTGCACAACCGCTACCGTCTGTTTTTCTGCGTCTGGCTGGTGGCGCAATTCACCCTGCTGACCCTGGCTTCCAGCAAGCGCACCGTATACCTGATGGCGCTGACGCCAGCCGCCGCCGTACTGGCTGCGGAATATGCGCAGGTGCTGCTGCACTGGCTGAAAGATCACAAACCGGCGCTGTATAAGCGGCATAAAATCGTGATTGGCGGCGTGTTCACCGTGCTCATCGCCTGCTACCTGAGCGCTGCTTTCTGGTTCGCGCCAAAAGCCGACAAAAAACAGTCCTTCGTGCCCGTGATGAGCCAGATCCAGGCGCTACAGGCCGAAGGCAAAAAGGTCGCGTTGTTCCGGCCCAACGAGCGCATCGATGGCGCCAGCGTGTTCTATCTGCAGGCCTACTTGCCGATTCTGCAAACCGAGCCCGAACTGCGCAGTTACCTGGCCGCCGCCCCCGGCAACGTCGCGCTGCTGGATAACACGGAGCAACTGACCGGCAAGGTCACGGTGATCAAGGAGATGGCAATCAATCGCCAGCCTTACTACTTCATCGGGCAGTAAGGCCGGCGCGGGGGATCAGTGCTTGGTGAGCTTGTCCAGGTAACCCATGGCGAACGCCGAGACCACAAAGGTCATGTGGATGATCACGTACCACATCAAATGCTGCGGATCGACGTTCTTGGCATCCATGAAGATGCGCAGCAGGTGGATGGAGGAAATCGCCACGATGGAGGCGGCCACTTTCATCTTCAGCGAGGAAGAGTCCATGGTGCCCAGCCAGTTGAGCTTTTCCTTGTTTTCATCGATGTCCAGCTGCGAGACGAAGTTCTCGTAGCCGGAGATCATCACCATCACCAGCAGGCCGCCGACCAGTGCCATGTCGATCAATGACAACAGCAGCAGGATCACTTCCGATTCGAGCATGCTGAAGATATTGGGAACGACGTGAATGATTTCCTGGAAGAATTTCAATGCCAGGATCAACAAGCCCAGGGACAACCCCAGGTAGATCGGCGCCAGCAACCAGCGCGAGGCGTACATCGTATTTTCGATAAAGCGTTCCATTGAATCTCACACAGCGTGGTTAGAAATGACGGCGAGTATACCAGCCGCTACCCAACACCTGTGACCGCGAGAAAACTGACCTGAGTGGCATCTGTAAGAGCGTTTTTCTGCTAGTGTCGAGGCCATCAACTCGGCTCAAAGACGTCGGACAGGAAAACTCAAGATGATGGATGTGCGTTCCCCTTGGGCCAGCATCGGCCTGTGTGCGGCATTGCTGCTGGCCGGTGGCTGTTCTCCCAGCGACGAGCAAAAGCAGACCACCCTCGAAGAGAAAACCAAGCAGTTCGAACAGTCGCTCGACAGTATCCAGGACCCCAAACTGCGCGACGCCATCGCCGACCTCGGCGGTTCGCTGTTGTTGCTGGAACGGGCGCGGGTCAAGCTCGCCAGCAAGCCCATCGAAGCCGAATACGGCGAAGACAGCCTGGCCCTGCTCAAGCACTACCCCACGCCCCAGGCCCTGGTCGACACCTACATCAACGGCCTGTTCGTGCTGCGCAAGACCTCCCACTCCGACTACCTGACCGATCTGCAGCCGGTGTTCCCGTTCAACTTCAACACCCCCGACCAGTTCCCGTTCCCCCACGGCCTGGAATGGCAGTCGGTGACCTTGAGCAACAGCAAAGTCATCCCCTTCCAGCCGGAATGGTCGGAAACCGATCCCGGCATCCAGTTGAGCCCCAGCAGTTCCAACCTGACCAACCCCGATGACCTGACGGTGACCTACCCGTTCATCGACGGCATCGAGACCGACAACAAGAGCCAGCCGCAGCCCGTCAGCCTCAAAGGTACGGTCGAGGTGGTCGCGCCGGGCAAGGTGCTGACGTTCGACCTGTCGAAAAAAGACCTCGGCCACCCGCGCACCGAGGGCAATATCACCCTCAACCTGCTGAGCCTGGAAAAAAACTACGCCGAGATCGAACTGACCAACCACGAACCGCTGGCGGCGGAGGTCGGCGACGAATCACCGGACCCGTTGCTGGTGCAGGCCCGCGACAGTACCGGGCAGTTCCTCACGCGCTCGGGCTCGATCAACGAAAATGCCGCGCAGGTGGCGTTCTACGAGAAACAACTGGCGCAGATGCAAAAGCAGAAAGCCTGGTCGGACGCGTTTGAGAAACAACTGACGGACGAGCAGAAAGCCTTCGAACACCAGCAAAGCAGCCATTACGCCAAGGTCTACTTCAATGGCCTGATCGACACGCTGCAGGTCGACGTGCTGGACTTTTCCAAGGCCACGCTGACCCGCAAGGACCTCGACCTGCCCGTATTGCGCTTCGACAAGAACAGCCTGCAGAAAACCGTGCAAGCCTTGCCGATGGCGGTAACGGTGTATGACGACAGCACCGCCAGTTGGCTGAAAACCGCGACGATGACCGAGGACCAACTGAAAAACAGCGTGACCATCAGCCAGTCCGTCGAAGATGCCAGCGCCGCGCATATCGTGTTTGACCACCCCTACACCTTCAACGACGAATTGGCGGGCACCGAACGCAACAGCGACGAAGCCCCGGTGACGTTTTTCACAGCCAATGAAAAAGGCGAGCGCGGCGAGCCCATCGAGTTGCCGAGCGAAGCCTTCGAGCTGAACCCTGCACGCGGCACGCTCACCTACGACCTCAACCTGTTCCCGGAGAACCCGGCGTTTGTGGTGGGCTCGATTCCGCTGTTCCTGGCCAGCATCGACCAAGCCATGATCGACGTGACCAAGCTGCCCAAGGGCCTGTCGCTCAAGGACAACGCGCTGATCGTCGACCAGGCGCAGTTCCCGTCCGACAGCTGGCGCTTCTATGCCAAGGACGCCAGCGGCAACTACCTCAAGGAAATCCTCGGGGTCAGCCACCACGCCGAGGAATACGGCACGGCGTTGTTTGATGTGCATTACTTCTACGGCCAGCCGACCCAGCTGGAAAGCTACCAGCGTACCAACCTGAGCACCGTGCAATACGGCTTCGAGGTCAAGCTGGACAAGCCCGAAAGCAAATAACCGGGCCTACAGGGCCAGGCATTCCTGCCCGTTATTGAGCTGGCGCAGGTGGGCCTGCAGATGCAGGCACCAGATCTGCGGCTCCTGCGCCAGCTCGTAGCCTTGCTGGGTCAGGTTTTCGACGATTGATTGCAGGAAGGTTTCGGCCACGAACGGCCCGGGAAACGGTCCCTGGGATTTGATGGTCGAAGGCTGCTCACCGGTCATTCCAGCGGCAAACAACAACGTCCACATTCCGTTATCCCCCGCGAGAGGGCGAATGGAGCATTCGATGCGAGTGCCCAGGCCCAGACACTGGCGGGTCAGGCAAAGGTTGCGCGGCATGGCGGCGACCCTCGGTAGATCGGCGTTCAGCCTCAAGCACGGCGAGACTGTTTCTATCCTGCAACTCCGGTGGATATCCCTAGTGCTCAGAATAGAAGAAAAACGCGATAAACCAAGGTTGTAGGGACCAACGGGCGTTGGCCCCCAACCTGGAGTCAATTTAGTGGCGGGCTAACCGATCAGCTCGGTTTGGCTTCCGCCTGCGCGTGCAGCGCCAGTTCCTTCTCAGCTTCCTTCAAGTCTTCCTCGCTGATCATCTCGGCAATCGCGCGCAAACGCTCGACCACACGCGCATTCACCGTGCCTTCGGGGAATTGCCCTTCTGCGTCCGGCTCACCGGCCGGCTCGCCGACCAGCAGGCTCAACGCCTCATCCGCCTGGCGCACCGCATAGATATGGAATTGCCCGGCGCGCACGGCCTGCAACACCTTCTCATCGAGCATCAGCGTGGCGACGTTGGCCTGCGGAATGATCGCGCCTTGTTCGCCGGTCAGCCCACGCGCTTCGCAGAGGCGGAAGAAACCTTCGATCTTCTCGTTGACCCCGCCCACCGCCTGCACTTCACCAAACTGGTTGATCGAACCGGTGATGGCAAAACACTGTTTGAGCGGGGTTTTCGACAAGGCCGAAATCAAGGTACAGGCCTCGCCCAGGGACGCGCTGTCGCCGTCCACATAACCGTAGGACTGTTCCAGCGCGATACTCGCCGAGATCGCCAGCGGGAATTCCTGGGCATAACGGCTGCCCAGGTAACCGGTGAGGATCATCACGCCCTTGGAGTGAATCGGCTGGCCGAGGTTGACCTCACGCTCGATGTCGACGATGCCGCTGCCGCCCGGGTACACCGTGGCGGAAATCCGCGCTGGCACGCCGAACGCCGAATCGCCGACTTCCAGCACCGTCAGCCCGTTGCACTTGCCGACCGCCGCGCCAGCGGTGTCGATCAGGATCACCCCGGCGAGCATGTCGTCGAGAATCCGCGCCGACACCCGCCCGGTGCGCGTGGCCTTGGCCTTCAGCGCACGTTCGATGTGGCCGGCGTCGGTCATTTCGTCGCCCGCCAGGTGGCGAATGAAATCCGCCTCGCTGACCAGCTGGAACAAGTCGCCAATGCGCGCCGACAACCGCCCCTGGTGTTCGGCCAGGCGTGCGCTATAAGTGGCCAAGCGCGCCACCGCGTCCGAGGTCAGCGGCGCCATGCCCTCTTCCGAGGTGCGGGTTTTCAGCAACTGCGCGAACTGCTCGAGGCTTTCGTCGACCATCGGGATGTCTTCGTCGAAATCCACCAGCACGCGGAACATTTCCTGGAAGTCCGGATCGGCGTCCTGCAACGCGTAGTACAGCTGGCGGGAACCGATGATGATCACCTTGACCTGCAATGCAATCATCTGCGGGTTGAGCGTCACCGTGGCCAGGCGGCCCAGTTCGCCCAGCGGCGACTCCATCTTCAGCTTGCGCGACTGCAGGGAACGCTTGAGGGCGTCCCACACAAACGGCTCGCTGAGCATCTTCTCGGCTTCGAGGATCAGGAACCCGCCGTTGGCCCGGTGCAAGGCGCCCGGACGCAACTGACGATAGGTGGTGTAGAGCGCGCCCTGATCGGTGCTGTATTCGATCCGGCCGAACAGGTTGTCGTAGGTCGGGTGCGGTTCAAACACCACCGGGGCGCCGCCGTTGACCGGATGGCCGACCACCAGGCTCGGGCAGTACTGTTCTTCGAGCAGCTTGCGGGCCTGGGCGTCGGTCTTGGCGTCGTCCACCAATTGCTCGACCACGGTTTTCAGCAAGTACACCTGCATGGCTTGCAGGTAACCGCATACGGCGGCGTTTTCTGCGTACTTTTCCGACAACGGTGACAGCAATGGCTGTAGGGCCAGGGTGATGGTTTCTTCGTTGAACTGACGCAGTTGGTTGTTCGACTCACGCTTCCACTGCGGCAGGCTGGCCAGCTCTTCGTTGAGGCGTTCTTCCAGTTCGGAAATATCGGTGTGGAAGCGCTCGCGATCGACTTCCGGCAGCTGCGAGAACTCGGCCTCGTCCAGCGCCTTGCCGTCGAGCATCGGGGTGAACGCGATGTTGGAACTGTCGCGGTACAGCGCCACGTCCTTTTCCAGGGCCAGGCGTTCGATCACGTCCAATGCCTTGTCGTAACGCTGGTTGAACGCGCGGTCGATGGCGCTTTTGCGTTGTTGATACGTCGGGTGTTCGAACACTGCCGGGAAGGTCGCCACCAGGTTGTCGATCAAGCCGTTGATGTCGCTGATGAACGCCGCGGCGCCGCCTGCCGGCAGTTCCAAGGCGCGGGGTTCGCGGGGCTCATCGAAATTATTCACATAGACCCAGTCCGACGGGGTCTGCAGGCGTTTGCCTTCGGCCTTCAGGTAGCGTTTGACGAACGAAAAGCGGCCGGTGCCCGGCTCGCCCATGACAAACACGTTGTAACCGGGGCGTGGCATGGCCACACCGAACTGCAAGGCTTCAACCGCACGTTCCTGGCCAAGCACACCGCGAAAGGGCTCCAAATCATTGGTGGTCGAGAAGCTGAACTGTTCAGCGGAGAAAGGGCGAGTCAGCGCTTCGGGCGCTAGACGCAAGCTGGCAGCAACAGGATCAGGCATCGGGCTTCCTTACATCAGGCGGGGCAGATGGCGGCATTCTGGCTCTCTGTTACGCGCTCTGGCAAGGCGCGCCTGAGGTAAAGCATAGACACGGGCTGCGTCCTACAAAAAAATCGAGATATCTCTGATTGTTTTATTAAAAATCACGGAACCCCTGGAACCTGCCTAAACTCCAAACTGCGCGGGCTGGACTAATAACCGGCCCCTAAGGCGCGTTACTGCGCCTGAACCCTTGTCCATTGGTTTGCACACAAAGAGAACAAAGCTATGAAACGGATCCTTCTCGGTACTCTCTTCACCGTCGTTTCCCTCAACGCAATGGCTGAATCACCCGGTGGCCCGAACTGCGGTTGGGGCAACATGCTGTTCGAAGGCCAGCGCGGCACGCCGGCGCACTTCCTGGCGTCCACCACCAACGGCACCTCGGGCAACGCTACCTTCGGCATGACCTCGGGCACCAACGGTTGCAGCACCAACAGCGCCCTGACCTACGGCGGCAAATCGTGGATTGCCATGAATGGCATGATGAACGAGCTGTCCGAAGACATGGCCAAAGGCAATGGCGAGGCGCTGACCACCTACGCCGTGGTACTGGGCGTTGCACCAGAAGATCGCGAGCACTTTGCTGCCGTGACCCACGAGCACTTCCAGCAAATCTTCAGCAAGGCCGACGTGACCGCTGACGATGTCCACAACAACACCCTGGCTGTACTGAAAAGTGATGCCCGCCTGGCGAAATACGCAACCCAGGCTTAAGCTCGAGCCGCCCGCGCCCTCCAAGGCGCGGGTCTTATTTTTGGACCCGCCTCCCCGCTTGGGTCTCACTTTTTCCGACTTAAGTTGCCCCTATGCTCAAACGCCTTGCCTGGATGGCACTCTTCGCCTGCGCCCCGTTGTATGCGGCGCCGCATCTTGATGATCAACGTTTGCAGCAATTGGCCAACGATCCGTTCTGGTTGTCCTTGGGCCATTACGAAGCCGGCAAAGTCAGTGGCTGGCGCAGCTATGTCAGCGACAAAAAATTCTTCCTCGCCGCCGATGGCGCCCATCACCCGGATGCCGAACTCAAGGCCACCGTCGACGCGCTCTACGCGCCGGCCAGCCTGGGTGAAAAACACGCACAATGCGTTTACCCCGCACGTACCCGCTGGCTCAAGGACCGGTTGCAACTGACCGACCTGCCCGCCGTGGGCTGCAACGAATTCAAGCAATGGTTCAAGGACGTCGCGCCCCATAGCGCGGTGATGATCTTCCCGGCGGCCTACCTCAACAGCCCTTCATCGATGTTCGGCCACACCCTGCTGCGCATCGACCAGGCCGACGTGCAGAGCAACAACACCGCGCTGCTCAGCTATGCGATCAACTTCGGCGCGTACATCGAAGGCTCGGACAACAGCATCCTCTACGCCTGGAAAGGCCTGATGGGCGGCTACCCCGGCCTGTTCGCCCTGGTGCCCTACCAGGAAAAACTCTCCGAATACCGCAGCCTGGAGAACCGCGACCTGTGGGAATACCGCCTGAACCTGACCCAGGTCGAGACCGAGCGCATGGTCGAGCACGTGTGGGAACTCAAGCAGATCCAGTTCGACTACTTCTTCTTCGACGAAAACTGCTCCTACCGCCTGTTGGAGTTGCTGCAAGTGGCCCGCCCCGGCCTGCGCCTGACCGAGCAATTCCCGCTCACTGCGATCCCCACCGACACGGTCAAGGCCGTGAAAGACGCCGGCCTGGTCGAGAAGATCGACTATCGCCCGTCCCGTGAGCGCGAGTTGCTGGAACGCGCCAAACCGCTGGACAGCGACGAGCAGCAATGGGTGCTGAAAGTCAGCGACGACCAGAAACAATTGCAGGCGCCTGCGTTTAAAGCGTTGCCGCGCGAGCGCCAGGCGCTGATCATCGACGCCGCCTACCGCCTCGGCCGCTACCGCGCCAATGGCCTGGAGCGCGACACCGAACGCTCCCAACGCAGCTTCGAACTGCTGCGTGCAATCAACCAGAACCCCGCGCCCGACCTGAAGATCACGCCCCCAGGCCTGCCGGAAACCGGCCATGAATCACGCACCTGGCAAGCCGGCATCGGCACGCGTGGCGACAAAGCCTTCGGCGAATACGGCCTGCGCATGGCCTACCACGACCTCAACGACAACGCCGAAGGCTTCCCCCTCGGCGCGCAGATCGAGATCCTGCAAATGAAACTGCGCCAGTACGAAGGCAACCACTGGCAACTGCAGCAACTGGACCTGGCCACCATCCGCTCCCTGACTCCGCGCAACGCGTTGCTGCAACCCTGGTCATGGCAAGTCACCGGCGGCCTGGAACGCGTGCCGGGCAAACACGACGATGAAACCCTGGTCGCCCACGTCAACGGCGGCGCCGGCGGCACCTGGCAACTGCGCGACGACATGCTCGGCTTCGCCCTCGGCACCGTGCGCGTGGAACACAACAACGACTTCAGCGAAGCCATCTCCCCCGCCGCCGGTTTCAACACCGGCGTACTGTGGAAAAACCCGCTGGGCAACCTGAGCCTGGAAGCCAAGGGAGATTTCTTCACCAATGGCGAAGTACGGCGCAGCATCAGCCTGAACCAGCAGTGGGAATTGTCGCGCAACCTCGGCCTGCGCCTGAGCGCCCAACGCGAGTACAGCCACTTGTCGACGCCGGTGAATGAGGTAATGCTTGAGATGAAGTGGTATCACTACTGACCAAGCCCAACCAGAATCAGGAGTTCACTCAACATGGCCGTTACCTGCACCACCCTTGAAGAAGTCCGAAGCAACATCGACCGCCTCGACCAGCAAATCGTCAGCCTGTTGGCCGAACGCGGCCACTACGTTTCCCAGGCGGCACGCTTCAAAAAAGACACCGACGGCGTCAAGGCACCACAGCGCGTCGAACAGGTGATCAGCAAAGTGCGCAATCTGTCCCAAACGGTCGGCGCCAATCCCGACGTCACCGAACAGGTGTACCGCGCGATGATTGCGGCGTTTATCCAGCAAGAATTGGCTGAGCATGCTGCGCTGGCCAGCCATCAGACGACATAGCACCCAACACCTTTCTCACCCCCCTTTCACATCCCCCCGACGAATCCCCTTCTAGACTTCCCCTATCAGCCGTGAAACGGCCAGGGAGCAAGTAATGTGGCGGTATGCAGTAATGCTGTGTGCGGTGCTGGGGTTGTCGGGTTGCCAATCGACCCATCAGGAGTTGCTGGCCAAGGGTTATCCACCGGCGTTTGCCGACGGCTTCGATGACGGCTGCAGCAGTGGTCGCCAGGCAGCGGGGGTGATCACCGGGGGGTTTCGTAAGAATGTGCCGCGTTATCTGAAAGACCGCGTATACGCCGAAGGCTGGGAAGATGGCTTTCGCCAGTGCAAGGCCATGCGCGAAAACGAAGAGTTGCGCGACTACAAAGACCATCACTGGGACGAGCGCGAGCGCGCCTGGCAGCAGGAGAAGGATCGCGACGCAGCCAAGGCTTATCGCTCGCAATAGGTCGCTTTCAGACATTCGTCGAAACTAAAGTGCGGCGAACATGGCCCAAACGCTATAGAGGGAGCCTGTCATGAGCCGAGCTTTTGTGAATGAAGACAGCGCCGCCGCCCAGGCCGACCCACCGGTCGAGCGTCAGGTCAGCGAGCAACCCAATCGCCTCACCGCGCGCGGGTTGGCGCAGTTGCAGGCCAAGGTTGCGCAGTTGCAGCAGGAATACAGCGTCGAATCCGCCAAGGGCGAACAGGCCGACAAACAGCGCCAGGCCGACCTTGAGCGGGATTTGCGTTACTTCAACCAGCGGCTACAGAGTGCCCAGGTGGTGCCGCCGGCCGTGTCCACCGACAAGGTGCAGATCGGCAGTTGGGTGACCTTTGCCAATGAGCAGGACGAGCAACAGCGCATTCAGTTGGTCGGTGAAGACCAGGCCGATGCCGCTGCGGGCCTGATCAACTGGGGTTCGCCCCTGGGTCGGGCGCTGCTCGGGGCCCGGGTGGGCGACGAGGTGCTGTGGCAGCGCCCCGTCGGCGATCAGTTGATCGAAGTGCTGCGCATCGAGGCCGAGACCTAGACGATGCCTTGGGCCAGCATCGCGTCGGCGACTTTGACGAAGCCGGCGATATTCGCGCCCTTCACGTAGTTGATCCGGCCGTTTTCCTCACCGTAATGCACGCACGCGTGGTGGATCGACTGCATGATGTTGTGCAGTTTGCTGTCCACCTCACCGGCGGTCCACAGCAGGCGCATGGCGTTCTGCGACATTTCCAGGCCACTCACCGCCACGCCGCCAGCGTTGGACGCCTTACCCGGGGCGAACAGAATGCCTGCGTCGATAAAGATATCCACAGCCTCCAGGGTGGTCGGCATGTTGGCGCCTTCGGCCACGCAGAGGCAGCCGTTGCGCAACAGGGCGCGGGCAGCGTCGGCGTTGAGTTCGTTCTGGGTGGCGCATGGCAGCGCGATGTCGCACGCCAGTTCCCACGGGGTTTTACCGGCGCGGAACTCCAGGCCGTAACGGGCCGCCAGTTCGCTGATGCGACCGCGCTGGACGTTTTTCAGCTCCAGCAGCGCCGACCATTGCTCCTCCGTCAACCCGTTTTCGGCGTACAGGGTGCCTTCGGAGTCGGACAGCGAAATCACCTTGCCGCCCAGGTCCATGACCTTGCGCGCCGCGTATTGCGCCACGTTGCCGGAGCCGGAGACCGCCACGCGTTTGCCCTCGACCCGCTGGCCATCGCGCTTGAGCATTTCTTCAGCGAAGTACACGCAACCGAAACCGGTGGCTTCGGGGCGGATCAAGCTGCCGCCGTAGGTCATGCCTTTGCCGGTCAGCACGGAGGTGAACTGGTTGCTCAGGCGCTTGTACTGGCCGAACAGGAAACCGATCTCGCGGGCACCCACGCCGATATCGCCGGCCGGGACGTCCACGTCCGCGCCGATATGGCGGTACAACTCGCTCATGAACGCCTGGCAGAAGCGCATCACTTCGGCGTCGCTCTTGCCCTTGGGGTCGAAGTCCGAGCCGCCTTTGCCGCCGCCCATGGGCAACGAGGTCAGGGAGTTTTTGAAGGTCTGTTCGAAGGCGAGGAATTTCAATACGCCCAGGTTGACCGACGGGTGAAAGCGCAGGCCGCCCTTGTACGGGCCGATGGCACTGTTCATCTGGATACGGAAACCGCGGTTGACCTGAACCTTGCCGTGATCATCGACCCACGACACCCGGAAAGTAATCGCACGTTCCGGCTCGCAGATGCGCTCCAGGATGCCCGAGGTCAGGTAGTGAGGATTGGCTTCAAGAAACGGCCACAGGCTGCGTAGGACTTCTTCTACGGCCTGGTGGAATTCCGGCTGGTCGGGGTCGCGTTTCTTCAGGCGGGCAAGGAAGGATTCAACGGATTCGATCATGAAAAGTCTCGGCAAATTTATTGTCGTTAAGGGCGATTGAGCCGGACTTTATCAATTCATGTCGCACCACGACAGGGCAAAATGTCGCCTTTGTGAATTTAAATGGTGCATTGGATATAAATAAACCTGAAAAACAGGCATTTATCGCACCTAAAAGGGGATTTCAAAACGGCGCCATGCACCAACTGAAAAACCGCTATCGGGGGCAAGCCCCCTCCCACATTTGATCGATGTTCGTCAGGAAGCAATGGGCAAAAAAAACGGAGCCCGAAGGCTCCGCTTTTTCCAGACCGACCCGAATCAGGCCAGTTTCTTGTGACGTACACGGTGCGGCTGGGCAGCAGCTTCGCCCAGGCGTTTCTTGCGATCCGCTTCGTACTCGGTGTAGTTACCTTCGAAGAACACCGCCTGCGAGTCATCTTCATACGCGAGGATGTGGGTCGCGACGCGGTCGAGGAACCACCGATCGTGAGAGATCACAATGGCGGCGCCCGGGAAGTCCAGCAGGGCTTCTTCCAGGGAACGCAGGGTTTCAACGTCGAGGTCGTTGGACGGTTCGTCGAGCAGCAGGACGTTGCCGCCCTCTTTCAGGGTCAGGGCCAGGTGCAAGCGACCACGCTCACCACCGGACAGGTCCTTGACGAACTTCTGCTGGTCGCCGCCCTTGAAGTTGAAACGGCCGACGTAGGTGCGCGACGGGATTTCATAGTTGCCGATACGGATCTGGTCGGAACCGTCGGAAATCTGCTGAAACACAGTTTTGCTGCCGTCGAGGTCTTCGCGGCTTTGGTCCACGCAGGCCAGTTGCACGGTTTCACCGACTTCGATGGTGCCCGAGTCCGGGGTTTCCTTGCCCATCAGCATGCGGAACAGTGTGGATTTACCCGCACCGTTACCGCCGATAACGCCGACGATCGCGCCTTTTGGCATGGAGAACGACAGGTTGTCGATCAACACGCGGTCGCCATAGCCTTTGGACACGTTCTTGAATTCGATGACCTTGTCACCCAGGCGCGGACCGGCCGGGATGTAGATCTCGTTGGTTTCGCTGCGCTTCTGGAATTCCTGCGACTGCATTTCTTCAAAGCGTTGCAGACGTGCCTTGGATTTGGACTGGCGGGCCTTGGCGCCTTTGCGCACCCACTCCAGTTCTTCCTTCATGGCTTTTTCGTGGGCCGATTGCTGCTTGGATTCGGCGGCCAGACGGTCGGACTTGGCTTCGAGCCAACCGGAGTAGTTGCCCTCGTAAGGGATGCCGGCGCCACGGTCGAGTTCGAGAATCCAGCCGGCGACGTTGTCCAGGAAGTACCGGTCGTGCGTGATCGCAACCACGGTGCCCGGGAAGTCGTGAAGGAAATGTTCCAGCCAGGCGACGGAATCAGCGTCCAAGTGGTTGGTCGGTTCGTCGAGCAGCAGCATGTCGGGAGCCGACAGCAGCAGGCGGCACAGGGCCACACGGCGCTTCTCACCACCGGACAGGTGTTCGACCTTGGCGTCCCACGCCGGCAGGCGCAGCGCATCGGCGGCGACTTCCAGCTGGCGATCGAGGTTGTGACCGTCGCCAGCCTGCAGGATGGCTTCGAGCTTGGCCTGTTCGGCGGCCAGCTTGTCGAAGTCAGCATCCGGTTCGGCGTAGGCGGCGTAGACTTCGTCCAGGCGGGCCTGGGCGTCCTTGATCACGCTGACGGCCTCTTCGACCACTTCGCGCACGGTCTTGGCCGGGTCCAGGATCGGTTCTTGCGGCAGGTAGCCGATGTTCAGATCGGGCATCGGGCGGGCTTCGCCTTCGAACTCGGTGTCGACGCCGGCCATGATTTTCAACAGGGTGGATTTACCCGAACCGTTGAGGCCGAGCACGCCGATCTTGGCGCCGGGGAAAAAAGACAGCGAAATGTTTTTCAGGATTTCCCGCTTCGGCGGAACAACTTTGCCCAGCCGATGCATGGTGAAGACGTATTGAGCCATGGTGAACCTAGCGTCAGTGACTGATGAATTGAGCGGGCGAAGCCCGTGCCAGACCATGCGCCGCGCGGGCCGTTGACCTTGATCAATGCCTGCGAGCGGAAAAAGCCTGATTGTCTGGGGCTGGAACGCCCCCGCGTAACCGGCAAAGCTACCTGAATGCGCCAGGGCAGTCCAGCCAGGCAGGACTGGCACTTTGCCACAAGTCAAGGCATGCTAGCCGCCCTCCGGGCGTCCGGCTTATAGTGCATGTCGCGCGCCAGTCCAGCCAAACCGCAGGATCACAGTTTGTCCAACGTCACGCCGCCTACTCCCCTGCGCGCCGCTCACATAGCGCCGGGAGCGCCCCTGCACGGCACCCTCAAAGGCGCATTGGCGACGCTTGTCCTCATGTTGCTCGCGTTATTGTTCTGGCAACTGCTCGACCAACTGCAGCAGAACCAGAAAAACCAGCAGCAATACACCATCGACTACAGCGCCGACCTGGCGGAACAGATCAGCCTGAACATGGCCCTGAGCGCACAGATCGCGCTGAATCTGCTGCCGATGGTCGAGCCGCCGCGCAACGACGAACAGCAACAGGCGTTGATGCTCAGCTTGCAACGCTCTCTGCCGGAACTGCGCAGCTTCGCGCTGCTCGCCCCCAGCGGCGCGATAATCCGCGACACGGCCAAAGACAGCCAGGACAGCGACTTCCTCGAGGAACTGGTCAAGCGCAGCCATTCCCAGCCCTACTACCTGAGCAACGACAACAACGGCACCATCATTTATCTGCTGCTGCATCAGCCCAGTGGCGATTCGAAAATGTACTGGGCGCTGCGCCTGGCGCCGAACTACCTGGCCAACCTTACCCGCCAGGATGGCCAGGGCCAGCGGCCGATGTGGGCCGTCGAGAATCGCCTGAACCACCACGTAGTCAGCCGTGACAGCGGCATGCCGACACAATTGGCCGCCGCCCTGACCCCGGACGAGTTGAAAAAAAGCGTGCTGGTCACGCCACTGAGCAAAAGCGACTGGCAACTGCGCGGCCTCTTCGACCGTAACGCCGTGCTGGAACAATTGCTGCCGGCGTTTATCGGCAAGTGCCTGCTGGGCCTGGCCTTCTCGTTGGTGCCGGTGATCGTGCTGTTGAATATGCGCCGCCGCCAGCGCCAGGTGAACGAAGGTCGGCGGCGTTATCAGGATATTTTCGAAGGCACCGGCGTGGCCCTGTGCGTGCTTGACCTGTCGGGGCTCAACGCGTTCTTCGACAAGGCCAAGATCCGCACGCGCGAGCAATTGCACGGGTGGCTGCAGGGCAACCCCGAAGCGCGTCGCCAGTTGCTCAAGGAACTGCGCGTCACCGAGGTCAACCAGGTGGCGGTGCGCCTGTTGAACGTCAGCTCGTGCGAGCAAGCCTGGGAACGCCTGATCGATGACTGCCCACGCAACGCCACGGCTATCGGCTATCAGGTGCTCGAGGCGGTGCTGACCCAACAGAACCAGTTGGAACTGGAAATCCAGCTCAACGATGTGCTCGGCAACAACCAATACCTGTGGCTGGTGATGCGCCTGCCGGAACAGCGCGACGACTTCAAGGCGGTGATCCTCAGCATCAGCGACATCACCAGCCGCAAGCTGATCGAACTGTCGCTGGTGGAGCGCGAAAGTTTCTGGTCGGACGTGGTGCGAACCGTGCCCGATCACCTGTATGTGCAAGATGTGATCAGCCAGCGGATGATTTTCAGCAACCACCACCTGGGCCACACCCTCGGCTATAACAAGGCCGAATTGCAGCAAATGGGCGAGTACTTCTGGGAAATCCTGCTGCACCCCGAGGACGCCGAGCATTACCACGACTTGCGCCAGCAGCAGCGCCAGGCCGGTTATTCGAGCCAACTGCAATGCCAGTTGCGCTTTCGCCACCGCAACAATCAATGGCGCCGCTTCGATATCCGCGAGCAAGCCCTGGCCGGGGACAAGACCGCGCAGGTCACGCGCATCATCGGCGTGGCCAAGGACATTACCGATCAGATCGAGGCCAGCGAATCCCTGCGTGACAGCGAACAGCGCTACCGCATGCTGGCCGAAAGCATCAGCGACGTGATCTGCTCCACCGACAGCCGCCTCGCCCTCAACTACATCAGCCCCTCGGTCAACGCCGTGCTGGGCTATGACGTGGACTGGGTGTTCAAGAATGGCTGGCAGTCAATCATCGCCAACCCGCAGCAATTGGCCGGCATCTACAGCCTGGTCGAGCAAGTCAGCCGGGCCTTGGGCGACGCCGAGGCGCTGGCCAAGCTGCGCGATGACATCCACACCCAACTGTACCTGTTCGACTGCCTGCGCGCCGACGGGCGTAAAGTTCCGATCGAGCTGCGCCTGGTGCTGGTGTGGGACGAGCACGGCGCCTTCGAGGGCATCCTCGGCGTCGGCCGCGATATCAGCCAGCAGCGCCGCGCCGAGAAAGACCTGCGCATGGCCGCCACGGTATTCGAGCACTCCACGTCGGCGATCCTGATCACCGACCCGGCCGGCTATATCGTGCAGGCCAACGAGGCGTTCAGCCGCGTCAGTGGCTACGCCGTGGCGGACGTGCTCGACCAGTTGCCGAACATGCTCACCGTCGACGAGCAGCAGGAAGCCCACCTGCGCTACGTGCTCAAGCAGTTGCACCAGCACAGCACCTGGGAAGGCGAAGTGTGGCTCAAGCGCCGCAACGGCGAGCATTACCCGGCCTGGGTCGGCATTACCGCCGTGTTCGACGATGAAGGCGACCTGGCCAGCTACGTCTGCTTCTTCAGCGATATCAGCGAGCGCAAGGCCAGCGAACAGCGCATCCACCGCCTGGCCTATTACGACGCCCTGACCCACCTGCCCAACCGCACGCTGTTCCAGGACCGCCTGCACACCGCACTGCAGTCGGCCGAACGGCAGAAGTCGTGGGTGGTGCTGATGTTCCTCGACCTCGACCGCTTCAAACCGATCAACGACTCCCTGGGCCACGCCGCCGGCGACCGCATGCTCAAGGAGATGGCTACCCGCCTGCTCGGTTGCGTGGCCGAAGACGACACCGTGGCGCGCATGGGCGGTGACGAGTTCACCCTGCTCCTGCAGCCGCGGATCAGCCGCGAAATGGCGCTGAACCGCGCGATTCACGTGGCCGAGCAAATCCTCGCCAGCCTGGTCAGACCGTTCGTGCTGGAAGGCCGCGAGTTTTTCGTCACCGCAAGTATCGGCATCGCCCTCAGCCCGCAGGACGGCAACGAGCTGAGCCAGTTGATGAAAAACGCCGACACCGCGATGTATCACGCCAAGGAGCGTGGCAAGAACAACTTCCAGTTCTACCAGGCCGACATGAACGCCAGCGCCCTGGAGCGCCTGGAGTTGGAAAGCGACCTGCGCCACGCCCTCGACCAGAACGAATTCGTGCTCTATTACCAGCCGCAATTCAGCGGCGACGGCAAACGCCTGACCGGCGCCGAAGCCTTGCTGCGCTGGCGCCACCCGCGCCGTGGCCTGGTGCCGCCAGGGGACTTCATTCCAGTGCTGGAAGAGTTGGGCCTGGTGGTGGATGTGGGCGACTGGGTGATCAGCGAAGCCTGCCGCCAGCTCAAGAGCTGGCACCAGAACAAGGTGCGGGTGCCGAAAGTCTCGGTGAACATCTCGGCGCGGCAATTCTCCGATGGTCAGTTGGGTGAGCGTATCGCCAGCATCCTTGAGGACACCGGCCTGCCGCCAGCGTGCCTGGAGCTGGAGCTGACCGAAAGTATCCTGATGCGCGAAGTCAACGAAGCCATGCAGATCCTCGCCAGCCTGAAAAACCTCGGCCTGAGCATTGCGGTGGACGACTTCGGCACCGGTTATTCGTCGCTCAACTACCTCAAGCAATTCCCCATCGACGTGCTCAAGATCGACCGTACCTTCGTCGACGGCCTGCCGTCCGGCGAGCAGGATGCGCAAATCGCCCGCGCGATCATCGCCATGGCCCACAGCCTCAACCTGGCGGTGATCGCCGAGGGCGTGGAGACCCATGAGCAACTGGACTTCCTGCGCGAGCATGGCTGCGATGAGGTGCAAGGTTATCTGTTCGGGCGGCCGATGCCGCCGAATCGGTTCGCGGCGCAGTTCAGCAATGATGCGCTGTTCATGTTCGACTGAGAGTTTGTGGTGAAGCCGGCGGCCCCATCGGGAGCACGTCGAATCGTCGCACCGCCCCTCCCACACTTCGATTTGTGAATACATTCAAATGTGGGAGGGCGCTTGCTCCCGATGGCGGCGGCACAGTCCCCCCCGCCAGATGAACACCACTTGTCCGCGACATGACGTCCTTTCATATGCCATCTAAAACCCATTAGGTTAGAATGCCTTCCTTTTCTGCCCCCCGATCCTTGAGGACCGCCATGTTCAGCCGTGATTTGACCATTGCCAAGTACGACGCCGATCTCTTCGCCGCCATGGAGCAAGAAGCCGTGCGCCAGGAAGAGCACATTGAGCTGATCGCTTCGGAAAACTACACCAGCCCTGCGGTAATGGAGGCTCAAGGTTCGGTTCTGACCAACAAGTACGCCGAAGGCTACCCAGGCAAGCGCTACTACGGCGGCTGCGAATACGTCGACGTGGTTGAGCAACTGGCCATCGACCGCGCCAAGCAACTGTTCGGCGCCGATTACGCCAACGTCCAGCCACACGCCGGCTCCCAAGCCAACAGCGCCGTGTACCTGGCCCTGCTGCAAGGCGGCGACACCATCCTGGGCATGAGCCTGGCCCACGGCGGTCACCTGACCCACGGCGCCAGCGTTTCGTCCTCCGGCAAGCTGTACAACGCCGTTCAATACGGTATCGATGCCAACGGCCTGATCGACTACGACGAAGTCGAGCGCCTGGCGGTCGAGCACAAGCCAAAAATGATCGTGGCCGGTTTCTCTGCCTACTCGCAGATCCTCGACTTCCCACGTTTCCGCGCCATCGCCGACAAAGTGGGCGCGTACCTGTTCGTCGACATGGCCCACGTGGCCGGTCTGGTCGCCGCTGGCGTCTACCCGAACCCGGTGCCGTTCGCTGACGTGGTCACCACCACCACCCACAAGACCCTGCGCGGTCCGCGTGGCGGCCTGATCCTGGCGCGCGCCAACGCCGAGATCGAGAAGAAGCTCAACTCTGCGGTATTCCCAGGCTCCCAAGGCGGCCCGCTGGAACACGTGATCGCCGCCAAAGCGGTCTGCTTCAAAGAAGCCCTGCAGCCTGAGTTCAAGACTTACCAGCAACAAGTGGTAAAAAACGCCAAGGCCATGGCCGAAGTGTTTATCGCACGCGGTTTTGACGTGGTATCCGGCGGGACTGAAAACCACCTGTTCCTGCTGTCGCTGATCAAGCAGGACATCTCCGGTAAAGATGCTGACGCCGCCCTGGGCAAAGCCTTCATCACCGTGAACAAAAACTCCGTGCCGAACGACCCACGTTCGCCGTTCGTCACCTCGGGCCTGCGTTTCGGCACCCCGGCCGTGACCACTCGTGGCTTCAAGGAAGCAGAGTGCAAGGAACTGGCCGGCTGGATCTGCGACATCCTGGCTGACCTGAACAACGACGCCGTGATCGACGCGGTCCGTGAGAAGGTCAAGGCCATCTGCAAAAAGCTGCCGGTGTACGGCGCTTGATTGCAGTTGCTTGAATAAAAAGCCCGGCTCTTGAGCCGGGCTTTTTTATGCAGATCAGGATTTGGAATACCGGCCAATGTGGGAGGGGGCTTGCCCCCGATGGCGGTGGGTCAGTCGACACATGTATGGCTGACACACAGCTATCGGGGGCAAGCCCCCTCCCACATTTTTGATCGCATTTCCAAGTTAGGCTTGATAGACCTTCGCAAAACCCTCGCGAATCTTGTCTTCCGGCAACTCATCGGCAATAAACACGATCACACTCTCCCGCGTTTCGCCCTCGGCCCATTCGGTATCCCAATCGAAACCGTAGAGCTTCAGCACGCCCTGGAACACCATGCGCCGATCGTCGCCGGCGATGTTCAGCACGCCCTTGTAGCGCAGCAGTTGCTTGCCGTGGTCTTCCAACAACTCGTTCATGAACTCGCTGAGGCGGTCGATATCCAGCGGCTGTTCGGTGCGCAGCACCAGGCTGGAGATGCGGTCGATGGACGGCGCAGCGCTGACCGGGCGCAGGTTCATGCCGGCGTTGAGGTTGAAGCCGCGCACGTCGAGCAGCTCGGCCAGGTCGATGGCGCCGTGGTCGACCACGCGAATCGGCGCGCGGCGGTTGATGCGGGTCAGGCGCTGGCTGAGGGCATCGAAGCTGGCGTCGTCCACCAGGTCGCGCTTGCTCACCAGCAGGCGGTCGGCAAACCCGATCTGTGCCTGGGCGATGGTTTGGGTCAGGTGGTGCTCGGCGTGGGCCGCGTCCACCAGGGTGATGATGCCGTCGAGGATGTAGCGCTCGCGCAGCTCTTCATCGATGAAAAAGGTCTGGGCCACGGGGGCCGGGTCGGCCAGGCCGGTGCATTCGATCACCAGGCGGTCGAAGGCGATTTCGCCGCTGTCGAGACGCTCCAGCAACAGATACAGGGCTTTGGTCAGGTCGGTGTGGATGGTGCAACACACACAGCCGTTGGACAGGGTCATGACTTGCACGGGCTCGTTGCCCAATAGCTGGGTGTCGATACCGGCGTCGCTGAATTCGTTTTCGATCACGGCGATTTTCAAGCCGTGCTCGGCTTTGAGCAGGTGACGCAGCAACGTGGTCTTGCCGGCGCCGAGGAAGCCACTGAGGACCGTGACGGGAATGGGAGAGGACAAAGACAGTTCTCCTGAAAATGGGGAGGTAAAAACAACTGTAGGAGCGCGCTTGCTCGCGAAGAACGTCAACGATAACCCGTGCTATCTGGATGCACGTGGTGTCCTTGCGTTGTTCGCGAGCGAGCTCGCTCCTACAGGTAAAGCGGTTTTACCAACTTAGCAGCACTTGGGCCCACCCTTGCCGCCGTAACGGGCTTCCTGGCGTTCCCGGAAGAACGTCTTGTAGTCCATCATCGGCTTGTCCGGGTGTTTGGTTTGCATATGCTCGACGTAAGTGTCGTAGTCGGGCATGCCGACCATCAGGCGCGCGGCCTGACCGAGGTATTTACCGAGGCGACTGATGTCATTGAACATGGCTGCAATCCTCGATCATGCGTCCGGTACGGCCTGGAACGGGGCTTCTTTATCCGTGCGCTCTTTGTTGCCCCAGGCGGCGACGCCGACTTTGAGCGCATAGAACAGGATACTGAAGACCACGAACAGGAACAGCGCCGTCAGCGTTGCGTTGGTGTAGGCGTTCCAGATCACATGCTGCATCTGGTCGATGCTCTTGGCCGGGGCGAGGATCTGGCCGTTGGCCAGCGCATCGCTGTACTTCTTCGCCAGCGACAGGAAGCCGATCGCCGGGTTGGCGTCGAACAGCTTGATGAAGCCCGCCGTGGTGGTGCAGATCAGCAGCCAGACGGCCGGCAGCATGGTCACCCAGATGTAGCGTTGGCGCTTCATTTTGATCAGCACGACGGTCGCCAGCATCAGCGCGATACCTGCCAGCATCTGGTTGGAGATACCGAACAGCGGCCACAAGGTGTTGATGCCGCCCAGCGGGTCGATCACGCCTTGATACAACAGGTAACCCCACATCGCCACACAACCGGCGGTCGCGATCAGGTTGGCCGTCCAGGACTCGGTGCGCTTGAGCGCCGGCACGAAGGAGCCCAGCAGGTCCTGCAGCATGAAGCGCCCGGCACGGGTACCGGCGTCGACGGCCGTCAGGATGAACAGCGCTTCGAACAGGATCGCAAAGTGGTACCAGAACGCCATGGTGTTTTCACCCGGCAGCACACTGTGCAGGATCTGCGCGATACCCACCGCGAGCGTCGGCGCACCGCCGGCACGAGCCAGCACGGTGGTTTCGCCGATGTCATGGGCAACGGCCGACAGCGCCTCAGGCGTAATCGCAAAGCCCCAGCTGCTGACGGTTTGAGCGACGGTGACCACGTCCGAGCCGACGATCGCCGCCGGGCTGTTCATGGCGAAGTACACACCCGGCTCGATCACCGAAGCGGCAACCATTGCCATGATGGCCACGAACGACTCCATCAACATGCCGCCATACCCGATGTACCGGGCGTGGCCTTCACTGGCCAGCAACTTCGGCGTGGTGCCTGAAGAGATCAGCGCGTGGAAGCCCGAGACCGCACCGCAGGCAATGGTGATGAACAGGAACGGGAACAGACCGCCCTTCCACACCGGGCCGGTGCCATCGATGAACTGGGTCAGCGCCGGCATTTTCAGGTCGGGCATGGTCACCAGGATACCGATGGCCAAGGCGACGATGGTGCCGATTTTGAGGAAGGTCGACAGGTAGTCACGCGGGGCCAGGATCAGCCACACCGGCAGTACCGCCGCGACGAAACCGTAGCCGATCAGCATCCAGGTGATCTGGATGCCGGTGAAACTGAAGACCTTGGCCCAGACCGGGTCGGCGGCAATCTGCCCGCCCAGCCAGATCGAACCGAGCAACAACAACACGCCGACGATCGAAATTTCACCGATGCGGCCCGGGCGGATGTAGCGCATGTAGATGCCCATGAACATCGCGATCGGGATGGTCGCCATCACCGTGAAGATGCCCCACGGGCTCTCGGCCAGGGCCTTGACCACGATCAGCGCCAGCACCGCGAGGATGATGATCATGATCAGGAAGCAGCCGAACAGCGCGATGGTCCCGGGAATGCGGCCCATCTCTTCGCGGACCATATCCCCCAGGGAACGGCCGTTACGACGGGTAGACAGGAACAGCACCATGAAGTCCTGCACCGCACCGGCCAGTACCACGCCGGCGATCAGCCACAGGGTTCCGGGCAGATAACCCATTTGCGCCGCCAACACCGGGCCGACCAAGGGGCCTGCACCGGCAATCGCCGCAAAGTGGTGACCGAAAAGGATGTGTTTGTTGGTCGGTACGAAGTCCAGACCGTCGTTATTGACCACTGCGGGGGTGGCCCGTCGTGGATCGAGTTGCATCACGTTATTGGCGATGAACAGACTGTAGTAGCGATAGGCGACCAGATAGATCGCCACTGCTGCGACGACGATCCACAAGGCATTGATCGCCTCGCCGCGGCGTAAGGCCACTACGCCCAAAGCGCACGCACCTACTATGGCCAGTACCAGCCAGGGTAAGTGGCGTAGCAGGCTATTATTATTTTTCATTTTTTGTATTCCAGCCAGGGTGGACAGAAAGGACAACCAGCTCGAGTTTAGCGCTACTGGCCTTAAAGGCCAGCCCCCTACGTTGGTCTAGAGCCTTCCCATGGCAAAAAAAGCAGAAATAAAGCCTCAATAATGGCGTAGGGCTACAATCCCTTCATCCACAGAGGGTTTCACCATGACCGAGCATGCGTCTGATCGTCGTCGTTTTCGCCGGATCGCCTTTGATGCCAAGACCAAACTCCGGCAGAACGGTCGGGAATGGTCGGTGCAACTGGTGGACTTATCGCTGAAGGGCTTGTTGGTGCAGAAACCGACGCCCTGGCACAGCATCGGCACCGAGTCGTTCGATGTGGATATCCACCTGGACGCCAATACCGATGTGCAGATGCAGGTCAGGCTGACCCATGACCAGAACGGTCACCTGGGGTTTGAATGCGAGCACATCAGTCTGGAATCGATCAGCCATTTGCGCCGCTTGATCGAGTTGAACCTGGGGGATCAGGCAGAACTGGAGCGGCAGTTGGGCGCGCTGCTGGAGCACTGACCACCGGTGGGAGGGGGCTTGCTCCCTCCCACATGTGTACTGCGGTGTTGCGGGCTACTCGAAAAGTGCATCCAACGCCTGCTCCAGCCGCGTCACTGCAATCACCTGCAACCCCGGCGGCGCTTCCTTCGGCGCGTTGCCCTTGGGCACGATCGCACGCTTGAAGCCGTGTTTGGCCGCTTCTTTCAAACGCTCCTGACCGCTGGGCACCGGGCGCACCTCGCCCGACAGGCCAACTTCGCCGAACACCAGCAGGTCGTGGGGCAGCGGCCGGTTGCGCAGGCTGGACATCACCGCCGCCATCAACGCCAGGTCGGACGCGGTCTCCAGCACCTTGACCCCGCCCACCACGTTAAGGAACACGTCCTGGTCATGGGTCGGGATGCCGCCGTGCCGATGGAGTACCGCAAGCAGCATTGCCAGGCGGTTCTGGTCCAGGCCCAGGGTCACTCGACGCGGGTTGGCCAAATGGCTGTCGTCCACCAGCGCCTGGACTTCCACCAGCATCGGCCGGGTGCCTTCCCACGTTGCCATCACCACACTACCGGGGACTTCTTCCTGGGCACGGGTCAGAAAAATCGCCGAGGGGTTGGAGACTTCTTTCAGCCCGCGGTCGGTCATGGCGAATACGCCCAGCTCGTTCACCGCACCGAAGCGGTTCTTCACCGCGCGCAGCAAACGCAAACGGCCATCGGACTCGCCTTCGAAATACAGCACGGTGTCGACCATGTGCTCCAACACCCGTGGCCCGGCCAGCGCGCCTTCCTTGGTCACGTGACCGACCAGGAAAATCGCCGTGCCGCTCTGCTTGGCATAGCGCACCAGCAGCGCCGCGCTCTCACGCACCTGGGACACGCCGCCCGGGGCCGATTGCAGTTGCTCGGTGAAAATCGTCTGGATCGAGTCGATCACCATGACCTTGGGTTTTTCGATCCGCGCGGTGGCGATGATGCTTTCGATGCAGGTTTCGGTCATCACCCGCAGTTGGTCCTGGGGCAAGCCCAGGCGGCGTGCGCGCATGGCCACTTGTTGCTGGGATTCTTCGCCGGTGACGTACAACGCCGGCATGCGGCTGGCGATGCTGCACAGGGTTTGCAACAGGATGGTCGACTTGCCGATACCGGGGTCGCCGCCGATCAGCACCACCGAACCGTCCACCAGGCCACCGCCCAGCACCCGATCGAGCTCACCGGACGCGGTGGAGAAACGCGGGACTTCCTCGACGCTGACTTCGGCCAGGGTCTTGATCTGCGCCTGTTGCCCGGTCCAGCCGGCACGGCCGCTGGGGGCCGCAGCGCCGCCGCTTTCGATCATGGTTTCGGTGAGGGTGTTCCACGCCCCGCACTCGGTACACTGGCCGGCCCACTTGGGAAAGGTCGCGCCGCACTCGGTGCAGCCGTACATGCGCTTGGCCTTTGCCATTTGAGAACCTCCAACCGAAAAACCGCGATGATAGCTCAGCGCGGCGCCGGGGTCCGGATTTCACCGCCGGCCAATCGTGAAGCACTGTTGCCGATCGGGTCTTCGGCATTCAGGTCGGCGCCTTTGGCCTTCAATTCGTCGAGCAGTTCGAGACGCTTGAACAGCCCGGCGTACATGGCGGCGGTCTGCCCGGCGCCGTTGCGCTGGTCGGGGTTGCAGTCGGTGGCCAGCAGGCGCTGGGCAATCTTCAGCTCGCCCTTGAAAATCGCGCCCATCAACGCGGTGTTGCCGCGCTTGTCCTGCACACAGGCATCGGCGCCGGCGGCGAGCAGACGTTCAACGTAGGCGCTTTCGCCATGGTAGGCGGCGAGGATCAGTGCGGTGTAGCCCTTGTCGTCCTGGGTATTGAGGGGGAAGCCGGCGTCGATGAAGGTATCGAGCATGGGCAGGTCGCCGCGACGTGCGGCATCGAAATAGTAGCCTTGCAATTGCGCCTTGAGCGCCGCTGCGTCATTGGGCGCAGGCTGCCCGGCAACCCCGCTCAGCGACCAGCAGGCCAGCAGCGCGCCGATGAAGGTACGCATTGATTCAACTCCTCTACAAAACCCTTGTAGGAGCGAGCTTGCTCGCGAAAAACGTCAACGATGACGCGTGCATCCTGGATGCACGCGTTGCCTGGCGGATCTTCGCGAGCAAGCTCGCTCCTACAGGGGGGGGTTAGTCGGTGAGTTTTTGTGCCAGCGCTTTCACGCGGGCCAGGTCACCTTTGGCGACCTTGGTCACGCCGGCGCCGTATTCCGGGTCGGCTTTATAGAGGAAGGACAGGATGATGTGCTTGCTCTCGTCGTCGGTGGTGGCCAGGGAGCCGCCGAAGTTGTCGATCAAGTCCTGACGTTCTTTCTTGCTGTAGGAGCGATACAGATCACCGGCCTGCTTGAAGTTCTGCTCACGCTGGATCTTCGCCTGCTGGGTACTGCCTGCCAGCGGCGACTGGCTGTAGCGTGCGTTTTGCGGCTCTTCCCGTGGCAGCAGGCGGCTTGGCTGGTAGTTCACGCCGGTGCTGGTCTTGCCGGAATTCATCGCGCCGTCCTGGTTGCCGTTGTTGACGGTGACCCGTGGCGCGTTGATCGGCAGTTGCAGGGCGTTGGCGCCCAGGCGGTACATCTGCGTGTCGGCATAGGAGAACACCCGGCCTTGCAGCAGGCGGTCTTCCGACGGCTCGATGCCCGGCACCAGATTGGCCGGGGCCATGGCCACTTGCTCGGTTTCCTGGAAGACATTGGCCGGGTTGCGGTTCAACACCATCTGCCCGACTTTGCGCTCGGGTATGCCGGGCCAGATCTTGGTGGCGTCCAGCGGGTCGAAATCGAACTTGGCCAGTTCCTCAGGTTTGAGCACCTGCACGTACAAGTCCCACTTGGGGAAGTCGCCCTTGTTGATATGGGTGACCAAGTCATTCGTCATATGGCTGTAGTCACGGCCCTGTACGTCGGTGACTTGCTTGGGATCAAGATTCTTGATGCCTTGCAGGCTCTTCCAGTGGAACTTGACGTAATGCACTTCGCCCTTGGCGTTGATCAACTTGTAGGCATGTACGCCGTTGCCGTCCATTTCGCGGTAACTGGCCGGCGTGCCGGAGTCGGAGTACAGCTCGGTCAGGGTGCGGGTGGCTTCGGGAACATGGGAGAAGAAGTCGAAACGACGCGAGTCATCATCCAGGTTAGTGCGCGGGTCGGGTTTGAAGGCGTGGACCATGTCCGGGAACTTGATGGCGTCTCGGATAAAGAACGTCGGGAAGTTGTTGCCGACCAGGTCCCAGTTGCCGTCGGCGGTGTAGAACTTGGTGGCGAAGCCGCGAGGGTCGCGCAGGGTTTCCGGGGAGTGATTGCCGTGTACCACCGCCGAGAACCGCACGAATACCGGGGTTGCCTCACCGGCGGCGAAAACTTTGGCCTTGGTCAGGTCGCTGAGGTTATCGGTGACGGTAAACGTGCCGTGAGCGCCGGTGCCACGGGCATGTACCACGCGCTCGGGGATGCGTTCGCGGTCGAAGCGTTGCAGCTTCTGAATCAGTTGCACATCTTGCAGCAGCACCGGGCCGTTGGCGCCCGCGGTTTGCGAGTTCTGGTTGTCGCCGACGGCGGCACCATTGTCGCGGGTCAGGTTGGCGGCCTGCACAGACAGCGAAAGCAGACTGACGGTTGCCAGCACCAGCGCATGTCGCGCCAGAACGGGCGCGCGGCTCATTGGGTTGTTCATCGAGGTTTCCTCTGGTTTTTTTAATGCACATTCAGTTGTGCTTGCCAGAGGCTAGTGACCCGCGAGTCAGAAGATAAATAGAAAAACCCCAACGGGTCGATTGAAAAAATAATCTGGTAACTCACTGAAATCGCGGGTATTTCGCGCGCGATTGATGGCACTTTGCAAACTATTTGCGATTTAATGTGTCGATAAAAACCGACAGTGTTAACAGTTGTGTCAGGCAAGCCCGCTACGACTGACTTACACTGACTTCCACCCTTCTCATCTGTAACAAGGAATAACCTATGGGCGTGATCAGTGAGTTCAAGGCCTTCGCGGTCAAAGGTAATGTGGTCGACATGGCCGTCGGGATTATCATCGGCGCCGCCTTCGGCAAAATTGTTTCCTCGTTTGTAGGCGACGTGGTGATGCCACCGATCGGTCTGTTGATCGGCGGTGTGGACTTCGCTGATCTGGCGGTGACGCTCAAGGCTGCGCAGGGTGATGTCCCGGCGGTCGTGCTGGCCTACGGCAAGTTCATCCAGAGCGTGATCGACTTCCTGATCGTCGCGTTTGCGATCTTCATGGGCGTGAAGGCCATCAACCGCCTGAAACGCGAAGAAGCCGTGGCCCCCAGCCTGCCGCCGACGCCGAGCAAGGAAGAAGTGTTGCTGGGTGAGATCCGCGATCTGCTCAAGGCACAGAACGACAAACCGCAATAAGCCGTATCGATTTGAACGAAGGCGCCTCCAGGGGCGCCTTTTTTGTTACCAGTAGTTCTCCACCGCCACCTGGCCGGGGCGCCGGGACAGGCTCAATTGCATATCGCGTTGTTTGAGCAACTGACGGGTGTCGTCGATCATCTGCGGGTTGCCGCAAATCATCACGCGCGAATGCTCTGGGGTCAGCGCGACGCCGGCTGCGCGCTCCAGCTCGCCATTCGCGATCAGGGTGGTAATGCGCCCGTGCAGGGCGCCGGGGTGCTGCTCGCGGGTGACCAGCGGCAGATAGGTCAGCTTGTGGGCGTACTCGGCCAGGTACTCACGCTGCGCCAGCCCCTGGATCAGCGACTGATAGGCCAGCTCCCTGGCTTCCCGGGCGCTGTACACGAGGATGATGCGCTCGAATTTTTCCCAGACCTCGAAGTCCTGCAGGATCGACAGGAACGGCGCCACTCCGGTGCCGGTGCCCAGCAACCATAAGTCACGACCGTCGACAAACCGGTTCAGGGTCAGGAAGCCTGTGGCCTGACGCTCGACCATCAACGTATCGCCGACGCGCAGACGGCTCAGCTCGCTGGTGAACTCGCCACCGGGCACCACGATCGAGAAAAAATCCAGGTACTCATCAAACGGCGACGACACCACGGAGTACGCGCGCCATACCGTGCTGCCATCGGCCTTGGTCACCCCCAGGCGCACGAACTGGCCGGCGGTGAACCGAAAGCCCGGGTCACGGGTGGTGCGCAGGGTGAAGAGGCTGGGGGTCAGCGATTGCACGTCGAGCAGGGTCTGGCGGGTAAATTTCTCAGCACTGGCCGTCATGGGGAGCTCCGTTCTACAGGTGCCCTAGTGTCCCTCAAAGTCACGTGCGGAAACACCCGCAGTCGGTAGTGGCATTGTGAATAGAGCAAAAAAACCACAAGTTGATGGCTATTTAATTGCACTACTAAACATTTGGCTATTAGTCCAAGACACATCACAACATCGCCCCATAGTGCGATTGTCAGTGACGCACTACAGACGCTAAAACCCACTAAAAAAGGGCAAAACTTCGCAAAAAGTTGCGGACGAAAGTTGCACACCTGCTTAAAGAGTCTTAGAACACGACGAACAAGAACGAAAATTTCCGCTGCAAGTGTAGTCCATGTCCTACACTAATTTGCGTGCAACATTGGGGGCCAGGACGTACCCAAGTCACAAAGAACTCCATGGAGATTTTCCGATGGTCAACTGGCGCAATACACGACTCCCTAAACTGGAAGGCGAGGACAAGATCACCAGTGTATTTGAAATGGTCATCAACAAAACCTACGAGCTTGGCTTCCAATTCTGTTCCTTCACGATGAGTTCACAGCGACCCACACACCCATGCAAACCGATTTGCCTCAACAACTACCCAAATGAATGGAACTCCCTGTACGACCAGGCCCACTTTTTCGACGTAGACCCGGTTGTCACCCACTGCAAACGTTGCGTACTACCGATTGTCTGGGAGGAAAAAGTGTTCGGCGCCGCGCCGAATTTGTGGGAACTGGCCCGGTCCTCTGGCGTGCATCTTGGATGGACCCAGGCGGTCCACGATTTCCAGGGCGTGTTCAGCATGCTGACTCTGGGACGCAGCAAGGGCGAGGTCAGCCCGGAAGAGCTGTACGAAAAGGCCGGCCAGGTATTGTGGCTCTGTCATGCGATGCATGCGGTGGTCGCACAGAAATATGCCGACAAGCCCAACGCGCCTTCGGCCTGCAAATTGACACCACGGGAGACAGAAATCCTCAAATGGTCAGCCCTGGGCAAAACGGCTGCCGATATCGCCGCCATACTGTGCCTGTCGGAACGCACCATTGGTTTTCATCTCAAAAGCATCTTCACTAAAATGGGCGTCAATAACAAAATTGCTGCGGTGCTCTGTGCCTCGAAAGCAGGCTTGTTTTAACCCGCTTTGAAACACCGCATGTAATCACTCCAAAAAAAAAGTAACATTTACGGCCAACTCTGAGTGTTGACGCAGCCCCTCGGTGCCGCCTCGCAGTTCACTCAGACGGTTCCGCCGGCCGCCACAGCGCCTGTCGAACACCCATCGATTACCCAGAGCCTCCCCCGCCATGCCCCTGCTCGAAAGCCCGTTCGCCCAGCTCGATCTGATCCGTCAACCCGAGCAGCACAATGATCCGCTGCAGGCCTTCGACGCCGCCGACGAGTATCTGCTCAGCTACCTGGCCGAACAGCAACCGAACGCCGCAACTCGCGTGCTGGTGCTTAACGATAGCTTTGGCGCATTGGCCGCCAGCCTTGAGGGCCATGTGCAGGTGACATCCAGCGGCGACTCGTTTCTCGCCGCCCAAGGCCTGGAAAAAAACCTGCTGCGCAACGGCAAGGCGTTCGATGCGGTGTCGTTCATTCCCGCCAGCCAAGTGCCTGTCGGGCCATTCGACCGGGTGCTGATCCGCGTGCCGAAAACCCTGGCGCTGCTCGAAGAACAGTTGATCCGCCTGCAGGGCCAACTGGCGCCGGGCGCTGAAGTTATCGCCGCAGCGATGGTCAAGCATCTGCCACGGGCCGCCGGTGAATTGCTGGAGCAGTACATCGGGCCGATGCACGCGTCCCTCGCGATCAAAAAGGCGCGGCTGTTGATCGCCACCGTTGGGGAGCGCCCGGCCGCCGTCTCGCCCTACCCCACCCGTTACGCCTTGGACACTCCAGCCATCGCCCTGCTCAACCACGCCAACGTGTTCTGCCGCGAAAGCCTGGACATCGGCACCCGCGCCTTCCTGCCACACTTGCCCACGGGCCTTGGCAGTGCGCGAGTCGCCGACCTGGGTTGCGGCAATGGCGTACTGGCGATTGCCAGCGCCCTGCTGAACCCGGACGCGCATTACACCTTGGTGGACGAGTCCTACATGGCCGTGCAATCGGCCGCCGAGAACTGGCAAGCGGCCCTGGGTGATCGCGAGGTCATCGTCCGCGCCGACGATGGCCTGGCCGGGCAGGCACCGCAATCGTTGGATGTGGTGCTGTGCAATCCACCGTTCCACCAGCAGCAGGTGGTCGGCGACTTCCTCGCCTGGCGCATGTTCCAGCAGGCGCGCGAAGCGTTGGTGGTCGGCGGTGCCCTTTATATAGTCGGCAACCGTCACCTGGGTTATCACAGCAAGTTGGCGCGGCTGTTCCGGGGCGTCGAGCAAGTGGCCGCCACGCCCAAATTCGTCATTCTCAAAGCGCGCAAATAAAAAAAGACCCCGCCCCTCCAAAGAGGGGCAGGGTCAAAAAACCGTGCCGCAAGGCAACGGGATGGGATGTCAGTGCGTGGTCAGGCCGGCCGCGCTCATGAACAGGCGCATCAGGCTGGCCACGATGAACAGGGCCAGCACGCTGCCGCTCCAGATCATCGCCAACCAACCAAGGCGCCGCCACAGCGGTTGCTTCTCAGCCTGTTCAATCTCGTGCAACGAAGGTTTGCCGGACATGAAACGACCCTCCTAGTGATAACCGTCTTCATGGGTGACCTTGCCGCGGAACACGTAGTAGCTCCAGAAGGTGTAGCCCAGGATGAACGGGATGATGAACAACGTGCCCACCAGCATGAAGCCCTGGCTTTGCGGCGGCGCGGCAGCGTCCCAGATCGATACCGACGGCGGGATGATGTTCGGCCACAGGCTGATCCCCAGGCCGCTGTAGCCGAGGAAGATCAGCACCAGCGTCAGCAGGAACGGCGTGTAGTGCGCGTTGCGCGCCACGGCGCGGATCAGCCCGTACATGGTCACCAGCACCAGGATCGGCACCGGCAGGAACCAGAACAGGTTCGGCAGGGTGAACCAGCGCGAGGCGATTTCCGGGTGCGACAGCGGCGTCCAGATACTCACGATACCGATCACCGCCAACACCACGAAGGCCAATGGCCGCGCCAGGTCGTGCATCTGCTCCTGCAACTTGCCTTCGGTCTTCATGATCAGCCAGGTGCAACCGAGCAACGCGTAGGCCACGATCAGCGCCACGCCGCAGAACATCGTGAACGGCGTCGCCCAATCCAGTGAGCCACCGGCAAACTGGCGATCGACCACCGGGATGCCGTCGATGAACGCACCCAACGCGACGCCCTGGAAGAACGTGGCCGCCAGCGACCCGCCGATGAACGCCTTGTCCCACAGGTGACGCTTGTGGTCCTTGGCCTTGAAGCGGAATTCAAAGGCCACGCCACGAAAGATCAGCCCGATCAGCATCAGCATCAGCGGCAGGTACAACGCCGACAGCACCACCGAATAGGCCAGCGGGAACGCGCCGAACAATGCCGCGCCGCCCAGTACCAGCCAGGTTTCGTTACCGTCCCAGACCGGGGCGACGGTGTTCATCATCACGTCACGGTCGGTCTTGCCGGGGATGAACGGAAAGAGGATGCCGATGCCCAGGTCGAAACCGTCCATGACCACGTACATCATGATGCCGAAGATGATGATCACGGCCCAGATCAGCGGAAGATCAATACCCATCTCAATGCCCCTTATGCTGGAGGTCGACGTGATCGTCATCGCTGCCGTCATCGGCCGCCGACAACGGCCGCGCCGGTGTGCGTTTCTGGCCTGGGCCACCGTGGGTTGGCTCGATGCCGTCGTGGGCCACCGGGCCTTTGCGCACCAGGCGCATCATGTAGCCCAAACCGGCGCCGAACAGCGCGAAGTACACCACCACGAACAGCACCAGGGTGATGCTCATCTGCGCCAGGCTATGCCCGGAGGACGCATCCGCAGTCCGCATCAGCCCGTAGACCACCCACGGCTGGCGGCCGATCTCGGTGGTGAACCAACCGGCGAGAAGCGCGATCAAGCCGGATGGGCCCATCCACAACGCCAGGTACAGGAACGGCCGGGACGTATACATCTTGCCGCCCCGACGCAGCCAAAGGCTGAACAGGCCGGTGAAGATCATCAGGAAACCCAGGCCGACCATGACCCGGAACGACCAGAACACGATGGTCGAGTTGGGGCGGTCCTCAGGCGGGAACTCCTTGAGCGCCGGTACCTGTTTGTCCAGGGAGTGGGTCAGGATCAGGCTGCCGAGGTAGGGAATTTCCACCGCGTACTTGGTTTTTTCCGCCTTCATGTCGGGCCAGCCGAACAGGATCAGTGGCGTCGGCTCGTTGCCGATGTTTTCCCAGTGGCCTTCGATCGCGGCGATTTTCGCCGGCTGGTGCTGCAGGGTGTTGAGGCCGTGGAAGTCACCGATCACTGCCTGGATCGGCGCGACGATCAGCGCCATCCACATGGCCATCGACAGCATCTTGCGGATCGCCGGGTTGTCCTTGCCACGCAGCAAATGCCAGGCCGCCGAAGAACCGACGAAGAACGCCGTCGCCACAAACGCCGCCGTGGCCATGTGCATCAGGCGGTAGGGGAACGAGGGGTTGAAGATCACGGCCAGCCAGTCCGTGGGGATCACGCGGCCGTCGATGATTTCAAAGCCCTGGGGAGTCTGCATCCAACTGTTGGAGGCGAGAATCCAGAAGGTCGAAATCAGCGTGCCGACGGCCACCATCACGGTCGCGAAAAAGTGCAGCTTGCGCCCCACCTTGTTCCAGCCGAACAGCATCACGCCGAGGAAACCGGCCTCGAGGAAGAAGGCCGTGAGCACTTCATACGTCAGCAGCGGCCCGGTGACGGAGCCGGCGAAGTCCGAGAAGCGGCTCCAGTTGGTGCCGAACTGGTACGCCATGACCAAGCCGGAGACCACACCCATGCCGAAGTTGACGGCAAAGACCTTCGACCAGAAATGGTAGAGGTCACGGTAGGTATCGTTATGGGTCTTGAGCCACAAGCCTTCCAGCACCGCAAGGTAACTCGCCAGGCCGATGGTGATCGCCGGGAACAGGATGTGGAACGAGATAGTAAACGCGAACTGAATTCGGGCGAGATCTAGCGCCTCCAAACCGAACATAAGTCTTCCTCTGTCAGGTAATACCGAATGCTGGCTGGAGGCCGCATCCACTGCCCCCACGGATATGGAGTGTGGCGAATTTCAATTCGTTTCTTTTTTTACCAACCACGTAGGGAGTCAGGCCTTGCGGCCGCCAGAACAAATCCTGAAATAGCTTTGATCTGGATCAATCACAGTCAAAAGAGTAGTCCCATTTTGGTAATTGGCCTGTGTGGTCTTTTGCCGCGTGACAGCTTGCCTCAGCGCAGTTTCTGCAACTGTTTGTTACAGCTTGATGCTAATCTCGGGTTTCCCTACCGCGCTGGCCCGAACTCCCGATGCCCAATGAACCCGCGTTGCTGTTGCGTCACCACCGCCCTTTCATCGCGTTCTGGCTGGCGCGGATCTTCACCGCCAGCGGCTTCCAAATGCTCACCGTGGCCATCGGCTGGAACCTCTATCAACTGACCGGCAACGTGCTGGACCTGGGCCTGGTCGGCCTGGTGGAATTCGTTCCCCGCGTGCTGTTCATGCTGCACACCGGGCATGTGGCCGACCGCTATGATCGGCGCAAGGTGGCGGCTATCTGTCAGACCGTGCAGGCGCTGATTGCCGTGTCCCTGGCCATTGGCGGCCTGACCGGCAATGTGACCCGCGAGATGATCTTTATCCTCGCCTTCCTGCTCGGCGCCGCGCGCTCCTTTGAAATGCCCACCACCCAAGCGCTGCTCCCGAGCATCGTGCCCAGCACGCTGTTCCCGCGCGCCGTGGCCTCGTCGCAATCGGCCCAGCAACTGGCAACCATCGTCGCCCCGGCCCTCGGCGGTTTGCTCTATGCGTTCGGCAGCGTGTGGGTGTATGGCCCGACCGTGGTGCTGTACCTCATTGCCTGCACGCTGACCCTCAACCTGCCCGCGCGCCAGACGCCGCTGAACAAGGCCAAGGCCACGATGGACTCGCTACTGGCGGGGATTCGCTTTATCCGCAGCCGCCCGGACATCCTCGGGGCTATTTCCCTCGACCTGTTCGCCGTGCTGCTCGGCGGTGCCACCGCGTTGCTGCCGGTGTTCGCCAAGGACATCCTGCTGACCGGCGCCTGGGGCCTGGGCCTGCTGCGTTCGGCGCCGGCGGTGGGCGCGCTGTTGATGTCGTTGTGGCTGGCGCGCTTCTCGGTCGACCGACACGTGGGCCGTGTGATGTTTACCGCCGTCGGGGTGTTCGGGGTGGCGACCATCGCTTTCGGCCTGTCCACCTCGTTCTGGTTTTCCCTGGCGGTGCTGGTGGTGCTGGGCGCCGCCGACATGATCAGCATGGTGATCCGCGCATCCTTCGTGCAATTGGAAACCCCGGACGACATGCGCGGGCGGGTCAGTGCGGTCAACGGCCTGTTTATCGGCGCGTCGAATCAACTGGGCGAGTTCGAATCCGGGATCACCGCCCACTGGTTCGGCACCGTGCCCGCCGTGGTCATGGGCGGGATCGGCACGTTGGTGGTGACCGGGACGTGGATCAAACTGTTCCCGACCCTGGCTCACCGCGACCGCATGCATGTGCCGCTGGACGAAGCCAAGGGCTGAACCTCACCACCAGCCGGTGCGGATATCCGTGACGTTCAGGGCCATTGATCAGCGGATATTGAGCTGGGTATTCAAGGTATTTCGCGGCGCGTTGATCGACGTGTTGCTGTATTCGAACCAGCCTTGGGCTTCGACATTCAGGTCGAACACATAGATGTAGCCCATCAACGTGCCCGCGCCATTGCAGGCCTGGCTGACGTTGCCGACCTGGCACACCGCAGTGCGTTGCCCGTTGAGTACTGCGCCATTGAAGCGACCCATCGGGTTGTTGCCCAGGCCAACCTCCATCACCGACACCTGGGTGGGCCCACGGTGCGTACACATCTGTGTGCTCTGGGAGCGCTCCGGAATCGTTTCCACACACCCGGCCGACTCGACCTTGAACACCCGCACCTCGCTCAAGGCCGGTGCAGTCGCGCCCCACGCCGGTGCCGCGCCTAACCACGCGCTGATACAAGCGATCAGAGCTAGACTCCACGGGTTGGCTTTTTTCATGCTGTCGATGACCCTGAATTAAACATCGGCGCAGTATGCCTCAAGGCCATGATTCACAGCCATGCGCCACAAAGCCAAGCCCGTGCGCCACACGGCCTCGGCTGCTGGTATGATGCGCCGCTTTTTCCGATCCTCTCTGAAACCACGGGCGCTTGGCGCAATTTGTGCTTTGACTTAGAGGTCAACAAATAACGACGCAACATAGCGTCACAGGGAGCAGGCATGCTGGAAAAGCTGTTTCAACTCAAAGCACACAACACGAACGTGCGAACAGAGATCCTCGCGGGCATCACGACATTCCTGGCCATGGCCTACATTTTGTTCGTGAACCCGAGCATCCTCGGCGAAACCGGCATGGACAAGGGCGCAGTGTTCGTCGCCACCTGCCTGGCAGCGGCCATCGGTTCGACCGTGATGGGCTTGATCGCCAACTACCCGATCGCGCTGGCGCCGGGCATGGGCCTCAATGCCTTCTTTACCTACACCGTGGTCCTGCACATGGGCCATACCTGGCAAGTGGCGCTGGGGGCGGTGTTCATTTCGGCGGTGCTGTTCTTCATGCTGTCGATCTTCCGCATCCGTGAATGGATCATCAACAGCATCCCCCTGCCCCTGCGCTCGGCGATTGCTGCCGGTATCGGCCTGTTCCTGGCGCTGATCGCCCTGCACAACGCCGGGATCGTGGTGAGCAACTCGGCCACCATGGTCGGCCTGGGCGACCTGAAACAACCGGCACCGATCCTCGCCGCCCTCGGTTTCGCGCTGATCGTCGCGCTGGAAGCCCTGGCGGTACGCGGCGCGGTACTGATCGGCATCCTGGCGGTGACCATTGTCTCCATTCTGCTCGGCGTGACCCCGTTCGGCGGCGTGACCTCGATGCCACCGTCCCTGGCCCCGACCTTCCTGCAGCTGGATATCAAGGGCGCGCTGGACATCGGCCTGGTCAGCGTGATCTTCGCGTTCCTGTTCGTCGACCTGTTCGACAACTCCGGCACCCTGATCGGCGTGGCCAAGCGCGCCGGGTTGATGGACAAGGATGGCCACATGCCGAAAATGGGCCGTGCGCTGATCGCCGACAGCACCGCCGCCATGGCCGGTTCGCTGCTGGGCACCTCGACCACCACCAGCTACATCGAATCCGCCGCGGGCGTGAGTGCCGGTGGCCGCACCGGTTTGACCGCGGTCGTGGTCGCGATCCTGTTCCTGCTGGCGCTGTTCTTCTCGCCACTGGCCTCCAGCGTACCGGCCTTCGCCACTGCACCGGCGTTGCTGTTCGTGGCCGTGCTGATGACCTCGGGCCTGGCGGAAATCGACTGGGATGACATCACTGTTGCAGCGCCGGTGGTGATCACCGCCCTGGCGATGCCCTTCACTTACTCCATCGCCAACGGCATCGCCTTCGGTTTCATCGCCTGGACCGCCATCAAGCTGCTTTCGGGCCGCTACCGTGAGCTGAACCCGGCGCTGGTGATTCTGTCGATTCTGTTTGTGATCAAGCTGGGCTGGTTCAACGCATGACTTTTGACGCCGCAAGCTACACCGTTCAACTGCAAGACAAGGTCACGCGCTTGCGTGACCTGCTGGCACCGTTCGACGCACCACAGCCTCAGGTCTTCGACTCGCCCCTGCAGAACTTCCGCCTGCGCGCGGAATTCCGCCTGTGGCGCGAAGCGGGGGAACGCCACTACGCAATGTTCTCCCAGGACGACAAGCGCACGCCGATCCTGATCGACGAGTTCCCCATCGCCAGCCAGCGCATCAACCAGTTGATGCCGCAGCTCAAGGCCGCCTGGCAAGCCAGCGCCGCCCTGAGCCACAAGCTGTTCCAGGTGGAGTTCCTGACCACCCTGGCCGGCGACGCGATGATCACCCTGTGCTATCACCGCCCGCTGGACGAGCACTGGCACACCGCCGCGAACCAGCTGGCCGCCGACTTGAACGTGAGCATCATCGGCCGCTCCAAGGGCAAACGCGATGTGATCGGCCATGACTACGTGGTGGAAAAACTCGACGTCGGTGGCCGCACCTTCAGCTATCGCCAACCCGAAGGCGCCTTCACCCAGCCCAACGGCACGGTGAACCAGAAGATGCTCAACTGGGCATACGACGCACTCGGCGATCGCCCGGACGATCTGCTGGAGCTGTACTGCGGCAACGGCAACTTCACCCTGCCGCTGGCCACCCGCGTGCGCAACGTGCTCGCCACCGAAATCAGCAAGACCTCGGTGAACGCAGCCTTGAGCAACCTCGATGAAAACGCAGTGGATAACGTCACCCTGGTGCGCCTCTCCGCCGAAGAACTCACCGAAGCGCTGAACGACGTGCGCCCGTTCCGACGCCTGCACGGCATCGACCTGAAAAGCTACGAATTCGGCAGCGTCTTCGTCGACCCGCCGCGCGCCGGCATGGACCCGGACACCTGCGAACTGACCCGGCGCTTCGACAACATCCTCTACATCTCCTGCAACCCGGAAACCCTGGCGGCGAACATTGCGCAACTGCATGACACGCACCGGATTACCCAATGCGCGATGTTCGACCAGTTCCCATGGACGCACCATATGGAATCCGGAGTGCTGTTGACCCGTCGATAACCTCCCTTACGGCTCCTTGCGCGGCCGACCGCCCTTCTTGCCATTGGCTCGGGCGGCGGCGGATTTGGCCGCGCTGCTTTTACGGCCGTTGTGCGATGCCACCAGGCTCACGGCCAGATCCATCAAGGGCTGGCTGGTCGCAATCAGGCCGGTGATGGAAACATGCAGGTCGCGGGCTTCACAGCACAGCGCCTTGCCGCCAAAGCCGACCTCCAATTGCTCGAAGTCCTGCGCGGAAAACCCTTCGAACTCCGGAAGACCGGCCACCGGCAACATGATGCGACTGCCATCGCTGAAGCCGATGGAGATGCAGTCATCCTCGTAACGCACCGAGCAGGCATTGGCGTACACACGCTTCAGTTTGCGCCCCCGCACTATGGCCTTATCGATATCGGCCTCAGTGATCGGTACATCGGGCAAGCTTTTGGCTTTTACGATTTTCATAGATCAATCTCCACACAATCTGGCGCCCTGACCAGATTCAAAAGGGTTCGCTGCCCCGCCACATCGTGTCGGGCGTTTGCAATCACATAGACGCCACGCCGAATGATCAACCCCGGCACCACCTCGTCGGCGTCCCAATCCCAGGAATGGTTCTCCAGGCAAACCGTTTGCAGTTTTTCCCACCAGATCCTTCGTACACGAGCCAGGACGTGTCGCTGCATCAACGTCTGGCGAATGCCCTCCAGAATCCCGGGGGGTGGCCGCCGCCGTTCGGGGTCTACATCCCAAAGCTCCACTCGCCCATCCAGAAAGCTGAAACGAAAACGCGCATCCCATTGCTTTCCCCTGACATGCACGTGAGGCGGGCAATGCTCATCCCTGAGAAACACCGCAATCACATGTCCTTTGTAAGTGCCTACTTTCATCGTAACCCATCCGTTAGGTTATTTTCCGCCGGGTAACACTTTTCCATACATCACCCGACAACCGGCTCCTTGATCAGGGCGTTTTTCACAGCGTAGTAACAGCGGGCAAACCGTCGAATACGGTCTTGTAACGACTCATGGCAGCACCTGGAAATGCCCGGTCTCACTGATTAACGGTTCGATAATCGAACACATCTACCGCCATCGATTGACCAAATTAACCATTCAGTACATTTTATCCGCACAACGAACAATAACTGTGGAGATCCCCTTATGCCGCCCATCGTGCTGGTGCTCAACGGCCCCAACCTCAACCTGCTCGGCACCCGTGAGCCCGCCACCTATGGCCATGAAACCCTGGCCGACATCGCCGCGCTGTGTGGCCGCAGTGCCGAGCAACTGGGGCTGACCATCGAATTTCGCCAAACCAACCACGAAGGCGAATTGCTCGACTGGATTCACGGCGCCCGTGCCCGTTGCGCCGGTATCGTGATCAACCCGGCGGCCTGGACCCACACCTCGGTGGCGATTCGCGATGCGCTGGTGGCCAGTGAAGTGCCGGTGATCGAGGTGCATTTATCCAACGTGCATGCGCGCGAGCCGTTTCGTCATCACTCGTTCGTGTCGCCCATCGCCAAGGCGGTACTCGCCGGGTTTGGCAGCCACGGCTATCACCTGGCCCTGGAACATTTCAGCCGCACGGTGAAAGGATGAGCCCGATGAAACCGCGCGTCCTCGCCGGCCTGATCGGCGCCGGCATCCAGGCCTCCCGCACGCCCGCCCTGCATGAACAGGAAGGTGACGCCCAAGGCCTGCGCTACCTGTATCGCCTGATCGACCTGGAACCGCTGCAGCTGGACATCAATGCCCTGCCCGACCTGCTGCAGGCCGCCGAGCAGATGAACTTCACCGGGTTGAACATTACCTACCCGTGCAAGCAGGCGATCCTGCCTTTACTCGATGAATTGTCCGACGAGGCCCGGGGCATTGGGGCGGTCAACACCGTGGTGTTCAAAGCGGGCAAACGCATCGGCCATAACACCGACTGCCTGGGGTTCGCCGAAGGTTTCCGACGCAACTTGCAGGATGTCGTTCGGCGACGCGTGGTCCAGATGGGTGCCGGCGGCGCAGGCGCGGCGGTGGCCCATGCGCTGCTGGCGGAAGGCGTTGAGCACTTGAGCATTTTCGACGTGGACGCCAGCCGTGCCCAGGACCTGGCGGATAACCTCGCACACTGTTTCGGCCCGGGACGGGCCCAGGTCGGCACCCATCTGGAAAACGCCATGGCCGAGGCCGACGGGTTAGTGAACACCACGCCGATGGGCATGGCCAAACTGCCCGGCACGCCCGTGCCGCCGGCCTTGCTGCACGCGCAATTGTGGGTCGCGGAAATCGTGTATTTCCCACTGGAAACCGAACTGCTGCGCAACGCCCGCGCCTTGGGTTGCCGCACTCTGGATGGCGGCAACATGGCAGTATTTCAGGCGGTGAAGGCGTTCGAATTGTTCAGTGGCGTAGTGCCGGATGCACACAGGATGTTGGCGCACTTCCAGAGCATGAAGAGCTGACGGCCGAAACCGCATCCAAATGTGGGAGGGAGTTTGCCCCTCCCACCGTGAATCCGCGCCAACCTCAGGTTTGCAGGTAACGCAGCACCGACTCGCAAATCATCTGTCGATGCCGCTGCTTAACGGCCTTGTCCGACAGTTCGATCTGAAAAATCTCACTGAACGTATGGCGGTTGGATACGCGATAAAAACAGAATGAGTTGATCAGCAGGTGAACGTCCAGCGGCTCCAGCCCCTCGCGGAACAGCCCCATTTCGGCGCCACGGCGCAAGGTCGTGCCCAGCGCGTCCAGGATGTTGCTGTTCATCGCCTTGATTGAATCGGAGCGCTTCACGTACTCGGCATTGTGGATATTTTCGATGCAGACGATACGCACGAAATCCACGTTCCGGTCGTGGTGATCGAAGGTGAATTCCACCAGCCGACTGATCGCTTCGCGCGGTTCCAGGGCCGTGAGGTTCATGCGTGATTCGGTGTTGCGGATATCGCCGTAGAGCTTCTCCAGCACCTCGACGTACAACTGCTCCTTGCTGCCGAAGTAGTAATAGATCATGCGTTTGGAGGTGTGGATACGCTCGGCGATCGCATCCACGCGAGCGCCGGACAGGCCCTGCTGAACAAACTCGACAATGGCTTCTTGCAGTATGTTTTCGCGGGTCTTTTCCGGGTTGTTCTTGCGACTCTTGCGCGGTGCGTCTGACACTGCGGAGAGATCGGGAGTCAAGGTCATGGTGCGCTCACGGCCGTTTTTTTATTGTGCAGGCCGCGATTATGGGCCGCGGCGCGCCCCGAAGGAAGCACCGGCCCTGCCGTCACAACCGTGCCTGGCGTACCGCACCACTGCGCGACTTGGCCATCGCCGCCAGACGCACCGCCACATTGGCCGCACCGTAGCCGGCGTAGCCATGCTTGCGCTGGATAATCTCGAAGAAAAACCGCCCTTCGAACGGCTCGGTGTACACATGAAACAACTCACCGCCCTGGGCGTCGCGGTCGTACAGCACGTTGTAGTACGCCAGCTCGCTGAGGAACTCGTCGTCGAAATCAAAGCGCGCCGCCAGGTCGTCGTAGTAGTTGAGCGGGATATCCAGCAGCGGCACACCCGCCTCCTTGGCCCGGCGCACTTCGGCGAAAATATCCGCGCAGTCGAAGGCAATGTGATGCACACCCGAGCCGCGATAGCTCGACAGCGCGTGGGAAATCGCGGTGTTGCGGTTTTCGGAAATATTCAGCGGCAAACGAATCGAGCTGCAACGGCTGCGCAGCGCACGGCTTTTCACCAGGCCATACGGATCAGGCAGCACCACTTCGTCATCGGCCTCGAAATCCAGCAAGCTCTTGTAGAACAGCACCCAGCTGTCGAGGCTGTCGGCAGGCAAGGCCATCGCCATGTGGTCGATGCGCAAAAGCCCGCCGCTGGTGGCAGCGCCCGGTTGCAGATTGAAATCGGTGTCGTATACGCCTTCGCTTGGGTCCACCAGGTAAATCAGGCTACCGTCCGGCGCGCGCACCGCCGCCAATTCCAGCTCATTCGGCCCGACCAGGCCACGATACGGCTGGCCCTTGTAGGCCACCGCCCGCTCCAGGGCCTTGGCGCTGTCCTTGACCCGAATCGCGGTGGCGCACAGCGACGGCCCATGCGCCTCGAAAAAGTTGTGGGCGAAGGAGTAGGGCTCGCAGTTGAGGATCAGGTTGATATCGCCCTGACGCAGCAGGCTGACGCTCTTGGAGCGATGCTGGCCGGCCTTGACGAAGCCCAGGCGCTCCAGCCATTGGGTGAGCTTGGCGCCGAGGTCTTCGTCCACGGCAAACTCAAGGAACTCGATGCCGTCGTATTCGCTGGCGGGCGGGGTTTCGAAGAGAATATCCAGCGGTGCGGCAGGGCGTTCCTGCGCCAGGCGTTGGCGGGTTTTCTCTTCCAGGTAGAGCAGCGAGCGCAGGCCGTCCGCCGCGTTGGCTCGGGTTGGCGCGGCACGGAAGCCGTCGTTGAAGATTTCCAGGGACAGCGGCCCGGTATAGCCGCTCTTGATGATCGGCGCGAGAAAACCCGCCAGGTCGAATTCGCCTTGGCCGGGGAAGCAACGGAAGTGTCGGCTCCACTCCAGCACATCCATGGCCAGGATCGGTGCGTCGGCCATCTGCACAAAGAAGATCTTGTCGCCGGGGATCTCGGCGATGGCGCTCGGGTCGCCCTTGAGCGACAGGGTGTGGAAGCTGTCGAGCAACACCCCGAGGCTCGGGTGATCGACCTGACGCACCAGGTTCCACACCTGCTGCCAGGTGTTCACATGCCGGCCCCAGGCCAGCGCTTCATAGCCAATGCGCAAGCCACGTCGGCCGGCGCGTTCGGCGAGCAGGCTGAGGTCATCGAGTAGAATACGTTCATCGCCCACGCAATCGGCCGAGGCGTTGCTGCACACCAGCACCAGGTCGGTGCCCAGCTCGTGCATCAGGTCGAACTTACGCTCGGCGCGCTCCAGGTTGCGCGCCAGACGGTCGCGGCGGCAGCCTTCAAAGTCGCGGAATGGCTGAAACAAGGTGATGGCCAGGCCCAAGTCAGTGCATATTTGCCTGACTTCCCGCGGGCTGCCGTCGTAATACAACAGGTCGTTCTCGAAGATCTCGACCCCATCAAACCCGGCGGCAGCAATGGCTTCGAGCTTTTCCGGCAGGGTGCCGCTCAAGGAAACAGTGGCGATGGAACGTTGCATGGGGCGACTCCCGGCAATTGTTATTTACAGTAAATTATTCGCCCCCTAGCCTAATGCAGCAATTGAAATGTACGAACCAGTTAGTTTTCAGGGCGATTATCGAACACAATGGGCATTGGCGAATTGACGATTTTTTAGCCACTGCGCACCATCGATTCCGTAACAAAACCCAGAACACACCATAAAAATTTCAAAAACGGGTAAACCCTCATGCCTTCGCAAAACTCAGTCCTGGCTGCGCGCCCGGCCAACCCGCACGCCGGCATCGGCGACAAGATCCGCGGTGCAATGGCCGTCGGTAAAACTCGCTGGGGCATGCTGGCCCTGGTGTTCTTCGCGACCACACTCAACTACATCGACCGCGCCGCCCTCGGCGTGATGCAACCGATCCTGGCCAAAGAAATGAGCTGGACGGCGATGGACTACGCCAACATCAACTTCTGGTTCCAGGTCGGCTACGCGATTGGCTTTGTGCTGCAAGGCCGGCTGATCGACCGCGTAGGTGTCAAGCGCGTGTTCTTCTGCGCGGTGCTGCTGTGGAGCGTGGCTACCGGCGCCCACGGCCTGGCCACCTCGGCCGTCGGCTTCATGGTTTGCCGCTTTATCCTCGGGCTGACCGAGGCCGCCAACTACCCGGCCTGCGTCAAGACCACCCGCCTGTGGTTCCCCGCCGGCGAGCGCGCAGTGGCCACCGGCATCTTCAACGCCGGTACCAACGTCGGCGCGATGATGACGCCGATGCTGCTGCCGTTGATCCTGCATGTGTGGGGCTGGCAAGCAGCGTTCCTGTGCATGTCGGCACTCGGTGGGATCTGGCTGCTGTTCTGGGGTTTGAAGTACTACAACCCGGAAGAGCATCCGACGGTTAAGCAATCCGAATTGGACTACGTGCAACGGGAAGTCGAACCGGAACAGCCCCGCGTCCCCTTCAGCCGTATCCTGCGCATGCGCGGCACTTGGGCCTTCGCCATCGCCTACTCGCTGACCGCACCGGTGTTCTGGTTCTACCTGTACTGGCTGCCGCCGTTCTTGAACCAGCAATACAACCTGGGCATCAACGTCACGCAGATGGGTATCCCGCTGATCATCATTTACCTGACCGCCGACTTCGGCAGCGTCGGCGGTGGGATTCTGTCGTCGTTCCTGATCGGCCGCGGGATGAATTCGATCAAGGCGCGGCTGCTGTCGATGCTGCTGTTCGCCTGCTGCATCATCGGGGTGATCATGGCCGCCGGTTCCAGCCAGTTGTGGGTCGCGGTGTTCGCCATCTCCCTGGCGATTGGCGCACACCAGGCCTGGACCGCCAACATCTGGAGCCTGGTGATGGACTACACGCCCAAGCACATGATGAGTACGGTATTCGGCTTCGGCGGCATGTGCGCGGCCATCGGCGGCATGTTCATGACCCAGATTGTCGGCCACATCCTGACCGTGACGAACAACAACTACACCGTGCTGTTCACCCTGATCCCGGCGATGTACTTCATCGCGCTGACCTGGATGTACTTCATGGCACCGCGCAAGATTCCCAGGGTCGACGCCTGATTCAGCGCCGCCGCTGCTGCCAGGCAGCGGCCAACCCGCTCATGCAGATCACCCCGATGCCGACCACCGTGGTCAAGTCGGGGGTATGCGCAAACACCAGCCAGCCCAACACGCCCGCAAACACGATCTGGCAATAGCCGAACGGCGCCAGCAAGGCCGGCGCCGCGAAGCGGAAGGCCTGGGTCAGCAGCAAGTGCGCGGTCATCCCGCAGGTGCCCAACGCCAGCATCAACACGCCGTGCCACAGGGTTGGCACTTGCCAGAAGAACGGCACCATCGCACTCATCACCAAGGTATTGCACAGGCCGGCGAAGAAGTTACTGGTGGTGGGCGTGTCGTATTGGCTGAGGATGCGCGTGAGCAGTTGGTAGAAGCAGAAGAACAATGCCGAGCACAGCGGCAGCAGCACCGCCGGGGTGAACAGTTCACCGCCCGGGTGGATGATCACCAGCACCCCGACAAACCCGCAGATCACCGCCAGCCATTGGCCACGCGTCACGTGTTCACCGAGCAGGGGCACCGACAGCGCCGTCACCAGGATCGGCGCGAGGAAGTTCACTGCGGTGGCTTCCGCCAGCGGGATGTAATGCAGCGCGGCGGTAAAAAACAGGCTGGTGCCCAACAGGCACAAGGCCCGCACCACCTGCATCCCCGGCCGCTTGCTGCGCAGCACGCGCAAGCCCGATTGCGGCAGGAAAATCCCGGCCATCAACAAGGTATGCACCAGGTAACGCGCCCACACCACCATCACGATCGGGTAGAACCCGGCCAGGAATTTGGACAAGGCGTCGTGGCTGGAGAACAGAAAAGTCGCCACCACAATCAGCAGAATGCCTTTGAAGGGATGGTTGACGCCGGAAAGTGGGGTGCTGACAGTCATTGAATTCTCTTGCGTGGCGGGCTGAACGCGGTGGTACTCAACCCGTTAATCTAGCAGTCGGGCATGCGTCTGCCCCAAGAGCATAACCAAACACAGTGCGAACAGCGCACTAAATCACTGCAATCGAGTCCAACGCTGCACGTTCGCCCCGGCGTTGCACACTTTTTAACCAAGGCCTTGCCGCTATGAAAAAAACTGTCTTTCTTCTGTCTACCCTTGCCCTGCTCACCGCGTGCAACCAAGAGTCCAAGGCGCCCGCCAAACCGGCGCCGCCTTCCGTGCAAGCGACCCTGGTGCCGCAAACCCCACCCACCGACAGCTGGGTTGGCAAATGGATCGGCGTCGAAGGCTTGCACCTGACCATCGCCAAGGACGACAGCATCGGCCGTGGCCACTACCTTCTTACCATGCAATACGGCCTCGACGCCGACGCCGCCGGCACCTTCAAAGGTGAAGCGGCCGAAGACGGCATCGCCTTCACCCGCCCCGATGGCCCGCAACAGCTGCGCGCCGGTGACGGTGCGGCAACCGGGTTGAAATGGCTGGCGGATAAAAAGAACTGCCTGATCGTCGCCACCGGCGAAGGCTATTGCCGTTAATCACGACCATAATCAATCACGCTTAGCACACAGAGGATTGCCCCATGCTATGGAAAAAAGGCCGACGCAGCGACAACGTGGTGGATGCCCGCGATGACAGTGGCGGTGGTGGTGGCGGCATGCGTTTTGGCGGCGGCAAGGGCCTGAGCCTGACCGCGATTGTGTTGATCGTCGGCATCGGCTGGCTGACCGGCCAGGACCCGCTGCAGATCCTCGGCCAATTGACCGGCCAGTTGGAGCAGGCGCCCTCGGTGAGCACCCCGTCGCGCCAGGCGCCGCCGGCCAATGATGAGCAAACCGACTTTGTCCGTGCAGTGCTCGGCGATACCGAAGACACCTGGGCCCAGGTGTTCCAGGAAAACGGCTTGGCCTACAAGAACCCGAAACTGATTCTGTTCCGTGGCCGGGTCAATTCCGCCTGCGGTGGCGCCACGTCCGCCAGCGGCCCGTTCTATTGCCCGGCGGATCAGCAGGTGTACCTGGACCTGGATTTCTTCCGGGAAATGTCGCAACGCTTCCAGGCCGCCGGCGATTTTGCCCAGGCCTACGTGATCGCCCACGAAGTCGGGCACCACGTGCAGACCTTGCTCGGCATCTCGTCGAAGATCCAGGCTGCGCGCCAGCAAGGCCGGCAGATGCAAGGCGACGGCGGCCTGCTGGTGCGTCAGGAGCTACAGGCCGACTGCTTTGCCGGCGTGTGGGCCAACCGCGCGCAAAAACGCCTGAACTGGCTGGAACCCGGCGATATCGAAGAAGCGCTGAATGCGGCCAACGCGATTGGCGATGACCGTTTGCAGCAACAGGGCCAGGGCCGTGTCGTGCCAGACTCGTTCACCCACGGCACCTCGGCGCAGCGCGTGCGTTGGTTCAAGACCGGCTTTGCCCAAGGCCAGATCACTCAATGCGACACCTTCGCGGTCAAGAGTCTTTAAATGAATACGCGATTGCGAATGCTGCTGGGTGTGCTGGTTGCCTGCAGCGCCTCCACCTGGGCCGCCGAGCAGGGGGTCAAGGCGGTCAGCCCCGAGCGCTTTCACCTGCCGGCCGGCGACCTCAGCCTCGGCTTGAGCCAGGACTGGAGTAAACCCCTGCCCAACGTCACCCGTGCGTTGATCATCGTGCATGGTCGCCTGCGCAACGCACAGACCTACCTGCAGAGCGCTGAAGACGCCGCCGAACATGCCGGGGTTGGTGGCACGACGCTGGTGGTCGCGCCGCAGTTTCTCAATGACTCGGACGTGAAACGCCATCACCTGGCCCCGCAAGTGCTGCGCTGGAACGGCAATGACTGGATGGCCGGCGAGCCCTCCACGGGCCCCGGCCAGGTCAGTTCCTACGGCGCCCTGGACCAGATTATCGAGCACCTGGGCAACCGCACCGTGTTCCCGGCACTGAAAGAGATTGTGGTGGCCGGCCATTCCGGCGGCGGCCAGGTGGTGCAGCGCTTCGCGCTCACCGGCCAGGCTCAACCGAGCCTGCAAAGCGCGGGCATCCGCCTGCGCTATGTGGTGGCCAACCCGTCGTCCTACGCCTACTTCAGCCCGCAGCGCCCGGTGCCGTTCAAGGTCGCCGACTGCCCTGGCTTCAATGACTGGAAGTACGGCATGCAACACCTGCCCGCCTATGCCAAGGGGCAAAGCGCCGAGCAACTGGAACAGGCCTATGTGTCGCGTGACATCACCTACCTGCTGGGCCGGCAAGACACCGACCCGAACCACCCGGCGCTGGATAAAAGCTGCGAAGCCGAGACCCAGGGCGCGTACCGCCTGATTCGCGGGCACAACTATTTCGACTACCTCAAGCAGCGCCACCCGCAACTGACCCAGAAGCTGGTGGAAGTGCCGGGGGTTGGGCATAACGGCGATGGGATCTTCACTTCGCCTGAAGGGCAGAAGGCACTGTTCTCTCAGTAATACCTGCAGAAACCGGCTCAACCTGTGGGAGGGGGCTTGCCCCCTCCCACATTTGATCTCTATTGCCCGGGCTGGATCATCCGGCGCAATACCGCACAATCCTCGGCATGCCAGTCTGCCAACTCCGGCCACGGGTTCTCCGGCAGGTTGACCAACACCGTTCTGGTCCCCGCTGCCCGGCCGCAATCCAGGTCAAAGCGGTAATCCCCCACCATCACCATCGCACTGGGCGATACATCCCAGGCCGCCGCCAGTTTCAGCAGGCCGCCTGGGTCGGGCTTGGGTGGCGCATCATCGCGCCCCAGTACATCCTCGACGGCAAAGCAGTCCGCCAGGCCAATCGCTTCCAACGTCACATGCGCCAGCTCCCGCGCGTTGCGGGTCAGGATGCCCAGGCGACAACCCCGCCCGGCCAATTCCCGCACGAGTTCCACCGAGCCTTGCGCCGCGACCGAACCCAGCGCCAGCTCGCGCTCATGCTCCAGCAACCAGGCATGTTTGGCCGCCGCGACATCCGCCGGCAATGCTGCGAGGTGGGTGAGGATGTCATCCTCGGGCGGAATATCCAGCGCTACGCGAATGGCCGCGAAATCATGCACGGCCACCGTGAGGGTGCCGTCCATGTCGAACACCCAATGTTTAATCTGCGCCAGGCTCATGCCCAGTCCTTACGGTGGCGGATCAGGCCTTCCTGAGTGACCGAGGCCACCAGTTGCCCAGCGCGGTTGTACACGCTGCCCCGCGAAAAACCACGGGAATTGCCGGCCCACGGGCTGTCCATGGCGTAGAGCAACCAGTCATCGGCGCGCAGGTCGGCGTGGAACCACAGCGCGTGGTCGAGGCTAGCGACCTGCATGTCTTTCTGCCACACGGTCTTGCCATGGGGCAGCAGCGACGTGGTCAGCAAGCCGAAGTCCGAGGCGTAGGCCAGCAGGTACTTATGCAGCGCCGGCGTGTCGGCCAGGGCGCCGTCGGCGCGGAACCACACGTACTTGACCGGGTCGGACGGCTGCGGGTTGAACGGGTCTTTTTCGGTCACCGGGCGCACTTCGATCGGCTTGGGGCACAGCAACTTGTCGCGCATGTGCTCGGGGATCAGGTGGACGCGCTGCTTGGTCAGTTCCAGCTCCGACGGCAGGTTTTCCGGGCCGACCACCGCAGGCATGCTGGTCTGGTGCTCGAAGCCGGCTTCGTCGTACTGGAACGACGCGCTGCAGGTAAAAATCGGGTGGCCCTTCTGGATCGCCGTCACGCGGCGTGTGCTGAAGCTGCCGCCATCGCGCACGCGGTCCACCGAATACACCACCGGCAATGCGGCATCGCCGGGGCGCAGAAAGTAACCGTGCAAAGAATGCACGTGCCGCTCGGCTTCTACGGTCTGGCTGGCAGCCGACAGCGACTGGCCGAGCACTTGCCCGCCGAACAGTTGGCGAAAACCCAGGTCCTGGCTGCGGCCGCGAAAGAGGTTTTCCTCGATCGGCTCCAGGGTCAGCAAGTCCACCAGATCTTCCAATACTTGGCTCATAGAGCAACTCCTACAATCTATGGGGCATTCCGGGCTGCTTATCCGTGCAGCGTGTCCAACCATTGGGCGCGGGTGATGCGGTACAAAACATGCGGGCGCAGCGGGTCATCGGCCGCGACCTTGGGATGTTCAAAATCTGCCTGGGGATCGTAATGCATCCCGATGGCTTGCATGACTTTTTGTGATGGCAGATTGGTTTGGGTGGTGAAGGCAACGATTTCGTCCAACTGCAGGCGGTCGAAACCACAACGCAACGCGGTCCATGCCGCCTCGCTGGCATACCCCAGGCCCCAATGCTCACGCGCCAGGCGCCAGCCGATTTCCACCGCAGGGGTGAAGGCGGTTTCAAAGCTGACATTCTGCAACCCGGTCAGGCCGATGAACTCGCCGCTGTCCTTGCGCTGCAAGGCCCACAGGCCGAAGCCGTATTCGGCGAAATGCCCACGAATCCGGCCGATCAACGCGGCGCTTTCCAGGCGGTCCAATCGGGCCGGGAAATAACGCATCACCTGCGGGTCGGCGCACATGTGCGCAAACGCCGGCAGGTCGGCATCGCGCCATTGGCGCAGCACCAGGCGTGCGCTGTGCAATTCCAGTATCGGCTCCATGGGTCCCCCTCCCTTGCCATGTGCGTGAGTGTACCGCGCTGTTAAGATCCGTCGCAGGTTCCCGTCAGAAAATCCCATGCCTTTGCCATTGATCTACCACGATGATTACAGCCCCGAGTTCCCGGCGGACCACCGCTTCCCGATGGACAAGTTCCGCCTGTTGCGTGACCACTTGGTGTCCACCGGGCTGACCCAGGACAGCCAATTACTGCGCCCACCGCTGTGCCCGGCGGACATTCTGGCCCTGGCCCATGAACCTGGGTATATCGAACGCTACATGAGCGGCGAGTTGTCCCGCGAAGACCAACGGCGCCTCGGCCTGCCCTGGAGCGAAGCCCTGGCGCGGCGTACCGTGCGTGCGGTGGGCGGTTCGATCCTGGCGGCGGAGCAGGCGCTGGAGCACGGCCTGGCCTGCCACCTGGCCGGCGGCACCCATCACGCCCACTACGATTACCCGGCGGGCTTTTGCATCTTCAATGACCTGGCCGTGATCAGCCATTACCTGCTGGCCAGCGGCCGGGTCAACCGCGTGCTGATCTTCGACTGCGACGTCCACCAGGGCGACGGCACCGCGCGCATCCTCCACGACACGCCGGACGCGATCACCGTGTCGCTGCACTGCGAAAAGAACTTCCCGGCGCGCAAGGCCCAGAGCGACTGGGACATCCCGCTGCCCATGGGCATGGGCGACGCCGATTATCTCAAGGTGGTGGACGACGCGCTCAACTACCTGCTGCCGCTGTACCAGCCGGACCTGGTGCTGTACGACGCGGGCGTCGACGTGCATAAGGACGACGCCCTCGGCTACCTCAAGCTGACGGACGAAGGCGTCGCCGCCCGCGATGAGAGCGTGATGCGCCATTGCCTGGGCCGCGACATTCCGGTGATGGGCGTGATCGGCGGCGGCTACAGCAAAGACCGTGTGGCCTTGGCCCGCCGCCACGGCATCCTGCACCACAGCGCGCAACGGGTGTGGACGTCATCAGGTTGTCATTGAAATATGGGCGTTACCCACAATGCCTGTGGAACGGCCTGTGGATAACTTGAGCGTAAACGTCTGAAAGCCAGTAACCGCATAGGCTGTAGGAAGCTGTACGTTTTTTGATCAGGAACTTGCGCCGTCCTCGGGTAGAATGCTCGGCCTATTCACGCGACCGTAGCCCTGCCCATGCCTCAGACCCCTGCCCAACACGTCACCATTATCGGCGGCGGCCCTGCCGGCCTGATGGCCGCTGAAATCCTGAGCCAGGCGGGCCTGCGGGTGGACGTGTACGACGGCATGCCCTCGGTGGGGCGCAAGTTCCTGCTGGCCGGCGTGGGCGGGATGAACATCACCCATTCCGAGGCTTACCCGGCGTTCCTGTCACGCTACGCCGAACGTGCGCCGCAGATGGCGCCGTTGCTGCGTGCGTTCGGTGCGCAAGCACTGTGCGAATGGATTCATGGCCTGGGCATCGACACCTTTGTCGGCACCTCCGGCCGGGTGTTTCCCACAGACATGAAAGCCGCCCCGCTGTTGCGTGCCTGGCTCAAGCGCCTGCGCGACCACGGCGTGGTTATCCACACCCGCCATCGCTGGCTGGGCTGGAGCGCGGACGGCGGTTTACTTATCCACAGCCCGGACGGCGAAAAAACCATCCACAGCGACGCCGTGCTGCTCGCCCTTGGCGGCGGCAGTTGGTCGCGCCTGGGCTCCGACGGCACCTGGCTCAAGCGGCTGGAAGCTAAAGGCGTGCCCTGCGCGCCGTTACAGCCGAGTAATTGTGGCTTCGAGGTGTCGGCCTGGAGCGAACTGATGGTCAGCAAATTCGCTGGCGCACCGTTGAAAAACGTCGCTATCGGCCTGGGAGATGACAAGCCGCGCCTCGGCGAATGCGTGATCACCGCCAGCGGTATCGAGGGCAGCCTGATCTATGCGCTGTCGGCACCGATTCGTGAGGCGATCAATCGCAATGGCGCCGCCACGGTGCATATCGACCTGCTGCCGAGCAAGCCGCTGGACAAGGTCCTGGCCGCCTTGGCCAAGCCGCGTGGGTCGCGCTCGATGAGCAAGCATCTGCACAGTCAGTTGGGGTTGGATGGGGTCAAGGCGGCGTTGTTGCGTGAGCTGGCACCCGCCGAACACTTCAACGACCCGGCGCAATTGGCTGTGGCTATCAAAGCATTGCCCCTGAGCCTGGTGAAAACCCGGCCGATGGATGAAGCGATCAGTACGGCGGGCGGTGTGCCGTTTGAGGCGCTGGATGAGCGGTTGATGCTCAAGCAATTACCAGGGGTGTTTTGTGCGGGGGAGATGCTGGACTGGGAGGCGCCGACCGGCGGGTATCTGCTGACGGGGTGTTTTGCCAGTGGCAGAGCGGCCGGGCGGGGGATGTTGGAGTGGCTTAAGCGCTGAGATCTGCGGTGAATTCAAAGCCGTCATCGGGGGCAAGCCCCCTCCCACAGTTTTGATCTGTGAATACATTCAAAATGTGGGAGGGGCGGTGCGACGATTCGACTTGCCCTCGATGAGGCCATCAGCAGCGCCGCAAAATCACTTCTTCTTACGCGGCCCGGTGTTGAACACCGGCACCTTGCGCACCGGCTTGATCGACGGCTCGGCAGGCGCGACCTCGCCACTGTCCACCCACTTGCCCAGGTTGCGCTTGCCGCCACCACCGGAAGCCTTGGGCTTCTTCGGCTTTTTTGGTTTCTTCACCACTTGCCCACTGGCATCGGTGTCCGGCACGCGGTGTTCCGGCTCGAAGTCTTGCTCCATCTTGCGGGTCAAGGTCTGACGCGTGAGCATCTCGATGGCCGACAGCATGTTCACTTCATCGGCGCACACCAGGGAAATCGCTTCGCCGGTGTTGCCCGCGCGGCCGGTGCGGCCGATACGGTGGATGTAGTCTTCAGCCACAATCGGCAGGTCGAAGTTGACCACCAGCGGCAGGTCTTCGATATCCAGGCCACGGGCCGCCACGTCGGTGGCCACCAGGATCTGCACGTCGCTCGACTTGAAGCGGTCCAGCGCGCGTTGACGGGTCGCCTGCGGCTTGTCGCCGTGGATGCCGTCGGCATTGATGCCCAGGCCCTGCAGCTTATCCACCAACGCGTCCACGCCGTTACGGGTCTTGGCGAACACCAGCACCTGCTTCCAGCGGCCCTTGCGCATCAGGTGGACAAACAGCTCCGGCTTGCGCTTCTTGTCCACCGGCACCACCCATTGCTTGACGGTATTGGCGGCGACGTTGCGCGGGCTGACTTCGATGCTCAGCGGGTCGTTGAGCATTTGCCCGGCGAGCGTGCGGATTTCATCGGAGAAGGTCGCGGAGAACAGCAGGGTCTGGCGCTTTTTCGGCAGCATGCGGTAAATATTCGCCAGCTCCTCGGAGAAGCCCAGGTCGAGCATGCGGTCGGCTTCGTCGAGCACCAGGGTTTGCAGCTGATTGAGTTTCAGCGCGTTCTGGCGAAACAGGTCGATCAGGCGGCCAGGCGTGGCGACCAACACGTCGACGCCTTTGCGCAGCTTCATCATCTGCGGGTTGATGCTCACGCCGCCGTACACCGCGTAGGTGGTGAGTGGCAGGTGCTGGGCATACTCAGCAACGCTGGCGTGAACCTGCTCGGCCAGCTCGCGGGTCGGGCACAGGATCAGCGCGCGCGCCGAGTTGGCGGCGACTTTCGGCCCTTCCATGGTCAGCAGTTGCAGGAGCGGCACGGCGAAAGCGGCGGTCTTGCCGGTGCCGGTCTGGGCAGCGGCCATCAGGTCGCGGCCGGCCAGCACCGCCGGAATGGCTTGCGCCTGCACCGGCGTCGGGGTCTGGTAGCCGAGCGTCTCAAGGGCGCGCTGCAAGGGTTCGATCAGGCCAAGTGTGGCGAAAGTCATGTGGTTACCGTAGGGGAAATTCAGCGCCTAAGCGGGTAAAAAGGCGTTATGCGCGGCAGTTTACCTTATTTTCGGCCCAGGCTTTCGCCACTGGGGCAGGCTGATCAACAGCACGGCGCTGATGATCACCAACATGGCCAGTGCCTCTTCGATGCCGATGGACTCGCCGACAAACACGATCCCCAACAACACCGCCACCGCTGGGTTCACATAGGCATAGCTGGTCGCGGCAGCCGGACGCACGTGCTTGAGCAGGTACATATACGCGTTGAAGGCGATGATCGAACCGAACACCGTCAGGTAGGCCAGGGCCAGCCAGCCCTCCAGCGGCGGCATGGCTTGCAGGTGCTCACCGGACACCGCGCTGCCGAGCAACAGGGCCGCACCGGCCACCAGCATCTCCGCCGCACTGGCCATCGCGCCCTGGGGCAGCGGCAGTTGCCGGCTCCACACCGAACCGAACGCCCACGAGGCGGCGGCAAACAGCAATAAAGCCGCGCCGATCGGGCTCGATTGCAAGGTGCTGCCCATGTTGAGCATGGCAATGCCGATAATGCCCAGGATCACCCCCGCCCACTCCAGACGGGTATTACGCGCGCCCCAGAAGTAACCGCACAGCAAGGTGAACAGCGGCACGGTCGCCACGGCCAGCGCAGCGACACCGGACGACACCCCCGCGTGCTCCGCCAACGTGACGCCGCCATTACCGAAAGTGAGCAGCAAAATCCCGATCATCCCGGCAGACTTCCATTGCACCCACGTCGGCGCCGGCACTCCACGCCAGCGCAAAAACGCGTACATCAGCGCCCCCGCCGTACAGAACCGAATCCCCGCCAGCAACAGCGGTGGCCAGTACTCCACACCGATCCGGATCACCAGGTAGGTAGACCCCCAAATCACATACAGCGCAAAAAAGGCGGCGATCAACGGTAAGGGAAAGCGACGTGGGCCAGGCATTGGGCAGCTCTGCGGCAGAAAAAGAGAGGCTTATTCTAAAAAGACAGGTGCATAAACATAAGTTACAAAACCTGTTTAAACCGCCCATACACCTTTCAAAGCATGGTTATGAGGGCTATAAACCATGCTTTCGAAAGCCACCTGACGCTGGAGCCTTTTCATGGACAAATACGACCGCATGCTCCTCAGCGCCCTGCTCGAAGACGGCCGCGCGTCCTACGCGCAACTCGCGCGCACGGTCAACCTCTCCGCCCCCGCCGTGGCCGAGCGCGTGGCCAAGCTGGAAGCCAGCGGCGTCATCACCGGCTACCAGGCCAAGGTGGACCTGTCCAAAGTGGGTTTGCCGATCCAGTGCGTGATCGAACTGCGCCTGACCAACCATGGCAGCCAGAAGGTGTACGACGCCCTGGCCGAAATCCCCGAACTGACCGAATGCCACCGGGTCACGGGCGATCCGTGCGTGATCATGCAAGCGGCGGTAGGCTCGATGCCGGAGCTGGAGAGTTTGATTAATCGGATAGCGAAGTTCGGGTTCAGCAAGACCTCGATCATTTTGTCGAGCGCGATAGAGCGGCGGGTGCCGTTGGGGCAGTTGGAGGGGAATGGGAAAAGTGGTGGCTGATCCAGCGCCATCGGGGGCAAGTCGAATCGTCGCACCGCCCTTCCCACTTTGATGGATGAACACAGTCAAAATGTGGGAGGGGGCTTGCCCCCGATAGCAGTGGATCAGTCAGCTTATGTGTAGCTGACCCACCGCAATCGGGGGCAAGCCCCCTCCCACATTCGTTATGTGTGGTTCAACGAGGTTGCACACACTCCAGCGCCCGATCCACCACTCCCTTCGCCATTTCCACCAAATGCATCACCGCACGCTGCTGCGCGTTCATCGCCTCACCCGGCAAGTGCGCAGTTTTCACCGCGCAATGCAGCAAGTCCGCCGCATGGGCGAGGGCATCTTCGAGGCTCAGGTTGTCATTCAGGATGAAGGTGGGCGCATCCGGGGCGGACGCTTTGAGGTAGTAGTCGATGGCGCGGCGGTTGAGCAGGGCGTCTTCGCTCAAGAAGTCTGGTGGATCGGGGGTGACTTTGACCATGGTGTAATTCCTCTGAAATAAGAGGCCGTCACCGTTCGCTTGCACGCGAATGAGGGTGGCAGCTGTACGCAGGTGTGCAAGACCGGGGCAAAGGAAACCCGGCAGACCCCGAAGGTCTCCAGCGCACAGCCGCCATAACAGATAAACGCCGACCACTAAAAACCAGGCGTTGAGATGTAGGGCGCTAGTGCACCTTTGCGAACCGGACTTGCACGTCCGATCATCGATGATTCGATGACGAGGCGAGACTAGCTACCTGATCCGAGGGGCGCAAGGCCGTGGAATTCTCTAGGAAACGTCCCGCAAATGAAAGGGATTGGTCTTGCTTGCCACTAAAACATCAGTTCTTTGTGGAGGCTTTTAGCGGTCTTCTGAAACGTCAGTAGGCTAAGCGCTACTGCTTCGTCGGACCTTTCTGGTTTTTCCCGCCAACCACCAATCGCCCTTTGCTGAAACTTACTATCCGCCTGTCATTTACGTACAGGGACTACGGCATGCAGGAAAGCGATCTTCATACAGCAATCATGCGAAGCAAGTTTGAGCTCGAAAGCAAGGGCATCGATTTCGGCTCAACTTCAAGCATGGCGTTTCATATGGGAAACACAATGACAAGCTGCCCGGCAGTCATGGCTTTGCCTAATTCGCCAGGCTGGACCCATGGCGCCAGTTATCAGTTACTCAAGCCCATTCATGCGGAATCCTCGGTGCCGAGCACTACTTTTGACGAACTCTGGAAGTGTACAAAGCAACACTACGGCTTGACGACTGCAACGCTTCTCACTGGTGCGGCGGGCATACCGATAAGCAAAATTGCCGTGGGCACTTGGGTTCAAGTCGGCTCCAGCAAAACGACGAACCTGGCTAGCCTCATCGGAATGCGCTTCTTCCCTCGTACATTGATCAGGCAGCCAACCGTGGCCAGAATGGCGAAAGCAACATTTGGAACTGTCAGGGTATTTGGCATTATCGGGCGAGGCATTCCCTTCGTGGCTGCGGGGTTGGCTGTCTTTGATCTAATCAGTATTGGTAAGTGTGCCTACGAGGCAAGAAATGGAAAGTAATCTGACCCGAGCCGAGATCAGCGAAAAGGTCATTCAACTGTTCGTCGATATCATCGGCTTCATCGACCGCAGCCAGGTGACGGAACAAACGGATTTCATCCATGACTTCAAGATCATCGATGACGATTTGACTTGCTTTGTCATGCAGATCAAGTGGCAATTCAAACTGCGCGCGACGCAGGCAGATTGGGATCACATCACCACCCTTGAGCAAATTGTCGACTTGATCGTTCAGCGTTCAAATCTGCAGTGCGGCCTCTGACGCCATCGGGGGCAAGTCGAATCGTCGCACCGCCCTTCCCACTTTGATGGATGAACACAGTCAAAATGTGGGAGGGGGCTTGCCCCCGATAGCAGTGGATCAGTCAGCTTATGTGTAGCTGACCCACCGCAATCGGGGGCAAGCCCCCTCCCACATTTTGAACGGCGTTGTTCTATCAGAACCCGCGATGCTTCTTCAAATGCTCATTGATCTTCGCCGCCGGGACTTTCTGCAAGGTACACAGCAGGTCGTGGGACAGCTCGCGCAAGCCATGGGTCCGTCGCAGTTGCTCGGCCAGGTGCGCCGTCAGGTTAGCCGCCATCTCCGCATCGGCCATGGCCCGGTGAGCCTGGCCGGTGTGGGGCAGTTGGGCATAGCTGTTGAGGGTGCCGAGTTTATGGTTGGGTGCAGCAGGCATGAGGCGGCGGGCCAATAGCAGCGAGCAGGCGAATTTTTGCAGGCGGGTGCGGCGGATCAGGCCCAGTTCGAAGTCCCAGAACTTCTGGTCGAACGCGGCGTTGTGCGCCAGCAGCGGTGTGGTGCCGACGAACTCGTTGACTTCGTTCATCACCCGCTCGGCCGGCGGCGCGCTGCGCAGCATGGCGTTGCTGATGCCGGTGAGCTGTTCGATAAAGCCCGGCACGCGCACGCCGGCGTTCATCAGGCTCTGGTAGCGGTCCACGATCTGGCCACGTTCGAGGATGACCACCGCGATTTCCGTGGCCCGGCAGTGGCTGCTCGGGGTGATGCCGGTGGTTTCAAAGTCGATGACCGCTATACGTTCCAAACCTGTTCCAACTCCGTCTAAGCATTTATCTATTGAACCGCAGCGCTTATTTGAGCAGCAACGCGCCTTCGATCGGCACGTAGCGGCTGGCGGCGCGTATCAGTGAGTTGGCCGTCAGCCCCGGCACGCCGTAGGCCACGGCTTCGACACCATGCTTGTGGATGATGCGGTCGAGCAGCATGTCGAAATCACCGTCGCCGGAAGCCAACACCACTTCGTCGACGTTAGCGGCGGCGTCCATGATGTCGATGGTGATACCCACGTCCCAGTCGCCCTTGGCCGAGCCGTCGCTGCGCTGGATGTAGGGTTTGAGCTTCACGGTAAAGCCCAGGTTGCGCAGGATCTGCTGGAATTGCTGCTGCTTGCTGTCACCACGGTCGATGGCATAGGCATACGCCTCGACGATCTGCCCGCGCGAGCTGATGTCAGCCCACAGGGCGGCGTAGTTGAAGTGGCAGCCATACGCCTGGCGCACGGTGTAGTAGAGGTTTTGTACATCGGCGAACACTGCAATTTTCTTCACCGCACTTCCCCATGACTGCCGCTTGGACCCCGGACGCGAAGGTCCGCAAAGGTTGCCAGTATGCCAGCCACGGGAAAGTTTCCGGGAAAAATCAGCCCGGGGCGGCAAAGCGCCCCGGCCTGGATGCGTCAGACGAAGGAATCGTCGTCGTCGAAGGAGGACGAGTTGTCGGAATAATCACTGTCCGCGAAGCTGTCGGAATTGTTGCTGCCCCAGTTGTCATTGCCCGCAAACTTCTGGTCATCGTTGCCCCAGTTGCTGTTGTCACTGGCAGGCGCGGGCACTTCACGGATGATTTCTTCCACCACTTGCGGCTGTTGCGAGTTGTGGTTGAACAGGCTGCTGATACCTTCCGCCAGCATCACACCACCGGCCACACCCGCTGCGGTTTTCAGGGCGCCACCGAGAAAGCCACTGCCGATGGGGGCGGCGGCGGGTTGTTGCGGCTGTTGGTAATTCTGCTGTGGGGCAGCGTAGTTTTGTTGCGGCGCAGGCTGTCCGAAAGACGGCCGAGCCGGTTCACGCCAACCGCCGCCGGATGAGGCCGGAGCGCTCTGTGGCGGTTGCGCGTCACGGGAACCGCCGCCGAAAATGCTCGACAGAAAGCCACCGCTGCTCGGCGCCGGTTGTGCCGCCTGGGACTTGGCCCGCTGCAGCTCGTCCTGCAATTGCTGGATCTGTTGCGCCTGCTGCTTGTTCTGCGCGTCGAGGTTCTTGAGCGCGTGTTCCTGCACCAGGATTGACTGGGTCATGTAGTACCCGGCCGCCGGTTGGCGCGTCATATGCTCCTTGATCCGCGCTTCGGCCTGCGCGTCGCGGGGGGCTGAGTCCGTTTCGGCCTGTTGCAGCCGTGAAAACAGTCCATCGATCAGGGTTTGCTCTTCGCTGTTCATGGCGACCTCGTTAGATTGCCGGTAGAAATCATGGTCCGGCCTGTGATCAGGCTCGGTCCTGCTAGTTATGGGGGTGTTACCAGTTGTTTCAATGGTCTTTACTCAAGGTTTACGTTTGCTTGCTCACGGCACCTATCGGTTAAAGTGTGCCCCTGCTTTTTTTCGGCCTGTGATGACTCTGATGAATCCGTTAGATGTGCTGCGCGACTCCCTCCGTTTCACCCAGCGCAACCTGGGCGCCATCGTCCAGCTGTGCCTACCGCTGGTGATCCTCGAAGCCCTGCTGCAACAGGTGCTCGACCACACGCTCGGCCCGGATGCCTTCCCCGGCTACAGCGTGGTGGTGGGGTTGCTGGTGTATCCGCTGTACACCGGGGCGCTGATCCTGTTTCTCGACGCCCGCACCCGTGGCGAATCGCCGCGCACCAAGGATGTGTGGGCCATGGCCCTGACGCTGTGGCCGCGCTTCGCCCTGCTGACGGCGATGAGCACCCTGCTGATACTGCTCGGGCTGTCGCTGTATTTCCTGCCGGGCCTGTGGCTGATGGTGGTGCTGGCGTTCGCCGAGTACCTGCTGGTGCTGCGCGGCATGCCTGCACTGGCGGCGATGAAGGAAAGTTTGCGCCTGACCCGCGGGCATTTCTGGCGAATCCTGGTGTGCCTGCTGTGCGTAATGACACCACTGTGGCTGCTCAAAGGCGCCAGCATGGCCGCGTATCCCGAGCCCGCGCCGTTGCTGGGCGTGCTGATCGACAGCGCGCACAGCTTCCTGCAGCTGTTTACCAGTGTGGTGCTGTTCCGTTTATTTATGCTGATCGGTGGCGACGCCGACGTGCGGTGATATGCTCCGTGTCACCCCTGACACGCTATAAGCCGAGCCGATGACCCGTTTATTGCGCATCACCTTGCTGGGCCTGCTGATCATCGCGGGCCTGCTGACGGCCCTGATCTACAGCCTGACCTGGCGCCCCGCCGACAAGCAAACCCTGCCCGTGAGCTGCATCGCGCCCCGTGCACCGACCCTGCTGCCCGGGCAGGCGCTCAAGGTGATGACCTGGAACGTGCAGTACCTGGCCGGCAAGAACTACGTGTTCTGGTACGACACCGCCGACGGCAGCGGCCCGGACGACCGCCCCACCGTCGAAGACATGGCCTTCAGCCTCGACGAAGTGGCCCGGGTGATTCGCGACGAACAGCCCGACATCCTGCTGTTGCAGGAACTCGACGAAGGCGCCAAGCCGTCCCACTACCAGGATCAGGTGGCGCTGCTGCAAGAGCGGCTCGTCGATCTCTACCCCTGCAGCGCCCAGGCCTTCGACTGGAAAGCCGACTTTATCCCCAACCTGCATATTTTCGGCAGCGTCGGCCGCAAGCTGGTGACCCTGAGCCGCTACCAGATCGAACACGCCGAACGCCTGCAACTGCCCGTACCGCCCGCGGATTTCATCAGCCGTCAGTTCCAACCCAAACCGGCGTTGCTGCTGACCTATCTGCCCTTGAGCGACGGCGGCCAACTGGCGGTACTCAACACTCGCCTGGAGGGCGACGCACCCGGGCGCAGTGCGGTGCAAGCACAAGTCCAGGCCACGGTGAAACTGCTGGATAAGTTCGAAAGCCGCGGTACGCCGTGGTTGATCGGTGGGGATTTCAATTTGCTGCCGCTGGGGCAATTCCTGCGCCTGGATGCCGGTAAACGCGGGCAATATTCACCGGACAGCGAACTGCATCTGCTGTGGGACAAATACCCGATGATCCCGAGCAACAGCGAATCCAGCGGGATTGATCGTGAGCAGTGGCTGACGCACTTTCCGAATGACCCGAGCCTGGACGGGCCGGATCGCACCGTCGATTACCTGTTCTACAGCTCGCGGATCAAGCGTGTAGAAGCCAAGGTGCGCCAGGCGGATACGTTGCGCATTTCCAACCATTTGCCGGTCATCGCGCGCTTCCTGCTGCCCGCCGCGCAATAACCGCCCCTCCCACATTTGAATCGCGGTCACGCTTACTTGCGTGGTTTGATTCGGGCGGTGGCCTCGGCCACCAACGGGTCATCCGGCCAGTAATGCTTGGGATAGCGCCCTTTCAGATCTTTCTTCACCTCGGCGTAGGTACTGCGCCAGAAGTTCGCCAGATCCTGGGTCACCTGCACCGGCCGTCGCGCCGGGGACAGCAGGTGCAACTTGACCACCTGGCGCCCGCCGGCAATGCGCGGTGTATCCGCCAGGCCGAACAATTCCTGCAGGCGCACCGCCAGAATCGGCGGATGCTCGCTGTAGTCCAAGCGCACCGACGAACCCGAAGGCACTTTCAAATGGTGCGGTGCCAGTTCGTCCAGGCGTTGGGGCAACGGCCAGGGCAACAGGTTGTGCAGGTAGCTGGAAATATCCAGGTTGGCGAAATGACTGAGGCGCGAAACCTTGCCCAGGTAAGGCATCAGCCAGTGCTCCAGGCTGGCGAGCAAGGCGCTGTCGCTGACGTCGGGCCATTCGCTGGTGGTGCCGGTGTCCAGCTGGCGCAGCAACATCACGCGAGCCTGCCATTGGCGCAGTTCCGGCGTCCAGGGCAACAGCTCCAGGCCTTTGCGCCGAACCAGGTTGACCAGCGCCTGGCTGCGAGCGTTTTCGTCGAGGCCGCTGAGGGGTTCGCGGCTGAGCACCAGTTCGCCGACTTTGCGCTGGCGCTCGGCGCGCAGCACGCCTTCGCGCTCGTCCCAATCCAATTGGTCGACGGTGCGTACTTGTTCGGCGAGGACCGTGTCGAACAGCGCCGGATCAAAATCCGCCGCCAGGTAGATGCGTTCTTCGCGCTGGCCCTGGCGGCTGCCCAGGTCGGCAATCACCAGCCAGGCTTGTTTCATCAGGCTATCGGCCTCGGCGAACAAGGCGGCGCGGCCATTGGCCAGGCGGTATTCGGCGCCGCCGGGGCGGCGTTGTTGGGCCACGCGGTCGGGATACGCCAACGCCAGCAGCGCGCCGAGCCAACGCGGGTGATCGGGGTCGGCCACCGGCCTGGTCGCCTGGCCGCGCAAATAGCCGCGATATTGCCGGGCCAACTGCTTGGCGCGCTGAACACCACCCTGAGTGCCCCGCGCGCGTTCTTCACCGGACAATAACGCCAGGCGACTGTGCAGATCCGCGCCGCCCCCGCGCAGGATGTCGCGCTCGCCCAGCAGCGCGGCGACATCACACGCGGTGGCCGCCAGCCCCAGATCCTGCCCGCGCAGCAACAGATGGGCGATGCGCGGATGGGCCGGCAGCTCGGCCATCTTCTGGCCGTGGGCGGTCAGTTTGTCGTCATTCAAGGCGCCGAGGCGTTGCAGCAGGTCCTGAGCCTGGGCATACGCGGCAGCGGGCGGCATGTCGAGCCACACCAACTGCGCGGGCGCAACGCCCCAACGCGCCAGTTGCAAGGCCAACCCGGCGAGGTCGGCGGCGAGAATTTCCGCGCTGCCATAGGCGGCCAGGCCTTCGTGCTGGTCCTCGGACCACAAGCGATAGCACACGCCCGGTTCCAGGCGCCCGGCCCGGCCGGCACGCTGAGTGGCGCTGGCGCGGGAGATGCGCTGGGTGTCGAGGCGGGTCATGCCGCTGCCGGGGTCGAAACGCGGCACACGCGCCAACCCGGCGTCGATCACCACGCGCACGCCATCGATGGTCAGGCTGGTCTCGGCGATGTTGGTGGCCAGCACCACTTTGCGCTTGCCGGCGGGCGCCGGGTCGATGGCGGCACGCTGGGCGTTCAGGTCGAGTTCGCCATGCAGCGGGCAGAGCAGCACATCGCGGCGATCACCGAGCGCGTCCGCCAGTTGCTGGTTGACCCGGCGGATCTCCGCCTGGCCGGGCAGGAACACCAGCACGCTGCCGGTTTCGTCATGCAAAGCGTCGAGGATGGTCTGCACCAGGCGCGGCTCGATGAATTCACCGGCCTGGTACGGCCGCCCCCAGCGCATCTGCACCGGGAACATACGCCCTTCGCTGCGCAGGATCGGCGCGTTGTCCAGCAGCGCGGCCAGGCGCTCGCCTTCGAGGGTGGCGGACATCAGCAGGATTTTCAGCGGCTGCTCATCGCGAAACAGGTCGCGGCCATTCAGGCTCAGGGCCAGCGCCAGGTCGGCGTCGAGGCTGCGTTCGTGGAATTCGTCGAAGATCAGCAGGCCCACGCCGTCCAGCGCCGGGTCGTCCTGCAGGCGGCGGGTGAGGATGCCTTCGGTGACCACTTCGATGCGTGTGTTGGGCCCCACTTTACTGTCGAGGCGGATGCGGTAGCCGACGGTTTCACCGACCTTTTCCCCCAGCTCGCTGGCCAGGCGCTCGGCGGCGGCGCGCGCGGCCAGGCGTCGGGGTTCGAGCATCAGGATGGTCTGCCCGGCCAGCCAAGGCTCATTCAACAAGGCCAAGGGTACGCGGGTGGTTTTACCGGCGCCGGGCGGTGCTTCCAGCACGGCTTCATGGCGATTCGCCAAGGCGTCACGCAGGGCGGGTAAAACATCATCGATCGGCAACGAATTCATACTGGCTCCAAAGCAGAGCGGCGAGTATAACGGCGAACTGTCGGATACCGGTGGTGGTCTCCCGTAGGCGCGAGCCTGCTCGCGAAAAATCACAGAGCACCACGCACATTCAGGCAGCACGCGGTATCGTTAACGTCTTTCGCGAGCAAGCTCGCTCCTACAGTGACTGACAGGAGATTTTCCATGCGTATCGCTTCCCGTGTCATCGGCGGTGTCCTCGCCGTCACTCTGCTGAGCCAACTGACGGCCTGCGGTTCGATTTTCTATCCCGATCGCCGCGGCCAGATCGACGGCAAGATCGACCCGACGATTGCCGTGCTCGATGCCGTGGGCCTGCTGTTCTACGTGATCCCTGGCCTGATCGCCTTCGGCGTCGACTTCGCCACCGGCGCGATCTACTTCGAACCGGGCAAGACCGCACAAGTCGCCCCGGAGAAACTGCAGCAAGCCATCGGTGCCGACGGCAAGGTCGACACCGCCAAGCTGCAGACCATCATCCAGCAGGAAACCGGTCGCACGCTGCCGCTGGACGACCCGCGCATGATCCAGTTCAAGGGCAGCGTGCAACAACTGGCGGCCCTCGGCTTACAACCGTCCGCCTAAGGATCTGACCCGCTTATGACCAGCAGTCCCGAACACGCCCGGCTCTTGCGCCTGGCCACGCGCGCCTCGGTGGGCGTGGCCTCTGTGCTGATTGTGACCAAGGCCATCGCCTGGTGGCTCAGCGGCTCGGTGAGCATGCTCGCCGGGTTGACCGATTCGCTACTCGATGGTGTCACCTCGCTGCTCAATCTGCTGGCGGTGCATTACGCCCTGCGCCCGGCCGATGACGATCACCGTTACGGGCATGGCAAGGCCGAGTCGCTGGCCGGGATGGCGCAGGCGCTGTTTATCGCCGGCAGTGCGGTGCTGATTGCGTTGCAGGCATTCGAACGGATCAAGCATCCCGAACCGGTGGGCGCGCCGTGGCTGAGCATTGGCGTGATTATCTTGTCCCTGGCGCTGACCGTGGCCCTGCTGGTCCTGCAACACCACGTGGTGCGGGAAACCGGCTCAAGCGCCGTGCGCGCCGACTCGCTGCACTACCGCTCGGACCTGCTGCTCAATGGCAGTATCTTGATTGCGCTGATCCTGGCCGGTTTCGGCTTCCATCAGATCGACGCCTGGTTTGGCCTGGGCATCGCGGCCTACATTCTGTGGAGCGCGATCCAGATCGCCCGGGAAAGCTTTGCCGTGCTGATGGACGAAGAACTGCCGCCGGACGTCAGCCAGCACATGCTGGAATTGGCGCGTGGCGTACCCGGCGTGCTGGGCGCACACGACTTGCGCACGCGGATTTCCGGCAACCACTGGTTTGTGCAGCTGCACCTGGAATTGCCGGGGGAATTGACGCTGTCTGTCGCCCACGGCATCAGCGACCAGGCCGCCGATGCCATTCACAAAGCCTACCCGCGGGCCGAAGTGCTGGTACACGCCGACCCGTTGGATGTGGTGAGTGGCGCCCAGGCCTAGTACTGCACCTGATAGCCGCGACTGCTCAGGCAGTTGCCCTGGGCCTGGCGGTAGGCTTGCACCACTGCCGGGGCCGGAGCGTAGGTGACCGCTTGCGGGTCGAAGCCACTTTGCTGCACGGCCCAGCGATAACAGTCGTAACCATCCTGCTGCACCTGCGCCGGTGACTGGCCGTTGGCGGGATAGGCCACCACGTCATAACCGTTACCCTGGGGTGCTGGCTGCGGTGCCGGTACGGCGGTCGGCGGTTCCACCACCACGTACTGCTGGGTACTGTTTTCGTAGGTGTAATAGGCACCCGCCGCGAGGAAGAACAGCGCACCGCCCACCCACACTTCGCGCGCGTAGTCCGGCAAGTAATGCACGCGGATGCCATACGGCGGCGCCACCACTACATAGCGCGGGCCTTGCGGGCGATACCAGTAGCCGCCGGAGAAGAAATAATCCTGGCCACGGTAAGGCACGCGGTAATTACGCTCGGGAAAACGATCCACCATATACCCCGGGCGATACTGCGGGCCGGGGCCCCAGCCGTTGCCGTGCCCATCGGGGCGACCTGGCCAGCGATTATCACCGGGACGCTCATTGTGGTAACCGCCGTCGTTGCCTGGACGTGAACCGGGGCCGCCGGCCTCCCAATGTTGATTGCCGTCGTTGCGGCGCGGGATATCGCGGTAGTAACCCTCACGCGGTTCCTGGGTCTGGCGCACCGTATCGGGCCGCCCCTGGATCGGCAGGCTGTTCGACGGTTGTGGCTGCGGTGCCGGGCGACCCGGCTCATTGCCCTGGGGCCGGCCTTGCCCCTGACCGCCGCCGTTCGGGCCGCCGCGATCAAAATGCGGGTTCTCCGGGCGTGGCTGATTGTTCTCAGGCCGAGGCGGCGCGATCTGCGGGCGCGGCTGATTATTCTCGGGCCGCCCGCCACCTTCAGGGCCGCGTTCATGCTGCCCGCCGCCCTGCGGCCGCTCGGGTGAATTATCGCGCTCGTCCGCTGTTACCTGCGCGCTGACGCTGACCACCAACAAACCAACACCTGCCATTCGCCAGATGCGCTTCATGCTCTTCCTCACTGCGGTTTAGGGCTTATCAATGAGACTGGAAAAGCCTCGCCCGGTTCTGGAACAGGTTATCAGTCACGAGAACTATTTTCTTAAGGCAAAAAGAAAGGGGCAGCCCGTCGGCCGCCCCTTGAGAACTTCGTCCTGGCTCAACGCTTATGACGTTGGCTCACCTCACGCCGTCTTGTGGACAGTGTGCAGCCTGGAGGCCGGCTCAACCCTGCTGGGGTGGCGGCCGCAGCGGGCCTGATTGGGCGAGCTGCAGTGGACTATGTCCAGGCGGTGATTCTGTCGGTAATCATAGGCGCAGCGCCCCGGCAGATGATTGCGAAGATTGCGTCAATAAACAGTGCTTGCGCAATTTTTAACCCTTAAGGGATAATTCACCGCAATAGTTACGACAAAGGCCAGCCCCATGAGCAAACTTGACCGATACGACCTGAGTATTTTGGCGGAATTGCAGCGCGACGCGAGGATCTCCAACCAGGAGTTGGCCGAGCGTATCGGGCTGTCGCCGTCGCCCTGCTCGCGCCGGGTCAAGCAATTGGAGGACGACGGCTACATCGCCCGCCAGGTCGCGCTGCTCGACCGCAAGATGCTCGGCCTGAGCCTCACCGCCTACGTGCTGATCGGCATGGACCGCCACACCCCCGAGCGCTTCGAGAACTTCGAAGCCGCCATCCGCACCCTGCCGCAGGTGCTGGAATGCAGCCTGGTGACCGGAATGGATGCCGACTATCAGTTGAAAGTGGTGGTGCCCGACATGGATCACTACCAGAAGCTGCTGCTGGGCCACCTCACTCGGATCGAAGGCGTGACCAGCGTGCGCTCGAGCTTTGTGCTGAACCAGGTATTGAACAGCACCGAGCTGCCGCTGACCCACCTGCGTACTTGAGATCGGTGACGGTCAAAGGTAGGAGGGGGCTTGCTCCCTCCCACATTCAGCCTGTGTTTCAACCGTGAAGTCTGCCTGCGACGCACCGACGCAGGTCAATGCCCAGCCCGAGCACTGCCGTATACTTGCCGCCTGCCCTGTCGGAAGAAACCAATGAACTCGATTGACCCCGCACTATTCGAAGAATGGATGATGACCGGCCTGGTCACGATTCTGATCATTTTCATGGGCTTCATCGTCTGGGACCTGGCGAAGAAATCCAAGGCCGGGCGTTTCGGCTCGTTCATTCTGTTTTTCGTGCTGGGCCTGGGCGTGGCCGCGTTCGTCATCAAGAGCGTGGTGATCGGCCTGATCGAGTCCGGCGCCTTATAAGCGCGCCGGCACGGCCTTCCATTGGCCCTGCTCCAGGCCGTCGATGGACCAATCGCCAATCCGCACGCGCACCAGGCGCAAGGTGGGCAACCCCACCGCCGCGGTCATGCGCCGCACCTGGCGGTTTCGCCCCTCACGAATCACCAACTCCAGCCAGTGGGTCGGCACGCTTTTGCGAAAACGCACCGGCGGGTTGCGTGGCCATAACTCAGGCTCGTCCAGTTGCCGGGCTTCGGCGGGCAAGGTCATGCCGTCGTTGAGCTCCACCCCGTCGCGCAGGCGTTGCAGTTGTTCTTCGGTGGGTTCGCCTTCCACCTGCACCCAGTAGGTTTTCGCCAGCTTGTGCTTGGGGTCGGCAATCCGCGCCTGCAATTGACCGTCGTTGGTCAACAGCAGCAGGCCTTCGCTGTCACGGTCCAGGCGGCCCGCCGGGTAGATGCCGGGGATGTCGATAAAATCCTTGAGGGTCGCCCGCCCGCCTTCGTCGCTGAACTGGGTCAGCACGTCGAACGGTTTATTGAACAGGATCAGCTTCGGCTCGGCCGGTGGCGCCTTGGCGACGCGACGGGCTGCGGAATACGGGGCTTTCACGCCAGGGCGACGCGAATCGGGACGGCTGGGACGGGACATGGCGAAGGAACATCTAACGGTCAGGACCGACAATGCTAGTGGCCTGACCGCTAAATGACCATCCCAACCGCTTAGCGGAACGGCGGCTCGTCGAAGCTGCGCAGTTTGCGCGAGTGCAGCGAGTTGAGCTCGGTGCGCAACAGGTCGACCGCCTCGATGCCGATCTTCAAGTGCTGGCTGACCGCCCGCTCATAGAACGCGTTGGCCGAGCCCGGCAGCTTGATCTCACTGTGCAACGGCTTGTCCGAGACACACAGCAACGTGCCGTAAGGCACGCGCAAACGGTAGCCTTGGGCGGCGATGGTGCCGCTCTCCATGTCCACCGCGACGGCGCGGGACAGGTTGATCAGCGGCCGTTCCTGGGCCCAGCGCAGTTCCCAGTTGCGGTCGTCGTAGGTCAGCACGGTGCCGGTGCGCAGGCGCTTTTTCAGCTCTTCGCCTTTTTCGCCGGTGACATTGGCCGCCGCTTGCTGCAAGGCCATCTGCACTTCGGCCAGGGCCGGGATCGGGATGTTCGGCGGCACTACGCGGTCGAGAATGCCGTCACGGCGCATATAGGCGTGAGCCAGGACATAGTCGCCGATGGTCTGGGATTGGCGCAGGCCGCCGCAGTGGCCGATCATCAGCCAGCAATGCGGACGCAGCACGGCCAGGTGGTCGGTGATGTTCTTGGCGTTGGACGGGCCGACGCCGATGTTGACCAGCGTCACCCCGTGGCCGTCACTGGCCTGCAGGTGGTAGGCCGGCATCTGGTAACGGTGCCAGACCACGCCTGCGGCAATGGCGGACGCTTCGCCGTGGTCCATGCTCTTGTCGATGATCACGTTGCCCGGCAACACCATGCGGATAAAACGCGGGTCGCTGCGCAGTTGCTCCAGGCCATGCACGATGAACTGGTCGACATAACGGTGGTAGTTGGTCAGCAGGATCCACGGCTGTACATGGCGCCAATCGCTGCCGGTGTAATGCACCAGGCGGCGCAGGGAAAAGTCCACGCGGGCCGCATCGAACAGGGCCAGGGGCAGCGGGTCGGTGTTTTCCCAGTCGTACAGGCCGTCGGCGATGCCATCGGTGGCGGCCGACAGGTCGGTGCTGGGGAACACCCGCGCCAGGGTCGCGGCGGTCACGCCGGAGCCGGCCAGTTCGTCGCCCTGCTCGACCACATACGGGTAAGGAATATTCTGCTGGCTGACGCCGACTTCCACCGTCACGGTGAAGTCGTGCATCAGCGGCACCAATTGCTCCAGCAGGTATTTACGGAATGCCGACGGATGGGTGACGGTGACGCTGTAAGTCCCCGGCAGTTGGACCTTGGCATACGCCCGGGTGGTCTGTGGGACTTCGCCATGGCATTGGTAAGTCAGGCGCAGCTCCGGGTAACGAAACATCGCGCGTTGTTCGGCGTCGGGCTCGACGCGGTCCTTGAGGTATTGCTTGAGGGCCTGATTGAGCGCGCCGGTAGCACGCTCATGCAGAGCCGCCAGCCGGTCCACGGCTTCTTCGGCGGTTTGAACGACAACAAAAGCTTCGGTCACGGTAAGCATCCTGTGTGCTGACTTGCAGACCTTTATCTTGCCTGTATCCCGGCCAGACGCAAACTTTGAATTGGCATGCCTACTCAAGAAGAGCTCAGTCCCTGTGGGAGGCTGGCACACCGCGATCGCAGGCAAGCCAGCTCCCACATGTTGACCGCGTGTATTCAAAGGGCCTGTGGCGTGGACCGCGCGACAATCGCCTCAACATCCACGCCACGCGGCAAGGTGCCATACACCCGTCCCGACGACTGGCCCAAACGGCTGGCGATAAACCCATCGCTGACCGCCGCGTTCCCGGCCTCCAGCAACAACTTGGCCTGCAACGCTACGGCAATATCCTCGGTCAGTTGCCGCGCGCGGTACTGGATATCCTGGGTGTCCATGAACGCCGATTTCAGTTGCTCGACATGCCGCGCCAACTGCCTGTCGCCATGCCCGTCGCCCAGTTCGACGAACAGCGCTTCCAGCACGCCCGGTTCTTTGGACAAGGCGCGCAGCACGTCCAGGCACTGCACATTGCCGGAACCTTCCCACGTCGAATTCACCGGCGCCTCACGATACAAGCGCGGCAGGATACTGTCCTCCACATAACCGGCACCGCCCATGCACTCGGCGGCTTCGTTGATCATCGCCGGCGCGCGCTTGCAGATCCAATACTTGCCCACCGCCGTCACCAGCCGGGAGAACTTGGCTTCCTGCTCATCGCCCAAATGATCGAGGGCGCGGCCCATGCGCAGGCTCAAGGCCAGCGAGGCCTCGCTTTCCAGCGCCAGGTCGGCCAGCACGTTTTGCATCAGCGGCTGCTCGCTGAGTACGCGACCGCCGACCGAACGATGGGCGCAATGATGGCTGGCCTGGGTCAGCGCCTGGCGCATCAAGGCGCTGGAGCCGACCATGCAATCGAAGCGGGTCATGGCGACCATCTCGATGATGGTCGGCACGCCACGGCCTTCTTCGCCGACCATCCAGGCCAGGGCGCCGCGGAACTCCACTTCGCTGGACGCGTTGGAGCAATTGCCGAGTTTGTTTTTCAGACGCTGGATATAGAATTGGTTGCGCGTGTCGTCCGGACGGTGCCGAGGCAGTAGGAAGCAGGTGAGGCCCTTGTCGGTCTGGGCCAGGGTGAGGAACGCATCGCACATCGGCGCCGAGCAGAACCACTTGTGCCCCACCAGTTCATAGGCTTGGCCGGGACCGCCCGCGCCCACGGGGTAAGCACGCGTGGTGTTGGCGCGCACGTCGGTGCCGCCCTGTTTCTCGGTCATCGCCATGCCGATGGTGGCACCGGCCTTGTGGGCGATGCCGACGTTGCGCGGGTCGTAGTCGGTGCTGAGGATTTTCGGCAGCCAGGTCTGCGCCAGGTCCGGTTGCAGGCGCAGGGCCGGGACGCAGGCGAAGGTCATGGTCAACGGACAGCCGGTGCCGGCCTCGGCCTGGCTGTGCAGGTACGTCAGGGCAGCGCGGGCCACATGGGCGCCGGATTGTGGATGAGCCCACGGCAGCGACGGCAGGCCATGCTCGACGGCGGTGTGCATCAGCTCATGGTAGGCCGGGTGAAACTCCACCAGGTCGACACGGTGACCATAGCGGTCATGGCTGCTGAACTGCGGCTTGTTCTGGTTCGCCAAGAACCCCGCCGCCATCAGCGGCCCACCGGCCAACGCGCCATAGGCATCGAAGCGCGGTGCTGCCCAGCCGGCACCGAAGCGGTGCGACCAGTCTTGCAGCGGCACATCGATGCGGTACAGGTTGATGCCGTCCAGGGAGGGCGGCTGGTTGGTGACGTCGTGGGTTTCGGCGAACTGGTGCAGGTTCATGACGGGCCTCCTGGAAAAAAGGCCACCTGGAGTTGCGGCCCGAATTTCAGTTAAGCACCGTCATCTCGCTTAAAAAAGTGGCATACGCGCCGAATGTCCGGCGCTTTCGCCCTCTGACGGACACAGCAGCCGACGTTCCAGCAGCGCTTGCAGCGCGTCGAAACGTACCGGCTTGACCAGGCGCTCGGTGATGCCGATGCCATGGCAGCGCTCGCGTTCGGACACATTCAACGTGGTGCTCAGGGCGATCACCGGTAACTCGCCGCAGCCGGGCAACGCGCGAATCTGACAGCACAACGAGAAACCGCCTTCCGGTATATCCAGCAACACTGCGTCGAAGGTTTCCCCCTGCAACGCCGCCAACGCCGCCGGCCCGCTGTCGACGGTTTTCACCCGATAACCGAGCTTGAGCAACATGCCGCGCACCACCAACTGGCCGACGCTGTTGTCGTCCACCAGCAGCACCGCACACTGCGCAGGCGTGCGTGCGTGCGCGGGGCTTGCCGGGCGTGGCTCGGGCTGCAGTGGGGTGACCGCCAGCTCCAGCTGAAAACGACTGCCCTTGCGCGGTTCGGAATGATGGGTGAGGCGCCCGCCGAGTAATTCGATTAGTTGCCGGCAGATCGCCAGACCAATCCCCAGGCCGCCGTATTCGCGGGTCGTCGAGCCATCGAGCTGGAAGAACCGCTGGTACAGGGAGGCCTCGTCGAGGAACGCAAAGCCGATGCCCGTGTCGGTGACGATAAAACTCAGGCGCACGGTGCCATCGCTCAGGGGCACGCCGACCACCCGCAGACGCACGACGCCTTCGTGGGTGAACTTGAAGGCGTTGTCCAACAGGCAATCCAGGCACTGGCTGAGTTTGTCGGCATCGCCGCGCAGGCGATCGGGCAAGTCGTCGGCGATATCGATGGAAAAGGCCAGGCCTTTGCTCTGGGCGCTGGCGCTGAACTGCTGGCGCAAGGTGTCGAGCACGCCGCGCAGGCTGAACACCTTGGGCTGGGCACTCAGGCGCCCGGCCTGCAACTCGGTGAGGGTGAGGATGCCATTGACCATCCGCATCATGTCCCGCGCCGAGCCGGCGGCGGTTTGCTGGTAGTTCGCCAGGTCGTCGTCCAGGGGCACGGTCTGCATCAACTCCAGGGAGCCGATCACCCCATTCATCGGCGTGCGCAGTTCGTGGGTCAGGGTGGCGAGGAATTCGTCCTTGAGCCGGTTACTGCGGGCCAACTGCTGGTTGAGCACTTCGAGCTTCTGGCTCGCGTCGTAGAGGATCTGCGCCTGTTGCTCGCGCATGGCGTTGATGCGGTCCGCCAGGGCCAGGGACAACAGCGCCACTTCGATCGCCGAGCCGATCTGGCTGGCGTACATGGTGAGGAACACATTCGGCAGGTAACCCAGCACCATCAAGGTGTTGACCACGCCGCCCAGCAGGAACGCCGACCAGGCGATGATGAAATAACGCGCCACCCGCTGGCCGCAGTACCAGGCCTTGATGGCGGCGACGAAGATAGTCACGGTGAACACCAGCACCAGGCCGGTGGCCAGGCGCAGCGCGAGGGCGTAGCTGGTCATCAGTGAGAGCAGCATCACCACCGCGCCACAGGCCACCAGCGCCAGCAACAGGCGATTGATCCAGCGGCTGTGCTGGGCGGTGTGCAGGAAGCTGCGGGCGAACAAGCTGCCGAACAACGCCGCCGAGCCGATCATGAACGGCGTCGCGGCATTCGCCCACCAGGGGTTGTTCGGCCAGAAATACTCCACCGCCGCACCGTTCACCGACAGCTGGTACAGACCGAACGAGGCGATATAGAAGATGTAATAAAGGTAGCTGGTGTCGCGCACGCTGAGGTAGATGAACAGGTTGTACACCAGCATCCCCAGCAACACGCCATAGATCAGGCCCAATACATATAGGCGCAGCGGTTGTTGTTCCAGGTAGGCAGTGCTGGACCACAGCGTCAGCGGCGCCTGGATCGAACCTTCGCTTTGCAGGCGCAGGTAGACGGTCTTGGTTTCGCCCGGCGTGAAGTCGACCTTGAACAAGTAGTTGTTCTGGCGAATCTCGCGGCTGGAGAACGCCAAGGCATCCCCGGTGCGACCGGCCAGGCGATAGTTGCCGGTGCTGTCGGGCAAGTACAGGTCAAGGTGGTCGAGGGGCGGATAGGCCAACTCCAGCAGCCAGGTGCGCTGGGTTTCAGGCGGCTTGGGCTGGTAACGCAGGTTGACCTTGAGCCAGAACACCGAGCGCGAATAGCCGGCGTTGAGGGTGTCTTTGTCGTGGGGCTTGAACTGTGTGGCAGCGGCGGGAGCGCTCACATCAGCGATGGTCAGGGTGTTGGTCGGGTCTTCGAGCACTTGCATGGCCCGGCCCAGCGGCAGGCTTCGCGTGTCTTGGGTGAACTCAATGGCGTCGGCGAGCAGCGGTAGCCCGCACAATAATAAAATCAGCAAATAACGCATAGAGCCCCAGCGTGACCTGTCCGGTCATGTCAAAAAGCCCCCCATTCCTTTTGAGAAGACGTATACCGGCGATACAGTAAGTTGTTTCGAATCACTTTAGCATAGCTGCTAAAGGCCATTAGACACCATTGATATAATTTTTCTAAAGGCTCTAGAACAAGGCTTTCAGCGGACTTCACAACTAAAATCCGATACTAGCAAACAGCCATAACCGCCCATGGATCCGGGCAAAATTCAGCCATCGCCAGACGGCCACGCCAAAAGCGTTTGGTGGTAAGCTCGCGCACCATGAATATCTACAGCTCTCGCCCCGTTGTCCTCTGTCTCTCCGGCCATGATCCCAGTGGTGGCGCCGGCTTGCAGGCAGATATCGAAGCCCTGCTCGCCCAGGGTTGCCATGCGGCCCCGGCCGTTACCGCGCTGACGGTGCAGAACACCGTCAACGTCAGTGATTTCCGCGTGCTCGACCGCGAGTGGGTGCTGGCCCAGGCCAACGCCGTGCTCAGCGATTCGCCAGTGGCGGCGGTCAAGCTGGGCATGCTCGGCTCCACCGCGATGGTCGACACCGTGGTCGAGCTGCTGCAGGCGCACCCGCACCTGCCGGTGGTGTGCGACCCCGTGCTGCGCGCCGGCGGCGGCGGCAGCCTGGGCAAGGACGAAGTCGGCTACGCCATGCGCGAGCGGCTGTTGCCGTTGTCGCTGATCGCCACGCCCAACCTGCCTGAAGCACGCATCCTTGCCGAACTGCCTGAGGGCACGGCGGACGAATGCGCGGAAAAGCTGTTGCCGTTTATCAAGCACCTGCTGATTACCGGCGGCCATGGCGATGAGCACCAAGTCCACAACCGCCTGTACAGCCGCGACGGCACGCGCCAGACCTTTACCTGCCAGCGCCTGCCCGGCAGCTATCACGGTTCGGGGTGTACGCTGGCCAGCGCGCTGGCGGGCCGGATCGCCCAGGGTGAAGGCCTGGTCAGCGCCGTGCAATCGGCCCTCAACTACACTTGGCGCACCCTGCGTGACGCCGAACAACTCGGCCAGGGCCAGTTCGTGCCTCGCCGGCTGCCGCTGGATTTCTGCTCGTAACACCAAGAGGCCTGCCCGATGAAACTACGTGGCCTTTATGCCATTACCGACAGCCAATTATTGGCCGGCAAATTCCTCGCCTACGTCGAAGCGGCGCTGGATGGCGGCGTGACCCTGCTGCAGTACCGTGACAAAAGCAGCGACGAGGCCCGGCGCCTGCGTGAAGCGGAAAAACTCCGCGAATTGTGCTCGCGCTACAAGACCCAACTGATCATCAACGATGACGCCGAACTGGCCGCGCGCCTGGGCGTCGGCGTTCACCTGGGCCAGACCGATGGTCCCCTGACCACGGCCCGTGCGTTGCTGGGCTCCAAGGCGATCATCGGCGCCACCTGCCACAGCCAGATCGAACTGGCCGAACAGGCCGCGAAAGAAGGCGCCAGCTACGTCGCCTTCGGCCGCTTCTTCAACTCCAGCACCAAGCCCGGCGCCCCCGCCGCCAGCCTCGAAATGCTGGCCCAGGCCCGCGCGCGCCTGCAGTTGCCGATCTGCGTGATCGGCGGCGTCACCCTGGAGAATGCCGAACCGCTGGTGGCCCACGGGGCCGACTTGCTCGCCGTGGTACACGGCCTGTTTGGTGCCGACAGCACCCAGGAAGTCACGCGCCGCGCCCGCGCTTTCAACGATCTTCTTAAATCTTCAGTTTAGAGAGCCCGATCATGTCCCGTTCCGAAACCCTGTTTGCCGATGCCCAGAAACACATCCCCGGCGGTGTGAACTCCCCCGTGCGTGCGTTCAAGAGCGTCGGCGGCACGCCGCTGTTCTTCAAGCATGCCGAAGGCGCCTACGTCACCGACGAAGACGACAAGCGCTATGTGGACTACGTTGGATCCTGGGGCCCGATGATCCTCGGCCACAGCCACCCGGACGTACTCGACGCCGTGCGCCAGCAGTTGCAACACGGCCTGTCCTACGGCGCCCCGACCTCGATGGAAACCGAGATGGCCGATCTGGTCTGCTCGATCGTGCCGTCGATGGAGATGGTGCGGATGGTCAGCTCCGGCACCGAAGCCACCATGAGCGCGATTCGCCTGGCCCGCGGTTTCACCGGCCGCGACAGCATCATCAAGTTCGAAGGCTGCTACCACGGTCACTCCGACAGCCTGCTGGTCAAGGCCGGGTCCGGCGCGCTGACCCAGGGCGTGCCAAGCTCGGCCGGTGTGCCGGCAGACTTCGCCAAACACACCCTGACCCTGCCGTTCAACAACATCGCCGCCGTCGAGCAGATGCTCAATGAAGTGGGCCAGGAGGTGGCGTGCATCATCGTCGAGCCGGTCGCTGGCAACATGAACTGCGTACCGCCGGCCCCGGGCTTCCTCGAAGGCCTGCGCGCACAGTGCGACAAGCATGGCGTGGTGCTGATTTTCGACGAAGTGATGACCGGCTTCCGCGTAGCCCTCGGTGGCGCCCAGGCGCATTACGGCGTAACGCCGGACCTGAGCACCTTCGGCAAGATCATCGGTGGCGGCATGCCGGTGGGCTGCTTCGGCGGCAAGCGCGAAATCATGCAATACATCGCGCCGCTGGGCCCGGTGTACCAGGCGGGCACCCTGTCCGGTAACCCGCTGGCCATGGCCGCCGGCCTGACCACCCTGCGCCTGATCAGCCGCCCGGGCTTCCATGCCGAGCTGACCGACTACACCTCCCGCCTGCTCGACGGCCTGCAACAGCGCGCCGATGCCGCTGGCATTCCGTTTGTCACCACGCAAGCAGGCGGCATGTTCGGCCTGTATTTCAGCGGCGCCGACGATATCGTCACCTTTGAGGACGTGATGGGCAGCGACGCCGGCCTGTTCAAGCGCTTCTTCCACCTGATGCTGGACGGCGGCGTGTACCTGGCACCGAGCGCCTTTGAAGCCGGCTTCACCTCGATCGCCCATGGCGACGCCGAGTTGAAACTGACCCTGGATGCTGCCGAGCGCGCCTTCGCCGCCCTGAAATAACCGGCACAGCATTCTGACGTCGCCCCCGGCGGCGTCAGATTTGCTACTTTGCTTACAGACTTTTCCTGGTTTTCTCGAGAAATCACCTGCAATCCGGCAGATAACTTGCCCAACCGGCAGAAAAACGAGTAAAGACTTTGTAAGCAGAGGTCTGCTTATTTCATAATGCGCGCTTATTGGACCCCCGAGGGTCCGCGTGCCCCGTCAGAGGTAAGTCGATTCCCATGAAACGCACCGGCCGCACCCTGGTCCTGGGCTGCCTGTTGCTCCTTCAGCCGCTGCTGGCACATGCACAAGCAGGCGGCAACTCGTTGTTAATCCCAGCGATGGGTCGTTGCACCCTCAATACCCAGCCAGACAGCCAGGCCGAAGCCCTGAGCGCGTGCCAGAAACAGGCCGACGGCGGGGATGCGCAGGCGCAATACGAGTTGGGCGAGTACTACCACGACGGCAAGAACCCCGCGCGCGACCTCAACAAAGCGTTGAACTACTTCGAAAAAGCCTCGCTGCAGGGCCACGCCCAGGCGCAATTCCAGCTGGGCACCATGTTCTTCAAAGGCGAAGGGGTGCCGGCCAATAACGTCCAGGCGTATATCGTGCTGAAAATGGCCGCGGTCAACGGCGCCGAAGACGCGCTGGACACCGCCGACGAAGTTGCCGAACACATGCAGCGCGATGAACTGGAACTGGCGACCCAGGTGCTGGGCCAGATCTTCCGCAATTATCTGCAGGAACTGCAGAGTGCGGATGGGCGCTCGCCGTTCTCGCCCCTGCCCTGATCGACCGGTGACGAGGGAGCCAGCGCCCTCGCTACAAACGCCCTACTTCTCTGGCATCGGCATCGGAAACGGCATGACATTGCTCGTGCCACGCGCTTCGCTGATCTTCGGCGTGCCCAGGCGCTCGACTTCATCGATACGCACGATCGAATGCATCGGCACAAAACTGCGCACCACGCCTTCGAACTGGGCCTTGAGTTTTTCCTCGCCCGGGTCGACGACCAGCTGTGTGCGCTCGCCAAAGACGAACTCTTCCACTTCCAGGAAGCCCCACAGATCACTTTGATAGATCTGCTTGGCGTACATTTCGAACACCTGGCCCTGGTTGAGGAAAATCACCTTATAGATTGGAGCTTCACGTTTGGTCATGGTGGGCGGGGAACACATCGGGGATATAAAAGAGGGCGCGAACTATAGCATGGCACCCGATGCACAGTGCTAGGAACCGATGGACATGACCCCTATAATGCGCGGTTCTTTACCACCAGTTGACGATTCCCATGGCCAAGAAGCTCTACATTGAAACCCACGGTTGCCAGATGAACGAGTACGACAGCTCGCGCATGGTCGATCTGCTGGGTGAACATCAGGCCCTGGAAGTCACCGCCCGCGCCGAAGATGCCGACGTAATCCTGCTCAATACCTGCTCGATCCGCGAACGGGCACAGGACCGCGTGTATTCGCAGCTGGGCCGCTGGCGTGAATTGAAACTGGCCAACCCGGAGATGGTGATTGCCGTCGGCGGCTGCGTCGCCAGCCAGGAAGGCGCAGCCATCCGCGACCGCGCGCCCTACGTGGATGTGGTCTTCGGCCCGCAAACCTTGCACCGCCTGCCGGAAATGATCGACGCCGCACGCATCACCAAGCTGCCCCAGGTCGACGTCTCGTTCCCGGAAATCGAAAAATTCGACCATCTGCCCGAGCCGCGCATCGATGGGCCGAGCGCCTACGTGTCGGTGATGGAAGGTTGCAGCAAGTACTGCACCTTCTGCGTGGTGCCCTACACCCGTGGTGAAGAAGTCAGCCGGCCGTTTGACGATGTAATGTCAGAAATCATCCACCTGGCCGAAAACGGCGTGCGTGAAGTGACCCTGCTGGGCCAGAACGTCAACGGCTATCGCGGCCAGACCCACGACGGGCGCCTGGCCGACCTCGCGGAGCTGATCCGGGTTGTCGCCGCGGTGGATGGCATCGAGCGCATTCGCTACACCACCTCGCACCCGCTGGAGTTCTCCGACAGCCTGATCCAGGCCCACGCCGAAGTGCCGGAGCTGGTCAAGCACCTGCACTTGCCAGTGCAATCGGGTTCGGACCGCATCCTGTCGGCGATGAAACGCAACCACACCGCCCTGGAATACAAATCCAAACTGCGCAAATTACGCGCGGCAGTGCCGGGCATCTGCATCAGTTCGGACTTTATCGTCGGCTTCCCCGGCGAGACCGAGAAAGACTTCCAGCAGACCATGAAGCTGATTGAAGACGTCGGTTTCGACTTTTCCTACTCGTTTGTCTACAGCCAGCGCCCCGGCACGCCTGCCGCCGACCTGCTGGACGAGACCCCGGAAGAGCTGAAAAAAGAGCGCCTGAACGCCCTGCAACATCGCCTGAACCAGCAGGGGTTCGAGATCAGTCGACAAATGGTCGGGTCCACCCAGCGCATCCTGGTCACCGACTACTCGAAAAAAGACCCGGGCGAACTGCAAGGGCGCACCGAGAACAACCGCATCGTCAACTTCCGTTGCGACAACCCGACCCTGATCGGCCAGTTCGCCGATGTCCACATCGATGCGGCGCAACCGCACTCGTTGCGCGGGTCTCTGGTGTAATAAATGTGCGAGGGGGCTTGCCCCCGATTGCGGTACATCAGCAGCACATGAGCTGCCTGACACTCCGCTATCGGGGGCAAGCCCCCTCCCACACTGGATCGGGTTGGATAAGTGCTTTCGCACACTGGCGCGTGGCGTTATCCTCTCTTTCACCTCAACAGCCAAAGGGCGGCTAAAAGCGACCTTGAACGCACCCATCGAACCCCATCGTTTTCTCCTCGAACCGTTTGAGGCTCGCCGTTTCGCCAATTTGTGCGGACAGTTCGACGAGCACCTGCGCCTGATCGAACAACGCCTGAGCATCGAGATCCGCAACCGCGGCAATCAATTCGAGCTGATTGGTGAACCCCAGCACACCACGTCTGCAGAAAACCTGCTCCGCCGCCTCTACCGCGAAACCAAGGGTAGTGAGCTGTCGCCGGAAACGGTCCACCTGTACCTGCAGGAATCGGCCGTGGAAGACCTGGCCAACAACCCGGTGGCCGAAGCCAGCGTGGCCTTGCGCACCAAAAAGGGCATGATTCGCCCACGCGGCTTGAATCAGCAGCGCTACGTCAAAGAAATTCTCGGTAACGATATCAACTTCGGCATCGGCCCCGCCGGTACCGGCAAGACCTACCTGGCCGTGGCCTGTGCCGTCGACGCCCTGGAGCGCGAGCAAGTGCGCCGCATCCTGCTGGTGCGCCCGGCGGTCGAGGCCGGCGAAAAGCTCGGCTTCCTGCCCGGCGACCTGGCACAGAAAATCGACCCGTACCTGCGCCCGCTCTACGACGCGCTCTACGAGATGCTCGGCTTTGAATACGTGGCCAAGCTCATCGAGCGCCAGGTGATCGAGATCGCCCCGCTGGCCTACATGCGCGGCCGGACGCTGAACAACAGCTTCATCATTCTCGACGAAAGCCAGAACACCACCGTCGAACAGATGAAAATGTTCCTCACCCGTATCGGTTTCGGCTCCACCGCCGTGATCACCGGCGACGTCACCCAGGTCGACCTGCCCAAGGGCACCAAGTCGGGCCTGGCCCAGGTGATCGAGGTGCTCAAAGACGTGCCGGGGATCAGCTTCACGCACTTCATGCCCAAGGACGTCGTCCGCCACCCGCTGGTCCAGCGCATTGTCGAAGCCTACGAGCGCTTCGAGCACCGCGACGACGCCCCGGCCAAGGACACCCGCCGCGATGCTTGAGCTTGACCTGCAACTGGCAACCGACGCGCACGCCCCCAGTGAAGAGCAGTTCCGTCAATGGTGCGCCCTGGCCCTGCGCCAGCGCACCGCCGACTCGGAGCTGACCATCCGCCTGGTGGACGAACCCGAAGGCCGCGAACTGAATCACACCTGGCGCCAGAAGGATTACGCGACCAACGTGCTGTCCTTCCCCGCCGACGTACCCGACGAACTGCTGGATATCCCGTTGCTGGGCGACCTGGTGATCTGCGTCGAAGTCGTCGAGCGTGAGGCGCAGGAACAAGGCAAGGCCCTTGAAGCCCATTGGGCTCATCTGGTCATCCACGGCTGCTTGCATCTGTTGGGTTACGACCATATAGACGATGACGAAGCCGAAGAAATGGAAGCACTGGAACGATCGTTGCTTGCAGAATTGGGTCACCCTGATCCGTATGCAGATGACGAAAACTGATCAACACTCAACTGAAACATCAAAGGATTTAGAGTAATCGCTATGAGCGAAGACCGATCGAGCAACGGGCAAAAGTCATGGCTGGGTAAACTGACCCAGGCTTTTGCCCACGAGCCGAAAAACCGCCAGGAGCTGCTGGAGCTGCTGCGCGAGGCCCATCAGAACAAGTTGCTGGACAGCGAAGCGCTGGCCATCGTCGAAGGCGCCATCCAGGTGGCTGACCTGCAAGTTCGGGACATCATGGTCCCGCGTTCGCAGATGATCAGCATCAAGGCGCCCCAGACCCCACGGGAATTCCTCCCGGCCGTGATCGACTCGGCGCACTCGCGCTACCCGGTGATCGGCGAAAGCCATGACGACGTCATGGGTGTCCTGTTGGCCAAGGACTTGCTGCCGCTGATCCTCAAGGAGAACGGCGACAGCTTCAACATCAAGGACCTGCTGCGTCCGGCCACCTTCGTCCCCGAATCCAAGCGCCTGAATGTGCTGCTGCGCGAGTTTCGCGCCAACCACAACCACATGGCCATCGTGATTGACGAATACGGCGGCGTCGCCGGCCTGGTGACCATCGAAGACGTGCTGGAACAGATCGTCGGCGATATCGAAGACGAGCACGACGTCGAAGAAGACAGCTACATCAAGCCGCTGCCGAGCGGTGACTTCCTGATCAAGGCGTTGACGCCGATCGAGAACTTCAACGAGTTCTTCGACAGCGAATTTTCCGACGACGAGTTCGACACCGTCGGCGGCCTGGTGATGAGTGCGTTCGGGCACTTGCCCAAGCGTAACGAGACCACCGAGATCGGCGCTTATCGCTTCCGCATCCTGAATGCCGATAGCCGCCGGATTCATCTGATTCGCCTGACACCTATTGCCCGTTAAGGACTGACATGCGCCGTTTCATCGCTCCCGGCTGGCCCGGCAACTTGTTGGCCGTGGTGGCTGGCGCCATCACCACCCTGGCGCTGGCGCCATTCGATCTGTGGCCGCTTGCGCTGGTCGCGGCCGGATTGTTCTATATCGGGCTGCGCGAGTTGTCCCCACGCCAGGCCCTCGGCCGTGGCTGGTGTTTCGGTTTCGGCCTGTTTGGCGCCGGCACCAGCTGGATCTACTACAGCATCCACCACTTCGGCGGCGCTTCGGTGTTGCTGGCTGGCTTGCTGATGCTGGCGTTCACCGCCGCCATTGCCTTGTTCTTCGCCCTGCCCGCCTGGTTGTGGGCGCGCTGGCTGCGGCGCAATGAAGCGCCACTGGCCGATGCCCTGACGTTTGCGGCGCTGTGGGTCGGCCAGGAAGCGTTCCGGGGCTGGTTCCTGACCGGTTTTCCCTGGTTGTACTCCGGTTACAGCCAACTTGACGGCCCCCTCACCGGCCTCGCGCCGCTGGGTGGGATGTGGCTGATTTCCTTCGCCCTGGCCTTGACCGCCGCCCTGCTGTGCAACCTGCCGCGCCTGCTGGCGACCCAGCGCAACGCCTTCATCGGCGCTGGCCTGTTGCTGCTGGTGGCGCCCTGGGCCATCGGCCTGGCCCTCAAGCATCACGCCTGGACCTCACCGTCCGGCGACCCGCTGAGCGTGGCGGCGATCCAGGGTAACGTCGAACAAAGCATGAAGTGGGACCCCGAGCAGCTCAATGCACAACTGGCGCTGTACCGCGACATGAGCTTCAGCTCCAAGCGTGTCGACCTGCTGATATGGCCGGAAACGGCCGTGCCGGTGCTCAAGGAGTCCGTCGAGGGCTACCTCGGGATGATGGGCAAGTTCGCCGCCGAACGGCACACCGCGCTGATTACCGGCGTGCCGATTCGCCAGGAAGTGCATCACCAGAAGCGCTACTACAACGGCATCACCGTCGTGGGCGAAGGTGACGGCACCTACCTCAAACAGAAGCTGGTGCCCTTCGGCGAGTACGTGCCGCTGCAGGACATGCTGCGCGGCTTGATTGCCTTCTTCGACCTGCCCATGTCGGACTTCGCCCGCGGCCCGTCCGACCAGGCGATGCTACAGGCCAAGGGCTATCAGATTGCGCCGTTCATTTGCTATGAAGTGGTCTACCCGGAATTCGCCGCCAGCCTCTCGGCCCAGAGCGACTTGCTGCTGACCATCAGCAACGACACCTGGTTCGGCACCTCCATCGGCCCCTTGCAGCACCTGCAAATGGCGCAGATGCGTGCGCTGGAAGCCGGCCGCTGGATGATCCGCGCCACCAACAACGGCGTGACCGGGCTGATCAACCCGTATGGGCAGATCACCGCGCAGATCCCGCAGTTCGAGCGCGGCATCCTCTATGGCGAAGTGGTGCCGATGCACAACCTCACGCCGTACCTGCAATGGCGTTCGTGGCCGCTGATCGTGGTGTGCCTGGTGTTGTTTGGCTGGGCGCTGCTGGCCGGCCGGATGTCCAAAACCGTCTAACAGAATCAAACCGAACCCAATGTGGGAGGGGGCTTGCCCCCGATAGCAGTGTGTCAGTCAGTAGATTTGATACTGATACACCGCAATCGGGGGCAAGCCCCCTCCCACATTTTGATTTGCGGTGCTATCGGTAGAACAACCGATACCCCACCTGCCCCACCGCCTCATTGAGCAACTGCCCGCTCTGCCACACCGACTTGAACTCCGGCATCCAACCGCCCAGCGGCCGGGCGTTATCCTGGCCGAGGAAGCCGACCGGCGCCGGCACCACGCTGAAACCGGCTTTTTCAAAGCTCCAGACCGCACGCGGCATATGCCAGGCCTGGGTCACCACCACGACGCGCTTGACCCCCTCGGGCAACAGAATCTCGGCACTCATCTGCGCATTTTCCCAGGTGGTGCGGCTGCGCTCTTCCTTCCAGCGCACCGCCACATCGAAGTCGTCTCGCATCGACACCGCCATCAACTCAGCTTCGCTGGGCGGTGTGCCGTAATGCAAACCGCCGCTGGTCAGCACCGGCAGCCCGGAGGCCTTGGCCAATCGCGCGGCGTAGCGCTGACGCTCCAGCCCGATGCCGGTTGGTTGGTCCGAACCCCAGGCCGGGTCGCCACGCTCGCGCCCCGAACCCAGCACCACAATGGCATCGGCGCGCCGGGCCAGGCTCGACCAGTCCTCCCGGGCCAACGGCGGCGCCGTCTCCAGGGCGCGCGCGCCCCACTCCACCATGATCGGCAGGCTCATCAGCCACATCCCGCCCAGGCCGAGGGCAAAGCAGCAGCCGGCCAGGCGCGGGCGGCTGCGGCGAAACCACCAGGCAAGGGCCAGCAACAGCAAGAGAATGCCGGGCGGCAACAGCAGTTGTTTGATGAAATAACGAATAGGCATCGAGCATCTCCATAGATGCCCGAAGCCTAAGGTGTAACGGGGTTTAGCGACAATCTTTACAAGAACGAAGCAGTGTCAGCGATGATCAGGAAACTAAGGGGCATGTATTACTTGAACCGCACGGACCGATGTTTTTCCGGGCCGCGAGCGGCTGACACATCCTTGAGCCACACCACCTTGGCCGACCGCACGGGCTCGTTGGGCGGCGTGCTCGCCACGCCGGTAAAGGCCGAACGTTCGTTCCTTGCCAGGTAAGCCTTGATCAGTTCCAGCTCCGCGTGGCTCAAGCCTCGCAGTTCCAACTCGACGGGCTGCTCATCACGCAATCGACCCGCCGTACTTGCTGCATCCAATGCACGACCCAAACGGTCGATGAGTCCTTGGTACACATCCGGTTTAGATAACATTCGCTGCGATTCCACCATCCCCTCACCTCATTGAAGATAAGACTCACTCCCCAATAAACAGCGTAGCCCCCATGGCTGCGCCTGCCCGGCGCCGCGACAGACGGCCTCGACCGCGCAATCAGGGTTTCCCTCGATAGAGTGGGGTCATGTATGCTACGGCGCTTCCTGTAACTCCACTTCCCGCAGGGTTTGGGCACGGACGCGGCGCTTTATGGTGTCGGCCAGCTCGGACAATGCACCGAAGAGGATTAGGCCACCCCTATTCAGTTCAAAAGTAGCCATGCACGAACAATATCAGCCCCGTGAAATAGAAAATGCCGCCCAAACCTTCTGGGATGAGCAAAAGTCCTTTGAAGTCAGTGAACAGCCGGGCAAGGAGACGTTCTATTGCCTATCGATGTTCCCTTACCCCAGCGGCAAGCTACACATGGGGCATGTGCGTAACTACACCATCGGCGACGTGATTTCCCGTTACCAGCGCATGCAAGGCAAGAATGTCCTGCAACCCATGGGTTGGGACGCCTTCGGCATGCCGGCGGAAAACGCCGCGATGAAGAACAACGTAGCGCCCGCCAAGTGGACCTACGAAAACATCGCCTACATGAAGACCCAGCTGCGCAGCCTGGGCCTGGCGGTGGACTGGTCCCGCGAAGTGACCACCTGCAAGCCGGACTACTATCGCTGGGAACAATGGCTGTTCACCCGCCTGTTCGAAAAAGGCGTGATCTACCGCAAGAACGGTACCGTGAACTGGGACCCGGTCGACCAGACCGTGCTCGCCAACGAGCAGGTGATCGACGGTCGCGGCTGGCGTTCCGGCGCGCTGATCGAAAAGCGCGAAATCCCGATGTACTACTTCAAGATCACCGCCTACGCGGATGAACTCTTGTCGAGCCTCGACGACCTACCGGGCTGGCCTGAACAGGTCAAGACCATGCAACGCAACTGGATCGGCAAGTCCAAGGGCATGGAAGTGCAGTTCCCGTACAACGTCGATTCGATCGGCGAAGCGGGCACCCTCAAAGTCTTCACCACCCGTCCGGACACCCTGATGGGCGCGACTTACGTCGCCGTGGCCGCGGAACACCCGCTGGCCAGCCAGGCCGCACAGAACAACCCTGAGCTGCAGGCGTTCATCGCCGAATGCAAAGGCGGCAGCGTGGCGGAAGCCGACGTCGCCACCCAGGAGAAAAAAGGCCTGCCGACCGGGCTGTTCGTCGAGCACCCGCTGACTGGCGAAAAATTGCCGGTATGGGTCGCCAACTACGTGCTGATGCACTACGGCGATGGCGCAGTAATGGCTGTGCCGGCCCACGACGAACGCGATTTCGAATTCGCCACCCAGTACAACCTGCCGATCAAATCCGTGGTACGCACCAGCTCGGGCGACACCAACCCGGCCCCGTGGCAAGACGCCTACGGTGAGCACGGTGAACTGATCAACTCCGGCGAGTTCGACGGCCTGGACTTCGCCGGTGCCTTCGACGCCATCGAAGTCGCGCTGATCAAGAAAAACCTCGGTGCCTCGCGCACCCAGTTCCGCCTGCGCGACTGGGGCATCAGCCGCCAGCGTTACTGGGGCTGCCCGATCCCGATCATCCACTGCGAAACCTGCGGTGACGTGCCGGTGCCGGAAGACCAGTTGCCGGTGGTCCTGCCGGAAGACGTGGTGCCGGACGGCGCCGGTTCGCCTTTGGCGCGCATGCCTGAGTTCTACGAGTGCAGCTGCCCGAAATGCGGCCAGCCAGCCAAGCGCGAAACCGACACCATGGACACTTTCGTCGAGTCCTCGTGGTACTACGCCCGTTATGCCTCGCCGCACTACGAGGGTGGCCTGGTCGAGAAATCGGCGGCCGACCACTGGTTGCCGGTGGATCAGTACATCGGCGGTATCGAACACGCCATTCTTCACCTGCTGTACGCGCGCTTCTTCCACAAGCTGATGCGCGACGAAGGCCTGGTCAGTTCCAACGAGCCGTTCAAGAACCTGCTGACCCAGGGCATGGTGATCGCCGAGACGTATTACCGTCGCGAAGCCAATGGCAGCTACACCTGGTTCAACCCGGCGGATGTCGAGCTCGAGCGCGACAGCAAAGCCAAGGTCATCAGCGCCAAGCTGATCGCCGACGGCCTGCCGGTGGAAATCGGTGGCACCGAGAAGATGGCCAAGTCGAAGAACAACGGCGTCGACCCACAGTCGATGATCGACCAGTTCGGCGCCGACACCTGCCGCCTGTTCATGATGTTCGCCTCGCCGCCGGACATGAGCGCCGAATGGTCCGACTCCGGCGTCGAAGGTTCGCACCGTTTCCTCAAGCGCGTCTGGCGCCTGGCCCATGCCCATGTCAGCCAGGGCCTGCCGGGCAAGCTGGATGTGGCCGCCTTGAGCGACGAGCAGAAAGCCATTCGCCGCAGCACCCACCTGGCCATCAAGCAAGCCAGCCAGGATGTGGGCCAGAACCACAAGTTCAACACCGCCATCGCCCAGGTGATGACGCTGATGAACGTGCTGGAAAAAGCCCCGCAAGCCACCGAACAGGAGCGTGCGCTGGTTCACGAAGGCCTCGAGACGGTCACCTTGCTGCTGGCCCCGATCACGCCGCACATCAGCCACGAACTGTGGCACCGCCTGGGCCACAGCGAAGCCGTCATTGACGCCCGCTGGCCGGTGCAGGATGACAGCGCGCTGGTTCAGGACACGCTGCAACTGGTAATTCAGGTCAACGGCAAACTGCGTGGCCAGATCGACATGCCGGCCAGCGCCAGCCGCGAAGACGTCGAAGCGGCCGCGCGCTGCAACGAGAACGTGCTGCGCTTTACCGAAGGCCTGACGATCCGCAAAGTGATCGTCGTGCCGGGTAAACTGGTCAATATCGTCGCCAGCTAAATCGGATCGGGCGCAGGGCTTGAGCGCTGCGCCGAACTAAACCTTCAGGGCCTCGATAAGGCCCGCATGGTTTCAAGGGGAGCAATAAAATGATCAAACGCAATTTGCTGGTGATGGGCCTTGCTGTGCTGCTGAGCGCTTGCGGCTTCCAGCTGCGCGGTACCGGCACCAATGAACTGACCATCAAGGAATTGGACGTCAGCGCCCGCAACGCCTACGGCGAAACCGTTGTGCAACTGCGCGACACCCTGAAAAACAGTGGCGTACACGTCTACACCGGCGCGACCTACAAGCTGTTCCTGGCCGACGAGAAAGAAACCCAGCGTAACCTCAGCTACGCCAGCGCTGGCCGTGCGTCCGATATCGAGCTGATCACTTCGTTGACGTTTGAAATGCAGGGCCGCGACCATCTGCCGTTGATGGGTGACAAGATCGAAGTGCAAAAGGTCGTGAGCCACGATGGCAACAACCTGGTGGGCTCGGACTCGGAAATGACCCAGGTGCGCAAAGAAATGCGTCGTGAGCTGGTCCAACGTGTGATGCTGCGCCTGCAACAGCTGACGCCGGAAAAACTGGAACTGCTGCAACAGACCGCCGACAACAAGGCCAAGGCTGACGCCGACGCCCTGAAAGCCGCGCAAGAGTACGAAAACAACACGCCGAAACAATCGCCTGTTGAAGTCCCTGTAGACTAAGCCAGACGGGGCGCCCCAGGCGCCCCGTTCATCGCGCCTATGAAACTCGCCCCCGCCCAACTCGCCAAACACCTGCAAGGTGCTCTCGCGCCTGTCTATATCGTCAGCGGCGATGACCCGTTGCTGTGCCAGGAAGCGGCAGACGCCATTCGCACCGCCGCGCGCCAGCAAGGCTTCGACGAACGCCAGGTGTTCAGCGCCGACGCCAGTTTCGACTGGGGCACGCTGCTGCAAGCCGGCGCGAGCATGTCGCTGTTTGCCGAAAAACGCCTGCTGGAACTGCGCCTGCCGTCGGGCAAGCCCGGCGACAAGGGCGCGGCGGCCTTCATCGAGTACTGTTCGCGGCCTGCCGAAGACACGGTGTTGCTGATCAGCCTGCCCAAGCTCGACGGCAGCGCGCAGAAAACCAAGTGGGGCAAAGCGCTGGTGGAAGGGGCACAGACCCAGTTTATCCAGATCTGGCCGGTGGACAGCAATCAGTTGCCGCAGTGGATTCGTCAGCGCCTGTCCCAATCGGGGCTGTCGGCCACGCAGGACGCCGTGGAACTGATCGCCGCCCGGGTCGAAGGTAACCTGCTTGCCGCCGCCCAGGAGATCGAAAAACTCAAGCTGATGGCCGAAGACGGGCAGATCACCGTCGAAACCGTGCAAGGCGCGGTGGCTGACAGCGCGCGTTTTGACGTGTTCGGGCTGGTGGACGCCATCCTCAACGGCGAGCCTGCGCACGCCCTGCGCATGCTCGAAGGGTTGCGCGGTGAAGGCGTGGAACCGCCGGTGATTCTCTGGGCGCTGGCTCGCGAGTTGCGGGTACTGGCCAATATTGCGCTGCAATACAGCCAGGGCACGCCGTTGGACAAATGCTTCAGCCAAGCCAGACCGCCGGTCTGGGACAAGCGCAAACCGCTGATGAGCAAAGCCCTGCAGCGGCACTCGGCGCAACGCTGGGCGCAACTGTTGCTCGAAGCCCAGCGCATTGATGCGCAAATCAAGGGCCAGGCAGCGGGTTCGCCGTGGATGAGCCTGAGCCGTTTGTCACTGCTGATGTCTGGCCAGCGCCTGACATTACCTGCCGAATAACCCCCCCTCTTAAAAACACCGCAAAACCAATGCGGGATGGGGCAAGCCCCCTCCCACATGTTGGCTGCATTTGTATTTCAAAAAACTTGCCGGGCTTTACAGCGGCCAGACTTCGGCAGATGATTTGCACCGCTGCATCCCACCTGAAGAGAGTAACGACCATGAGCAAAAAGCCATCTAAGCATGGCCCCAACAAGGCCAAATCCATCATCGCCCAGCCACTGTTCCGCAGCCGTCAGGAACGCGCCGGCAAGGGCAAAGGCAGCTACCGCCGCGAAGCCTTCCAGTCTAATAGCTGGGAGGCTTCTTACTTTCTGGCCGCCTGAAGGCAAGCGCCCCTCCGGCATGATAAGGTCAGCACTTGATTTGTAATCCCTGGACCTGTGCATGCCCTCTAGTCTTTCCCGTCGTTGGCACCTTCGCCAATTGATCGCTGCCTCCAGCCTCATTCTGCTTGTCGCCTGCGCGGAAAAACCTACCGCCGCAGATGCTCAACCCTTGCCGACACTGTCGACCGCACCGGTCGTAGCGCCCGCTGTCGTGGCCCCGCTGGCTGTGGATAACCTGGACATCCAGCCCACCCAGACCTTTGCCGAATGGCAGGCCGGTTTCCGTGCGCAAGCCTTGAAGGCCGGCATTACCCCAGCCGTGTTTGATATCGCCTTCGCCAACGTCACCCCGGACATGGCGGTGATCCGCGCCGACCGCAGCCAACCGGAATTTTCCCGCCCGGTGTGGGAATACCTCGACGGCGCCCTGTCGCCAGTACGTGTGCGTAATGGCCAGGCACTATTGGTCAAGTACGCCGACATCCTGCAAAGCATCGAGCAACGTTATGGCGTCGACCGCCAGGCGTTGGTCTCGGTGTGGGGCATGGAAAGTAACTTCGGTCAGTTCCAGGGCAATAACTCGGTGATCCGTTCCCTCGCGACCCTGGCCTACGAAGGCCGGCGCCCGGCCTTTGCCCAGGCGCAATTGCTTGCGGCGCTGCAAATCATCCAGCACGGCGATATCCAGGCCGACCAGATGCGCGGTTCGTGGGCCGGCGCCATGGGCCAGACCCAGTTCATCCCGACCACCTACAACACCCACGCCGTGGACTTCGACGGCGACGGTCGCCGCGACATCTGGAACAGCCCGGCCGACGCCCTCGCCTCCACTGCGCATTACCTGCAAAGCTCCGGCTGGCAGAAAGGCCAGCCGTGGGGTTTCGAAGTCAAACAACTGCCGGCCAACTTCGATTACACCCTGGCCGACGGTGGCGTGCGCAAGACCGTCGCCGACTGGCTGAAGCTGGGCATCCAGCTGCCACCGGGAGCGAGCATGCCGCCTAACGTCGACCAGCTCTCCGCCGCCCTGCTGCTGCCAGCGGGTTACCGTGGCCCGGCGTTCCTGGTGCTGGATAACTTCCGCGCAATCCTCAAGTACAACAACTCGTCGTCCTACGCACTGGCCGTGGGCCTGCTGTCGGAACGGTTCGGCGGAAGTGGTGTGATTCGTGGCGATTGGCCGAAAGATGAACTGCCGCTGAGTCGTTCCCAGCGCATTGACCTGCAGACCGTACTCAGCAGCAATGGCTATGACGCGGGCAACCCGGACGGGATTATCGGCGCCAACACGCGCAAGGCGATCCGTGCGGCGCAACAGTCACTGGGCTGGCCGGCGGATGGTTATCCGACGGTGAAGTTGCTGGAGTCGTTGCAGAACCGTTAGATTGGCTTATGGCGACTACCGCTATCGGGGGCAAGCCCCCTCCCACATTTTGACCGCGTACATCCTTTGAAATGCGGTCAAAATGTGGGAGGGAGCTTGCTCCCGATAGCGGTTTAGCAGACGACAGATTCAGCGGTTGAACACCACATCCTGTTCCAACACCATCCGCTGCTCCCCCGCATCCAACCGCACCCGCGCGCCCATCGGCAGCGTCAGGTTCGGATCGCAATGCCCACTGCGCCAGCCAGACAGCACCGGAATGCACAGCGGTTCGAAGGTCTGCTTCAGCAGCCGCTCCAGCGCGGTGCTATCCACCCCCGCCACGTCCCCCACCAACACACCCGCTACCTGAGCCAGCTTGCCGGTCAGGCGCAGATGCGTCAGCAAGCGGTCGATGCGGTAGATCGGCTCGTTGACGTCTTCGATAAACAGGATGATGCCCTCGGCATCGATTTCGTAGGACGTCCCCATCATGGCCGCGATCATCGACAGGTTGCCGCCGAGCAAGCGCCCACTGGCGATACCGGGCTCGATCGTGGTCAATGGGTAGGCCACCGGGTGCGCCAGCACGCTGCCTGCACCTACCTGGCCACGCAGCATGTTGAACAACGACGACTCGGTGGGTGGCTGCTTGTCGCCGAGCAGGTCGGCATTCAGCATCGGGCCGTGGAAGGTCACAAAACCGGCATAGCGGTTGATTGCCAGGTGCAACGCAGTGATATCACTGTAACCCACGAAAGGCTTGGGGTTGGCGCGCAGCAGGTCGAAGTCCAGGCGGTCCAGCAGGCGGGGCGTGCCGTAGCCGCCGCGCAGGCAGAAGATCGCATCGATATCAGGGTTGGCGAAGGCGGCGTGCAGGTCGCGCAAGCGCACGTCATCGCTGCCGGCCAGGTAGCCGTCGCGTTCATATACTCCGGGGAAGATGCGTAGCTCATAGCCACGGGCGCGCATCCACTGCCCGGCTTTTTCCACGTCCAGCGCGGCAGGGCCAGCGGGTGCGATCAGGCCGATGGTGGCTTCAGAACGCAATGCAGGTACGGCGGCGGCTAGTCGACTGGTCATCCCTGATTCTCCCTATATGACGCGGAACGAAATGTGGGAGGGGGCTTGCCCCCGATAGCACTGAATCAGCCAGTACCTGTAGCGACTGACACACTGCCATCGGGGGCAAGCCCCCTCCCACATTGGATCTGCGGTGTTGCGCAGATCTGTATTACGAAATCAGGCTAGCCTTGACCAGCTTGGCCTGCTCATCGGCGTGGTACGAGGAACGTACCAGCGGGCCCGACGCGACGTTCTTGAAGCCCATCTTGTAACCTTCCTCGGCGAACCAGGCGAAGGTGTCCGGGTGAACAAAACGCTGTACCGGCAAGTGGCTGCGCGATGGTTGCAGGTATTGGCCGAGGGTCAGCATGTCGATGTCGTGCTCGCGCATGCGCTGCATGACTTCGATCACTTCCTCGTCGGTTTCGCCCAGGCCGAGCATCAGGCCGGATTTGGTCGGGATGTGCGGCATCATCTGCTTGAATTTCTGCAGCAGGGTCAGCGACCACTGGTAGTCCGAACCTGGACGCGCCGCCTTGTACAGGCGTGGCACGGTTTCCAGGTTGTGGTTGAACACATCCGGCGGCTCGGCGGCGGTGATTTCCAGCGCGACGTCCATGCGGCCACGGTAGTCCGGCACCAGGGTTTCGAGCATCACGTCCGGCGACAGCTTGCGGATTTCGCGGATGCAGTCGGCAAAGTGCTGGGCACCGCCGTCACGCAGGTCGTCGCGGTCGACAGAAGTGATCACCACGTACTTGAGTTTCAGGTCGGCGATGGCGATGGCCAGGCTTTCCGGCTCGTTGACGTCCAGTGGCTTCGGCCGGCCGTGGCCGACGTCGCAGAACGGGCAACGACGGGTGCAGATGTCACCCATGATCATGAACGTGGCAGTGCCGCCGGAGAAGCATTCGCCCAGGTTCGGGCAGGACGCTTCTTCGCACACGCTGTGCAGCTTGTGCTTGCGCAGCAACGCCTTGATACGGTCGACTTCCGGCGAGACCGGGATACGCACGCGAATCCAGTCAGGTTTTTTCGGCAGTTCGGTGGTCGGGATGATCTTGACCGGGATGCGTGCAACCTTCTCGGCGCCGCGCAGCTTGACGCCGGCTTCCACCTTGGCACGCGGGGCCTGGGCCGGACGTTCGGTGACGTCCAGCGTCGGGATCATGGTTTGCACTGCATCAGTAGTCATAATCAGTCGATTCCGCCCGTAAGGGTCGTCTGCTCAGCATAGTCGAGGTGTTTGACGAGCTGCGCACGCAGCCGGGCACTTACCTCGGCAAATTTAATCGGTGTGGCGTGGTCGCTCAACTGGGTCATCGCCAACCCGGCATAACCGCACGGGTTGATGCGCCGGAACGGCGCCAGGTCCATGTCCACGTTCAACGCCAGGCCATGAAACGAACAACCGTGGCGAATGCGCAGCCCCAGGGAAGCGATTTTCGCACCATCCACATACACACCGGGTGCATCGGGCTTGGCCACGGCGCTCACGCCGTAACTGGCCAACAGCTCGATCAGGCAAGCCTCCATACGGTTCACCAGGTCGCGCACGCCAAACCCCAGCTTGCGCACATCCAGCAGCAGATACGCCACCAGTTGACCGGGCCCATGGTAAGTCACTTGACCCCCTCGGTCGACCTGCACCACCGGAATATCACCCGGAAGTAGCAGATGCTCGGCCTTGCCGGCCTGGCCCTGGGTGAACACCGGCGGGTGTTCCACCAGCCAGATCTCATCGGGTGCCGAGGTGCCGCGCTCGTTGGTGAAGCGCTGCATTGCATGCCAGACGGGCTCGTAGTCCATCCGGCCGAGCTCGCGAAAGCCCAGGACCTGTGGCATCACAGCACCATATGTACGAAGCCGGTGGCCCGCAGTTCGCTGTTGATGTCGTAAAGCTGGTCTTGACCGGTCGCAACGATGTGCAACTGGATCGTGGTGTACTTACCGTTGGTGCTCGAACGCTCATCCACACGGTTGTCGTTGATCGTCGCGTGTTTACGCACGATGTCGAGAATCTTGTCCTTGTTGCCCACACCGGTATCGCTGATCACCTTGACGGGATAATCCGTCACCGGGAATTCGATCTTTGGCGCCTTTACTTCTTTATCGGTCATGGCGTAACGGCCTCGTAAGCGTAAGCCGTGGCGACGGGCAAAGCCCCGCGTCGGATCAACACGGGGCTTTGCAGGTGCACACTTATCAGTTGAACAAGCTGTAGAAGAACAGGCGGATGCTATCCCACACGCGGCGGAAGATACCACCCTCGTCGACGGCATCCAGGGCGATCAGGTCGGCACTGTGTACCACTTTATCGTCCAGCTTCACTTCGACCTTGCCGATCACGTCGCCCTTGGCGATTGGCGCAACCAGGTGCGGGTTCATGGTCATGCTGGCCGCGAGCTTTTTCAGCTGGCCTTTAGGCATGGTCAGGGTCAGGTCTTCAGCCAGGCCGGCCTTGACTTGCGAGGTTGCGCCTTTCCATACCGGCGCGGTCGCCAGTTCAGCACCCTTCTGATAGAAGGTCTGGGTTTCGAAGAAGCGGAAACCGTAGGTCAGCAGTTTTTGCGTCTCGGCCGCACGGGCCTGCTCGCTGTTGGTGCCGAAGACCACGGCGATCAGGCGCTGGCCATCACGCACGGCGGACGACACCATGCAGTAGCCGGCTTCTTCGGTGTGGCCGGTTTTCAGACCGTCGACGGTCTTGTCGCGCCACAGCAACAGGTTGCGGTTAGGCTGCTTGATGTTGTTCCAGAAGAATTCCTTCTGGGAGTAGATCGCGTAGTGGACCGGGTCGACACGAATGATCGCGCGCGCCAGGATCGCCATGTCGTGAGCCGACGAGTAGTGCTCTGGGTTCGGCAGACCGGTCGGGTTCATGAAGTGACTGTTGGTCATGCCCAGGTCGGCCACGGTTTTGTTCATCATGTCGGCGAACGCGTCTTCGCTGCCGGCGATGTGCTCGGACAGGGCGACGCTGGCGTCGTTACCGGACTGGATGATGATGCCGTGCAGCAGGTCGCTGACCGTCACCTGCGAGCCGACCTTGATGAACATCCGCGAACCACCGGTGCGCCAGGCGTTTTCGCTGACGGTCACCGGGTCGTTTTCGCCGATCTGGCCGCGACGGATTTCCAGGGTCGCGATATAGGCTGTCATCAGCTTGGTCAAGCTGGCGGGCGGCAGGCGCTGGTCACCGTTGTTTTCCACCAGCACGTTGCCACTGGCGGCATCCATGAGGACCCAGGCCTTGGCGGCCAGTTGCGGTGAAGCCGGCACCATTTCAACCGCCCAGGCGGCCGGGGTGATGATCAGCGAGATAAGCAGGCACGTGCGTTTGGCTAAGGTGATGATGTTCATCCGTCTCTCGAAATTACGTATGGAAACTTGCCCTCGCGGGCAAAACTTATTCAGACAGCCCGTTACCGGTCTGTCGCGTGTTCGGTTGCCTGCTCACCCCTTGCCCCTGGGTTTTATTGTTCAACGAGCCAACAACCAGGGCCCAGGCCCGCGCACGGACCTGAACCATCAATCCTTTACGGTTTATTCGGCGCTGACCACGCTGGGTTGCCCCAGGTTGGCCAGGCGCACGCTGTTCTGCACTTGCGCGACCTCGCTCGGCGAACCGATCGGGCCCATACGCACACGGTGCAGGGTCTGTTGATTACGCACGATGGAACTGATGAAGACCGGCGCATTGACCATACTGCTCAGCTTGGACCTTAACAGCTCTGCCGCATCCGGGTTGGCGAAAGCGCCCACCTGCAGGTATTGCCCACCGGCAGCCGAAGCACCCGGTGCGGCGCGAGGCACCACGACCGTGTCGGGCGCGTGCTGTTGCGCGGGTGGCGTCCACTGCTCGATCTTGCCGGTCGAGGCTGTGACTTGCGGTTGCGCGGCTTGCGGTTCGTTGAGCATCAACGGCGCCGGTTTGCCACGCTGGGCCCAGTATTGCGCGGGGTCGATCCCTTCGACCTTGACCCGCGCGGTGCCGGTTTCGGCATAACCGAGTTTCTTCGCGGCGGCGTAGGACAAGTCGATGATCCGGTCCGAATAGAACGGCCCGCGATCGTTGACCCGCAGGATCACCGTGCGGTTGTTGTCCAGGTTGGTCACGCGCACATAGCTGGGCAGCGGCAGGGTCTTGTGGGCCGCGCTCATGCCGTACAGGTCGTAGACCTCGCCATTGGCGGTGTTCTGGCCATGGAACTTGGTCCCGTACCACGACGCCGTGCCCGACTGCACGTAGGTCTTGGAGTCCTGCAGCGGAAAGTAGCTCTTGCCCAGCACGGTATAGGGGTTGGCCTTGTACGGGCCGGTGTGCAGGGTCGGCGTGGCATCCGGGATTTTCGACACGTCGACGTCCCACCACGGCGCACCGTCTTTATGCGCGCGGTTGATGTCCAGCCCCGGCTGGGAACGAATAGCGGTGCCGCCGGACTTTTGCGTCGGCGCGCGACTGGTGGAGCAACTGACAACCAGCAAGGACAACGCGGCAAACGCCACCAGCTTGAGCGGTTTTTTCAACGGCGATGCCCGCATTACTTGTTGCCCCGTGCTTGGACCAGCATGTCAGACAGTTGATGCACGGCCATGGCGTACATCACACTGCGGTTATAACGCGTGATTGCGTAGAAATTCTTCAGGCCCATCCAGTATTCAGGGCCGTTTTCGCCTTCCAGGCGGAAAGCCGTGACCGGCATATCATCGCGCAGCGCATCATGACTTGACCAGCCCAGCGCCCGCAACTCCCCGACCGTCTTGGCCGGCTCGATGCCCTGGGTCAGGCCTTCATCGGCGCGCTCGCCGCTCACGTCGGCACGGCTGACGACCGGTTCGCCGCTCACCCAGCCATGGCGCTTGAAGTAGCTGGCCACGCTGCCGATGGCATCGTCCGGGTTGCTCCAGATATTGATATGGCCGTCGCCGTCAAAATCCACCGCGTAGGCGCGAAAACTGCTCGGCATGAACTGCGGCAAGCCCATCGCACCGGCGTAGGAGCCTTTGAGGGTCAGCGGGTCGACCTGCTCTTCGCGGGCCAGCAGCAGGAATTCACGCAGTTCCTTACGGAAGAATTCAGCGCGGGGCGGGTAATCGAAGCTCAAGGTCGACAAGGCATCGATCACCCGGTAACTGCCGGTGTTGCGCCCGTAGAAGGTTTCAATGCCAATGATCGCGACAATCACCTGGGCAGGCACGCCGTACTCCTGCTCGGCGCGAGCCAGCGCGGCTTCGTGCTGGCGCCAGAAGTCCACGCCCCGGGCCACGCGGGCGTCGGTCAGGAACATCGGGCGATAGTCCTTCCACTGCTTCACGCGCTCGGCCGGGCGGGAGATGGCATCGAGGATCGCCTGCTTGCGCTGGGCCTCGCGGAACACGCCCATCAGCTGTTCACCGGCGAAGCCATAGTCACGGGTCATCTCACCGACGAATTCGGCGACCTGAGGTGAGCCATCGTAGTCACCGGCCTGCGCTTCGTGCATGGCGCCCAGCAGCCCGATCAGGCTCATCCAGGACGCATGCCGAGTCGCCCAGCCGCGCAATACTTGCATTGACATCTTCACCTTATTCAAACCTGTGCGATCCATTTGCGATGCGTGTGAATCGACATCAAAACCCCAAACGCTGACATCAATGTCACCAGCGAAGTTCCGCCGTAGCTAATGAACGGCAACGGCACCCCAACCACCGGCAAGAGGCCACTGACCATACCGATGTTGACGAAAACGTAAACAAAAAAAGTCATGGTCAACGAGCCCGCCAGCAATTTGCCGAACAACGTCTGCGCCTGCGCGGTGATCACCAGGCCACGCCCAATCAACAGTAAATAGATCAGCAGCAACGCGCAAATGCCCACCAGGCCGAACTCTTCGCCCATCACCGCAATAATGAAGTCGGTGTGGCTCTCGGGCAAAAAGTCCAGGTGCGACTGGGTGCCCATCAACCAACCCTTGCCAAAGACACCGCCGGAACCGATCGCCGCCTTCGACTGGATGATGTTCCAGCCGGTGCCCAGCGGGTCGCTCTCCGGGTCGAGGAACGTGAGAATCCGCTGCTTCTGGTAGTCATGCATAAAGAAGAACCACATGGCCACGGCCACCGGCACGGCAGCGGCGAGCACGCTGAGAATCCAGCGCCAGCGCAAGCCACCCATGAACAGCACGAACGCACCGCCCGCCAGGATCAGCAGCGATGTACCGAGATCCGGCTGACGCACGATGAGGATGAACGGCACGCCGATCAGGATCAGGCTGATCCCCACATGCTTGAGTTGCGGCGGCAAGGTGCGCTTGGACAGGTACCAGGCGATGGTCGCCGGCATCAGGATCTTCATGAATTCCGACGGCTGGAAGCGAATCACCCCCGGAATGTTGATCCAGCGGGTCGCGCCCATGGCGTTGTGGCCCATCACGTCCACCACCACCAGCAACAACACGCCGGCGACGTACCCCAGCGGCACCCAGCGCGCCATGAAACGCGGCTCCAGCTGGGCAATCACCACCATCGACAACAGGCCCAGGCCGAACGACGACGCTTGCTTGATCAGCAGGTCCCAGTTCTTGCCGCTGGCCGAATACAGCACGAACAGACTGCCGGCGGCCAGGGTCAGCAGCAGAATCAACAACGGGCCATCAATGTGCATGCGCTGCAGCAATGTCGCGCGGCGACGCATCACATCCTCACTGGAGAGGATGCGGTCAAAATTACTCTTCACTGGCCGTAACCTCGGTGCTTGAAGGGGGGCCGCCATATTCGGGCTTGAGCTTGCCGTCGTCGGTCAACAGCCAGGCATCCATCACTTGACGGACCACCGGCGCGGCGACGCCCGAACCGGACTCGCCGTTCTCGACCATCACGGCGACCACGATCTTCGGGTCGTCCGCCGGAGCGAAGCCGACAAACAGGGCGTGGTCGCGGTGGCGCTCCTGGACTTTGGAACGATCATATTTTTCGCCTTGCTTGATCGCGACCACCTGGGCCGTACCGCTCTTGCCGGCAATGCGATATTGCGCGCCGATCGCCGCCTTGCGCGCCGTGCCCCGGGCGCCGTGCATCACCTGCTGCATGCCGTGGTTGACCTTGGTCCAGTCCGACGGGTCACGCAGCACAATGTCCGGGATCGGGTTTTCATCCACCGGCTTTTCGCCTTCGATGGTGCGGGCCAGGTGCGGACGGTTCCAGATGCCTTTGTTGGCCACCAACGCCGTGGCCTGGGCCAGTTGCAGCGGTGTCGCCTGCATATAGCCCTGGCCGATGCCCAGGATCAGAGTCTCGCCGGGGAACCACGCCTGGCGGCGGGTGGCACGCTTCCATTCGCGCGACGGCATCAGGCCTGGGGATTCTTCGAACATGTCCAGGGAGACTTTCTGACCCAACCCGAACTTGCCCATGTAGGCCGACAGGCGATCGATCCCCAGCTTGTGGGCCAGGTCGTAAAAATAGGTGTCGTTGGACCGCATGATCGCGGTGTCCAGGTCGACATAGCCGTCACCGGTGCGGTTCCAGTTACGGTATTTGTGATCGTAATTAGGCAGCATGTAGTAGCCGGGGTCGAACACGCGACTCGACGCCGTGACCACGCCCGCGTCCAGGCCGGCAATCGCTACCGCCGGCTTGATCGTCGAACCCGGCGGATACAGGCCGCGCAACACCCGGTTGAACAGCGGCCGGTCGATGGAATCGCGCAGCTCGGCGTAGGCCTTGAAACTGATCCCGGTCACGAACAGGTTGGGGTCGAAACTGGGCTGGCTGACCATGGCCAGGACTTCGCCGGTACTCGGGTCCAGCGCCACCACCGCGCCACGTCGCCCGCCCAAGGCCATCTCGGCCGCTTCCTGCAACTTGATGTCCAGGCTCAGCACAATGTCCTTGCCCGGCACCGGATCGGTACGCTTGAGCACCCGCAACACACGGCCGCGGGCGTTGGTCTCGACCTCTTCGTAACCCACCTGGCCGTGCAGCTCGGGCTCGTAGAAACGCTCGATGCCGGTCTTGCCGATATGGTGGGTGCCGCTGTAATTGACCGGATCGAGGCTTTTCAGCTCTTTCTCGTTGATCCGCCCCATATAACCGACGGAGTGCGCGAAGTGCGGCCCTTGCGGGTAATGCCGCACCAACTGCGCCACCACTTCCACGCCCGGCAGGCGGAACTGGTTCACCGCGATCCGGGCGATCTGCTCTTCGGTCAGCTCGAACAGGATCGGCACCGGCTCGAACGGCCGACGCCCCTGTTTCATGCGCTTTTCGAAGATCGCCCGGTCTTCCGGGGTCAGTTGCAGCACGTCGACGATCACATCGAGGACCTGCTGCCAGTCGCCGGAGCGTTCGCGGGTCATGCTCAGGCTGAAGCTGGGCCGGTTATCCGCGACCACCACGCCGTTGCGGTCGAAAATCAGGCCACGGGTCGGCGGAATCGGCTGCACATGCACCCGGTTATTTTCCGACAGAGTGGAGTGATAGTCGTACTGGATCACCTGCAGGAAATACAGGCGCGCGATCAACACCCCGATCAACGTCACTACCATGATCGCGCCAAAAACCACGCGCGAGCGCACCAGACGTGCGTCTTTCTCGTGGTCCTTGATGCGGATCGGCTGAGTCATCGGGAGGGGCGCAGACTATTTGTGGTAAGGGTGCCCGGACAGAACTGTCCAGGCGCGATACAGCTGTTCACCGATCAGGATCCTTACCAACGGGTGCGGCAACGTCAGCGCCGACAGCGACCAGCGTTGGTCCGCCCGCGCGCAGACTTCCGGCGCCAGCCCCTCGGGGCCGCCGACCATGAAGTTGACGGTGCGCGAGTCCAGGCGCCAGCGATCCAGTTCCACCGCCAATTGCTCGGTGCTCCAGGGTTTGCCGTGGACTTCGAGGGTGACGATGCGCTCGTTGGGACCGACCTTGGCCAGCATGGCTTCGCCTTCCTGACGGATAAAGCGCGCCACGTCGGCGTTCTTGCCCCGGGTATTGAGCGGAATTTCCACCAGCTCAAGCGACAGCTCGGCGGGCAGACGCTTGGCATATTCATGCCAGCCTTCTTCCACCCACTTGGGCATGCGTGAACCGACAGCGATCAGACGCAGGCGCACAGCCGTTCCTTATTCCTGGTCTTTGTTGAGCTTGTCGAAGTGCGCGTGACCCACTTCCGGGCTGTGGTGCTTGCCATCAGCCGCACGGCTCTGTTCGGCGCCTTTCCACAGACGCTCCAGGTCGTAGAACTGACGGGCGTTGGAGGTCATCATGTGAACGATCACGTCGTCCATGTCCAGCAGCACCCAGTCGCTGTCGCCCTTGCCTTCTTCACCCAGCGGCTTCACGCCCTGGGCTTTGACGGCTTCGCGCACTTTGTCGAGCATCGCGCCGATCTGGCGGTTGGAGGTACCGGTGGCGATGATCATGAAGTCGGTGATGCTCTGCTTGTCGCGCACGTCCAGCACCTGGATGTCCTGGGCCTTGACGTCTTCCAGGGCCGCCACGGCGACTTTCACCAGTTCTTCGCCAGCCAGTTCCGGGCCAACGTGGGCTTCAACCGGCAGTGGCGCGCTCTTGAAGGTGCCTTTGCGCTTAACTTTGCTTACGTCTTTGTTCGTCATATAAAACTCGTTTTGCTCGTATGTTCGGGCGCTCGCTGCACGACTGTTCGTGCGTTCAAGCGCGCCTTTTCAGTTCGACGCACGGTAAAGCCCGTGCGCATCGATGTAGGCCAGGACCGCGTCAGGCACCAGGAAACGTACCGACTTCCCGCTGGCCAGCAGTTGACGGATCTGGGTGGCGGACACCGCAAGCGGGGTCTGCCAGACGAATGCAATATTCCCGTTCGGCCCGGTCAGGGCCAAGGGGTCACTTACCGACCGCGCGGCCAGCAGGTTGCGCAAGGCATCCGGCGGTTCGCTGTCGGCATCCGGGCGTTGCAAAACCAGGATGTGGCAATGCTGGAGGAGTTCCTCCCAGCGATGCCAAGAGGGCAGGCCGCAAAATGCGTCCCAGCCCAAAAGCAGAAACAACTGGTCGTCCGCGGCCAACTCGGCACGCATCAGTTCCAGGGTGTCGACAGTGTAGGACGGTTTATCGCGCTTGAGCTCGCGGTCGTCCACCACCAGCGGCGGTATGCCAGCTACGGCAAGGCGCACCATTTCCAGGCGCTGCTGCGCTGACACCTGCGGCGTATCGCGGTGCGGCGGCCGGGCATTGGGGGTCAGGCGCAATTCATCCAGCGCGAGGGCATCCGCGACTTCCAGGGCACTGCGCAAATGGCCGATATGCACGGGGTCAAAGGTGCCGCCGAGCAACCCGATGCGTTTACCCATCAAGCGCGCACATGCCCGTCGCCGAACACTACGTACTTCTCGCTGGTCAGGCCTTCCAGGCCAACCGGGCCGCGTGCGTGGAGCTTGTCGGTGGAGATACCGATCTCCGCGCCCAGGCCATACTCGAAGCCGTCGGCAAAACGCGTCGAGGCGTTGACCATCACCGAAGCGGAGTCCACTTCGGTGAGGAAACGCCGGGCATCGCTGAAATGCTCGGTAACAATGGCATCGGTGTGCTTGGAGCCGTATTTGTTGATGTGCTCGATGGCCTGATCCAGGTCATCGACGATGCGGATCGACAGGATCGGCGCCGTGTACTCGGTGTACCAGTCTTGCTCGGTGGCTTCGATCACGTCCGCGCCGAGCAGCGCACGGGTGCGCTCGCAACCGCGCAGTTCCACACCCTTGTCGCGGTAGATGGCAGCCAGCGGCGGCAGCACGCGATCGGCAATGCCGGCGTGCACCAGCAGGGTTTCCATGGTGTTGCACGGGGCGTAACGGTGGGTCTTGGCGTTGTCGGCGATGCGGATCGCCTTGTCGATGTCGGCGGCGATGTCGATGTAAACGTGGCAGACGCCGTCCAGGTGCTTGATCACTGGCACCTTGGCATCACGGCTGACGCGTTCGATCAGGCTCTTGCCACCGCGCGGCACGATCACGTCGACGAATTCCGGCATGGTGATCAGCGCGCCGACGGCGGCGCGGTCGGTGGTTTCCACCACTTGCACCACTTCGGCCGGCAATTCGGCCACGGCCAGGCCCTGCTGGATGCAGGCAGCAATCGCACGGTTGGAGTGGATCGCCTCGGAACCGCCGCGCAGGATGGTGGCGTTGCCAGACTTGAGGCACAGGCTCGCGGCGTCGATGGTCACGTTCGGGCGCGACTCATAGATGATGCCGATCACGCCCAGGGGCACGCGCATCTTGCCGACCTGGATGCCGGACGGCAGGTAACGCATATCGCGGATTTCACCGATGGGGTCAGGCAGCTTGGCCACCTGACGCAGGCCTTCGATCATGTCGTCGATACGTGCCGGGGTCAGCGCCAGGCGGTCGAGCAACGCCGGTTCCAGGCCATTGGCGCGGCCGTTGGCCAGGTCCAGTTCGTTGGCGGCGGTCAACTCGGAGCGCGAAGCATCCAGAGCATCGGCGGCGGCCAGCAAGGCACGGTTTTTCTGCGCGGTGCTCGCACGGGCGATCAACCGCGAGGCCTGACGGGCAGCGCGACCCAGGCGGGTCATGTAGTCAAGAACGGACTCAGTCATGGTCAGGGAGTCTTGGCAAAGAGGAAAGCGGCAGATTATAGCTGTGACGCCGCCCGACTGACAGCGGTGAGGGGCGGATGGTCGAAATGAACTGTAAAAACCTGGGGTTCAGCCGTAATTAAGGTGGGAGTTGTTATTATTCCGTCACATTTAGCCGTATTAACCCTGAAGGCCATGTCGAGTTTCACCCCCCAACTCCCTGCCAGCGCCCTGCCCGACCGCTTCTTCGACCGCGATGCACAACTGCTTGCGCGGGAATTGCTCGGCAAAATCATCCGTCATCGGGTCGGCGATCTCTGGCTTTCGGCGCGGATTATTGAAACCGAAGCGTATTACGTGGCCGAAAAAGGCAGTCATGCCTCACTGGGCTACACAGAAAAGCGTAAGGCTTTGTTTCTGGATGGCGGTCATATCTATATGTACTACGCCCGTGGCGGCGATTCGCTGAACTTCAGCGCCCAGGGCCCGGGCAATGCAGTATTGATCAAATCCGCCTATCCCTGGGTCGATGAGACCTCCGGCCCGGCCAGTTTGGCGCAGATGCTGCTGAACAACCCGGACGCCAATGGCAGGCCACGCGCCTCGCAGAAGCTCTGCGCCGGCCAGACCTTATTGTGCAAGGCGCTGGGCCTGAAAGTGCCGATGTGGGATGCCAAGCGCTTCGACCAGGAGCGGCTCTATGTAGAAGACGTCGGTCAGGTGCCGACGCACATTATCCAGACCACCCGCCTGGGCATTCCCGGCGGCCGGGACGAACACTTGATGTACCGCTTCGTCGATGCAGGCTATGCGCCTTATTGCACGCGGAACCCGCTGCGCCGGGGCCAGGTCGAAGGCCGCGACTATTTTTTGATTTGAAACGGTGACGAGGGAGTGAAGAAATATGGGCCAATGGCTCGATAGCATCACCGGCTGGCTGACCCTGAACCCCCAATGGCTGGCGGCGGCGGTGTTTATCGTGGCGTGCGTGGAATGCCTGGCCATTGCCGGTTTGATCGTGCCCGGCACCGTGCTGCTGTTCGCCATTGCCGTGCTGGCCGGCAACGGTGCGCTGTCGCTGAGTGAAACCCTGCTGCTGGGTTTTCTCGGCGGCCTGGTGGGCGATGGGGTGTCCTACTTCCTTGGACGCCATTTCCACCAGAACATCCGGCGCCTGCCTGGCCTGCGGCATCACCCTGAATGGATGAACGGCGCCGAGACCTACTTCCACAAGTACGGCATCGCCAGCCTGCTGGTCGGACGTTTCATCGGCCCGTTGCGCCCCATGCTGCCGATGGTGGCTGGCATGTGCGACATGCCGTTCCCACGCTTTGCCCTGGTCAGCATTCTCGCGGCGGCCGGCTGGACAGTCGCGTACCTGCTGCCGGGCTGGGCGACCGGCGCGGCTTTCCGCCTGCCATTGCCGGCGGGGTTCTGGCCCGAGGCGGGAATTGTCGCGGCATGCCTGGCGGTGTTGCTGGGGCTGAGCTTGAACAGCAGCCTGCGCGGCCATCGCCGCGCCACAGGGTGGATAGGTTGCGCCAGCCTGATCCTGTTGATCGCCCTGTTTATCGGCTACCCGCACCTCAACGACTTCGACCAGGGGCTGAGCGCCCTGGTGCAGGAGCATCGCAGCGCCTGGCTGGACGAGACCATGGTGAGGCTCACCCAACTGGGCGAGTTCAAGAATATGTTTGTCGCCAGCGCCCTGTTCACCGGCCTGTTGTTACTCGCACGCCAATGGCGCCACGCGCTGTTTGTCGGCATCACGCTGGGCATGGCCGCAGTGATCAATACCGCCACCAAGCTGTTTTTTGCCCGCGGTCGCCCGGAAATCCTCACCGACCCACTGAGCAGCTTCAGCATGCCCAGCGGCCACGCCTCCGGCGCATTCGCGTTTTTCCTGGCGTTAGCCGTATTGGCCGGGCGCGGGCAGCCCACGCGCCTGCGCCTGACCTGGCTGCTGCTGGGCTGCATCCCCGCGGCATTCATCGCGTTGTCGCGGGTTTACTTGGGCGTCCACTGGCCCACCGACATCCTCGCCGGAATGTTGCTGGCGATGAGCGTGTGTGCATTGAGCCTGGGCGCAATCCAATACCGCAGCCCGCTGCCGCCGATGTCGCAGAAAGCCTGGTGGCTGGTATTGCCTGCCCTGGTGGCGGTGCTCGGTTTCATCGCCTTCAGCGACACCTCGCAGGCCCTGTTCAAGTATGCCTACTGACCCTTGGCCGGACCGATCCAATCGATTGGCGCGGTTCGGCGCTCAACGCAACGTTCGCGCCGCTCCAGCAGCATTTCATCGGCAATTTCTGCGGCACGCTCGGCGATGTATTCCGGGCCGCGCTGTGCATCCTGCGCGAGCAGTTGTGAGGTAATGCTGACAAAAAAAGCGTCCCAGGCCGCCTGCTCCGATTGCGCTAGCCGAATCATGTTCATCCCCTGATCAGTGGTTGTGTGATCGGAAACTATTTCAGCCCGCGCGATGGGAGCAACGCAGAAATGTCTGAAAGCAGCACCAGACAATTCTGAAGATCAGGTGAACAGTTCACCTTGCAGTTCATCCAGCAGCCTCTGGATCGCATCCAGCCGTTGTTGCGGATCGTCGAGCTGCAGCAGGTCGATCTTGTCGGCCTCGGTGAACGGCAGCAAATACGCCAATTGATTGCCCAGGGCCTGCTGGCCGTCGGCATCGGCGCCCATGTCCAGCGAGGCCACCATCGGGTGTTCGGCCAGGGCCTGGAGCAAGGCCTGCAGGTCGGCGTCCGCCTCTTCCAGCGCGTGGTCCGGCCGCTCTTCCAGCCATTGCACCTCGGCCACCAGCAACTGGTCCTTCTGCACCTCGGCATCGCGGACACGGAAGCGCCGCCCGCCCTCGACGCGAATGCCCAGCAGGCCGTTATCCTGCTGTTTGAAGTCGCGAATCAGCGCTTCACAGCCGATCAGCGCGTAGCCATCCGGGGCCGCGCCCACCTCTTTGCCGTCGAAGATGCACACCACGCCGAAACTTTCGCCCTTTTTCATGCAGCGGCTGATCATGTCCAGGTAGCGCGCCTCGAACAATTGCAGATCGAGGGTGCAGCCAGGGAACAGCACGGTGTTGAGCGGGAACAGCGCCAGACTCATAAAGGTTTCCTTAACCCTGGTTCAAACAATCACCGACACGGCCAGCGGCAGGAACACCGCCGTCGCCACGCCCATCAGACTCATGGCCAGCGCCGCAAAGGCGCCGCACTCTTCGCTTTCCTGCAGGGCCACCGACGTGCCGACGGCGTGAGCGGTCATGCCCAGCGCCATACCGCGCGCCTCGGGGCTGTGGACGCCCAGGCGCGACAAGTACGCCGGGCCGATCATCGCCCCGATCACGCCGGTGATCAGCACGAACACCGCGGCCAACGCGGCCACGCCGCCGATCTGCTCGGCCACCAGCATGGCAATCGGCGAGGTCACCGACTTGGGTGCCATGGTCATCAACATCCTGTGTTCGGCACCGAACCACCAGCCCAGCAACACACACAGGCCGGTGGCCAACACACCACCTATCACCAGCGTAGTAAAAATCGGCCAGAACAATTGACGAATCCGGCGCAGGTTCAGATAGAGCGGCACCGCCAGGGCCACGGTCGCCGGGCCCAGCAGGATGCTCATGATCTCGGTGCTCTTGCGGTACTCGGCGTAACTCAGGCCACAGGTGAGCAGCACGCCGATCACCAGCAGCATGGACACCAGCACCGGCTGCAGGAAGATCCAGCGGGTTTTCTCGAAGCCCGCGAGCACCAGCTGATAGGCGCCGAGGGTGATGCCGATGCCGAACAGCGGATGATGAATCACCGCCGCCCATGCGCCTTGCCAGTCGAAGGTCATGATTGCTCCTCCTGCTGCGCCTGGCGCTTGACCAGTTTTTGCATCAGCACGCCGACGAACCCCATGGCGATCACCAGCGACAACACCAAGGCGCCGACGATGGCCCAGAAGTCTGCGGCGATGTCCTTGGCATACACCATCACCCCGACCGCCGGCGGCACCAGCAGCAAGGGCAAGTAACGCAGCAGGCTGCTGGCCGCCAGGCTCAGCGGCTCGCCGACTTCGCCGCGCCACACCAGGTAACCCAGCATCAGCAGCAGACCGATGATCGGCCCCGGCAACACCGGCAGCAGCAAATGGTTGATCGCCGTGCCGATCAATTGAAACAGCACCAGCCATGTCAGACCGCGTAATAGCATCCGTCCTTCCCCCCTCAAGACCGACCCGCATTATAAGCATGCCCGCGCTATGCTCCGGCATTCGTCATATGCATGGTGGGTTGACCGGGCTGGTTGCCCATGATGATCTAACATGGTTCTCGCACATCAATAAAAACCGATGAACCAAGGAGAGACGCAATGCCCTATGTACCCGTAGCGCAGCTCAAAGATTATGTCGGCAAGGAACTGGGACGTTCCGACTGGCTCACCATCGACCAGGCCCGCATCAACCTGTTCGCAGAAGCCACTGGCGACCATCAGTTCATCCACGTCGACCCGGTCAAGGCCGCGCAAACCCCGTTCGGCAGCACCATCGCCCACGGTTTCCTGTCGCTGTCGCTGATGCCCAAGTTGATGGAAGACATCCTGATCATGCCCGAAGGCCTGAAAATGGCGGTCAACTACGGCTTGGACAGCGTGCGCTTTATCCAGCCGGTGAAGGTCAATTCCAAGGTCCGCCTTAACGTGACCCTCACCGACGTCACCGAGAAAAAACCCGGCCAATGGCTGTTCAAGGCCACCGCCACCCTGGAAATCGAAGGCCAGGAGAAACCCGCTTACATTGCCGAGTCGTTGTCGCTCTGCTTCGTGTAACCGCCTCCTTCCTCCCTGTAGGAGCTGGCTTGCCAGCGAAAAGCCCCCAGACGCCACATTCCCCCTGAATGCCCGCGTTTTCGTTGACCACCTTCGCCGGCAAGCCGGCTCCTACAGGTCATCATTCCCCAACAGACCACTAGGTATGGCTCCTTCGCTGCGGCATACTCGGCGCTCAATTATCCGGATCCCGCTATGCGCCCACTCGCTCCCCTTGCCCTTGTCCTGTTGCTCACCGCTTGCGGAGACGGCGAATCGCTGTTGCCGCCCGATGCGCGCCTGCCCGACGGCGGCCGTTACCGGGGTGATGTGGTCAATGGCTTGCTGCAAGGCCAGGGCCGCGTGGACTACCCCAACGGCAGTTGGTACGCCGGCCAGTTCGACAAAGGCCAGTGGCACGGCCAGGGCGAATGGCATGGCAGCAACGGCGAAGTCTATAAAGGCCAGTTCCAGCAAGGCCTGTTTGACGGCCAGGGCAGCCTGACCACTGCGGGCAGCCACTACGTCGGTGGCTTCAAGCAAGGCCGGCGCAACGGCGAAGGCACCCTCAAAGAGGGGCAAATGACCTATCGCGGCGAATTCAAGGACGACCAGTATTCCGGCCTCGGGCGCCTGGAGCTGGCCGACGGCAGCCAATACCAGGGCCAGTTCGCCCACGGCAAGCCCAACGGCGAAGGCCAGCGCAACGACGACAGCGGCAACCAGTTCAGCGGCCACTTCGTCGATGGCCAGCTGGAAGGCAACGGCACCTTCAACAGCGCTGACGGCGACATCTACGTCGGCCAGTTCAAACAGAACCAATTGAACGGCAAGGGTCGCTACGAAAACGCCGACGGCGACGTGTGGATCGGCCAGTTCAAGGAAGGCGCCCTCAGCGGCAAGGGCGAGTTGATCGGCATCGATGGCAGCCACTACATTGGCCAGTTCAGCGATTGGCGCTTCAGCGGCGAAGGCCGCCTGAACCTCACCGACGGCAGCTTCTATATCGGCGGTTTCGACAGCGACAACTACCAGGGCCACGGCACCCTGGTGCTCGCCGACGGCACCGTGCAGGCCGGCACCTGGGTCAACGGCATGCGCGTGCGCGACGCCGACGGCAAGCTGTTGCCCGACCCGTTGGAAATCGGCGTGCTGGCCCAGGGCCGCCTGCTCGATGCTGCCCTCGCCGCCGTGCCTCCTTCGACCCCCGCCGTGGAACTGTACACCCTGGTACTCGCCGGCGACGGCAAACAGAGCGTGTTCCTGCGCGAAGCCGATTACGTCAGCAATATGCTCGCCAGCCGCTTCGGTGCGCGCGGGCAGATTCGCCTGGTCAACCACCGCGACCATATCGCCGACCGCCCGCTGGCTACCCGCGAAAGCCTGCGCCGTGCCGTGCAGACCCTGGCCGAACGCAGCGGGCCGGAGGACCTGGTGTTTATCTACCTGACCAGCCACGGCACCCACGAAAGCGAACTGGTGCTCGACCAGCCGCGCATGGAGCTGGCCGACCTGCCGGCCGATGAGCTCGCCGCAGTACTCACGCCGCTGAAGAACCGCGACAAGGTCGTGGTGATTTCCGCGTGCTACTCCGGCGGTTTCATTCCCGCGCTGAAAGACGAGCACACCTTGATCATGACCGCTTCCCGCGCCGACCGCGTGTCGTTTGGCTGCTCCGAGGAAGCCGACTTCACCTACTTCGGCGATGCCCTTTTCGCCCAAGCCTTCAACCAGACCGACGACTTGCAGCAAGCCTTCAAGCTGGCGCAACTGCACGTGACCGAACGCGAACAGGCGGACAACTTCGAAGCCTCCGAACCGCAGATCTGGGCCCCCAAAGGCGTGATCGCCCATTGGCAACTATTACGCAAGCAGCAAGCACGAAAGGCGCTCGAAAGCGTCTCAATGAATAGCAAGGAAGCTAAAGGCAACTAAGCTGTAACGTGTAACAAAGGGGGAAACACCATGTACCTGACGCCTCAGCATATTTTGCTCGCAGGAGCCTCTGGCCTGACCGGCGAACACCTGCTCGATCGCCTGCTCAACGAACCCACCGTGACCCGTGTGCTGGCGCCCAGCCGCAAGCCATTGGCCGAACATCCACGCCTGGAAAACCCAGTGGGCGACCCGGCGGTGGTCCTGCCGCAACTGCGTGGCCAGGTCGATATCGCCTTCTGCTGCCTGGGTACCACGATCAAGCAAGCCGGCTCCGAGGAAGCCTTTCGCGCGATCGACCTGGACCTGGTCGTGGCCTTTGCCAAGCGCGCGCGGGAAATGGGCGCGCGGCACCTGATTGTCATCAGCGCGATTGGCGCCGACCCGAAATCCTCGATCTTCTACAACCGGATCAAAGGGCAAATGGAAGACGCCTTGAAAGCCCAGGGTTGGCCGCAACTGACCATCGTGCGGCCGTCGCTGTTGCTGGGGGAGCGCCTCGAACCGCGCCTGGCCGAGCAATTGGCCGGGCCGTTGTCACGGCTGATTCCAGGCAAGTACCACGGCATCGAAGTGTGCGAACTGGCACGCGCCATGTGGCGCCTGGCGCTGGAAGAGCAAGATGGTGTGCGCGTGGTCGAATCGGATGAGTTGCGCAAGCTGGGTAAATAAACCCGCCAACCGAGCTGCCAGCTCAACATGTGGGTTCAGATGGGGCCTGAGCGCGGAGTCACAGCCCACCCGTGGCGTTGAACCCTACCCCCAACACCGTCAACACCGACAGCGGCAACAGCAGGGTATCGAGCAACGCGCTGGCTGGCAGGTCGACGCCGGGATAGCTCGGCGCCTCGGCGCCAAAACGGTCCATCGCGCAACAGCCGCCGTTCATCGCATACAGGTCCAGCCGCGTGCCGGCGTACACCACCGGCGCGCCGGGCTTCGCTGCATCCAGCGTGCGCGCGGTGGCGCAGCCCGCCAGTTGCAACGCCAGTAACACCAACAGCGCCTTATTCATCGCTGCTCAAATGGTGCTCACCCCAACGCGGGAGCATGTCCTGGGGAATGTTCAGCAGGTTGAGAATCCGCGCCACCACAAAATCCACCAGGTCATCGATGGTCTGCGGCTGGTGATAGAAACCAGGTGACGCCGGCAAGATGGTCACGCCCATGTTCGACAACTTGAGCATGTGCTCCAGGTGAATGCTCGAATACGGCGCCTCACGCGGCACCAAAATCAGCTGGCGCCGCTCTTTCAACGTCACATCGGCGGCCCGTTCGATCAAATTGTTGCAGGCGCCCGTGGCAATCGCCGACAACGTACCGGTGGAACACGGCACCACCACCATCGCCGCCGGCGCGCCGGAGCCGGAGGCCACCGGCGACATCCAATCCTCTTTACCGTAAACCTTGATCTGCCCCGCCGCCGCACCGGTGTACTCGGTGAGGAACGCCTGCATCATCTGCACCTTGGGCGGCAGCGCGACATCGGTCTCGGTGGCCATCACCAGTTGCGCGGCCTTGGAGATCAGGAAATGAACTTCACGCTCCTCGCGCACCAGGCAGTCGAGCAGGCGCAAGCCATAGGGCGCGCCGGATGCGCCGGTCATCGCCAGCGTCACGCGCTCGGGCCCGCTCATTTCAGGGCCTCGGCCAATTTGCCGTGCAGGCCGCCGAAGCCGCCGTTACTCATGACCACCACGTGGGTGCCGGGCGTGGCCTGTTGCTTGACGTGTTCAATGATGCCTTCGATCGAATCGCAGACCGTCGACGGCACGTGACACAGCGCCGCAATGGCGGGCAGGTCCCAGCCCAGGTTGGCCGGTGCGTACCAGACCACTTGGTCCGCATCATTGACGCTCTCCGGCAAGCCATCACGGTGCGCGCCGAGCTTCATGGAGTTGGAGCGCGGTTCGATAATGGCAATGATCGGCGCATCACCGACCCGCTTGCGCAGGCCATCAAGGGTGGTGGCAATCGCCGTCGGGTGGTGGGCAAAGTCGTCGTAGATGGTAATCCCATTCACATCGGCAACCTTTTCCATGCGTCGTTTCACACTTTTGAACGCACTCAGGGCCGCGATGCCCATGGAAGGCACCACGCCAACATGCCGTGCCGCCGCCAAGGTGACCAGGGCGTTGGCAACGTTGTGCTGGCCGGTCATGTCCCAGTCGACCACACCCTGGGCCTCGCCTTCGAACAGCACTTCAAATGTCGAACCGTCTTCACTGAGCAACCTGACCTGCCACTGCCCGCCCGCGCCGGTGGTTTGCACCGGCGTCCAGCAGCCCATGTCGATGACGCGCTGCAAGGCCGGCTCGGTGGTCGGGTGGATCACCAGGCCCTCACTCGGGATGGTGCGTACCAAATGGTGGAACTGCCGCTCGATGGCCGCCAGATCGGGGAAGATATCCGCGTGATCGAACTCCAGGTTATTCAGGATCGCCGTGCGCGGGCGGTAGTGGACAAACTTGGAGCGTTTGTCGAAGAACGCGCTGTCGTATTCATCGGCTTCGATCACGAAGAACGGCGTATCGCCCAGGCGCGCCGACACCGAGAAGTTCTGCGGTACGCCGCCGATCAGGAAACCCGGGCTCATGCCCGCGTGCTCCAGCACCCAGGCCAGCATGCTGCTGGTGGTGGTCTTGCCATGGGTGCCGGCTACCGCGAGTACCCAACGGCCTTGCAGCACATGGTCGGCCAGCCATTGGGGGCCGGACACATACGGCAAACCTTTGTTCAGTACGTACTCGACCGCCGGGTTGCCCCGAGACATGGCGTTGCCGATCACCACCAGGTCGGGGACCGGATCGAATTGGGATGGATCATAGCCCTGGGTCAATTCGATGCCCTGGGCTTGCAGTTGCGTACTCATGGGCGGATAGACGTTGGCATCGGAACCCGTCACATGGTGGCCCAACTCCTTGGCCAGAACCGCCATCGAGCCCATGAAAGTACCGCAAATACCGAGAATATGAATGTGCATGGTCGACCTCGTAAAACATCGAGGCAGGTTAGCGCAGGGAGGGGGAAATCGCACTCTTTTAGCGGTACACGCCAGCTCAATCGTCTGAATTCGGCCGGCAGTGCGGTCGTTGAGCCCGGTGCCGTCACCCGCCGTGACAGCACCGGACTCAGCGTATACGAGGGGTCATTATGGGGTGTCAATTAATAACCCGCATCAGACAAACTGCATCGAGGATGGCGGCCCCTTCGGCTCCAACACCGTATTGATACGGGAGATCTGGTTTAAAACAGCCTGATTGCGTCGATCCAATGTTTCAAGGCGGCGCACAGGGTCTTTCTCGGTGGCGGCGGTATCACTTTTAAAGGGCCTGAATATAAAATCATTTTCCTTAGCGATTAATTCCAAGTTCGACTCGACGGTGTTGTATTGCTTTTCCAACATATCAAGTCGGGCAGTTGTCTCGGTTGGCCAATCGGGGCTTTTATCCAAGGCTTGACCCTCGCTCCCTTCGGTATAGGCCTGGATCGTATTACTGACCAAGAGCAGTTTTAATTCTGCATTGTCCAAGTGCAACGCCAGGTCTTGCGGCGATGAAGGACTCGGCGCCGATCCCGCCACACCGTTCTGTTGACTCGGCGCGGGCTGGTGCGCGGGAGGAAGTAAGGGGGTATTGGCGCTGAACGCCCCCTTGATCTGCTCGCCACTCCATACGGAGCCTGCGTAAGTACCAATACTCAATGGCGTACTGACCAAGCCGTTGACTGCGGCATTCACGAAAGCGTCCCGTGTCACGGTTTTCAGATCTGGCCCGGTCTTGAACACGCCAGCCTTGACCAGGCGATCGGCAGTGACGAGGTTTTGCGCCACCTCGCCAAACGTCTTGGGAACGGGGTGAGACCTGGAAGGAAGGGTAGAGCCCCCGAACCGGTTGTTATTAATCAGATCTCGAAAGGGCTTATTAGATGCATGAGTGGAAGGTGGGTTTGAGAAAAACGGTCCCTTATTAACCTGATTATATTGACCGGGCGTCCCAGACGGCACGCGGGAAGTGCTATGCGTCGGCCTGCGGAAAAAACGTCCGAAATCAATTCCCCTTTTGCTACGAACCTGCGTGTCCGAGTTCAAACGTTCAGCATCATAAGTAAGCTCGGAGCGATCATTTTGCCAAGTAGCCGAAGCGGCGTTGCGCGGGTTACCGGTCGATCCAGTATTATTGGCAGCTTGAGTAACATCAGCTGAAACGTCACTGGACGGTACTGTAGTATAAGTTGGAACACCTGTAACATTCATAATCATCACCTTAGTCAGTCAATAAAAACTTGCATTCACTGGGTGACAAAAATATCTATCTCAGTTCCACCGAAACAACATTACATGCATTTACTTCCGCGCCAGCCAGGACATACTTTTTCAACAATTAACCCACAAAAGCAAAAACAGTAAATCCCCCTACAACCAACAATTAAAAACCGCCCCCACACATTCGACAACAACTTACGAATTACAACGCCGAACGCAGTTCAATGCCATGTTTGCGTAACTTTCGATATAACGTGTTGCGGCTCACCCCCAACCGTTCAGCCACAAGGGTCATATGCCAGCGCTGCTGCGTCAGGACCTTCAACAATGCCAGGCGCTCGGCATCCTCAAGCAGCGACAGCGGGGGGACATCCGCAGCAGGCGTAGTCAAGGACGCCGGGCGGATCATCGGCGGCAAATCATCGACACCGATCAACGCGCCGTCACACAGTGCAACCAGGGTACGCAACACCGTGCGCAACTGCCGCACATTGCCCGGCCAGGCGAACGCCAGCAATGCCTGACGCGCGCCGGCATCGAGCGTTATCGTCTGCTCCCCGGCTTCCTGGGCCAGCAGAAAATCCAGCAATTGCGGCTTATCACTGCGCTCGCGCAACGGCGGCAAGCCGATTTCGAGGCCATTGAGTCGGTAGTACAAATCTTCACGAAAGCTGCCTGCCTGCACACGCTGCAACAAATCACGGTGGGTGGCGCTGATGACTCTCACGTTTACCGCCTGGGGCTCGCCGCCGATGGGCACCACCAGGCGATCCTCCAGCACCCTCAAGAGCCGGGTTTGCAAAGCCAGGGGCATGTCGCCGATTTCATCCAGGAACAACGTGCCCCCATCTGCCTGTTGCAGCTTGCCGCGCATGCCTTCCTTGCGGGCGCCGGTGAAACTGCCGCCGCGATAGCCGAACAGTTCGCTTTCGATCAGGCTTTCCGGGATGGCGGCGCAGTTGAGCGCAACAAAAGCCTTGTCCGCACGCTGGCTGGCCTGGTGTACGGCCTTGGCGAAGGCCTCTTTGCCGGAACCGGTTTCACCGTTGACCAGCAGCGGCACATCACGCTCGAACACGCGCAACGCCTTGCGAAAATCGCTTTGCAACGCGGAATCGCCCAAGCAGATACCGAGCAGACGCTCGGGCTTGGCGGCAACCACCGGCTGCGGCGGTACGGGCACCGGCACACTGCGCGGCTGGCCGCGCAACGCGGCAAACAGATGTCGACCGTCCCGCGTCCGCAGCGGCCAACTCGCTGTGGCATTGGCGCTGGCGCGGCCCAGCAGTTGATCCAGGGTGCATTCGAAAAGCGCTTCCACAGGCTGCCCCAGCAAGCCACCACGCATCTGCCCCAACAGGTTCAGGGCACTTTGGTTGACTGCGCAAATGCGCCCTTCACCGTCGAACGCCAGCAGCCCTTCACTGAACAAGCCCACGGACTCCGCCTGCAAGTGAAAACGCAGCAGCCAGTGGTGTTCAAAGTGACGCAGGAAGTAACAACTCTCGATCATCTTCGCCGACAGGTTGACCAGCGCCATGGTGTGGAACTGGCTCTGACGCGACACCGCTTCCCGCGCCGACGACACGTCCAGCACCGCCAGCAACTCACCATGGGGATCGAACACCGGGCTCGCCGAACAGGTCAGCCCGGTGTGGCGCCCGCGAAAATGCTCATCGCGGTGAATGGTCAACGACTGGCGCTCCACCAGGCAGGTGCCGATGCCATTGGTGCCTTCGCAGGCCTCGCTCCAGTCGGCGCCGAGCCACAACCCGGCGCGCTCGAAAATCTTGCGCTCGGACGGCGCGGTGACGCAGTTGAGGATCACCCCGCGCGCGTCGGTGAGCAGCACGGCGTGACCGGCGCCCGAAAGTTGCTGATGCAGGCTGTTCATCTCGCCGCCAGCGATGTGCAGCACCTGCTGCAGGCGCTCGCGGCTTTCCAGCAGACGGCCATGTTCGAGCACGGTGGGGGCGATGCTCAGCGCAGGGTCGAGGTGATAATCCTCCAGGCAACGCAGCCAGGAGCGGGCGATGGACGGGTCGCTGCCGGGGCCCTGGGAAAGGTCTTGCCCACGGGTCACGGTCAAGACTTGCTGGGCATGGCGACTGAAATGATCGTGATGCATGTTCTTATTATTCTCCCTGCGTGAGAACGTCCAGCATCCCCCAGCCACCCGGCCATTGCAATCCCGCGCCGACCCACCGGTCACAGGTTGTACCGTGCATGGCACAAACTGTCACACAGACTGTACCAAGGCTGGCACGGCCGCACTTTTTGGCTCTCGCCAACCCCCTGATTTAACTGGCTTGCAAGGCAGTGGCCCGACCTTTGCTCTACGCTTTATCAAGCGCTTGCCGCGCTGCACTCCAATAAACATAAAAAGCCAGGAGATACCCACCATGCGTTACGCACACCCCGGTACTGAAGGCGCCATCGTTTCGTTCAAGGCCAAGTACGGCAACTACATCGGCGGCGAATTCGTGGCGCCGATCGATGGCAACTACTTCACCAACACTTCCCCGGTCAACGGCAAGCCCATCGCCGAATTCCCGCGCTCCACCGCCAAAGACATCGACAAGGCGCTGGACGCCGCGCATGCCGCCGCCGACGCCTGGGGCAAAACCTCTGCCCAGGACCGCTCGCTGGTGCTGCTGAAGATCGCCGACCGTATCGAACAGAACCTCGAACTGCTGGCCATCACCGAAACCTGGGACAACGGCAAGGCCGTGCGTGAAACCCTCAACGCCGACATCCCGCTGGCCGCCGACCACTTCCGCTACTTCGCCGGTTGCATCCGCGCCCAGGAAGGCAGCAGCGCCGAAATCAACGAACACACCGCCGCCTATCACTTCCATGAGCCCCTGGGCGTGGTCGGCCAGATCATCCCGTGGAACTTCCCGCTGCTGATGGCCGCCTGGAAACTCGCCCCGGCCCTGGCCGCCGGCAACTGCGTGGTGCTCAAGCCGGCCGAGCAAACCCCGCTGGGCATCAACGTGCTGATGGAAGTCATCGGCGACCTGCTGCCGCCGGGCGTGCTGAACGTGGTCCACGGTTTCGGCAAAGAAGCCGGCGAAGCCCTGGCCACCAGCAAGCGCATCGCCAAGATCGCCTTCACCGGCTCTACCCCGGTGGGCGCGCACATCATGCATTGCGCGGCCGAGAACATTATTCCGTCCACCGTTGAACTGGGTGGCAAGTCGCCGAACATCTTCTTCGCCGACATCATGAAAGCCGAACCGCAATTCATCGAGAAAGCCGCCGAAGGCTTGGTGCTGGCGTTCTTCAACCAGGGCGAAGTGTGTACCTGCCCATCCCGCGCGCTGGTGGAAGAGTCGATCTACGACGACTTCATGAAAGTGGTGATGAAGAAGGTCGCGTCGATCAAGCGTGGCGACCCGCTGGACACCGACACCATGGTCGGCGCCCAGGCGTCCGAGCAGCAGTTCGACAAGATCCTGTCGTACCTGGAAATCGCCAAGGGCGAAGGCGCCGAGTTGCTGGCCGGCGGCAAGGTCGAGAAGCTGACAGGTGATCTGGCCACCGGCTATTACATCCAGCCGACCCTGCTCAAGGGCACCAACAAGATGCGGGTGTTCCAGGAAGAAATCTTCGGCCCGGTGGTGAGCATCACCACCTTCAAGGATGAAGCCGAAGCCCTGGCGATCGCCAACGACACCGAGTTCGGCCTCGGCGCCGGCCTGTGGACCCGCGACATCAACCGCGCCTACCGCATGGGCCGGGCGATCAAGGCGGGCCGCGTGTGGACCAACTGCTACCACCTGTACCCGGCGCATGCCGCGTTTGGCGGTTACAAGAAGTCCGGCGTCGGTCGTGAAACCCACAAGATGATGTTGGATCACTACCAGCAGACCAAGAACCTGCTGGTGAGCTACGACATCAATCCATTGGGCTTCTTCTAACCCAACACCGCCGGGGCGATAACCGCCCCCGTAGGAGCGAGCTTGCTCGCGAAGAACCTCAACGATTACGCGGATAGCCTGGCTCTGCGCGGTGCTCTGAAGTTTTTCGCGAGCAAACTCGCTCCTACATTACCCGGCGACAACTTGTCGGGACCAAAACAATAAGAATGAAAGGTACTTTCCCATGCCTAGCGAACCCACTGGATCCTCCGTCGACTTCGAAAAAGTCGATTCCCAATACTTCCAACAACGCGAACTGAAAAAAGGCGCCGCCGGCTGGGTGCTGCTGGTCGGCCTTGGCGTTGCCTACGTGATCTCCGGCGACTACGCCGGCTGGAACTTCGGCCTGGCCCAGGGTGGCTGGGGCGGCATGTTCCTCGCCACATTACTGATGGCCACCATGTACCTGTGCATGTGCTTTTCCCTGGCCGAACTGTCTTCCATGATTCCTACTGCCGGCGGTGGCTACGGTTTTGCCCGCAGCGCCTTTGGCCCTTGGGGCGGGTTCCTGACGGGCACCGCGATCCTGATCGAATATGCCATCGCCCCCGCCGCCATCGCGGTGTTCATCGGCGCCTATTGCGAGTCGTTGTTCGGCATCGGCGGCTGGATGATTTACCTGGCGTTCTACATCATCTTCATCGGCATCCATATCTTTGGCGTGGGTGAAGCCTTGAAGCTGATGTTTGTCATCACCGCCGTCGCCGCCATTGCACTGGGCGTGTTCCTGGTGTCGATGGTGCCGCACTTCAACGTCGCCAACCTGCTCGACATCCCGGTGACCGACGCCAAGGGCGCCAGCACCTTCCTGCCATTCGGCTACGTCGGCGTGTGGGCGGCGATTCCCTATGCGATCTGGTTCTTCCTGGCGGTAGAAGGCGTGCCGCTGGCGGCCGAAGAAACCAAGAACCCGAAGCGCGACCTGCCCCGCGGCCTGATCGGCGCCATTGTGGTGCTGACCAGTTTTGCCCTGCTGATCCTGGTGATTGCACCGGGCGGCGCTGGCACCTACGCGCTGATCAAGTCCGGCAACCCGCTGGTTGAAGCGTTGGCGCTGTCGTATGGCGGCTCGACCTGGATGGGCAGCTTCGTCAACCTGGTCGGCCTGGCGGGCTTGATCGCCAGCTTTTTCTCGATTATCTACGCCTATTCGCGGCAGATCTTCGCGTTGTCCCGCGCCGGCTACCTGCCGCGCAAACTGTCCCAGACCAACAAAAGCAAGGCGCCGGTCCTGGCGCTGGTGATCCCCGGCATTATCGGTTTCGGCCTGTCGCTGACCGGCCAGGGCGACCTGCTGATTCTGGTGGCGGTGTTTGGCGCGACCATTTCCTACGTGCTGATGATGGCCGCGCACATCACCCTGCGCATCCGTCGCCCCAAAATGGATCGTCCGTACCGCACGCCAGGCGGCATCTTTACCTCCGGCGTGGCCCTGGTACTGGCCTGCGTGGCCGTGGTGGCGGGCTTTCTGGTCGACCCGCGAGTGGTGATTGGCGCTGCAATCATCTATGGAGTATTAATTGCTTACTTTGCTTTCTACAGCCGGCATCACTTGGTAGCAGGCACGCCGGAAGAAGAGTTCGCGGCGATCCAGGCCGCAGAGGCCGCCTTGCACTGACTGCCGTAAACCTCGACGCGGGCGCCTTACCCATATTTGCCCGCGTCATCAAGGAGACACTGTATGGCAAGTTTTTCCCACGCGGTGGGTGCATCGACCTACCGCTTCGACAGCCTCAAGGACGTGATGGCCAAGGCCAGCCCCGCCCGTTCAGGCGACTTCCTCGCTGGCGTCGCCGCACAGAACGATGGCGAGCGGGTGGCGGCGCAAATGGCCTTGGCGAATATCCCGCTGAAGCACTTCCTGCAAGAGGCGCTGATTCCCTATGAAAGCGACGAAGTCACCCGGCTGATCATCGACACCCACGATAAACAGGCGTTTACCGCCGTCAGCCACCTGACCGTCGGCGGCCTGCGCGACTGGCTGCTCAGTGACGCAGCCGATGAACAATCCCTACGCGCCTTGGCGCCAGGGCTGACACCAGAAATGGCCGCCGCCGTGTCGAAGATCATGCGCGTGCAAGACCTGGTGCTGGTCGCGCAGAAGATCCGCGTGGTCACCCGGTTTCGCGGCACCATGGGCCTGCGCGGCCGCTTGTCGACCCGCCTGCAACCCAACCACCCCACCGACGAACCGGCGGGCATCGCGGCGAGCATTCTCGACGGCCTGCTGTACGGCAACGGCGACGCCATGATCGGCATCAACCCGGCCACCGACAGCATCGCCTCGATCTGCGCCATGCTGGAGATGCTCGACGCGATCATCCAGCGTTACGAAATCCCCACCCAGGCCTGCGTGCTGACCCACGTCACCACCTCCATCGAAGCCATCAACCGTGGCGTGCCGCTGGACCTGGTGTTCCAGTCGATCGCCGGCACCGAGGCGGCCAACGCCAGTTTCGGCATCAGCCTGAGCGTGCTGCAGGAGGGCTACGAAGCAGGCCTGAGCCTGAACCGTGGCACCCTCGGGCAGAACCTGATGTATTTCGAAACCGGCCAGGGCAGCGCCTTGTCGGCCAACGCGCACTTCGGCGTCGACCAGCAAACCTGTGAAACCCGCGCCTACGCCGTGGCCCGGCACTTCAAGCCGTTCCTGGTGAACACCGTGGTCGGTTTTATCGGCCCCGAGTACCTGTACAACGGCAAACAGATCATCCGCGCCGGCCTCGAAGACCACTTCTGCGGCAAGCTGCTGGGGGTGCCGATGGGTTGCGACATCTGCTACACCAACCACGCCGAAGCCGACCAGGACGACATGGACACCCTGCTGACCCTGCTGGGCGTGGCCGGGATCAACTTCATCATGGGCATTCCCGGTTCCGACGACATCATGCTCAACTACCAGACCACCTCGTTCCACGACGCCCTGTACGCCCGCCAGACATTGGGTCTAAAGCCGGCGCCGGAGTTTGAACAGTGGCTGGCGAACATGGGCATTTTCACGCAAGCCGACGGCAAAGTGCGCTTCGGCAACAGCCTGCCACCGGCATTTCGCCATGCCTTGGCGCAATTGGGATGAAGGAGCCGCCCGTGCAACCAGACTTACCCGAAAACCCGTGGCTGGAACTGCGTCGCCTGACCCCGGCGCGCATCGCCCTGGGCCGTACTGGCACCAGCATCCCCACCAGCGCACAGTTGGACTTCCAATTCGCCCACGCCCAGGCGCGGGACGCGGTCCACCTGCCCTTCGACCATGTCGGCCTCAGCACTCAGCTCGCCGAACGCGGGCGTGACAGCCTGCTACTGCACAGCGCCGCCGTCGACCGCCACAGCTACCTGCAACGCCCGGACCTGGGGCGGCGCCTGAGCGATGAGTCGGCCCAGGCCCTGCGCGATCATGCGGCGGCCAACCCGGGCGGCATCGACCTGGCCGTGGTGGTGGCCGATGGTCTGTCGGCGTTGGCGGTGCATAAACACACGTTGCCGTTTCTCACGCGCATGGAGGAACAGACCCACGCCGAAGGCTGGTCCTTGTCACCGGTGATCCTGGTGGAACAGGGCCGCGTCGCGGTGGCCGATGAGATTGGCCAGCTACTCGGCGCCAAGATGGTGGTGATCCTCATCGGTGAACGACCGGGGCTCAGTTCGCCGGACAGCCTGGGCCTGTATTTCACCTACAACCCCAAGGTTGGCCTCACCGACGCGTACCGCAACTGCATCTCCAACGTGCGCCTGGAGGGTTTGAGTTATGGCATGGCGGCCCATCGCCTGCTGTACTTGATGCGGGAGGCCTGCCGTCGGCAGTTGTCGGGGGTCAACCTCAAGGATGAGGCGCAGGTTCAGACCATCGAGTCAGATGACCCGGACTTGGTGAAAGGCAATTTCCTGCTCAGCCCGCCCACCGACTGATCCCCGCACGATTGCGCTTTTTCACGTCTTTAGGCAGCATCGAGTCACGGCCGCTCGCGTGGTCATATACCATCTGGAAGTTGAGGCCTGGCATGCGGATCACTCAAGCGACCCTGGAACACCTGGACCTGTTGACCCCGTTATTCGTCAAATACCGCGAGTTCTACGGGGCGCTGCCGTTCCCGGACTCTTCGCGGGCCTTCCTGGAAAAACGCCTGCGCCGCAAGGAATCGGTGATCTACCTGGCCCTGGCCGATGACGACGACAAACGCTTGCTCGGGTTCTGTCAGCTGTACCCGAGCTTTTCTTCGTTGTCGCTCAAACGGGTGTGGATCCTCAACGACATCTATGTCGCCGAAGACGCGCGCCGGCAACTGGTGGCGGACAACCTGATGCGCGCAGCGAAGAAGATGGCCAAGGAAACCCATGCAGTGCGGCTGCGGGTGTCGACCAGCAGCAACAATAACGTGGCGCAGAAGACGTATGAGTCGATGGGTTTTCGCGAAGACAGCGAGTTCAAGAACTACGTGTTGCCGATCAGCGAAGACTGACCCCATCTCCCAAGCCCGCCAAAATCCCTGTGGGAGGGGCTTGCTCCCGATAGCCGTGGCCCCGTCAGACTATTTATAACTGGCACGACCCGATCGGGGGCAAGCCCCCTCCCACATTTGGTTCTGTGGTGCTCTGGGAGCCGAGTGCCATGACATCACCCGCTACAAAACCCACACACTCTTTTCACTTCTCAATCCGTATAATGCCGACCTTTCAGGATTGTAAGAAGCGCGACAAATACTTGTAGCCTTATTACCCGAGCCTCCGCACAGGCCTGCTGAGTCGGGCCATTCACACAGGTGCCATCCATGGATTTCAACCCGCTTGACCTTATCCTGCATCTCGACGTCTACCTCGACCTGCTGGTAAAAAATTACGGTCTGTGGATCTACGCCATTCTGTTCCTTGTAATCTTTTGCGAAACCGGCCTGGTGGTCATGCCGTTCCTGCCGGGTGATTCATTACTGTTCATTGCCGGCGCGGTGGCGGCGGGTGGCGGCATGGACCCGGTCTTGCTCGCCGGTCTATTGATGTTGGCGGCGATCCTCGGCGACAGCACCAACTACGTGATCGGGCGAACAGCCGGCGAACGCTTGTTCAGCAACCCGAACTCGAAAATCTTCCGCCGCGACTACCTGCAAAAAACCCACGATTTCTACGACAAGCACGGCGGCAAAACCGTGACCCTGGCGCGCTTCCTGCCGATCCTGCGCACCTTTGCACCGTTCGTTGCCGGTATCGCGAAAATGCCCTACCCGCGCTTCTTCGGCTTCAGCGTGCTGGGCACTGTCTTCTGGGTCGGCGGCCTGGTAACCCTGGGTTACTTCTTCGGCAACGTGCCGTTCATCAAGAAAAACCTCTCGCTGCTGGTGGTGTTCATCATCCTGCTGTCGCTGGTGCCGATGATCATCAGCGTGTTCCGCAGCCGCTTTGGTCGCACGTCTTCCGAAGCCAAGTCGCAGTAACCTGCGATGTGGTCCCTCAGCGCCTGGCGTCGCCGGCGCCTGTTGGCCAGGCACCCGATTGCCGATGACACCTGGCAGCGGGTGCGCGAGCACCTGACCTTCCTCGACGGCATCAGCGCCGAGCAAGACCAGTGGCTGCGCGAAGCCTGCGTGGTGTTTCTCGCCGAAAAACACCTCACCGCCCTGCCCGGCGTCGAGCTGCACCAGGAACAACGCCTGCTGCTCGCCGCCCAGGCGCAACTGCCACTGATGAACCTCGGCGACCTCGACTGGTATCAGGGCTTCCACGAGATCGTGCTGTACCCCGACGACTTCCTCAGCCCGCAACGTCATCGCGATGCCAGTGGCGTCGAGCACGAGTGGGACGGCGAGCACAGCGGCGAAGCCTGGCAACAAGGCCCGGTGATCCTCGCCTGGCCCGGCGTGCTGGCCAGCGGCAACTGGGAAGGCTACAACCTGGTGATCCACGAACTGGCGCACAAGCTCGACATGCTCAACGGCGACGCCAACGGCCTGCCGCCCTTGCACCACGACATGCGCGTGCAAGACTGGGCCCGCGTGATGCAAGGCGCCTACGATGAGCTTAACCGTCAACTGGACGCCAACCCCGACGCCGAAACCGCCATCGACCCCTACGCCGCCGAAAACCCGGCGGAATTTTTCGCGGTCACCAGCGAATATTTTTTCAGCGCGCCAGATTTATTGGTGGAAAGTTATCCACAGGTGTACGCCCAACTCAGTCATTTTTACCGCCAGGACCCTCTGGCCCGCCTCGCGCAGCTGCAAGCGCACGACCCGCGTTATCAGCCACAAGGCGAATGACTGTACGACGTCTGGTGCATGGCATCGGCGTCAGAATATGCCTATAATCGCCGCCACTTTTAGGCCAATCCGGCCATGTACATGGCCAACTACGGGGGCAACGCCCAATGAGCTACAGCAAGATTCCGGCTGGCAAAGACCTGCCGAACGACATCTACGTCGCCATCGAGATTCCGGCCAACCACGCGCCGATCAAATACGAAATCGACAAAGACAGCGACTGCCTGTTCGTTGACCGGTTCATGGCCACCCCGATGTTCTACCCGGCCAACTACGGTTTCATCCCCAACACCCTGGCTGACGACGGCGACCCCCTCGACGTGCTGGTCGTAACCCCTTACCCGGTTACCCCGGGCTCGGTTATCCGCGCGCGTCCAGTCGGCATCCTGAACATGACCGACGACGGCGGCGGCGATGCCAAAGTCATCGCAGTACCCCACGACAAGCTGTCCCAGCTGTACGTGGACGTGAAGGAATACACCGATCTGCCGCCACTGCTGCTGGAACAGATCAAGCACTTCTTCGAGAACTACAAAGACCTCGAAAAAGGCAAATGGGTGAAGATCGACGGTTGGGGCAACGCAGATGCCGCCCGCGCCGAGATCATGAAGTCGGTCGCCGCCTACAAAGGCTGATACCGACTCCTCATTGCCCCGGCAATCAAAAAAGCCCCGATCATTCGGGGCTTTTTTTGTGGAAAAAATTAAACGCCAAGTTCAATTATTAACACTCTATGTTGAACTAAGCAGCGCCAACGAAAGATCAGGCTACAACTAAGTAAAAACCTACACCGGCAATTGAACGCATAGTTTATTTGATCTATTTTCCCGGCCAGTAAACTCAGCGTTTATGAATACATCAGGTGATCGCTTAAAAGCGCTATTACGGGAAGTTCATCTTTCCGCTTCCGACTTCGCCAAGAACCGCGGCGTCACGCCTCAGCACGTGAACAACTGGTTCAAACGCGGTGTTCCCATGGGCCGACTCAACGAAATCGCAGAACTGTTGTGCGTCTCCAGCCGCTGGCTGCACGCCGGTGTAGGCCCTAAACACCCACCGGCCAACTTCCTGTTGGACGCTCAAGATGCAAGGAAAGCATTGCCCACCCGCGAAGAAAGCGGCAAATACCTCACAGGCCCCGCCCGTTCCCCGGAAACAATCGATGTGGAGATCACCCTCCATCCGTCCTTCACCTCAACCGAACGCATCCGCCTCTCCCGTCACACCCTCGAGACCTTAAACGTAAACCCCGACCGCGCCCTCGGCGCCTACATGGTCGATAACAGCATGGTCGACATCATCCAACAAGGCGCCACGCTCGCCATCGACCGCGGCCGCACTCAAATCATCGACGGCGAAATCTACGCCGTCGAACACGACGACATGCTGCGCATCAAATACCTCTACAACCGCCCCGGCGGCGGCCTGCGCATGCGCAGCCACAACGCCGGCGAACACCCCGACGAATACCTGACCTTCGATCAACGCTTCGAACAGAACTTCCAGATCGTCGGCTGGGTGTTCTGGTGGTCCACCCTCAACAACCGCCGCCCACCCGTGCCGCTGGATGAACACCTGCTGGGCTGGGAAGGCTCTAAATCGGATACGGAGGTGGGCAACTGAGGTGAATATGGGTATCATGCGCCGCACATTTGGCAGGGGCTGGTTTTAGGCCATTCACCTTGCCAGGCGATGCGGAAAAACTCCCGCGGATGCCCTGACTATTCAGCCAGACGCGATGTTGGCTGAGCGATTTGAAGGCTGGTGAGGTTTGTCAAAAACAAGCTGAGGCGGTCCCCGAGAAGCCGGCCACAAGCCGGCTTTTTAATTGTCCGAAATAATCCTATCCATTCTGAGAAATCAACTGATAGCGTCTCTATTCAGAGGCCATAAGGTATTTCTCTGTCCAATGGGGTTTAACGCCACCTAACCTCATCCGGCGATGTGATGGGCGAGGATCAGCCTCCATCCATCTGCGCAAGCATCCGGCGAAAACGCTGCAACGAAAGTGCGAACAGCACGCTGCCGATGAGTAGTAGCGCAAGAAGTTGAACCCACACCACGTCCAGCCCCGCGCCGCGGTACAGCACGCCTTCTCCCAACTGCACCAAGTGGGTGGTGGGTGCGGCCAGCATCAGGTACTGCACCAGCGTGGGCATGCTTTCGCGCGGAGTGGCGCCGCCGGAGAGCAGGATCAACGGCAACAGCACCAGCATCAGCAACAGGCCGAACTGCGGCATGCTGCGGGCCACGGTGGCCAGATAGATGCCCAGGGCGGTGTTGGCGAACAAGCTCAGCGCGGCGCCGACCAGAAACAGCCAGATCGAGCCTTCGATGGGTACGGCGAGCAACCCGCGTACCACGAACTGCAACGACAACGCCGCCGCCACCAGCACCACCGTGCCCATCGCCAGGACCTTGGCCAGCATGATCTGCGTGGGGGTGACCGGCATCACCAACAGGTGTTCGATAGTGCCGTGCTCGCGTTCGCGGATCAGCGCGGCTCCGGTCAGAATGATCGCCAGCATGGTGATGTTGTCGATGATCTGCAGCAGGCTGCTGAACCAAGTCTTGTCCAACGCCGGGTTGAAGCGTGCGCGCAGCGCCAGTTCCACCGACGGGGCCGAATTGCCGCGATAACGCTGCACGAAGGTCTTGACCTCATCGGTAACGATCTGCTCGACATAGGCGCTGCCGCTGAAGGCTTGATCCATGCGTGTGGCATCGACGTTGAGCTGCACCTGCGCGGGACGACCCGCCAGAACATCGCGCTGCAGGTTGGGCGGCATGTACAGCACGAAGGTATAGCGGCCGGAGTCCAGACCGGCGTCCATCTCGGCAACACTGATGTGCTCTGGTTGCGTGAACTGAGGCGGGTAGAAAGCGGTGGCGATGCGCTGCGACAGGGGCGAATCATCTTCGTCGACGAAGGCGATCGGTGCGTTGTTCAGGGTATCTGGAATGGCCGAGGCGGCCGTGTAGACCATCGCCGTGAAGCTGAAGACGATCAGCAGCAGCATGACCGGATCGCGCCACAGACTGCGAAGCTCCTTGACGCCCAGTTGCCAGATATTGGAAAAAGTGCGTTTCATCTCAGCGCTCCTGTTTGTGCAGCATCGCAATCGCCAGACCCATCACCAGCGGTAGGGCCACCAACAAAGCAATGAAGGACTGCTGCAGATCAGCCAGCCCCAAAGCCTTCGCGAATACGCCACGGCTGATGAGAAACATGTGGGTGGCCGGGTAGGCTTCGCCGATCAGCTTGCCGATGCCCTCCAACGAGGAAACGGGTGTAGTCAGCCCGGCGAACTGGGTGGCAGGCACCAGCGTGCCGATCAGCGCAGCGAACATCGCGGCGATCTGACTGCGCGTGACGGCCGATGCGACCAGCCCCATGCCGGTGGAGATCACCAGAAACACCAGGGTGGCCAGCGCCAGGGTGGCAAAGCTGCCCTTCATGGGCACGTCCAGTACGGTCACCGCCAGCACGCTCATCAACAGGAAGTTCAGCATTCCCAGCGCCACATAGGGCAGTTGCTTGCCAAGCAGGAACTCGGTGCGGGTGACAGGGGTGACGTAGAAGTTGATGATCGCGCCCAGTTCCTTCTCGCGCACCACGGCTAGCGCGGTCAGCATCGCCGGCAGCATCAACAGCAGCAATGGCACCACCGCCGGGACGATGGCGGGCAGGCTCTTGATGTCCGGGTTGTAGCGAAAGCGCGTCTGCACTTCGACCGGGTTGGTGTAGGTTTTGCCGTTCAATCGCTGGGATTTTTGCGTGAGCCAGAGCAGGTGCATGCCCTGCACATAGCCTTGCACGGTTTCGGCGCGGCTGGGCATGGCGCCGTTGATCCAGGCACCGACCTGGGCGTTGTGCCCCAGCGTCGCGTCGCGGGCAAAGCCGGACGGGATCTCGATGACCAGACTCAGTTCGCCGGTCTGCATGCGTCGGTCCAGTTCTGCGTAACTGTGCAACGGCGGGCGCTCAAGAAAATACGGCGAACCGGAGAGCGCCAGGGTGTAGTCATGGCTCAGGCCGGTCTGATCACGGTCAAGCACGGCGTAGCGCAGGTCATTGACGTCAGTGCTGATGCCATAGCCGATAACAAACATCAGCAGCAGCGATCCCAGTAGCGCCAGTGTGGCGCGTACCGGATCGCGCCGCAGTTCCAGCGACTCGCGCCAGGCGTAGCTGAGTAGACGCTGCAGGCTGAACGACTGAGCCTGTTCGGCTGCTGTTGCGGCCGTGCCGTGCTGTGTGGGAGCGCTCTCATCCGGCACATGCGCGGCATTGTTATCGGCCTCGATCAGATAACCGATAAAGGCCTCTTCCAGGCTGGCGGCACCGCGTTTTTCCACCAACTGCATTGGCGCATCACTGTCGAGTACCTTTCCCGCATGCATCATCGACATGCGGTCGCAGCGCTCGGCCTCGTTCATGAAGTGGGTGGAGATGAAGATGGTCACGTGGTCGCGCCGCGACAGTTGCACCAACAAGCGCCAGAACTTGTCGCGCGCCACCGGATCGACGCCCGAAGTCGGCTCGTCCAGAATAAGCAGTTCGGGCTTGTGAACCATCGCCACGGCCAGCGATAGGCGCTGGCGCATGCCCATGGGGATGCTAGGCGGCAGGCTATCCATGACGTCCAGCAATTCAAAACGCCCGGCCATTTGCTGCACGCGAGCGTCGATCTCTGTGGCGGGCACATGGAATAGTTTGGCATGCAGGACCAGGTTCTGCTTTACCGTCAATTCGTTATAGAGCGAGAACGATTGCGACATGTAGCCTACGCGACTGCGTGTGGCAAGGTCGTGAGAGTCGATCTCCTTGCCGAACAGCCAGGCACGGCCTTCGCTGGCGGGTAGCAGGCCGGTGAGCATTTTCATCGTAGTGCTCTTGCCGCAGCCGTTGGAGCCGAGAAACCCGAAGATTTCTCCGCGACGGATGCGAAAGCTCACGTGATCCACAGCCGTGAAGTCGCCGAAGCGCATTGTCAGCCCCTGGGCTTGGATGGCGATATCATCCGGGTCGGTCTGCAAGGGAGGAATGACCACGGGCTCATGGTCTTGCTTTTTCTCGTCCGGCAGCAAACTGATGAAGGCCGATTCCAACGAATCGCAATGGGTGCGTGCGAGCAGTTCGGCAGGCGTGCCGGTGGCCCGCACCCGACCTTCATCCATGACTGCCAGCCAGTCAAAGCCTTGAGCTTCATCCATGTAGGCGGTGGCGACGATCACGCTCATGCCGACTCGCTGGCGACGGATACGGGCGATCAGTTCCCAGAACTGCGCGCGCGCCAGCGGATCGACACCCGTAGTGGGTTCGTCGAGGATCAGCAGGTCGGGATCATGGATCAGAGCGCAGCACAGGCTCAGTTTCTGCTTCATGCCTCCCGAAAGCTTCCCGGCGGGTCGCGCAAGAAATGGATACATGCCGGTGCTACGGGTCAAATCGTCGATGCGTCGGCGCCGTTCGCTGGCGTTTTGACTGAACAACCGTGCGATGAACTGCAGGTTTTCCTCCACTGACAGTGTGGGGTACAGGTTCTTGCCCAGGCCTTGGGGCATGTAGGCAATACGCGGGCAGATCTGGTCGCGGTGGGCCTTGCTGGCGATGTCGGCGCCCAGCACCTCTACTGTGCCTTGCTGTACCCGACGCGCGCCGGAGAGCAACGACAGCAGACTGGACTTCCCTACGCCATCCGGGCCGATCAGCCCTACCATGCAACCGCCAGGGATGTCCTGGGTGATGCCCGACAGCGCCTGGGTCTTGCCGTAGTGCAGGCTTACGTCCCGCAGGCGAACCACGGGCTCAGCGAGGCTGTTCATGGCAAGTCCCTAAGCTGCAAGGCTTCAGGCCATTGGGCCTGTGGATCGGTCCTGATCCAGGCAACGCCGGGCAGGCCGGACTTTACATAATCCTGGTACTTGCTCAGCAATGCTTTGTCGATCCGAGCCTTGACCCGGAACATCAGCTTCTGCCGCTCATTGGCTGTCTCCACGAATTTGGGGGTGAACTGGGCCTGGCGCGAGACAAAGGTGACCGTGGCGGGTATCGGCAAGTGCGGCGCGGTGTCCAGCACGACGCGCACTTCACTGCCCAGGGCCACTTGCCCGGCGGCTTCGGTGGGCAAGAAGAAGCTCATGTAGACATCTGACAGGTCGATCAGGTTAAGCACCTTGCCGCCATCGCTGAGCATTTCGCCGGGCTGGGCCAGGCGATACTGCACGCGGCCACTGCGCGGGGCCTTGAGAGTGCTGTCGTCCAACTCGGACTGGATGCGCTCGACCGTGGCCTGCGCTGCCGCGACGGTCGATGTTGCGCCGGTGACTTCGGCGTCGCTGGCTTCGATGGCCGATCTGGCGGCGTTAGCCTGCGCGCGCGCGGCATTGAGCGCAGCGCCGGTATTCGCCACTCTGGCGCGGTCATCGTCCAACTCCTGGCCTGTTGTGGCGCCGTCCTTGACCAATACCTCGGTGCGTACCAGTCGACGCTGGGCGGCATTCAGTTCCGTATGGCGCTGAACCACGACAGCCTCGGCGGCGGCCTGCTCGCTGCGGCGCATGCTCACCTGCGCCTGAGTGGCCTTCACGGCATGTTCTGCCCGCTGCAATTGCGCCTGGGCCTCGCGCATCTGGGCCAGCAGCGAATCGATATGCATGTGTGCCAACACCTGCCCAGCCTGCACCTCGTCACCTTCATCGGCCAGGATCTGCGCGACGCGCCCACTAAATTTGGCGGCCACGTCCACCTCCGTGGCTTCAATGCGTCCATTGCTGACCATCAGACCGTCCGGCACAGCGCGTTGATCGAACCAGTCCCAGCCGATCCAGGTCGCACCGGCAATGGCCGCCACGATGGCAACTGCGGTGATTTTCTTCTTGATGGAGGCGCTCATGGCTGGGTTATTCCTCTGCAATATCTGAAAACAGGGTGGATGACGGCTGGTCGAGTAACGGGGCGTTCGGCACATGCCGTGAGCCGCCACCCAGTGCGGCATACAGCGCCACCCGGTTGCGTAGCAGTGCGTGTTGCGCTTGTACCTCTTGTTGCTGGGCCTGCAGACGATCACGTTCGGCGTCAAGCACCTCCAGGAAACTGGAGCGGCCACGGTCATGGCTCAGGAGCGCCAGCCGACTGCGTTCCTCCTGGATCTCGACGGCTTGCTGCTGCACTGATAGTTGCTGTTGCAGCCAGTGCTGGTTGGCCAGGGCATCCGCTACGTCACGAAAGGCGCTCTGGATGGTTTGCTCGTACTCAACGACGGCAAGGTGTTTGCGCACATTCGCCAAATCCAGGTTGGCCTGGTTCAGTCCGCCATCGAAGACCGGCAACGACAGGCTTGGCGCGAAGTTCCAGGCACGGCTGCTTGCGCTGAATAAGTCACTCAGTTCTGCGCTGGCCAGGCCGCCGAAAGCGGTCAAGCTAATGCGCGGGAAGAAGGCCGCGCGGGCCGCGCCGATATGGGCATTGGCGGCACGCAGGCGATGCTCTGCTGCGACGATGTCCGGGCGGTTGATCAGCAGGTCGGATGGCAGGCCGGCATCCAGGGGCTGGACCAGGGTCTGATCGGCGACAGGCCTGTAGCTGGCATCGACGAGGTCAACCTGTCCGACCAGCAGATTCACGGCATTGTGTTGCAGGTCACGTTGCTGTTGCAGTTGCAGCGTCAATGCCTCGGCCTGGGTCAGCAGCGTCTGCACCTGGGTCAGTTCCAGCTTGGTCACTGACCCCATCTCGAACCGACGTGTGAAGATGCGCAGCGATTCGCTCTGGTTGGCCTGAGCGACATTAGCCAGGTGCAGGCGCTTATCCAGCTCGCGAAGGCTAATCCAGGCGTCGGCCACCTGCGCCACCAGGCTGATCGTCACTGCCTGATGCCCGGCCTGGGTCGCCAGGAATTGCTGCAAGGCTTCTTCGTTCAGGCTGGTGATACGTCCCCAGAAGTCGATCTCCCAACTGCTGATACCCACACCTGCCTTGAATTCGTTACCCGTCGAGGTCTGACCGATTTCCGTCAGATCTGCAGGCGTGCGCGAGCGTTTCGCATCGACTCCCAGGGCAACCGTGGGCGTCAGGGCGCTGCGCTCGATGCGGTAGGCCGCCTGTGCTTGCCGAACCCGCAAAGCGGCACTGCGCAGGTCGTGGTTGTGAAGCAGCGCCTGGCGGATCAAAGCCTGTAGATGAGGATCTGGAAAATAGCTCTGCCAGGTTTTATCGGCCGCCGAGGTTAGTGCGGCATCCTCGGATTTTTTACCGCTCCTTTGCTGGTAATGCGCAGGCAAGGTGCTGTTGTCGGGGGTTGTATACGGCGGTATTAGCGTAGTGCAGCCTGATAGCAGCACCACCACAAATGCTGCATTGCACTGTCGTGACATGGCGTGAAGTTTCCGATCCAGAGGAGGCATGGAGGGAAGTGTGCTCTTCACGCGTCAATCGTCTTTCAAGGTTTAATCAAGATTTCATCAAGTGCGGCCAAATACCGGTCTGCGGAACAGACGCCCACGGCGCAACCTTGCCTTGAGCGTCTGAGATTATTTTGGAGGCTGTAGCGGTGTCGTCAGCACTGAAATGGGCGGCTCGCTCATGAGCAGCCAAGCGCCCGCCACCAATAACAAGACTGCCGCCACGGTGCAGGCCAACCAAATCAGTTTCCGGCACCCTGGCCTCCGCGCCGGGATGAGCTGTCTACGTAAGCGCACGGTGGATGTCTATTCGCCTCAGAATGAATAGTGCAATGAGGCAAAACTGGTGACGCCGGTTTTTTCTTCCACCACAGGACTTTTGTTCGCCTCTTCGCGGAACTCCATGACATTCAACCCGACCAACATCGCCCAATGCTGATTGAATTTATGTTGCCAGTCCGCTGACAACGAGTAGGCATAGACGCCGGAGTCGGCATCGAAACGAGAGAACCGGGAAGCCTGGGCCTGGGCATCGCTCACCCCGAAGTAGGTGCGGTTGTAGCGCTTATCCCCGGCATGCACGTTCATGCCAAGGGTAATCACATCACCTGCCGTTTTCAGTACGGTGCTTTCCAGGCCCAACCGGTAACGATTACCACGCTTATAACCAGCAACGCGCAGCTCTGCTTCACCCTTGATCGACAGCCAGGAGGTCAGATCCTGTGCCAGCTGAAACGTGGCAGTGGTCGCGCCTGTGACTTCACCCATCCCCTGGAGTCGCTTGGAGCCCGGGCGCCAAACGCTGTCTTCATCAGTACGGCCAAAGTCGTAGCCGATTGCCACGCTGGAGTAAAACCCGCTCTGAGTCAGGTATTCCGCACCAAGGCCGCGCATGGAATCGGCAAAGAAAATGCCGCGATAAATACTCAGTGTCGGCACCAGCATGGCTCGCGATTGTTTTGCGCCCAGATAGCGAGGGGTATAGGCGGCACCCAGTCCCACCGTGACCTCGGTTTTTTCGCCAAACAAGCGGGTGGATACGTCAGCGACTTGCTGCTGGGCCTGGCTTTTCAGCGGAATCAGCAAGCAGAGGCTGCCGGTAATGAAAACCGAGACAGCGCTGGTCATGTGTCGCTTGTGTTTGTATCGAGAAACGGGCTTGCTCATGGCGGTTCATCCTTTGAGGTTCAGTACCCCGGTAGTGAGCCGCCTTCGATTCAAGGTCGCGCCAAGAAACGGTGAAGACTTCGTCAAGGACAACGGACCAGGTTTTGCCTGCGCCCGCTTTCAGGCTGGCGCAGCCTTCGCCTTGAGTCAGCCTGGCAACTCGATATGGATGCGACCGCCGCCCTCGGCACGATTATGGACACTCAGCTTGCCACTATGGGCTTGGCAGATAGCGACTGCCACCGACAGCCCCAGCCCGCTGCCGCCTGCATGGCGAGAGCGCGAATGTTCGGCACGCCAGAAACGGTCGCACGAGCGCTCGATATGCTCCGGTGCGAAGCCCGGGCCAGCATCCTCGACGTCGAGCAGCACCCGGTCTTGCCGCTTGCTGGCCCGCAGCGCCAAATACCCCCCGGATGCTGCGTAGCACAGGGCATTGTCGAGCAGGATCGACAGTACCTGGCCTAAGCGGTCGCGATCGGCGATCAACATCAAACCGTCCGGACAGTCGAGGACGATGTTCACCGGTTGCTGTTGCAAGCGTGGCGCCGCCCAAGCCACTCGCTCTTCCATCAGGGACTTGAGTGCAAAGCTTGAGGGCATCAGCTGCAACTGGTCGGCTGTGGCCAGCGACAATAAGTACAGATCATCAATGAGCCGATTGAGCTGATCAAGCTGTCGCATGATCATGACCAACTGTTGCGGCGAGGCCTCGAATACGCCATCGATCAGACCCTGTAGCCGCCCCTTGGCAGCGGTGAGGGGCGTGCGCAGCTCGTGGGCGATGGCGGCGCTGGATGCCTGTAATTCCCGCTCCTGCCGCTCCAGGCGCTCAGCCATGTGGTTGAAATCGGCCATCAGGCTATACAGCGCTGCGGGGGCATCGCGCACGTTGCCTGCTCGTGACCGGAAGTCTCCGCCAGCGATGTGCATTGCCGAGATCGCAACGGCGCTGAGTTGGCGCGACAGGCGCAACGAGACCCAGATGCCGCCGCCGATAATCAGGGGGAGCGCAATCAGCGCCAGCCCGCTGAACCACAGCAGATCCGCCCGGAGGACCTCTGGCGTGAAGTAATCGCCATAGAGGTATTGCCCATAGATTTCACGCAGGCGCTCGGCATTGGCGGCATGGTCGACTTCCAGGACCTTGAGTTCCTGGCGCACGGCCTCGGGCAGTGCGTTTCGCAGTTTGGTTTCCCACGAGAAGAAGCGTAACCACATGCCAGCCCCCACCACCAGCATGGCCGCCAGTGCCAGGCCGATCATGCGCAGGCTGATCCAGTACCAGAGTTGGCGGGAGAGTCCGTTCTTTGCCGTGCTCATGCCGGATTGCTGAAGCGATACCCCAGCCCCCGCACCGTCAGAACGACATCGTGAATGCCTACTCGCTCCAGCTTGCGTCGCAGGTTGTACAGGTGGGCATCGACCACTCGCTCCATCGCATCACTTTCGGGCAGGCAGTTGGCGAGCAGCTCGGCACGTGTGTACATGCGCGATGGCGCGGCCATCATCATGGACAGTAGATTGAACTCGGTGCGCGTCAACTCCAGGGGTTGATTGGTGCCATTGATTTCAATGGTCGCCAGTGCCGCATTCAAATCAATGACCAAGTGATTATGCCGTAGCAAGGTCGACTGACCCTGGCCACCCCCACGCCAACGCCGCAGCACCGCATGCACGCGAGCAACCACTTCCCCTGGGTTGTAGGGTTTGACCACATAGTCATCAGCACCGTACAGCAGGGAGTTGATGCGGCTGGGTTCGTGCCCAACAGCGGTCACCATAATGACTGGGGTCGCTGAGTGTTGGCGAATGGCAGTCAAAACCTCGTTGCCGCTGAGTCCCGGCAACATGATGTCCAGCAGCACCAGATCCGGCCGCCAACGCGCGTGGTAGTCCAAGGCTTTATGGCCATCTGCTGCATGTCGCGTCTGGAATCCATCCCGGCCAAGATAGGCCTCCAGTACTTCAGCCCCATCGAAATCATCCTCGACGATCAGTACTCGTCCTAAACTCACAGGTCACTCCTTCATGCGATCTTGATGGCTTGTTGATCGTTACTTGATATTTCGGTGCAACGATAATTGCGCTTCTGAATGCGGCCGTAAATCGTTGAGACGACTAAACGCTACCACTTGAAACAAAATCGACAAGCTTATTTTTTGCAATTTGTCAAGTTCTATCAAGTGTTGGCAATCAGGATGAATGGAGGAGGGACATATGGAAATATCACCAAATGTGGATCGCTGGGGTTTTCAGCGCTTCGTTGAGTCGTCGGTGTCAGAAGGGTTCCTGCGCGAGCCGGTCCTGATGGAAGGAATGTCTGGTTCGCGCATCACGCGCAATGGCCTGCCGTATGTGAATTTTTCGGGGATCAACTACCTCGGCTGGCAACAGGACCCGCAAGTGCTCGATGCGTTCTGTGAGTCGGTCAAACGCTATGGGCTTTCCACCGGTGGGTCGCGGGCGACGCAGGGTGTCTGCGAGCCACATTTCCGATTGGAAACGTTGCTCAGCGAGCATCATGGCAAAGACAAAACACTCACGTTTGCCTCAGGCATGCTGGCCAACCTTGGCTTCATCAATGCCATGACAGCGAAGTTCAATTTCTCCCCCAGCAGCGGCATTGACAACCGCGATGCCGTGCTGATCTTTGACCGTGATTGCCACTGGAGTCTCTGGAAAGCCGCCGCGCACCTTAAGTACGGCGAATCGCTGCTGTCGTTCAAGCATAACGATGTGGCCGACCTTGAACGTGTTCTGCAAAATATCGGAGATCGAAAGGCCATTGTGGTTTTCGAAAGTGTCTACTCCTCCGACGGAAGCGTGGCGCCTATCGGTACGATCCTGGATCTGTGTGAACGATTCAATGCCCTGAGCTATATCGACGACGCCAATGGCTTCATGGTGTATGGCGAGCCGCAGCGCAATTTCTACGAAGAGTTCCAGCACCTTCGCCGCGCCGATTTCATCATGATCTCATTATCGAAATCAGTAGGCCTGGAAGGCGGCGCGATCAGCGCCAACGCGGAGTACATCGACGCCTTTGAAGTACTGAGTGGAACGTCGATCTTCACAGCCGCCATTCAACCGCCAACGGCAGACGCAGCGGCATCCATCATCGAGCGCCTCAAGCGCGACCCTTCCATCATGGATGACTTCCTGCGCAGAAGCCTGGCGTTTCGCCTGCGATTGCTTGACGGTGGCCTGCAGCTCAATAGCACACCGTCTTACATCACCTCCGTGTTGATCGGCAAGGACAGCAAGGCCGAGCAAGTTCGGGAGCAGTTGGAGCAACAAGGCTTCTGCGTGCCGATCTTCCGCTATCCGGCGGTCAAGCCCAATCAGGCACTGATACGGCTGATCCTGCACCGGCACCACACCGACGCGGAAATCGAGAGGTTTGCCCAAAGCCTGGAAAATCTGCTCGGTTGCGATGATTCATCCAGTCGATTGGGCGAGAGCCTGCTAGCGGCAGCGAACTAGGTCAGGAAGTCGCATATGACACGCATGGAACAGGTGGTGCGGGTCGGCTTGCCGGCCAGCACAAATGACACCACTTGGGCGGCGGAACATATTGAAATCAAGGACTCGATTGCGACGATTGACCGAACGTCCTGGAATCAACTGTGCAAGCCTCATCAGTTTTGCAGCCATGAGTATATGGCTGCCCTGGAGGCCAGCGGCCTGGAATGCCAGTACCTTTATGCGCTGGCCATTTCAAACGGTGAACTGGTCGGCGCTGCTGTAGCCACCCTATGGCGGATTCATCTGCCATATGGGATGTCATTGCGCGTCACAACCCTGGGAACGCCGGTCAATACGGGGTTGCCGCTGATGTTAGCGGTGACTGCGAATTCCATAAGCCTGCGATATGGTCTGGTGGCTGCGCTGGAGCGGGCGTCAATCAAGCGCGGCGTCCGACTGTTCGTCGGGCGGGATTTTCCGACATCCGATTACCTCCACAAGCAGGCGCTCGACAAGCTCTACAGCTGCGCGCATTTGGAGCTGCCCTGGACAGACTTTGAGCAGTATCTGGAGCAGCACCCCAAGCGCAAAAGCATACGCCGTGATCTGCGGTCGCTTGAAAAGGCAGGCTACTGTCTCGACATTCGCGAGGGTCAGGCACTGTCGACTGATGAAGCGCAGCGCTTGCACGCCTTATGGTTACAGCTGTATCGCAAACATCACTCGCCTGACCAGATCATGGTCACCGAAGATTTCTTTCTGCAAATGAGCCAGCTCGACCATGCGGTGTGGTTGCTGCTGCGCAAGGAAGGACGCATTGATGCGTTCGACCTCTGTTTTGTTCTGGGCGACCATCTGGAATCCACCTATTGCGGCGTGGATCTGGAGGCAACGAGTCGCCTGTCCATCCACCGCGCAATGGGCTACCACATCGTTCGCCACGCCATCGGCAAAGGACTGCGCAGCATTAACTTTGGTATTTCCAACGAGCAGGGCAAAGTCGAAATGGGCTGTCGCCTGCAAGCCTGTTACGCCTGGATGCAAGCCAATCCCAAGTGGCTCGGGCGACTGCTTCGCATGATCCTGCATCGATTTGTGCTCAAGCACGACCAGGACAAGCTCGCGCAGGAAAACCTGACCGTGGAAGACCAGCGGTGAAGCGGCTGCTACACAAACATGGCGCCGGTCTTTTGCTCTTGACCGGTCTGCAATGGGTGATTTCGGTGGCGGATTGGATGCTGATCGTACTGCTGCAGATCGTGGTATTCGATCTGACCCAGTCAGCGTTCAACATCATGTTGCTGGTCATATGCGAGTTGATCCCGATGCTGCTGTTCGGCGCATGGGCCGGTGCAGTGGCCGATCGCACCGATCTCAAACGGGTACTGGTCTGGGCCTGTGTGGCGCGTCTGTTCATCATCCTGGCACTCTTGCTGCCGGCGATGCGTGGGCAGCTTATCCCGATCCTTGCCATTGCTGCCCTGGCGGCGACATGCAACCGGTTCTTCGTGCCGGGTGCCAGTGCCTTGTTACCCAGCCTGGTTTCGGCAGATAGGCTACCCGCTGCCAACGCCATCATCATGGCCGCGCGCATGTCAGGGATGGCCATCGGTACGCTGTTGGCTGGCGTGCTGGCCAGCCACTACGGGCATGGGGTGGCGGTTGTGGTAATTGGCGTGCTGCTGCTCATCGCCAGTGTCTTGTGTGTGTTGTTGCCCTCGTCCCATGTCAAGCGGGAGCAGGCCGATGAAGTAGGTATCTGGCGCGATTTGCGCACGGCGGTTTCACGCTATGGAGCCAGCCTGATACTGCCCATGACGGCCAGTATGCTGGTGATGCTGGCCCTTGGCAGTTTTGAGATTCTTGCGCTTGTCTATGTGGTCCAGGTGCTGGAGCGTCCACCGGCCGATGTCGGGTTGCTGTTCGGCGCCTATGGTGTCGGCATGCTGGCTGGACTTGCTTTGTCGTCATGGCCCCGTGTCGGGCAGCAATATGGCGCATGGATGTTGATCAGTCTGACCCTGATATGTGCCTCTATCTGGGTTGTATCGAAAGTCGACAGCCTCGGTTTGGCATTGCCGTTGGTGGCTGTGACGGGGCTGGCGGAGGGGCTGGTCATTACCCTGAGCCTGTTGCGCATCTATCAGCAGGTTGCTGGGGATTTCTATGCCCGTGTGATTGCATTGCTGGATACCGGCACAGGCGCGGCCTTTCTTGTTTCGGTCATGCTGACAGGCGTCGTGGCCGATAAGGTACCGGCAAACATCTTGCTGCAAGGGCTCGCCATGACGCTCACCGGCTTACTGCTGTTGGGGGTCATTGTGATGAAGGTGAGTACAGCCTGGCTTCACCTGAAAAAGGTGGAGCTCGAATAGAACACCGTTAATCACGCAGAGCACTGACGCCCGCTCTTTTGAAGAACACCCTCATACCGCTCCTGGAGTTCTCTAGGAAACATCCCGCAAGTGAAAAGGACCGATACTGCGGGTAGCTCAACCAATTGTCCCTTTTAAGTTGACAGTAAGACGCCTCCCAGCCGATTTATCCCCCACGTCCCGCCCATTAATCTGTGCCCATGTTGAACGCAACGCCCAACCCACTTAAACAAAAAAGGATTCAACCATGAGCACGCCAACCTACAACCGCTTGAACAAAGACGACGCCGTAGTCCTGCTGGTCGACCACCAGACCGGCCTGATCTCCCTGGTGCAGGACTTCTCGCCCAACGAGTTCAAGAACAACGTGCTGGCCCTGGCGGACCTGGCCAAGTTCTTCAACCTGCCGACGATCCTCACCACCAGCTTCGAGCAAGGCCCTAACGGCCCGCTGGTGCCGGAGTTGAAGGAGATGTTCCCGGACGCGCCGTACATCGCTCGCCCTGGTCAGATCAATGCGTGGGACAACGAAGACTTCGTCAAGGCGATCAAGGCCACCGGGCGTAAGCAGATCATCATTGCCGGTGTGGTGACGGACGTGTGCGTGGCGTTCCCGACGTTGTCGGCGCTGGCGGAGGGGTTTGATGTATTTGTGGTGACGGATGCGTCGGGCACCTTCAATACCACGGTGCAACAGGCGGCGTGGAGCCGGATGACGCAGGCCGGTGCGCAGATGATGAACTGGTTTTCGGTGGCGTGTGAGCTGCATCGCGACTGGCGCAACGATATCGAAGGCCTGGGCAATCTGTTGTCCCAGCGTATTCCGAACTATCGCAACTTGATGAATGGTTATGCGGCGCTGACGGCGCAGCAGAAGTAAGAAAACTGCCGTCAACGATAAGCCTGCTTGAAAAAGCAGGCTTGCTTCGTTAGGTGCTGCGATGGACGTTGTGGCGCCCGCACTTTACTCAGTAGAAATAGTTGGACTCGGCTTTTTTATCGAGCCCCACCAAAACACTTTGAGCAATTCGGCAGGCCGTCGGCGCGGCGTTGGGGCCCCAGTGCTGGCAGTAGTAACGACCTTCGTTCACCGATTTACCCTCCTCGGTGAAGACTTCGATCACTGCATTCCAGAGTGACACCCGTGGGGCGTCACTGGTGGGGTCGAGGCACAGCAGGTGGGTGATTTGCAATTCATCGTCATCGTTTGCCTGGTAACCCTGATAGCCGATAACCAGCAGCCAATGCGCCGCCAGGCCGTCGTCCCAGTCGACACAGACGATCGGGATTTTGCGGTTGTCGACGGCGTCGGCAATATTGCGGATGGTCGTCTGTCGTCGCGGCGCCGCATCCAGCACTTCGGTCACAACCCCGGCGTGCTTGAACACATCAACCAGCCAGCTCACATCGAAATCGTCGGTGCCTTCCGACACCAGGGCGCCGAAGGCCAGTAGGCTTTCGCGAAAGCGACCCAGTCGGGTTCGGCCATCGTAACTGTCGAGTGATTGAGCCTGCTCGCGGGACATAACGCCCAATGCGATCAAGGTCATCGCCACGCAGTAAGGTCCACAGGCACCATCCATTTCGCCTTGGCGTAAATGAACATAGTCATGTGCGCGGGGGTGAGCACAGGTCACCGGGCCGTTGGGGGATACCGACAACCAAGGGCTTACAAACATTCGATTCATGCCGCGTCATTCCTTTGCAAAAAAAAAAGCAGCCGCCCAGCATGAGCGGCGTCACGATAAGAGGACAGGTTCAACTCAGGCGTTCAGGCTCGAAGTAGCTCAATACGGTGGTTTCCCGAGCATCCGACACGGCGAACTGCTCGCGCTCCACGAGGGCGTTGAGCAAGGAGCTCTTGCCATGGTTGTATTTGCCGATCACCGAAACCACCGGCAGCCGTGCGTCAGCCAACAAGTACTGCAAGCGGCTTATCTCGGCCGCGTGGTCTGGCAGCACCGCATAAATCGAATCGAAGCCCATGGTTAATGCTCTTCCTTAAATAGCGCTGATGCAGCCCGTGCTTAGAAAATGCCGAACAGTTTGGGCCTGATGAAGACGCGTCCCGTTAGATGACTGGCGAAGAAGTTGTCGTCCTCGGCATATTTGACGAAGAGCCTGTCGAGTTCTGCGTGGACACGGCCAAAACCGTCATCCAGCCATTCAATCATGGTCGATTTAAGGGTCAGGATGATTTTTGCCGCCTCATAGAGCGCGCCCACCTTGCGCAGGAGGCTATCGGACTCGAACCCGTCTTCGATCTCTTTGAAGCGGCCCTCCATCTCTCGCTGGAAGTCGTCAAACACACGGGTCACTGCGTTTTCCAGCTCATCGCTGGTCTCCCAGTCCCCCATGAAACCAAAGGATGAGAGGTAGTCATCGAAGCCTTTCAGATCGGAAAACACCTCATCAAAATCGGGCAACTCGATTTCCGTATCCAGATCGAGGTCCGCGATTCTAAAGATGCTGAGGTCTGCCTTTTCGATCTTGGCAACGACCGTATCGCGCATTTGGCGAAGCACACCTTTGAAGTTCAAGCAGCTCATCGCAGCCAGACGCTTGCTGAGAAAGGCATGCGACTGTTCCAGGTAGAGCGAAAGCACTTCATCGCGACCAAAGGCTTGCGTCGACTGACCACCACGCCTACGTACCGATACCGAACACAGCGGCGTCACCGATACACCCGGGCATAGTTGGTGAATTTCTCGCTGGAGGGCCTCGACCTTATCGCCCGCAACGTCGGCATTGGTCAGGATGACTTGCAGGGGAATCCTGGCATCCAGTCCGAGCCGTTTGATCAGATTCACATCCACCGGTTCCAGCCGTGCGGAGCTGGCGTTGATCACATAGAAGGCACCATGAATCCAGGTTTCCGGCTCCATCGGGCGCGCACGATGTTGCTGCATGAAACGGTCGAACTGTTGGAGCCATCGCTCATAGTTGTCAGCTTCCAGGCCAACGCTGTCGAACACATTCAACAGGTGCCCCTGGTGCTCGAAGGTGTGCGACTGAAAATTTTTCTCCCAGGAGGTGACGGGCTTGCCACTTCCCGTCTCAAACAAACCCACCTGGTCAAAAAGATAGTTGCAGAAGCTGCTTTTGCCGACGCCGCTTTTACCCAGCACGATGATGTTGATCGCGAACTGATCCATGTCTCTCTAAACCCTGAACCGCTGAAGGGGGATGAAGGCCTGCCTAGAAACAGATCTGTCTCTCGCCACGGCCTTCAGAGTGCGCCAAGTGGCTTCAAGCTTTTTGATTGCCCCATTTTCCCAGCGCAATCTTGAACGCCTGCATGAACTGCTCGTTAGAAAAGAGGCGAGCCCAGTCCGGTGACTTGCCTGTCTTCAGGTAGCCGTCCACGGCGCGTTCATAGACCTCGACCAGGGCCAAGCCCAGCGCTCCGGTGATCGCCCCGGCAACAGCGGCGTTAATGATCTGCCCAAGCACGGGGATCATCTTGGTCAGGCTGGCTGCCAACTGACGCCCCACCAGGCTGAGGATCTGGCCCTTGAGCAGGCTGACGGCCATTTCACCCATCGAGCCAAACCCGTAGAGCTTGGCCAGCGATGCCGCCATCGCCATCTGCTGAGGCACAATGAGTAACGCGTCCGACATCGGCACCGGGTTAAGTCCGGCGCTGGCGGCGGTGGTGCCGCTGTAGGTCATGATGATGGTCATCGCCTCGCTGCGTTTGGCTGGTAGCGACGCGATCTGGGCAGCCACGAAGGACTGGCGTAGCGCATCGTCCTTGAGTGATGCACTCGACCAGGCAATTAACTTTTCAAGGTCCAGTTTCAGCTCTGGATCGTGGCTGGGGTTATTTGCACAGGTCTCGAAAACCTCACAATGAATACCGTGCTCGCGCAGCACGTTGCGAAACGCCCGGGAAGTCTCACCGTTGCCCTCATCATCGACGGGTTCGGCATCGCACTGGGTGAGTACCACAGCCACCGGAATATCCAGTTCACCGGTAATCAATCGCAAGTTGTCCAGGTCAAAATCAGTAACCCGGTGGTTGGCTACGCTGAGGCAGTACCAAATGAGATGGATCTGTTCATCCAGCGCCTTGAACTTGCGCTGTTTGATCTCCGGGATGATTTTTTCCCGAAAGTTGCCTGTCGAGGGTTTGCCTTCTGTCACCTCATAACCTTCGGTATCAAAGATGACCAGAGGGATGTTGGCGTCTTCGTAGCGATGACAACCGCGAGTGACAGGCTGCCCGGTACCGACCTTGGCAATCGTTTTGCCGAAGATATGATTGATCAGGCTGCTCTTTCCAACACCGGTGCCGCCAACAATCATCAGGTTCGGGCGTTTGACCGACGCCATTTCCTTATCGAACTGCTCTTCCAGTTGAGCTTCCATACTTGCCATTGTTCTATTCTCCGTCGCTACGCGGCGCTCAAAAGAGGGCGCGCTAAAAAAAAGGTTATCGCCCCGGACCCAAAATCCTAAAGCCTCAATCGCACTTTGCCACCATCCCTGTCAAGCGCAGCGGTTGGGAGGATAGGCTCCAACGGGTATTGTTTTTGACGCTCCTGCTCTCGTCTGAAAAGTGATCAGCGAGACATCCTTCTCTACCTATTCCTCCTGCGCAGTCACCCCCCCTTGCAAAAGCCCGACTTTCCTCTGCAACTGCTTGATATGCGCCTTCTCAGCGCGCAGCGCAGAACGCAACTCCCGGTTCTCAGCCTCATAGATCCGCCCCCAGCGCGCGTTCCGGCGGCAGGTAAGCGCCATTTTCCAGAGTTCACGCAGCCTCAAGTATTGCAGCAGGAGCACCAGCAGGATGCTCCCCAACACTACCAATGCCCCTGTCGACACTGCTTCTGCCATAGTCATGCGTACTTCCTTGCGTGTACTCGATTTGTTTAAACGACAGCCACACGATATGTAGCAATAGACGACAGGTCTAGAATGTAGACTTATACAGGTAAAGTATTCGCACACGTCACGAGGGGATGGAACGCATGCATTCCATTGAACAGGTTTGCTGGGACCTGGCACTTCGCCACTGCTTGATCGAGATTGTCGCCCGGCAGGAGGGTCGGCAGACCACGGGGCACGTGATCCAGAGCGTTGGTAGCAAACGCCGGCAGGCCGCCAACGACATCAATATGCACATCACCGAACATGCGCCTCAAAACCTTACACATGACAAAAAAATAACCGGCTACGTGCCAAGCAAAACGTTCCAGCCGCTGTTCATCGGTGACGAATCTCAAGCACTTGAGACCGGGGTTTTATGAGTAACGGGGCAAAACGTGGGGCAAGCCGCATCGTGCTATTGCCCTTGACTCTCCCCTATACGGCAGCCCCTACCCTGCAACCCCGTTTCAGGACTCATCCCCATGGCTCAGCGCATTCTGGTCATCCTCGGCCATCCCTCCAGCACCAGTTTCTGTTCGGCACTGGCGGACACCTACATCCAATCGGCCAAAAACGCCGACCATGAAGTACGCGTCCTACGGCTGGGCACGCTGGCTTTCGACCCGGTGCTGCATCACGGTTACACCGACATTCAAGCCCTGGAAGCCGATTTGCTCGGTGCCCAGGCAGATATCCTGTGGGCCACCCATTTGGCGTTTGTCTTGCCGATTTGGTGGGGTGGTATTCCGGCGTTGATGAAGGGCTTTATCGATAGAGTTTTCCTACCAGGCTTCGCCTTCAAGTACCGTGCAGGCAAGGCATTTCCCGACAAGCTGCTGCATGGCCGAACCGCACACTTGCTGGTGACGCTCGATACGCCGCCATGGTATTACCGCTGGTTCTACCGCATGCCGGGCATTCATCTGATGCGCAAGACGACGCTGGCGTTTTGCGGCATAACGGTGACCAAGACCTTGTTGCTCGGGCCGGTGCTGGGTTCCACGCCCGCGCAACGCGCTCGTTGGCTGACGCGGGCCGGCGGATTATTTGGAAAAGGGCGTTTTCATGTTCATCGGCAAAGCGGCGCAACTGTCGGGCACGACCATCAAGGCGATTCGTCACTATGAAGCGATCGGCCTGCTTCCCAGCCCGCAGAGAGCGGGGCGGTATCGGGTCTATTCGGCGCAGAGTGTCGAGCTGCTGATGTTGATCAAGTGTGCTCAGCAACTGGGTTTCAAGCTCAAGGAGCTACAGGCCATTTTGCACGGGCACCAGGGCGACGCGCTGCCCTGGGCGCGCGCGAGCCAGGCGATTGCCCGCAAGCAGGAGGAGCTGGCGCTGCAGATGGCGGCACTGCAGAAGATGCAGGCCGGGCTGGTCGAGTTTGACGCGATGCTTAAACACTCAAACCAGAATTGCACGATAAGTACAAATTAGACAATAAATATAAATCAGGTTAGTGTCGCGCTTTCGTCCCGTTGATATTCAGGAGCGCGCCATGACCACACTCTCGGACTTCAAGCTTAAAACCTGCGTTCCCCCGCAGGAGCGTGCGTGATGAGCGCGGTGCCACTGGCGGTTTACGAACTCAGTGCATTGCGCGCCGCGCTGTCGCGCCAAGACATGCTGCACGCGGTGGAACAGGCATTGATCAGTCACGCCGACGGCCGCATCGTGGCCCCGCCGCCGGGGGTGTTGTTGTTTGAAAACCCGCCGGGGGACTGTCATATCAAGTCCGGCTACGCGAAAGACGGTTCGGTGTTTGTGGTCAAGCTGGCCATGGGCTTTTATGAGAATCCTTCCCGCGGCCTGGAGACCAATAATGGCCTGGTGCTGGTGTTCGATTCTCACACCGGCAAGACCCGCGCCATCCTCAACGACGAAGGCTGGCTGACCAGTTGCCGCACTGCCGCCGCCGGTGCCTTGGCCGCACGGGCCGGGGCGCCCGCACGGGTGAGCGCGCTAGGCATTCTCGGCAGCGGGCATCAGGCGCAACTGCAGGCGCGCTGGACCTGCGAACTGCTGGGAATCGAGCGTGTGGTGATCTGGGGACGCTCTCCCGAGCGGGCACAACACCTCGCCAACGCACTGCAGCAAGCTGGGTTGAAAGCCCAAGCAGCCGACAGCATTGAGGCTGTTTTCGCACAGTGCAATCTGGTGATTACCTGCACGCCGTCGACCCAGGCAATCGTACCGGCCGACGTGGTGCGTACAGGCACTCATATTGTCGCCCTGGGCGCAGACAGCCCAGGCAAACAGGAACTGGACCCGTTGCTGCTGCAGAGGGCACGGGTGCTCATGACCGATGACCGTGCCCAATGCCTGGACCATGGCGAAATGAGCCACGCAGTACGGGCCCATTTGATCAGCGACCAGGCCGACGTTTCCCTCGGCCATGTGCTGGCCGGTAAGGCACGCGGGCGTTTCCGCGACGATGACCTGACCATCGCCGACCTGACCGGCCTGGCCGCTCAGGACATCGCACTGGCGACCCTCGCGGTGCAGCGCATGCAGGCCGTGGACTGACAACTGTTCGGACGCCTGCGTACAATCACCGTTCCTTTTTCCTGTGCCCGGTTAACCCATGGTCGATATCGCATTCATCAAGGCAACCGCCGACGGCATCGCCGCCCTGCTCTATCCGGACCTGGAAGCCGTGGTACACGACCTGCACACCGGGCGTATTGCCCACATTGCCAATGGCTTTTCCCGACGTCAGGTCGGGGATGAATCGCTGATCACTGACCTGGCTGAGTTGGCTGCCGGACCCGACACCGTCGGGCCGTATGAAAAGACCGGGATCAACAGCCGTCAGTTGCGTTCGATCTCCCTCGTCGCCCGTGCCGCCAACGGTGAACCCTGCGCCTTGCTGTGCCTGAACTTCGATGTGACCGCCCTGGCCCAAGTGCAGAAACTGATCAGCGGCTTTGCCGTAGGCCAGCAGTCCCAGGGGCGCCCAGAATCGCTGTTCAGCGGCGATTGGCGGGAAAAACTCAATGAGATCATCGAAACCCTCGCCGCCGAAAATCATTTGAAACCCGCCGATTTCGGCCGTAGCGAAATCATCCAGGTGCTGGTGCAGGCGCGGGAGCACGGCCTGCTGGATGTGCGTAACTTTGTCGACTACGTCGGCGACTACTTCAAGATTTCCCGGGCCAGTGTGTATAACTATTTGCGCGCCGCGGCGGCGCAGTAACAGGCGACCGCGCAATCGGCTCAGTCGCCCCGTTCATTTGCCCCCATCCCCCATGTCTGCTAGTGTCGCGCCGGTTTACCGTCTACCGGAATAGCCGCCATGGCCCGCAAAAAAGTTGCACTCGATTTCGAACAATCCCTCGCCGACCTGCAAACCCTGGTCGAGCGTCTGGAGAACGGCGAGTTGTCGCTGGAAGACTCGCTGACGGCGTTTGAACAAGGCATCGGCCTGACCCGCGACTGCCAGAGCGCGTTGGCGCAGGCGGAGCAGAAGGTCCAGGTGTTGCTCGAACGCGACGGGGAGTTGGCCGAAGAACCTTTCGATGCGGAACAGCCCGAATGATCGACGCGTATCAGGCCAGTAGCCAAGCCCGGGTCAATGCGGCGCTGGAGCCCTTGTTTGTTGCGCCAAGCCCGGAAATGAAACGGCTCTACGAGGCCATGCGCTACAGCGTGATGAATGGCGGCAAGCGGGTGCGCCCGTTGCTGGCCTATGCGGCCTGCGAAGCCCTCGGCGCGCCTGCCGAACAGGCCAACGGCGCGGCCTGCGCGGTGGAGTTGATTCACGCCTATTCCCTGGTGCATGACGATTTGCCGGCGATGGACGACGATGACCTGCGTCGCGGCCAGCCGACCACCCATAAAGCCTTTGACGAAGCCTGCGCGATCCTCGCCGGCGATGGCCTGCAAAGCCTGGCGTTCAGCGCATTGCTCGACCCGAGTTTGAGCAGCGTGAATGCCGAGATCCGCTTGCGCATGGTCACCACCCTGGCGGTCGCCGCAGGCCCCGCCGGGATGGTCGGTGGCCAGGCCATCGATCTCGGCTCGGTGGGCCAGAAGCTCGATCAACAGGCCCTCGAACACATGCATCGGCACAAGACCGGCGCCCTGATCGAAGCCGCCGTCCACCTGGGCGCCCTGGCCAGTGGGCGTGCCGAAGCCGCGCAATTGGCGGCCTTGCAGGTTTACTCCGGGGCCATCGGCCTGGCGTTCCAGGTGCAGGACGACATTCTCGACGTAGAAAGTGACACCGCCACCCTGGGCAAACGCCAGGGCGCCGATATCGCACGGGACAAACCGACTTATCCTGCGCTGCTCGGGCTGGATGCCGCCAAGGCTTACGCCCTGGAACTGCGCGACCAGGCCCTGGTCGCCCTGCGACCTTTCGACGCAGCAGCCGAGCCCCTGCGAGACCTGGCGCGGTACATCGTCGAACGTCGTCACTGATAACCGCGGCCATTACAGCCACATATCGGTCAAGTTCGGTGCTCTGCGTGGGCAGTTTGCGATGCTTGAGGTAAACTGCCGCCTCTTCTATACCTATAACGATTCGCCTGATGCCCACGACGTTTCAAGAGATTCCCCGCAAACGCCCGTCCACGCCTCTGCTCGACCGTGCTGTCACGCCGGACGGCCTGCGTCGTCTGGGTGAAGCCGAGCTGGTAACCCTGGCCGATGAATTGCGCCTGGAATTGCTCTACACGGTCGGCCAGACCGGTGGGCATTTCGGTGCCGGCCTGGGCGTCATCGAGCTGACCATCGCGCTGCATTACGTGTTCGACACCCCGGACGACCGGCTGGTGTGGGACGTAGGCCATCAGGCGTATCCGCATAAAATCCTCACCGGCCGTCGCGAGCGCATGAGCACCCTGCGCCAGAAGGACGGCATCGCCGCCTTCCCGCGTCGCTCGGAGAGCGAGTACGACACCTTTGGCGTCGGCCACTCCAGCACCTCGATCAGTGCCGCGCTGGGCATGGCGATCGCCTCGCGCCTGCAAGGCAGCGATCGCAAGGCGATTGCGGTGATCGGTGACGGCGCGCTGACCGCCGGCATGGCCTTCGAGGCGCTGAACCATGCGCCGGAAGTGGACGCCAACATGCTGGTGATCCTCAACGACAACGACATGTCGATCTCGCGCAATGTCGGCGGCCTGTCCAACTACCTGGCGAAGATCCTTTCCAGCCGGACCTACGCCAGCATGCGCGAAGGCAGTAAGAAAGTGCTGTCGCGCTTGCCCGGCGCGTGGGAAATCGCCCGCCGCACCGAAGAATATGCCAAAGGCATGCTGGTGCCCGGCACGCTGTTCGAAGAGCTGGGCTGGAACTACATCGGCCCCATCGACGGCCACGACCTGCCGACCCTGATCGCCACGCTGCGCAACATGCGTGACCTCAAAGGCCCGCAGTTCCTGCACATCGTCACCAAGAAAGGCAAAGGCTTCGCCCCGGCGGAAGTCGACCCGATCGGTTACCACGCGATCACCAAGCTCGACCCCCTGGACGCCCCCGCCGCCGCGCCGAAAAAAGCCAGCGGGCCAAAGTACTCCGGTGTGTTCGGCGAATGGCTGTGCGACATGGCCGCCGCCGACCCGCGCCTGGTGGGGATTACCCCGGCGATGAAGGAAGGTTCCGACCTGGTGGCGTTCAGCGAGCGTTTCCCGCTGCGCTACTTCGACGTCGCCATCGCTGAGCAGCACGCGGTGACATTCGCCGCAGGCATGGCCTGCGAAGGCGCCAAGCCGGTGGTGGCGATCTACTCCACCTTCCTGCAGCGCGCTTATGACCAGTTGGTGCATGACGTCGCGGTGCAGCACCTCGACGTGCTGTTCGCCATCGACCGCGCCGGCCTGGTCGGCGAAGACGGCCCGACCCACGCCGGCAGCTTCGACCTGTCCTACCTGCGTTGCATCCCCGGCATGCTGGTGATGACGCCGAGCGACGAAAACGAACTGCGCAAGATGCTCAGCACCGGCCACCTCTACAACGGCCCGGCCGCCGTGCGCTACCCGCGCGGCACCGGCCCGAACGCAGTGATCGAAAAAGACCTGGCGCCGATCGAAATCGGCAAGGGCATTGTGCGACGCCAAGGCAGCAAGACCGCGTTCCTGGTGTTCGGCGTGCAACTGGCCGAAGCGCTGAAAGTCGCCGAGAAGATCGACGCCACCGTGGTCGACATGCGTTTCGTCAAACCGCTGGATGAAGCACTGGTGCGCGAGATCGCCGCCGGCCATGAACTGCTGGTGACGGTCGAAGAAAACGCCATCATGGGCGGTGCCGGTGCGGCGGTCAGCGAGTTCCTGGCGCGCGAGAACATCCTCAAGTCGGTGCTGCACCTGGGCTTGCCGGATGTGTACGTCGAACACGCCAAGCCGGCGCAGATGCTCGCCGAGTGCGGGCTCGACGAGGCGGGTATCGAGGCGTCGGTCCGCGAACGCATGACACTCCTGGGTTTATAACCCCCCGAGACTTCTGTAGGAGCGAGCTTGCTCGCGAAAAACGTCAACGATGACGCGTGCACTCTGTATGCACGCGGCGTCCTCAGGTTTTTCGCGAGCAAGCTCGCTCCTACAAAAAGCTATGGACCGCTCTATGAATCACCTGCGCCTTGCCCTGCCCTTGCTGCTTCTGCCAGCCCACGACCTGCTCGCCGACAGCCGCGACGCCGCGCTGAAACTCCCCGACGTGGTCATCAGCGCCAACCGCCAGGTCCAGGCGCGCAACGACAGCAGCGCCGCCAACACCGTCTTCACCCGCGACGACATCGACCGCCTGCAACCGACCAGCCTGACCGACCTGCTCAGCCGCGTGCCCGGTGTGCAAGTGGCGCCCACCGGCGGCCGTGGCAGTTTGCCGGGCATCTACCTGCGCGGCACCAAGTCCGCGCAAAGCCTGGTGCTGGTGGACGGCCAGCGCATCGCCAACGCCACCTCCGGCGACAGCGGCCTGCAATACCTGAATGTGGACCAGATCGAGCGCGTCGAAGTGCTGCGCGGCTCGCGCTCGGTGATCTACGGCAGCGATGCAATTGGCGGGGTGATCCAGGTGTTTACCCGGCGCAACGCCGAACAGGGCCTGCAGCCGCGCCTGCGGCTGGGCTTCGGCAGCCACCAGAGCTGGGAGCGTAGCCTCGGGCTGTCCGGCGGCGACGAACACACGCGCTTCAACCTGGGCGCGAGCCTGGATGAAAGCGCCGGCATCAACTCGACACACACCTCGTTTCCCAGCGATGGCGACCATGATGCCTACCGCAACCAGTCCGTCAGCCTGAACCTCAGCCACAGTTTCAGTGACGCGTTGGAAGCCGGTTTCAACCTGCTGGATAGCCGCGGCAAGTCGGAGTACGACAACAGCTTCGGCCGCTACGACGTCGCCACCGGCCAGAGCGTCGGCCAGAAACCCTACACCGACTACGCCGTGAGCAGCGCCAGCGGCTATGTCGACGCCCGCCTCAGCGAACGCTGGCAATCGCGCCTGGAACTGGGCCACAGCGAGAACCGCGACACCAAGCGCGATACCCTCAGCGATGACTTCAGCGTATTCAACACCTACCGCGACTCTGTCAACTGGCAGAACGACCTGACCCTGAATGAGCGCAACAGCTTGATCCTCGGCGGCGACTGGTACGAAGACCGCTTCCACGGCTCCACCACGTTTACCGAAAACAGCCGCTGGAACCGCGCCGCGTTTGTGCAGCATCGTTTCCGCAGCGAGTGGTTTTCCACCGAACTGGGCCTGCGCCATGACCAGAACCAACAGTTTGGCAGCCAGAACAGCTGGAGCGGCACCCTCACCGTGCCGATCAACCCCGACAACGATGTGCTGCTCAGCTACAGCGAAGGCTTCCGTGCGCCGACCTTCAATGACCTCTATTACCCGGACACGCAGTACAGCAACCCGAATCTTCAGCCCGAGACCTCCAAGAGTTACGAGCTGCAATGGCGCAGCCAGCTCGGCGACCACACGCGCCTGGAAACCTCGCTGTACCGCACCGACTTGAGCGACGCGATCATTCTCGACGGCGGCAAACCGCAGAACGTCGCAGCGGCGCGGATCAATGGTTTTGAAGCCGCGCTCAAGCACGAGCTGTTCGGCTGGCAGGGCAACCTGGGCGTTTCGCTGATCGACCCGCGCGACCGCGACAGCGGCCACACCCTCGCCCGCCGTGCGCGGCGCACCCTGAACCTGGACCTGGATCGGCAATTCGATCAACTCGGCGTCGGTGCGAGCTGGCAGGCGATCAGCAGCAGCTACGACGACGAAGCCAATCGCAATCGCCTGGGCGGTTATGCCTTGCTCGGGCTGCGCAGCAGTTGGGCGCTCAGCCGGGAAGTGGCGTTGTCGCTGAAAGTCGATAACGTGCTGGACAAGACTTACGCTCGGGCACGTTACAGCTATGACGATCCGGCGTTCCTGAACAATCAGGACTATCGGGAAGAAGGTCGGGTGTGGAGGGTTGGCGTGACCTGGACGCCGACGCTCTGATAGAAACGTCGGCGTGCCTGCGATTGCGTCAGCGGTTCGGCGCAATCACCTGACACAACCGCGCCAAGGCTTCCAACATCTGCCCGCTCGGCCGTTCCAGGCCTTTGTCCGGCACCAACAGCAAACGCCCCTGCGCCACCGCCGCCAGCTGCGGCCAGGCTTTCCAGGCATCCAACTGCGGTTGATCCGCCGCCAGAATCACCTCGGGGTTGCGCTGCAGCACCGACTCGACGCTGACCTGCGGCGCGGGCAGCGTGAGGTCGTCGAACACATTGCGCGCGCCGCACACACTCAGCGCATCGCTGATGATCTGCCCACCGCCCACGGTGTACAAAGGCGGGCTCCACACTTGGTAAAACACCCGCAAGGGTTCGGCACGCTGATAGCGCTGGCGCAACCCGGCCAGGCGCTGGCGCAACTGCGCAGACAATTGCCGGCCGGCGTCGGCGCGCCCCAGTTGCTCGGCGATGGCCTGGACCTGCTGGGTCAGTTGTTCGAGGTTATGGGGTTCGGCGACGTAGACCGGGATATTCAGGCGCTGCAACTGTTCACGCTGGGCCGGGCCGATGCTGCCGGGCCAGAGCAGGATCAGGTCGGGCTTGAGGCTGAGCAAGCGCTCGATGTTCAATTGCCCATAGCGCCCGACCGACGCGACCTTCGCCAGCGCCGCTGGCCGCTCGCCGCCGTCGAGCACGCCCACCAACAGGTCGGCAGCGCCCAGTTCAACCACGATTTCCGACAGCGACGGCGCCAGGCTGACCACCCGCTCGACCGCCAGGGCCTGGGCAGCGAACGCCAGCAGCAGGAGCGCCAGCCAGCGAGACTTCATCCCAATTGACGCGGGATGCGGTAGAGGTAAAACAACACCAGGGTCGACAATGCCAGCAGGAACAACGGCACCGCTTCCAGGCCGACGAATACCGCCAGCGCACCGACCCAGGCGGGCACGGAGGCAATCAGCAACGCCGTGCGCCGACGGGCGGCGAGGGTGATCCAGGCCGCCGGCTCTTCTGCGGTATCGAGGGCTTTAGAGGTGGCGATCAACGCATGTTTATAACCATGAAAATAGCGCAGGCTGAGAAACATCGAGGCCACGCCGGCAATGAAGAACGGCATGGCCAGCACCGGCAACAGCGGTTCGGCCTGAGCGAACACCAGGTTGATCACGAACAATGGCAGCAACGCCAGCGCCAGGTACTGCCACCAATTGAAGGACAGTCGCCGTTTCACCTGGCCTCGAGTCACGCGCGGTCGACCTCGCCCTGGTGCTCGTTACCCATCATGTGGTCGAGCTTGCTGGCTTTGGTCGCCAGGTAGAGCTTGTTGTGCGGGTTGTGCCCGGTGTGCAGCGGCACGCGCTCGGCGACGGTGATGCCCATCTCGGTCAAGGCTTTGACCTTGCGCGGGTTGTTGGTCATCAGGCGCAGGGATTTCACGCCCAGGTGCTCCAGCATCGGCAGGCAGATGCCGTAGTCACGCTGGTCGGCGGCAAAGCCCAGGCGCTCGTTGGCTTCAACGGTGTCCGCGCCGCCGTCCTGCAACTCGTAGGCGCGGATTTTATTCAGCAGGCCAATGCCACGACCTTCCTGGCGCAAGTACAGCAAGATGCCGCGGCCTTCATGGGCGATGGCGCGCATCGCCGCTTCCAGTTGCGAACCACAGTCGCAGCGCTGGCTGAACAGCGCGTCGCCGGTCAGGCACTCGGAGTGGATGCGGCCCAGTACCGGCGCGCCATCGGCGATATCGCCCAGGCTGAGCACGACGTGCTCGCGCCCGTTGGCTTCTTCGAGGAAGCCATGCATGGTGAACATGGCAAAAGGGGTAGGCAGCTTGGAAGCAGCGACGAAAACGACGGGCACCGTGTGCTCCTGATTTCAGATTTCACAGAGGCGGGCATTGTAACAGCACGTTCCTACAGACGCTTAAGCTGAATTATCGTTGATAAAGATCAATCGGCTCGATTGGCCTTCGTCTCGGTTCTATGCAGGTCTGAATGCTGACTCAGGGCGTCTCGCGAAAATGTTGATAACCGCGAACGGCCGGGGTGATGTCGCGCCCGTTCGCGTCGAGCAGCGTCACGCCCTGCCCCGCCTCGACCCGGCCGATCACATGCACCGGCCAGCCGCCCGCCAGCAACGGTGCCAGCGCGGCCGGTGGCAGGGTGAACACCAACACATAGTCGTCGCCGCCACTCAAGGCCGCCACCCGCGCCGCGTCATCGCCGACAAACGCGAGCAAGGCCTTGGATAACGGCAGTCGCTGGCGCTCGACCAGCAGGCTGACAGCCGATGCCTTAGCGATATGCCCACAATCGGCCAGGAGCCCGTCGGAAATATCCATTGCAGACGTCGCCTTGCCCCGAAGGGCAACGCCCAGGGCCAACTGCGGTTGCGGCGACCAGTAATGCGCCAGCAGCGGGTCGGCGATGCCGGCCTCGGCGCTGCGCTGGCCCAGCACCAACGGCAGCGCTCCCGCCGCGTTGCCCAATTCCCCGCCCACACACAGCAAGTCACCCGGCCGCGCACCGCTGCGGGTCAACGCTTGCCCGGCCGGCACACGGCCGAACACGGTCATGGTCAGGCTCAGCGGCCCGCGCGTGGTGTCGCCGCCGACCAGGCCCACGCGGCAGCTCTGCGCCATGGCGTTCAAACCCTGGGCATAGCGTTGCAGCCAATCGGCATCGACGGTGGGGGTTGTGAGGGCCAGGGTAAACGCGATGGGGTCGGCGCCCATGGCGGCCAGATCGCTCACCGCCACGGCCAGCGAGCGCTGGCCGAGCAGGAACGGATCACAGGGGTCGGCGAAATGCACGCCGGCCACCAAGGTATCGGTGGAGATTGCCAACTGCTCCCCGGCGGGGAGCGCCAGCAAGGCGCAGTCATCGCCGATCCCCAGGGCAATGCCCTCGCCGCCCTGCGCACAAGGCGCGGCGGCGAAGTATTTGCGGATCAGCTCAAACTCGCCCATCGAGAACTCAAGCGCGGATCAGCGCTTGTGTTCCTTCACTTCGGCTTCGCGCAGGCGCGGGGCCAGCTTGTCGAGCACGCCGTTGACGAACTTGTGACCGTCGGTCGAACCGTAGACTTTCGCCAGTTCGATGCCTTCGTTGATCACCACGCGGTACGGCACGTCGACGCGCTTGAGCAGTTCCCAGGTGGACAGGCGCAGTACGGCCAGTTCAACCGGGTCCAGCTCGTCGAGGGTCAGGTCCAGGCACGGTGCCAGCGCGATGTCGATCTCGGTCTTATTGGCCGGGACGCCGTGCAGGATGTCGTGGAAGTAGCTGGCATCGACGTCACTGAAATCGTTATCGACGCGAAATTGCGCTTCGATTTCGTTCAGCGAGGTTTTCGCCATGTGCCACTGATACAGCGCCTGGGTCGCAAGCTGACGCGCTTCGCGACGCTTGACGCTCTTGGACGGCTTGCCGGCGTCGGCTGGGCGTGGGTCGCGCGGGTTGAAACGATCGCTCTCGTCGGAAATCACTTGGCCTCCAACTGCGCCAGCAGGCTGACCATTTCCAGGGCGGACAGGGCAGCTTCAGCACCTTTGTTACCGGCCTTGGTGCCGGAACGTTCGATGGCTTGTTCGATCGAATCCACGGTCAGCACGCCGAATGCAACCGGTACGCCGAACTCCATGGACACCTGGGCCAGGCCCTTGGTGCATTCGCCAGCCACGTATTCGAAGTGCGGCGTACCGCCACGAATGACCGCGCCCAGGGCGACGATCGCCGCGTATTCACCCCGTTGCGCAACTTTTTGCGCAACCAGTGGAATTTCGAAGGCGCCAGGGGCACGGATGATGGTGATGTCGCTCTCGCTCACACCGTGGCGAACCAGGGCGTCCACGGCACCGCTTACCAGGCTTTCAACCACGAAGCTGTTGAAGCGGCCAACCACCAGGGCATAGCGGCCTTTGGGGGCGATGAAGGTACCTTCGATGGTCTTCAGGGTCATTCGACAAATCTCTTAAAGAGCCGGGACGCGAAAAGTGCGTCCCTCAGTGATGATTTAACCGCGAACAAGGGGCGAAAATCGCCAGCCTTTATTCGGAGGGCACGTATTCTACAACTTCCAGGTCGAAACCGGATATCGCATTAAATTTCATCGGTGCGCTCATCAGGCGCATTTTGCGCACGCCGAGGTCACGCAGGATCTGCGAACCGGCACCGACGATGCTGTAGGTGGTCGGCGTTTTGACCTGGGTTTGCTCGGCGGACTCACGAATATGCGCGAGCAATACGTCGCCATCCACCGGGTTGCCCAACAGCAATACCACCCCGCTGCCGGCCTCGGACACCGCGGCCATCGCGGCGCGCAGGCTCCAGCGCCCGGGTTGCTTGACCATCAACAGGTCGCGCAGCGGGTCCATGTTATGCACGCGCACCAGGGTCGGTTCGTCGGCGCAGATGGTGCCCAGGGTCAGCGCCATGTGAACGTCGCCTTCCACCGAATCACGGTAGGTCACCAGGTTGAATTGGCCCAGTTCGCTGTCCAGCGGCTGCTCGGCAATCCGCTGAACGGTACGTTCGTGGATCATCCGGTAGTGAATCAGGTCGGCAATCGTGCCGATCTTGAGGTTGTGTTGGGCGGCAAAGGTTTCGAGTTCGCTACGACGGGCCATGGTGCCGTCGTCGTTCATCACTTCGCAAATCACCCCGCTCGGCTCGAAACCGGCCATGCGCGCCAGGTCGCAGGCGGCTTCGGTGTGGCCGGCGCGGGCCAGGGTGCCGCCCGGCTGGGCCATCAGCGGGAAGATGTGGCCCGGGCTGACGATGTCTTCGGCCTTGGCGTCTTTCGCGGCGGCCGCTTGCACGGTGCGCGCACGGTCGGCGGCGGAGATCCCGGTGGTCACGCCGGTGGTGGCCTCGATCGATACGGTGAACTTGGTGCCGAACCCGGAACCGTTGCGCGGCGCCATCAGCGGCAGCTTGAGCAACTCGCAGCGTTCGCGGCTCATGGGCATGCAGATCAACCCACGGGCGTGCTTGGCCATGAAGTTGATGTGCTCCGGCTTGCACGCCTCGGCGGCCATGATGATGTCGCCTTCGTTCTCACGGTCTTCGTCATCCATCAGGATGACCATCTTGCCTTGGCGGATATCTTCAACCAGTTCTTCGATGCTATTGAGCGCCACAGGGCACCCCCTTGGTCAGGATTTCAGGTAGCCGTTAGCGGCCAGAAAACTTTCGGTGATGTTACTGGCAGGCTTTTGTCGAGAGTCAGACTCTGCGGCCTTATCGCCCATAAGCAGGCGCTCCAGGTAACGGGCAAGCAAGTCGACTTCCAGGTTCACCCGGCGACCTGGCTGGTACGACGCCATGATGGTTTCGCTCAGGGTGTGGGGAATGATGGTCAGTGCGAATTCGGCGCCATCCACGGCGTTCACGGTCAGGCTGGTGCCATCGACGGTGATCGAGCCTTTGTGGGCGATGTATTTGGCCAACTCCTTGGGCGCGCGGATGCGGAACTCCACGGCGCGGGCGTTTTCGCTGCGCGCCACTACTTCGCCGACGCCGTCGACATGGCCGCTGACCAGATGACCGCCCAGGCGCGTGGTCGGGGTCAGGGCTTTTTCCAGGTTGACCGGGCTGCCGGCCTTGAGGTCGCTCATCGCCGTGCAGTCCAGGGTTTCCCGGCTGACATCGGCGGCAAAGCCGTTGCCCGGCAAGTCGACGACGGTCAGGCACACGCCGCTGACGGCGATGCTGTCGCCCAGCTTGACATCGCCCAGGTCGAGCTTGCCAGTGTCAACCAGCAGGCGCACGTCGCCGCCCTTGGGGGTCATGGCACGGATGCTGCCGATGGATTCGATAATGCCGGTGAACATGGCCTTCTCCTGGAAAACGGTGCGGGCGTTTGAGCGCCCGGTCAGAATTATACGCTCGCTGCTGGCACAGGGATGGCAGTGACTCGCCAGTCATCGCCCACAGCGCGCATTTCAGTGATCTTGAGTTGGGGCGCGTCGGCCAGTTTCTCAAGCGGCCAGTCCAGCAAAGGCCGGGCTGCGGAGCCGAGGAACTTGCCGGCGACGAAAATCACGTATTCGTCCACCAGGCCCTGCTGGGCGAACGCGCCCGCCAGGCTTGGCCCGGCTTCCACCAGCACGTCGTTGACGCCACGGGCCGCCAACGCCACCAGCGCCGAGCGCAGGTCGACCTGGCCATCGACACCGGGCACCACCAGGCACTCGGGGCCACGGGGGAACTGGTTTTCCGCAGTGACACAGGTGATGACCAGCGCCGGGCCGGCCTTGAAGAACGGCGCATTGAGCGGCACCCGCAGGCGGCCGTCGATCAATACGCGCAGCGGCGGACGCGACATGGCCAGCGCGGTGGTTTCTGCGTCCAGGCCGAGTTCGGCGGCGCGCACGGTCAGGCGCGCACCATCGGCCAGCACGGTGTCGGCGCCGGTCAGCACTACGCTGGCCTCGGCGCGCAGGCGCTGCACGGCGGCGCGGGCGGCGGGGCCGGTGATCCATTGGCTCTCGCCGCTGGCCATCGCGGTGCGGCCGTCCAGGCTCATCGCCAGCTTGACCCGCACAAACGGCAGGCCGTGTTCCATGCGCTTGAGGAAACCTTTATTGAGCGCCCGCGCTTCCACTTCGAGCACACCGCTGCGCACTTCGATGCCGGCCTGGGCCAAACGCTGCATACCGCGCCCGGCGACGTCCGGGTTGGGGTCCTGCATCGCCGCGACCACCCGCGCCACCCCGGCACTCACCAGCGCATCGGCGCACGGCGGGGTATGGCCGTAATGGCTGCAGGGTTCCAGGGTGACATAGGCCGTGGCGCCGCGGGCTTTGTCAGCGGCCGCGCGCAAGGCATGCACTTCCGCATGGGGCTCGCCGGTACGTACATGCCAACCTTCGCCGACGATCTGCCCATCGCGCACAATCACACACCCCACACGCGGGTTGGGATGGGTGGTGTACAGGCCGTTGCGCGCCAGTTCGAGGGCGCGGGCCATGTAATGGGCGTCGAGGATGGCCTGTTCAGCAGACGGTGGGTTCATTTTTTGATCGGCTCACGGGCCAGGCGGTCGATCTCTTCGCGGAACTCATTGAGGTCCTGGAAACGTCGATACACCGAAGCGAAACGGATATAGGCGACTTCGTCGAGCTTTTGCAGCTCGCCCATCACCAGCTCTCCAACCACCAGGGACTTGACCTCGCGCTCGCCGGTCGCGCGCAACTTGTGCTTGATATGCGCCAGCGCCGCCTCCAGCCGCTCGACACTCACCGGGCGTTTTTCCAGGGCGCGCTGCATACCGGCGCGCAATTTGTCTTCGTCGAAAGGCTGGCGGCTGCCGTCGGATTTGATCAGGCGCGGCAATACCAGTTCGGCGGTTTCGAAGGTGGTGAAACGTTCACCGCAGGCCAGGCATTCGCGCCGGCGACGCACTTGATCGCCCTCGGCGACCAGACGCGAGTCAATGACCTTGGTGTCGTTGGCACCGCAGAAGGGACAGTGCATGGTGGCAGGCAACAAAAAAAGGGAGGGCCATGGTAGCGCATCCCCGTGGCAAGACAAGCCATAGCCTTTACGGTATATAGGCTGACGATTATGTTTCCTGTTTTTTAAGCCACGGATTTTGTCCTTTCTGGAGCCGTACATGCAGTTACGACCACTCGTTTTACTCACCTTGTTCGGTTTTCTGGTCGCCTGCAGCAGCGAAGCCCCAAAACCTTCGACGCCGCAGCCTCAGCCGGCGCAAGAGAAAAAAGTCCCCGGCATCGAAGACCTCGGCCCGCTGCCGGCCTACCAGCGTGAGATCAACGGCAGCCTGACCAACGTGCCCGCCGGCGCCGAAGTCGAAATGGCGCTGTTGGTGATCGACGACCGCAGCCGCCCGCAACAACTGCTCGCCAGCAGCGTGCTGAGCGGCAACGGCAAGCCCCTGGCCTTCCGCCTGCGCTTCAGCCCCGACGCGTTCCCGGCCGGTGCGCGGGTCGAACTGCGCGGGCGCGCCAGCCAGTCCGGCCAACTGATCCTGCACCTGCCCGCAGTACGCATCACCCAGGCCATCACCCAGACCACCGGCCCCCTGCAACTCGTCAAGGCACCATGACGCCACCGCTCGACCTGCAACGGGCGCTGAGCGCCCTGATCGGCGACGCACAGCTGGTGCCCTGCCCGTTGCCGGGCACCGACCTGGCGTTGTGGCTGCTCGACGCCGACAACATGGACCGCGCCTTCAGCCCCGAAGAAACCCGGCGCATCCTGCATGAGCCGCCCTACTGGAGTTTTTGCTGGGCCAGCGGCCTGGCACTCGCACGCTACCTGGCGGCGAACCCGGAATGGGTCGCGGGCAAGCGCGTGCTGGATTTCGGCGCCGGCTCCGGCGTCGCCGGGATTGCCGCCGCCAAGGCCGGCGCGCAGGAAGTGGTGGCCTGCGACCTGGACCCACTGGCATTGGCGTCCTGCCGTGCGAATGCCGAACTCAACGGGGTTGAACTGGGCTATTCGACGGACTTTTTCGCCGAGGCCGACCGCTTCGACCTGATCCTGGTGGCCGACGTGCTCTACGACCGCGCCAACCTGCCGCTGCTCGACCAGTTCCTCACGCGCGGGCGTGAAGCACTGGTGGCGGACTCGCGGGTGCGGGACTTTCAGCATCCGGATTATCAGCGCCTGGCGATACTCGATGCCCTGACATTGCCGGACTTGGCCGAGCCTTGGGAGTTTCGCAAGGTGAGCCTGTACCATTCGCGGCGTTAAACCTCTGCGTTACACATTTTCAGCAATGGATTGGTTGAGACAGCAAAAGGCGAGGCATGGAAAATGCCCTCCTTTCGCACGCGGCTTGGACAATCGACCTGCATGCTTTTCCAAACAATTCCATTCATTGCTGGCCATGCAAAAGTCTTGCAAAAAGTCGGGCGGCTACCTAACCTTCGCCGCAATACACCCGCCATGCCTCTGGTTGCGTCAGTAGCCAAGCACAAATTGTGCGGGTTTTTTATGACCGGTACTTTTTGGGCATGAGGCGGTTCAGCAAGCCCGCCATTGACGTTCCTGCCCAATTGGAACTACTCAAGCGCCGCGGGTTGACGATTCAGGATGAGGCTCGTGCCGAGCTTTTTTTGCGGTCGGTCAGTTTCTTCCGATTAAGCCCTTATATGCGGCCCTTCCAGCAACCGGAAGATATCAACCATTGCTTTCGCACAGGTATCCAATTTCGCCAGTTAACCCGCCTCTACGACTTTGATCGACGGCTTCGTTTACTGACCATGGATGCCCTTGAGAGAGTCGAAATTGCATCACGCGCTGTCATCAGCAACCACATGGGCCCTACCCATGGCAGTCACTGGTATATCAACCCATTGATGTTCCACCAGGCGTTCGATCATCAGCGGCTGCTGACGACGCTGTCCATCAAACAGTCCGCCGCAATACGTGACTTCCAGCGCGAATGCGAGCGCATCGATAGATCGCGCGCAGACGCCCAGAGAAAGAGCCTCCTTAAACGCCAGAGGGCAAAGGAAAGTTATGCCCGTCACTACCCGACAACTTATGCCCATCCTGCTCTTATGCCGGGCTGGGCCATGCTGGAAGAGCTGACGTTGGGTGATTTATCCCATTTATATAAAGGGCTGGCCAAAGACATGGATAAAAAGGCCATCGCCAGGCGCCTTGGGCTGGCGGCACCACTGATGCAATCCTGGCTGCACACACTGACCACTATCCGAAACATCTGCGCCCATCATTCGCGAATGTGGAATCGAGAACTGGGGATTCGTCCCGAGCTGCCGAAAAAAGCCATTTTTCCGTGGCCCACACATCTGGTTCAACCAGGACCGCATGCCCGTATTTTTTCAGTACTGTGCATTCTTAATCATCTGATGCAGATGGTGAGCCCTCACACTCGTTGGGGAGAGCGCCTGTATCACTTGCTCAGAGAGTTTCCCGACGTCAGCTTGCAAGCGATGGGGTTTCCTCGCGACTGGTATCAGGACCCTTTTTGGCATATGTCTCGCGGCGAAGCGCCATGCGGCTTCCGATAGCCTGCGCCAGCCCTTATAGTTGCCCCATTCCCGCTTTATTCGAGACGCCCCATGAGTGAGCCCACGCCGTATATCTTCGACGCCACCACCGCCACGTTCGACCAGGCGGTGATCCAGAACTCCTTCGAAAAGCCCGTGCTCGTGGACTTCTGGGCCGAGTGGTGCGCGCCGTGCAAGGCGTTGATGCCGATGCTGGCGAAGATCGCCGAGAGTTATCAGGGCCAATTGCTGCTGGCCAAGGTCGATTGCGAGGCCGAGCAGGACATCGTTGCGCGCTTTGGTATTCGCAACCTGCCGACGGTGGTGCTGTTCAAGGACGGCCAACCGGTGGACGGGTTTGCCGGGGCGCAGCCGGAGTCGGCGGTGCGGGCGATGCTCGAACCTCACGTGCAGATGCCGCCGCCGGCTGCGGCGGACCCGCTGGAGCAGGCTCAGGCGCTGTTTGCCGAGGGCCGTATCAGTGAAGCCGAAGCCGTGCTGGTCGCGCTGCTGGGCGAAGACAACAGCAACGCCGGCGCGCTGATTCTGTACGCGCGCTGCCTGGCCGAACGCGGTGAATTGGGCGAAGCCCAGGCCGTTCTCGACGCCGTCAAGAGCGACGAGCACAAGGCCGCCCTCGCTGGCGCCAAGGCGCAAATCACCTTCCTGCGCCAGGCCGCCGACCTGCCCGACCCCGCCGACCTGAAAAGCCGCCTGGCGCAAAACCCGCAGGACGACGAAGCGGCCTATCAGTTGGCCATTCAGCAACTGGCACGCCAGCAGTACGATGCCGCGCTGGAAGGCTTGCTCAAACTGTTCATCCGCAACCGCAGCTACAGCGAAGGCTTACCGCACAAGACCTTGCTGCAGGTGTTCGAACTGCTGGGCAACGATCACCCGCTGGTGACCGCGTACCGCCGCAAGCTGTTCGCCGCGCTGTACTAATCGCCCTGTAGGAGCGAGCTTGCTCGCGAAAAACTCAAGGACACCGCATTCATTCAGGATGGGCGCGTTGTGATTGACGCTCTTCGCAAGCAAGCTCGCTCCTACAACGGGTCAATCCAGGTATAGAGCGGCGTATCACCGCCGCTGCTGACCTTGACCTGGCCGCTATGGCGCAGGCGCACCAGCAGGCGCTTGCCCGCCGCGGCGTCGCCGGCCAGTCCTTCCAGTTGATCGAGCAATTCCAGCCCGTTGAGCTGGCCGGCGGCGCGCAACAGGTCCTGGGCGTTCTGCCACAGGTCATCGTTCTGCTTGACCGCAACGGCCGGCGCAGCGGTGGCGCTGGGCACCGGCGTCGTCTGCAACTGCGCGCGCAGGCGTGCCCAATCAGCGTCATCCAGCTCCAGAGTCAAGTCCACCGGCAGGTCGCCGACAGTTCCACGAATCCGCAACATCGTCCCTACTCCTGCATTTTTTCCGACGGGCATGCTCCCATGCGGCTTGCGCAACGCCAAGCGGACGGTCAAACTCTCGACACTATTGTTATAAGATCACATAACATAAATTTCATGTTCTGGAGCTTCCCCATGCGCCGTCTGCTGCTTGCTTTGCCGTTTGCCCTGCTGCCACTGGCTATCGCCCACGCCGCTGACGAGCATGATCATGAGCATGCCAGCCTGGGAGCCCATGAACACGGGGTCGGCCGTCTCAACGCGGTGCTCGACGGCCAGGCCCTGGAGCTTGAGCTGGACAGCCCGGCGATGAACCTGGTGGGGTTCGAACACCCGGCCACCAGCGCCGCCGACAAAGCCAAGGTCGCCGCCGTGCGCAAACAGCTGGAAAACCCAGCCGCCCTGTTCAACCTGCCCAAGGCCGCCGGTTGCGTGGTCAGCACCCAGGAACTCAACAGCCCGCTGTTCGGCGACAAGCCTGAAGCCGAGCACGATGACGACGATGACGACCACGCCACCGCCGACAAAGACGCGGCCGCCCACGAGCACCATCACGACCACAGCGAAATCCACGCCCACTACCAGTTCACCTGCGCCACGCCGACGGCCTTGAGCAACCTCGACCTGAGCCAAGTGTTCAAGACCTTCCCCGCCACCCAGAAAATTCAGGTACAACTGATCGGCCCGAGCGGCCAGCAAGGTGTGGAAGCGACGGTCACAGCAGCCACCCTGAAGTTCTGAGTAGCCATGAGCCACGCATTGATCGAACTGTCCGACCTGGGCTTCAACTGGCCCGGACACCCGCCGTTGCTGGACATCCCCGCGTTCCGCCTGGAACCGGGGGAGACCCTGTTTCTCAAGGGCCCCAGCGGCAGTGGCAAGACCACCCTGCTCGGCCTGCTGGGCGGCGTGCAGACACCCGGCCGAGGCAGCATCCGTCTGCTCGGCCAGGAGTTGACCGACCTCTCGGCCGGTGCCCGCGACCGTTTTCGCGTCGACCACACCGGCTACATCTTCCAGCAGTTCAACCTGCTGCCGTTCCTGTCGGTGCGCGAAAACGTCGAGTTGCCGTGCCACTTTTCCAAGCTGCGCGCGCAGCGGGCCAAGCAGCGCCACGGCAGTGTCGACCAGGCCGCCGCGGCGTTGCTGGCGCACCTGGGGTTGAAGGACAGCGCCCTGCTGGAGCGCCGCGCCGACTCGCTGTCGATCGGCCAGCAACAACGGGTGGCCGCCGCCCGTGCGCTGATCGGCCAGCCGGAGCTGGTGATCGCCGACGAACCCACCTCGGCGCTGGACTACGACGCCCGCGAAGCCTTCCTGCAACTGTTGTTCGCCGAATGCCGCGAGGCCGGCGCCAGCCTGTTGTTTGTCAGCCATGACCAGAGCCTGGCTCCGCTGTTCGACCGTCACCTGTCGCTGGCCGAACTCAATCGCGCCGCCACGCCCGCAGAGGTTTGAGATGTATCTGTTCCGTCTAGCCATGGCCAGCCTGGCTAACCGCCGCTTTACCGCGATCCTCACCGCCTTCGCCATCGCCCTTTCGGTGTGCCTGCTGCTGGCGGTGGAGCGGGTACGTGTTGAAGCGCGCAACAGTTTCGCCAGCACCATCAGCGGCACCGACCTGATCGTCGGCGCGCGCTCCGGCTCGGTCAACCTGCTGCTGTATTCGGTGTTCCGCATCGGCAACGCCACCAACAATATCCGTTGGGACAGCTACGAACACTTCGCCGCCAACCCGCAGGTGAAATGGGCGATTCCGATCTCCCTCGGCGACTCCCATCGCGGCTACCGGGTGATGGGCACCAACGAATCCTATTTCGAGCACTACCAGTACGGCCGCAAGCAACACCTCGAACTGGCCAGCGGCCGCGCCTTCGCCACCGATCCGTTCGAAGTGGTACTCGGCGCCGAAGTGGCCGAAGCGCTGCACTACAAGCTCGGCGATCAGTTGGTGCTGGCCCATGGCGTGGCCGTGGTGAGCCTGGTCAAGCACGATGACAAACCGTTCACCGTGGTCGGCATCCTCAAGCGCACCGGCACCCCGGTGGACCGCACACTGCATATCAGCCTCGGCGGCATGGAGGCGATCCATATCGACTGGCACAACGGCGTGCCGGCCCAGGGCAAAGGCCGCATCAGTGCCGATCAGGCGCGCAACATGGACCTGACCCCGCAGGCGATCACCGCCTTCATGCTCGGCTTGAACAACAAGATCTCCACCTTCGCCCTGCAACGCGAGATCAATGAATTCCGTGGCGAACCAATGCTGGCGATCCTGCCCGGCGTGGCGCTGCAAGAGCTGTGGAGCATGATGGGCACCGCCGAAAAAGCGCTGTTCGTGATCTCGCTGTTCGTGGTGCTGACCGGTTTGATCGGCATGCTCACCGCGATCCTCACCAGCCTCAACGAGCGTCGTCGCGAAATGGCGATCCTGCGTTCGGTGGGCGCGCGGCCGTGGCATATCGCGACGTTGCTGATCTTCGAAGCCTTCGCCCTGGCGCTGTCCGGTGTGATCGCCGGCGTGGGTCTGCTGTACGTGTGCATCGCCGCTTCACGCGGGTACCTGCAGGCCAACTACGGCCTGGACCTGCCGATGGCCTGGCCCAGCGAGTATGAATGGAGCTTGCTCGCCGGTATCCTCGCGGCGGCGCTGTTGATGGGCAGCGTGCCGGCGTGGCGGGCCTATCGACAATCCTTGGCCGATGGCCTGTCCATACGTTTATGAGGAAGGCTTCGATGCGTCGTGCCCTGTTTGCCCTGTTGTTGCTGCTGGCCGCGCCCGCCTGGGCGGAGGATCAGCCCAAGGATTTGTCCTGGCAGGAGATGATCCCGGCGGACGCGCCGCCGGAAATCCCCAATATGAAACCGCTGCACGACCTGTCGAAAATGGCCGATGCGTTATCGGTGGAGGCCGCGCCAGCGGCCAAGCAGGACTTGCCCAACGCACCGGTGGTGCCAAGCCTCGACGGCCGGCATATCCGCCTGCCGGGCTACATCGTGCCGCTGGAAGTCAGTGAAGAAGGCCGTACCACCGAGTTCCTGTTGGTGCCGTATTTCGGCGCGTGCATTCACGTACCGCCACCGCCGTCGAACCAGATCGTGCATGTGAAAAGCGAAGTCGGCGTGAAACTCGACGAGCTGTATCAGCCGTATTGGATCGAGGGCGTGATGCAGGTCAAACCGTCCTCCAGTGAGCTGGCCGACGCCGGCTATCAGATGGATGCCGAGAAGATTTACGTCTACGAATTGCCGGAATAGCGCTTATCACCCATTCATTGAGCTGCGTCAAAAGACCGAACGGAACGATCTTTACCATTGGATGTACAACCTTTAAACGTCCTCTGGAGCTCCCATGAACAATAAGTCTCTGCTCGGCGCGTCACTCTTCGCGCTCGCCCTCGCCGCCCCCGTTGCCCACGCTTACGAGGCCGGTGACATCCTGATTCGTGCCGGTGCGATTACCGTGAACCCGAACACAGACAGCGGTAACGTCAAAGTTGACCAGGGCCCATCGACCGGCGCCAACCTGGGCGGCAAGGCGACCTTGAGCAGCGACACGCAACTGGGTCTGAACTTCGCCTACATGTTCAGCAGCCACTGGGGTATCGAACTGCTGGCGGCCACCCCGTTCTCGCATGACGTGAAACTCAAGGGCACTTCCGTAGGCGCAGCCAACGGTAAGCTCGGCTCCCTGAAACAACTGCCGCCAACCCTGAGCGTCGTGTACTACCCGCTGGACAGCGCCTCGAAGTTCCAACCGTATGTGGGTGCCGGTATCAACTACACCTGGATCTATGACGAGAGCCTCAGCGGCAGCGCGAAACAAAGCGGTTTCAGCAACTTCAAGGCCGACAACTCCTGGGGCTGGGCCGCACAGATCGGTGCTGACTACATGATCACCGACAAGTGGATGATCAACGGCCAGGTCCGTTATATCGACATCAGCACCACGGCCACCGTGGAAAACAACGGTCTGGGCCCAGGCACTCGCGCCAAGGTCAATGTTGACGTTGATCCATTCGTTTACATGGTTGGTATCGGCTACAAGTTCTAAGCGATATTTAACAAACACCGCAAAACCAATGTGGGAGGGGGCTTGCCCCCGATAGCGGTGGCTCAGTCAATGAATCTGTTGACTGACGCCACGCTATCGGGGGCAAGCACCCTCCCACATTTTGCTTTGGGGTGTTTCAGCTACGGCGGTAGAACCGATCCAGCAACGCCGGCAACCCTGCTCGCCACGCCCGCGGCTTGATGCCGAAGGTGTGGAGGATTTTCTTGCAGGCCAGCACCGCGTGTTGTGGTTCTTCACCGGCATCCGGCCGAGCCGCATGGGCCTGGGCGGTGGGGGCTTCGATCACCAGCGCACGGAAACTGCGCGCTTCGGTGAGGATCGCCTGGCCCAGCGCCAACGGCGTGGTCGCCTCGTGACCGGCGTAGTGATAAGTGCCCCACAGCGGCGCCGCGCAGTCGAGTTGCTTGAGCACGGAGATGATCACCCGCGCCGCATCGTCCACCGGCGTCGGGTTGCCGCGGCGGTCGTCCGCCATCAACAGTTCTTCAGTCTGCTCGGCCCGCGCCAGGAAACGCCCGAGGGTGCCGTCGACACTGTCATCCAGCAGCCAGCCAAAGCGCAGCAACACATGCTGCGGGCAGGTGGCGCGCACGCTCTGTTCGATACGCCACAACGCCTGGCCGCGCAGGCCCAGGGGCACCGGCTCGTCCTTTTCGCTGTAGGCAGTGGCGCGGGAGCCATCGAACACGCGGTAGCTGGACGGTTGCAGCAAGGTGATGCTGTGGTGCTGACACAGTTCGGCCAGGCGTTCGATCGCCGACTCCTGGGCGGCCAGACGGCTTTCGCTGACCGTTTCGGCCTGGAACCAATCGAAATAGTAGGCGAGGTTGATCAACGCATCGGGACGGGTGTCGTCGAGCAATTGGGTAAGGCTCGCGGCATCCCAGCCGTCTTGGGGCGGTTTGGGGGCGAGGAAACCGATGTCTTCCTCTGCACCGAGGCGAATCAGCGCCTGCCCGAGGGCATTCCCGCCGCCCAACAACATAAGGCGCATTCGCATAGATTGAGCTGGCCCGGTCTGTTTGGAACGATGGCTAGTATCGACAGGCGTTTGAGCCTTGCCGTGGGTATTTGCCAGAATCGTTGCATTTTGCGGGTTTGTAGCGCAACCGTCACGGACAAAGTGCGGGCTTGCAACTTGGCCCGGGCGGTTGCATATAGGGATCATGAACCTTCCTGAAACAACCAATACGGTCTTGAACGGCTTTCACCCCGCCGTCAGCGCCTGGTTCCGCAGCACCTTCCCCTCGGTGACCCACGCCCAGGCCCAGGCGTGGCCGCTGATCCGCCAGCGCCGCTCGACGCTGATCGCCGCACCCACCGGCTCCGGCAAGACGCTGACGGCCTTCCTCGCAGTGCTCGATGACCTGGTTCATCAAGGCCTGGCCAACGGCGGGCAACTGCCGGATGAAACCCAGGTGGTGTATGTGTCGCCGCTCAAGGCGCTGTCCAACGACATCCAGATCAACCTGCAAACCCCGCTGACCGGGATCACCGCGCATTTACAGCAACTGGGCCTGCCACCGCTGGCGATCCGCACCGCCGTGCGTACCGGCGACACGCCGCAAAAAGACCGCGTGCTGATGCGCAAGCGTGCGCCGCATATCCTGGTGACCACGCCGGAATCGCTCTACGTGCTGCTGGGCTCGGACTCCGGCCGGCAGATGCTCGCCAGCACGCGCACGGTGATCGTCGACGAGATCCATGCGATCGCGGCGAGCAAACGCGGCAGTCACCTGGCCCTGAGCCTCGAACGCCTGCAAGGCTTGTGCGCCGAGCCGTTGATACGCATCGGTCTGTCGGCCACGCAAAAACCCATCGAGGCGGTGTCGCGTTTTCTGGTGGGCACGGCACGTCCGTGCGCGATCGTCGACATCGGCCATGCGCGCCCGCGTGACCTGGATATCGAAGTGCCGCCGGTGCCGCTGTCAGCGGTAATGGCCAACGACGTGTGGGAATTGGTCTACGACCGCCTCGCCGCCCTCGCCCGCGAACACCGCACCACGCTGATTTTCGTCAACACCCGGCGCCTGGCCGAACGCCTGGCGCGGCATTTGAGCGAGCGCCTGGGCAAGTCCGCCGTGGCCGCGCACCACGGCAGCCTGGCCAAGGAGTTGCGCCTGGACGCCGAACAACGGCTCAAGGCCGGCGCGCTGCAAGTGCTGATCGCCACCGCATCCCTGGAGTTGGGGATCGATATCGGCGAGGTCGACCTGGTGTGCCAGATCGGCTCGCCCGGTTCCATCAATGGGTTTCTGCAAAGAGTCGGTCGCTCCGGGCACCAGGTCGGCGGCACGCCCAAGGGGCGCCTGTTCGCCACCACCCGCGATGACCTGATCGAATGCGCCGCCCTGCTCGACTGCGTGCGCCGGGGCGAGCTGGACACCTTGCACATCCCGGTCGCGCCGCTGGACGTGCTGGCCCAGCAAATCGTCGCCGAAGTCAGCGCGCGGGAATGGCCGGAACAGGCGCTGCTCGAACTTATCCACCGCGCCGCGCCCTATGCCGAGCTGGATGAACGCCATTACCAGGCGCTGGTGCAGATGCTCTGCGACGGCTACAACGGCCGCCAGGGCATCCGCAGCGCCTACCTGCACCGCGACGCCGTGACCGGCACCCTGCGCGGCCGTCGGGGCGCCAGGCTGACCGCCGTGACCAGCGGCGGCACCATCCCCGACAACGCCGACTACAGCGTGTTGCTCGAGCCTCAGGGCCTGAACATCGGCAGCGTCAACGAAGACTTCGCGGTGGAAAGCATCGCCGGGGATGTCTTCCAGCTCGGTAATACGTCCTACCGGATCTTGCGGGTCGAAGCCGGCAAGGTGCGGGTCGAGGACGCCCATGGCCAGCCGCCGACCATCCCGTTCTGGCTCGGCGAAGCGCCGGGGCGCAGCCGCGAACTGTCGGCGGCGGTCGCGCGTTTGCAGGGCCAGTTGGACGAACTGCTCGGCGCCACGCCCGGCGATCTGCAGCCCACCCTCGCCTGGCTCACCGACACCCTGGGCCTGAACCGCGCCAGCGCCGAGCAGATCGTGGATTACCTGGCCCGCGCGCGCCTGGCGCTCAGCGCGTTGCCGTCCCAGGACACGCTGATCATGGAGCGGTTTTTCGACGAGTCCGGCGGCACCCAACTGATCATCCACACGCCGTTCGGCAGCCGCATCAACCGCGCCTGGGGCCTGGCGCTGCGCAAGCGTTTCTGCCGCACCTTCAACTTCGAACTGCAAGCGGCGGCCAGCGAGAATGCGATCGTGCTGTCGCTGTCCACCAGCCACAGTTTCGCGCTGGATGAGGTGTGGCGTTATCTCAACAGCCAGACCGCCGAGCACCTGCTGATCCAGGCCGTGCTCGACGCGCCGTTGTTCGGCGTGCGCTGGCGCTGGAACGCCGGGGTGGCCCTGGCGTTGCCGCGTTTTACCGGCGGGCGCAAGGTGGCGCCGCAGATCCAGCGGATGAAAAGCGAAGACCTGATCGCCAGCGTGTTTCCCGACCAGATCGCGTGCCTGGAAAACCTCGCCGGCGAGCGCGAAGTACCCGACCACCCGCTGGTCGAACAAACCCTGGATGACTGCCTGCACGAAGCGATGGACAGCGACGCCTGGCTGGCCCTGTTGCGGCGCATCGAGCGCGGCGAGGTACGCCTGATCAGCCGCGACCTGCCGGCGCCCTCGCCCATGGCCGCGGAAATTCTCAGCGCGCGGCCCTACACCTTTCTCGACGACGCGCCGCTGGAAGAACGCCGCACCCAGGCCGTGCTCAACCGGCGCTGGAGCGACCCGCAGAGCACCGACGACCTTGGCGCGCTGGACGCCGACGCCATCGCCGGCGTGCGCGAAGAGGCCTGGCCGGCGCCCCATGGCCTGGATGAAATGCATGAAGCGTTGATGAGCCTGGCGTGCATCGTCGACAGCGAGGTTACGCCGCAATGGCAGCAGTGGTTGCAAACGCTGGCCAAGGGCGGACGCGCCTGTCATCTGCCCCAAGGCCAGTGGGTGGCGGTGGAACGCCTGAGTTGCTTGCGGGCGATTTACCCCAACGACTTGCCGCTGTTGCCCGGCTTCGATGAGCCCTGGACCTTCGATGACGCGCTGGTGGAAGTGCTGCGCGCGCGCCTCGGGGGGTTCGGCCCGCTGAGCCTGATCGAAATCGCCGCGCCCCTTGGGCTGCCGGTGACCGACATCGCCCAGGCCCTGGCCCGCCTGGAGCAGGAAGGCTATGTGTTGCGCGGGCGTTTCAGCCCCGGTGCCCGCGAGGAACAATGGTGCGAACGGCACCTGCTGGCGCGGATTCATCGCTACACGGTCAAGCGCCTGCGCCGGGAAATCGAGCCGGTGGCGTTGCAGGACTTCATGCGCTTTCTGTTCGATTGGCAGCACCTGTCCGACGGTACGCGTGGCCAGGGCAGCGCGATGTTGCCGCAGATCGTCGCCCAGTTCGAAGGCTACGCGGCGGCCACCTCGGCCTGGGACAGTGACTTGCTCAGCGCGCGGCTCAAGGATTACACATCAACCTGGCTCGACGACCTGTGCCGCAGCGGCAAGCTGGTGTGGACACGCCTGAGCAACAAGCCCGGCGCCACCGCCCTGCGCAGCACGCCCGTGGTGCTGCTGCCACGCAACCAGGTGCCGCTGTGGAGCGGGCTGACCGAACAGACCGACAGCACGACGTTGTCGCCCAAGGCGCAGAAAGTCCACCAGACCTTGCGCGAACACGGCGCGTTGTTTTTCGATGAGCTGGCCCACGAAGCCCATCTGCTGCGCAGCGAGCTGGAAACGGCGCTGCAGGAGCTGGTCGGTGCCGGCCTGGTGAACGCCGACAGCTTCGCCGGGCTGCGTGCGCTGACCACACCCGCGAGTAAACGCCAGGCGCGCAGCAGCCGGCGCGGGCGCGGTGCATTCGTCGGCGGCATGGACGATGCCGGGCGCTGGGCGCTGATCCGGCGCCCGTCGACCGCCGCCGGCCCGCACTCGGCCGAAACCCTGGAGCATGTGGCGATGACCTTGCTGCGCCGCTACGGCGTGGTGTTCTGGCGACTGCTGGAGCGCGAGGCGGATTGGCTGCCAAACTGGCGCGAACTGTTGCGCACCTTTCACCGCCTGGAGGCACGCGGGGAGATTCGCGGCGGGCGGTTCGTCAGCGGGTTGGCGGGCGAACAGTTCGCCTTGCCGGAAGCGATCCCGCTGCTGCGTGAGGTGCGGCGGCGGGCCCATGATGGAAGCCTGATCGCGGTGTGCGGGGCTGATCCGCTGAACCTGGTGGGCACGCTGCTACCGGGCAGCAAGGTGCCGGCGGTGAGTGGTAACCGGATTGTGTATCGCGATGGGTTGCCAGCGGCAGTGAGGGTGGCTGGCAAGCAACAGATACTGCTGGATGTGGATCAGCAGGCGGTGCAGGAGAAGTTGATCAGGCATTGAGTCAGGGTGACTTTGAAGGCCTCATCGGGGGCAAGCCCCCTCCCACACGTTGATCTGTGAACACAATCAAATGTGGGAGGGGGCTTGCCCCCGATGAGGCCAGAACATCATCAGGCCTATAGGAAGCTGACGAGGCGAGCGAGGGCGGTGACGACGAAACATTCTTCACACACCAAACCGGCTGCGATACTCGCTGGGCGCCAGGCCGGTGATTTTCTTGAAGGTGGCGCGAAACGCGCTGGGGTCCTGATAGCCCACGGTCCAGGCGATATGGTCGATGGTGCCGTTGGTGAACTCGAGCATTTGCCGGGCTTTGCCCACTCGCAGGTGCTGGCAGTATTCGGTGGGTTTCAAACCCGTCGCGCCGCGAAAGCGCCGCAGGAACGTGCGTTCTTCGAGGCCGGCTTCCTGCGCCATCGCCGCCACCGAGACATCCACCGCGCCACTGGCTTGCAACCAGTGCTGCACTTTCAGGATCGCGCCGTCGCCATGCCCGAGAATCGGCGCAAAGTTGCTGCCGCACTGGCTGGCGCTGTCGCTGTGTTCGATCACCAGAAAGCGCGCCGTGTCCGCCGCAACGCTCGGCCCCATGAGGCGGTCGACCAGGCGCAGGCCCAGTTCGGACCACGCCATCAGCCCGGCGGTGGTGATCAGGTCGCCGTCATCGACGATCGGTTTATCCGCTTCCAGACGCACCGCAGGGTAACGCTCTGCGAACGTACTGGCAGAAGACCAATGGGTGGTGGCGCTGCGCCCGTCCAGCAAACCACTGCGCGCCAGCATGATCGAGCCGATGCACACGCCACCGAGCACGGTGCCCGCCGCGTGTTGTTGGCGTAGCCATTGCAACAACGCGGGTGGCGTCTGTTGCTCGGTGAATTCGCCAATCGACGGTGGCACCAGCACGGCCATCAGCGGTTGGCCGGGGCCGGGATGGCTGGCGAATACGCGCGCGGGCGTACCATCTGCCGCCACCTGCCAATGGCTGACCCGCAGCAGCGGCAATTGCGCGGATTGGTGCGCGGCGGCGATCCGGTTGGCCACCCCGAACAGATCGGTCAGGCCATGCACCGCCGCCAGTTGCGCGCCCTGATAGATCAACACACCCAACTCGATGATCGAGCGTTCCACGGCCATTGTCAGTTTTCCCCCTGTTATTGTCGGTGCAGCCAATCCCCGGTCGGTGCGCCAGCTAAGATACTGGCGCCCATCAACCCATCACGAGGCAACACACATGGCCAAGCAAGCGCTCATCCTAATCGATATCCAGAATGACTACTTCCCCCACGGCAAGTGGCCGCTCGACGGCGTGGAAGCCGCGGCAGACAAGGCCGCGCAGGCGCTGCAGGCATTTCGCCAGGCGGGCGATGCAGTGATTCATGTGCGCCATGAGTTCACCTCGGAAGGTGCACCGTTCTTCACCCCAGGCTCCGAAGGCGCGCATCTGCATCCCAAGGTGCTGAACGAAGGCAGTGAGCCGGTGGTGCTTAAACATTTCGTGAATGCGTTTCGCGAAACCCAGCTGCGCACCGTGCTGGAACAACGCAGCATCACTGACCTGGTGGTGGTCGGCAGCATGAGCCATATGTGCATCGACGCCGTGGTACGGGCGGCGGCGGACCTCGGTTACAAGGTCACCGTGCTCCATGACGCCTGCGCCACGCGGGATCAGGAGTTCAACGGGCAAGTGATTCCGGCGGCGCAGGTGCATGGGGCGTATATGGCGTCGTTGGCATTTGGGTATGCGAGCGTGGTGTCGACGCAGGAATACTTGCAGGCGCAAGCGGCGGCGGCCTGACCGCCACGTGCGGGCGTGGGGCTAGCGGGTTGCGATGATGAACAGGCGCGGGAAAGGCAGCAGCACGGTGCCATCAGCCAGGGCCGGATAAGCCTGGGTAATTCGCGCCTGATAGTCCTGTAGGAAGGCGGCTTTTTCGTCGTCACTCAACGGTGCGAGGAACGGCCGCAATGCCGAGGCCTTGAACCACTCCACCACAGCCGCGTGATCCGCCAGCGGGTGCAGGTAGGTGGTGCGCCACACATCGACGGCGCTGCAGTGTTTGCTCAGCAGTTCGTAGTAATAGCTCGCCGTGTGCCGTTCATTGTGTTTGACCGCGCCGATCCTGGCGGACCATGGGCCATCGGCGGCGACTTCACGCGCCAGCCGATGGGCGGGCTCGTCGAGGTTGTCCGGGGTTTGCACCGCCAGGGTTCCGCCGGAGGTCAACTGGCTGACCAGGTGCGGGTAAAGCGTGGCGTGGTCCGGCAGCCATTGCAGGGAAGCATTCGCCAGGATCACATCGAACGGTTGCGCCGGGCTCCAGGCGCCGATATCCGCCCGTTCGAAGTTCAGCGTCGGCAGGCGCTTGCGGGCGTCGGCCAGCATGTCGTCGGAGCTGTCCATGCCGGTGACGCGAGCCTGCGGAAAACGTTCGGCCAACACTTGCGTGGAATTACCGGGGCCGCAGCCCAGGTCGACGGCGGTTTGCACCGCGGTATTGGGAATGGCCGCGACCAGATCACGGACGGGGCGTGTGCGCTGTTGTTCGAACAGCGTGTATTGCTTGGCGGACCAGGTCATCGCGGCGTTCCTTGTGTTTAAAGGTTGGCCACAGCCTAAATCGTGTGAGCCGCGAGAACAAACGCCAGGGATCACCTCACCATCGGAAGATGCCAACGCCCTTACGCAGCGCGCGCAAAACCGAACTAAGATCAGATTAGACCTGCACGAGCCAAGTCCTCTGCGGGTCGTTAATACCCATGCCAGCGTAGTGTCTACGGACGGTTTTCTGGCCTTCACCGCCAAGTCTGTACACGTCAATGGAGCTACGCCATGACTTATCTGACAACTCGCGAAGGCAACGAGCTTTACTATAAGGACTGGGGCAGCGGCCAGCCTGTTATGTTCTGCCACGGCTGGCCACTGAACAGCGACAGCTGGGAATCGCAAATGCTGCATTTCGCCAACAACGGTTTTCGCGCCATCGCGCATGACCGCCGAGGGCATGGCCGCTCAAGCCAGCCGTGGGGCGGCAATGACATGGACCACTACGCGGACGACCTGGCGGAACTGATTGAGCACCTGAATCTGAGCAACGTGATCCTCTTCGGTTTTTCCACCGGAGGCGGTGAAGTTGCACGCTATATCGCTCGTCATGGCACTTCGCGCGTGGCCAAAGCCGGCTTGATCTGCGCGGTAACGCCATTGATGCTGAAAACCCCCAGTAACCCCCAAGGGACGCCGATCGAAGTTTTTGACGGGATGCGTGCCGACTCTATTGCCAACCGTTCGCAGCTCTACCTTGATCTGGCCAGCGGCCCTTTCTATGGATTCAACCGGGTAGGCGTCAAACCCTCGCAAGGCTTGATCAATTCATTCTGGATGCAGGGTGTAATGGGAGGGCACAAAAATACCTTCGACAGCATCAAGGCATTTTCTGAAACCGACTTTCGGGATGACCTGAAGCATTTCAATATCCCCACGCTCATTATCCATGGGGGCGACGATCAGATCGTGCCGATCCAGGCGTCAGCCTTGGAAAGCAAACGCCTCATTCCAGACGCCCAGTTGTTGGTGTATTCAGGCGCCCCTCATGGGTTGACCGACACTCACAAGCAGCGGGTCAACGCCGATATGTTGCGCTTCGCGCAGTTTTAGACGATGTAAGGCGCATAAAAAACCGCGCGGCCTTGTCGGCGGCGCGGTTTTTTTAGTTTGCTGCGGGGTGCGTTGGTATGGCCTAGAACGGAATATCGTCATCAAAGCTGTCGAAATCCGCAGCCGGTTGCGGAGCGGCCTGCTGTGGCGCTGGGCGCGACTCACGCTGTGGTTGCTGGCTTGGCTGCGGACGCGACTGCTGTGGACGCGGTGCCGAGTTGGACATGCCGCCCTGGCCCTGTTGGTCGCCCTGTGGACGGCCGCCGAGCAGTTGCATGGTGCCTTGCATGTCGACCACGATTTCAGTGGTGTAACGCTTGATGCCGTCTTTTTCCCACTCGCGGGTCTGCAGTTTGCCTTCGATGTAGACCTGCGAACCTTTGCGCAGGTATTCACCGGCGATCTCTGCCACTTTGCCGAACATCGACACACGGTGCCATTCGGTTTTCTCGACCTTCTGGCCGGTCTGCTTGTCGGTCCACTGTTCGCTGGTCGCCAGACTCAGGTTGGTCACGGCGTTACCGTTAGGCAAGTAGCGAACTTCGGGATCCTGGCCGCATGTACCGACCAATATGACTTTGTTAACCCCACGGGCCATAACGTTCTCCTAAGCTGGGCGCGCTGTCGGCACTGGGTTGACCAGTTGCTCGAGCGTCGCGCGATCCAATAATTCGGTGTCCAATTTGATGTAGATGGCGGCTTCTTCAGCAATAACCACAGCATCGGTAACCCCTGTAACGGCCTTAAGGCGCTCGGCCAAGCCAGCTTCGCGTATCGCTTCAGGCGATAACGGCAAGCGCAGACTCGTCACATAGGGAGGTTCGCGCATGGTAACAGCAAAGGCTAGCCAGAGGGCAGCCAGACCTGCGCATCCGAGGAACACAACCGACAAACCGCCGTGCTGGAACATCCAGCCACCCATGATGCCGCCCAGTGCAGAGCCCAGGAACTGGCTGGTGGAATACACCCCCATCGCCGTGCCCTTGCCGCCGGCCGGTGAAACTTTACTGATCAGCGAAGGCAGCGAAGCCTCCAGCAGGTTGAACGCGGTGAAGAACACCACCGTACCGATTACCAGCGCCCGCAGGCTGTCGCCGAACTGCCAGAAGAATAGCTCAGTGAGCATCAGCGTCACGACGGCGCCGAGCAAAATTCGTTTCATTTTGCGTTTCTTCTCGCCATAGATGATGAACGGGATCATGGCGAAGAATGAAATCAGCAGCGCGGTCAGGTAGACCCACCAGTGTTGTTCCTTGGGCAACCCGGCTTTTTGCACCAGGGCCAGGGGCAAGGCCACGAAGCTGCACATCAGCATCGCGTGCAACACGAAGATACCCAAATCCAGGCGCAGCAGGTCCGGGTGCTTGAGGGTCGGCAGCAGCGCCTGGCGCGCGACGCCGGATTCACGGTGCTGCAGAGTGCCGGTGGAACGCGGCACCATGAAGGCCACGATCACGATACCGAACAACGCCATGCCGCCGGTGGCCAGGAACAGCCCGTGCAAACCGAAGGCGCGGGTCAGCAACGGGCCGACCACCATCGCGACGGCGAACGACAGGCCGATGGTCATGCCGATCATGGCCATGGCCTTGGTGCGGTGTTGTTCGCGGGTCAGGTCCGACAGCAAGGCCATGACCGCTGCGGAAATCGCGCCGGCGCCCTGTAGGACACGCCCGGCAATCACGCCCCAGATCGAATCGGACTGGGCCGCGAGTACGCTGCCGAGGGCAAACACGATCAACCCGAGGTAGATCACCGGGCGGCGGCCGATGCGGTCGGAAATGATCCCGAACGGAATCTGGAAAATTGCCTGGGTCAGGCCATAAGCGCCAATGGCCAGGCCGATCAGGGCGGGGGTCGCGCCTGCGAGATCCATCCCGTAGGTCGCCAGCACCGGCAACACCATGAACATGCCAAGCATACGGAAGGCGAACACCAGGGCCAGACCGCTTGCTGCTCGGGTCTCGCCGCTACTCATGCGTTCGCTGTGGGGATCGTGCATGGAAAAACCTCGTGTGAACCGGCGGCGATTCTACCAGTCCCATCGATTGAGAGGGTATATGCGGCGGTTTGCCGCGCAGGTTTCATGTAAGGCTGCACCTGGCACCTTGACAGTGTATATTCATCCAGTCTTTAGCCGTATACTCCGGCATTATTTACGCCCGCCGTGCGAGGCCATCTTGGACAAGATCCTGATTCGTGGGGCTAGAACCCACAACCTGAAGAACATCGACCTGACCCTGCCCCGGGACAAACTGATCGTCATCACCGGTTTGTCCGGGTCCGGCAAATCGTCGCTGGCGTTCGACACGCTGTACGCCGAAGGCCAGCGGCGCTATGTCGAGTCGCTGTCGGCCTATGCCCGCCAGTTTCTGTCGATGATGGAAAAGCCCGACGTCGACACCATCGAAGGCCTGTCGCCGGCAATTTCCATCGAGCAGAAGTCGACTTCCCACAACCCGCGCTCCACCGTGGGCACCATCACCGAGATCTACGACTACCTGCGCCTGCTGTATGCGCGCGTCGGTATCCCGCGCTGCCCGGACCACGACATCCCGCTGGAAGCCCAGACCGTCAGCCAGATGGTCGACCTGGTGCTGGCCCAGCCGGAAGGCGCCAAGCTGATGCTGCTGGCGCCGGTGATTCGCGAGCGCAAGGGTGAACACCTTTCAGTGTTTGAAGAACTGCGCGCGCAAGGTTTCGTGCGTGCGCGGATCAACGGCAAGCTGTACGAGCTGGACGAAGCGCCGAAGCTCGACAAGCAGAAGAAGCACTCGATCGATGTCGTGGTCGACCGCTTCAAAGTACGCGCCGACTTGCAGCAGCGCCTGGCGGAATCCTTCGAGACAGCCCTGAAGCTGGCGGACGGTATCGCCCTGGTCGCGCCGATGGACGACGAACCGGGCGAAGAGATCATCTTCTCCGCACGCTTTGCCTGCCCGATCTGTGGCCACGCCATCAGCGAGCTGGAACCCAAGCTGTTTTCCTTCAACAACCCGGCCGGCGCCTGCCCGACCTGCGATGGCCTGGGCGTGAAGCAGTTTTTCGACATCAAGCGCCTGGTCAATGGCGAGCTGACGCTGGCGGAAGGTGCGATACGCGGCTGGGACAGGCGTAACGTCTATTACTTCCAGATGCTCGGCTCATTGGCCTCGCACTATAAGTTCAGCCTGGAAGTACCGTTCAACCAACTGCCGGCGGATCAGCAGAAGGTCATTCTCAACGGCAGCGGTTCGCAGAACGTCGACTTCAAATACCTCAACGACCGTGGCGATATCGTCAAGCGCTCGCATCCGTTCGAAGGCATCGTGCCCAACCTCGAACGCCGCTACCGCGAGACCGAGTCGGCGAGCGTGCGGGAAGAACTGGCCAAGTTCCTCAGCACCCAGCCCTGCCCGGATTGCCGAGGCACCCGCCTGCGCCGTGAGGCGCGGCACGTATGGGTTGGCGAGAAGACCCTGCCGGCGGTGACCAACCTGCCGATTGGCGACGCCTGTGAATATTTCGGCGTACTCAAGCTGACCGGACGCCGTGGGGAGATTGCCGACAAGATCCTCAAGGAGATTCGCGAGCGCCTGCAGTTCCTGGTCAACGTCGGCCTGGATTACCTGTCGCTGGACCGCAGCGCCGATACCTTGTCGGGCGGTGAAGCCCAGCGCATCCGCCTGGCCAGCCAGATCGGCGCCGGTCTGGTGGGCGTGTTGTATATCCTCGATGAGCCGTCGATTGGCTTGCACCAGCGCGATAACGATCGCCTCCTGGGCACGCTGAAACACCTGCGGGACATCGGCAACACGGTGATCGTGGTCGAGCACGACGAAGACGCGATTCGCCTGGCCGATTATGTGGTCGATATCGGCCCGGGCGCTGGCGTGCATGGTGGGCATATCGTCGCCCAAGGCACGCCTGCCGAGGTGATGGCTCATCCAGACTCGCTGACCGGCAAGTACCTGTCCGGGCGCGTGAGGATTGAAGTGCCGTCCAAGCGCACGCCACGCAACAAGAAGATGGCGTTGCACCTCAAGGGCGCGCGCGGCAACAACCTGCGCAATGTCGACTTGGAAATTCCGCTGGGTCTGTTGACCTGCGTGACGGGTGTTTCCGGCTCGGGCAAGTCGACGCTGATCAACAACACGCTGTTCCCGTTGAGCGCCACCGCCCTGAACGGCGCGACCACGCTGGAAGCGGCTGCACATGACAGCATCAAGGGCCTGGAGCTCCTCGACAAAGTGGTCGATATCGACCAGAGCCCGATTGGCCGTACCCCCCGCTCCAACCCGGCGACCTATACCGGGCTGTTCACGCCCATTCGCGAGTTGTTCGCCGGCGTGCCGGAATCCCGCTCGCGGGGCTACGGGCCGGGCCGGTTCTCGTTCAACGTCAAGGGCGGGCGCTGCGAAGCGTGCCAGGGCGATGGCTTGATCAAGGTGGAGATGCACTTCCTGCCGGACATCTACGTGCCGTGCGATGTGTGCAAGAGCAAGCGCTACAACCGCGAAACCCTTGAGATCAAATACAAGGGCAAGAACATCCACGAAACCCTGGAGATGACCATCGAGGAAGCGCGGGTGTTCTTCGACGCGGTTCCGGCGTTGGCGCGCAAGCTGCAGACGCTGATGGATGTGGGCTTGTCGTACATCAAGCTGGGGCAATCGGCGACCACGCTGTCCGGTGGTGAAGCGCAACGGGTCAAGCTGTCCCGTGAGCTGTCCAAGCGCGATACCGGTAAAACCCTGTATATCCTCGATGAGCCGACCACGGGCCTGCACTTCGCGGACATTCAGCAATTGCTGGATGTGTTGCACCGCCTGCGTGACCACGGCAACACCGTGGTGGTGATCGAGCACAACCTGGATGTGATCAAGACCGCCGACTGGCTGGTCGACCTCGGGCCGGAAGGCGGTTCCAAGGGCGGTCAGATCATCGCGGTAGGTACACCGGAGCAGGTCTCCGAGATGCCGCAATCGCACACGGGTTACTATTTGAAACCGTTGCTCGCGCGCGACCGGGCCTGATTTATCCGGCCCAATAAAAAGCCCCTGTCACTTCAACGGTGACAGGGGCTTTTTTACAGCCGGGAATCAGAACTGCGATTGCAGGTAATTCTCCAGGCCGACCAGCTTGATCAGGCCCAGCTGCTTTTCCAGCCAGTAGGTGTGATCTTCTTCGGTGTCGGCCAACTGCACGCGCAGAATTTCACGGGTGACATAGTCGTTGTGCTGCTCGCACAGCTCGATGCCCTTGCACAGCGCGGCACGGACCTTGTTCTCGAGGCGCAGGTCAGCGGCGAGCATCTCAGGCACCGTTGTGCCTACGTCCAAGTCGTCGGGACGCATGCGTGGCGTGCCTTCGAGCATCAGGATACGGCGCATCAGTGCGTCGGCGTGCTGGGTCTCTTCTTCCATCTCGTGGTTGATACGCTCGTAGAGCTCGGTAAAGCCCCAGTCTTCGTACATACGCGAATGGATGAAATATTGGTCACGAGCCGCGAGTTCGCCCGTCAGCAACGTGTTGAGGTAATCGATTACGTCGGGGTGACCTTGCATCGCCCTACATCTCCCTGCTTGAAAGTCTTTAGTTTGAACCATGCTGACCCATAGGTCACGGAGCCAACGGCAGAAAAGTGAAGATTTCCTGAGAAAAGCGGCTGAATTAACGCAAAAACCGCCCAAATGAGGGCGGTTCTACTTATCGTTTAGAGTCAGTTAATCGATACACCCAGCGCCTTTGCGATTGCTTCTCCATAAGCCGGATCGGCTTTGAAGAAGTGCTGCAACTGACGCTGGACCACATCACTGGAAACCCCCGCCATGGCGCCGGCGATGTTGCCGGTGAGCAAGGCTTTCTGCTCATCGTTCATCAGGCGGAACAGCGCACCGGCGTGGCTGTAATAGTCGGTGTCTTCGCGGTGATCGTAACGATCCGCGGCACCGCTCAGGGCCAATGCGGGCTCGGCGTACTGTGGCGCTTGTTTCGGCGCGTCGGCGTAGCTGTTTGGCTCATAGTTGGGCGCCCCACCGCCGTTGCTGCCGAAGGCCATCGAGCCATCACGCTGGTAGCTGTTGACCGGGCTACGTGGGGCATTCACCGGCAATTGCTGGTGGTTGGTGCCGATACGGTAGCGGTGGGCATCTGCGTAAGCGAAGACGCGACCTTGCAGCATGCGGTCCGGCGACAGGCCAACACCCGGGACCATGTTGCTCGGGCCGAACGCCGCTTGTTCCACTTCGGCGAAGTAGTTCTGCGGATTACGGTTGAGCTCCAGTTCACCGACTTCGATCAGCGGGAACTCCTTCTGCGACCAGGTTTTGGTCACGTCAAAGGGGTTCTCGTAATGTGCGTTGGCCTGGGCCTCGGTCATGATCTGAATGCAGACGCGCCATTTCGGGAAATCCCCGCGCTCGATCGCACCAAACAGATCGCGCTGTGCGTAATCAGGGTCGGTACCGGCCAAACGTGCCGCCTCGGCCGGTGCCAGGTTCTTGATGCCTTGCTTGGTCTTGTAGTGCCACTTCACCCAGTGCCGCTCGCCCTTGGCGTTGATCAAGCTGTAGGTGTGGCTACCGAAGCCGTGCATGTGGCGGTAACCGTCAGGGATACCACGGTCCGAAAACAGGATGGTGACCTGGTGCAGCGCCTCCGGGGAGTGCGACCAGAAATCCCACATCATCTGCGCGCTTTTCAGATTGCTTTGCGGCAGGCGTTTTTGAGTGTGGATGAAATCAGGGAACTTGAGTGGGTCGCGGATGAAGAACACCGGGGTGTTGTTACCGACGATGTCCCAGTTGCCTTCTTCGGTGTAGAACTTCAAGGCAAAGCCACGAGGGTCGCGCTCGGTATCCGCCGAACCACGTTCGCCACCGACCGTGGAGAAACGCAGAAAGGTCGGCGTTTGTTTACCAACGGCCTCGAACAGCTTGGCGCTGGTGTACTGAGTAATGTCCCGGGTGACGGTGAACGTGCCGTAAGCACCCGAACCTTTGGCGTGTACGCGACGCTCAGGGATGTTTTCGCGGTTGAAGTGAGCGAGCTTCTCGATCAGGTGAAAATCATCGAGCAACAACGGGCCACGCGGGCCGGCGGAACGGGAGTTCTGGTTATCCGCCACGGGAGCGCCGCTGGCGGTGGTAAGAATTTTGTTCTGGCTCATGTTCAATCTTCCTCAGGTCGGACTTGGAACTGCCGGCTAATCGGCTTGCAGTGAGTATTGATCATCAACATGACGTCTACAAATTCATTAAATTGTGGACATCAATAGAAAATTACTACCAATACACCCGACGCCCATAATGCCGCGGCCAGATCGATGCACGCTTGTATCCATGGCGCTTCTCTTACGCGCACAAAAAACCGGGCGCTAGGCCCGGTTCTTCGTTACAGACTGTCGTCTTACTCGGCGCTTACAGCTTCGCCGGCAGTAGCACGATCAACCAACTCGACATACGCCATAGGCGCGTTGTCGCCAGCGCGGAAACCGCACTTGAGGATGCGCAGGTAGCCACCCTCACGGGTAGCGTAACGCTTGCCCAGGTCGTTGAAGAGCTTACCAACGATAGCTTTCGAACGAGTACGGTCGAAGGCCAGACGGCGGTTAGCCAGGCTGTCTGTCTTAGCCAAAGTGATCAGCGGCTCAGCAACGCGACGCAGTTCTTTAGCTTTCGGCAGTGTAGTTTTGATCAGCTCGTGCTCGAACAGCGACACCGCCATGTTTTGGAACATGGCCTTACGGTGCGAGCTGGTACGGCTCAGGTGACGTCCACTTTTACGATGACGCATGGTTCATTCCTTACCAAACTCACGTTCGGTGATTACGACGATCAGGCAGTCGCCTTGTCGTCCTTCTTAAGACTTGCAGGCGGCCAGTTGTCGAGGCGCATGCCGAGGGACAGACCGCGGGAGGCCAGAACGTCCTTGATTTCAGTCAAGGATTTCTTGCCCAGGTTCGGAGTCTTCAACAGTTCTACTTCGGTACGCTGAATCAGGTCGCCGATGTAGTAAATGTTTTCCGCCTTAAGGCAGTTAGCCGAACGTACAGTCAGTTCCAGATCGTCAACCGGGCGAAGCAGGATCGGATCGATCTCGTCTTCCTGCTCGATTACCACTGGTTCGCTGTCGCCTTTGAGGTCGACGAACGCAGCCAACTGCTGTTGCAGAATGGTTGCAGCGCGACGGATAGCCTCTTCAGGGTCCAGAGTACCGTTGGTTTCCAGATCAATAACCAGCTTGTCCAGGTTAGTACGCTGCTCGACACGGGCGTTTTCCACCACGTATGCGATACGGCGAACCGGGCTGAACGAAGAGTCAAGCTGCAAGCGACCAATGCTGCGGCTTTCGTCTTCATCGCTCTGACGCGAGTCGGCCGGTTCATAACCACGACCACGAGCTACAGTGAGCTTCATGTTCAGGGCGCCGTTAGACGCCAGGTTAGCGATTACGTGATCGGGGTTAACGATCTCGACATCATGATCCAGCTGAATATCGGCAGCGGTAACCACCCCCGAACCCTTCTTCGACAAGGTCAGCGTAACTTCGTCACGGCCGTGCAGCTTGATAGCCAGACCTTTAAGGTTCAACAGGATTTCAATTACGTCTTCCTGTACACCTTCGATGGCGCTGTACTCGTGGAGCACACCGTCAATCTCGGCCTCGACTACTGCACAGCCGGGCATTGAGGACAACAGGATGCGGCGCAGCGCGTTGCCCAGGGTGTGGCCAAAACCACGCTCGAGAGGCTCGAGTGTGATTTTGGCGCGGGTTGGACTGACAACCTGCACATCAATGTGGCGGGGTGTCAGGAACTCATTTACCGAAATCTGCATGGATGCACCTATTTTCTAGCCCTTACTTGGAGTAGAGCTCGACAATCAGGCTTTCGTTGATGTCGGCGGACAGATCACTGCGAGCTGGAACGTTCTTGAAAACGCCCGACTTCTTCTCAGTGTCTACTTCTACCCATTCTACGCGGCCACGTTGGGCACACAGATCGAGAGCTTGGACAATGCGAAGTTGGTTTTTTGCTTTCTCGCGAACAGCGACCACGTCACCAGCACGAACCTGGTAGGACGGAACGTTTACGGTCTGGCCGTTAACGCTGATCGACTTGTGCGATACCAGCTGACGGGATTCGGCACGAGTAGAACCAAAGCCCATACGGTATACAACGTTGTCCAGACGGCATTCGAGCAGTTGCAGCAGGTTTTCACCGGTTGCACCTTTCTTGCCAGCAGCTTCTTTGTAGTAGCCGCTGAACTGACGCTCGAGAACGCCGTAGATACGACGGACCTTCTGCTTTTCACGCAGTTGGGTGCCGTAATCGGACTGGCGACCGCGGCGTTGGCCGTGGATACCAGGTGCTGCTTCAATGTTGCACTTCGATTCGATCGCGCGCACGCCGCTCTTCAGGAAGAGATCGGTGCCTTCGCGACGAGCGAGTTTGCATTTTGGACCAATGTAACGAGCCATTCTTTACAATCTCCTGGATTACACGCGGCGCTTCTTCGGCGGACGGCACCCGTTGTGCGGGATTGGCGTCACGTCGGTGATGCTGGCGATCTTATAGCCACAGCCGTTCAAAGCACGGACAGCGGACTCACGACCTGGACCTGGACCTTTGACGTTAACGTCGAGGTTTTTCAGGCCGTATTCCAGCGCAGCTTGACCAGCACGTTCAGCAGCTACTTGAGCAGCGAACGGGGTGGACTTGCGGGAACCGCGGAAACCCGAACCACCGGAGGTAGCCCAAGAAAGCGCGTTACCTTGACGGTCGGTGATGGTCACGATGGTGTTGTTAAAAGAAGCATGGATGTGGGCGATGCCATCAACCACTGTCTTTTTAACTTTTTTACGAGGACGAGCAGCAGGTTTTGCCATGATAATTTTCCTGTCGATTCGCGGGGGCGATTACTTGCGGATCGGCTTACGCGGACCTTTACGGGTACGCGCGTTAGTCTTGGTACGCTGACCGCGTACTGGAAGACCACGACGATGACGCAGACCGCGATAGCAACCGAGGTCCATCAAACGCTTGATTTTCATGTTGATTTCGCGACGCAGGTCACCTTCAGTGGTGAACTTCGCCACTTCGCCACGCAGCAATTCAACCTGCTCGTCGCTCAGATCCTTGATCTTAGCGGCTGGGTTTACCCCAGCGACCGCGCAAATTTTCTGCGCAGTAGTGCGACCAACACCATAGATGTAGGTCAGCGAGATAACAGTGTGCTTGTTATCTGGAATGTTAACGCCTGCAATACGGGCCATTCAGTGGGACTCCAATTGACAGCTACCTACGCCCCGGAAGCCAAGAAATAGGGCGCGAGATAATATCGCTGTAATAACAAATAATCAACCCGGCAGCGCACTAGCTGCCGGGCTTCAAGCGGATCACACTCAGCCTTGGCGCTGTTTGTGACGCGGTTCCGCGCTGCAAATTACTCGAACAACACCTTCGCGGCGAATAATCTTGCAGTTACGGCACAGCTTTTTCACCGATGCACGAACTTTCATCACCAACTCCTCGAACCTTATGGGTACTCAGCGCAACATGCCGCTGCCGTAACCCTTCAGGTTGGCTTTCTTCATCAGGGATTCGTACTGGTGCGAAACGAGGTGCGATTGTACTTGGGACATGAAGTCCATCACAACCACGACCACGATCAGCAACGAGGTCCCGCCAAGGTAGAACGGAACGTTTGCTGCAACCACCAGGAACTGGGGCAACAAGCACACGGCCGTCATATATAGAGCACCGAACAGGGTCAAACGAGTCAGAACGCCATCAATGTAGCGTGCAGACTGCTCACCTGGACGGATGCCCGGAATAAAGGCACCGGACTTCTTCAGGTTTTCCGCTACGTCTTTCGGATTGAACATCAACGCCGTATAGAAGAAGCAGAAGAAAATAATCCCTGCACTAAACAGCAGAATATTCAACGGCTGACCAGGAGCGATCGACTGAGAGAGGTCCTGCAGCCAGCCCATGTTTTCAGACTGACCAAACCAGGTACCCAACGAAGCCGGAAACAGCAAGATGCTGCTCGCGAAAATCGCCGGAATAACACCGGCCATATTCACTTTCAGCGGCAAGTGGCTGGTCTGCGCGGCAAAGACCTTGCGGCCCTGCTGACGCTTGGCGTAGTGAACAGCAATACGACGCTGGCCACGCTCAATGAACACCACAAAACCGATAATCGCTACTGCCAGCAAACCGATGGCGACCAGGGCGAAAATGTTGATATCACCCTGACGTGCAGACTCGAAAGACTGCCCGATCGCTCTCGGAAGACCGGCGACGATACCTGCGAAAATCAACATCGAGATACCGTTACCAACACCACGCTCAGTAATCTGCTCACCCAGCCACATCATGAACATCGCACCAGCCACAAACGTGGATACCGCGACGAAATGGAAGCCAAAGTCACCAGTGAACGCAACACCCTGCCCCGCCAGGCCAACGGACATGCCGATAGCTTGAACCAGGGCGAGGATGACAGTGCCGTAGCGGGTGTACTGGCTAATCTTGCGACGGCCAGCTTCACCTTCCTTCTTCAACTGCTCCAGCTGCGGGCTGACGGCGGTCATCAGTTGCATGATGATCGATGCCGAAATGTACGGCATGATCCCCAGTGCAAAGATGCTCATCCGTTCCAGCGCGCCGCCGGAAAACATGTTGAACAAGCTAAGAATGGTCCCCTCATTCTGTCGAAACAGGTCTGCGAGTCGGTCCGGGTTGATACCTGGAACCGGGATGTGTGCGCCTATTCGGTAGACGATAATCGCCAGGAACAGAAAACGCAGACGAGCCCAAAGTTCAGACATACCGCCTTTGCCGAGCGCTGAGAGAGCACCTTGCTTAGCCATTTATTCCTCGAACTTGCCGCCAGCTGCTTCGATAGCCGAACGCGCACCTTTGGTGGCGCCGATTCCCTTGCCGATAGTGACAGCGCGAGCCACTTCACCGGACAGCATGATTTTCACACGCTGTACGTTGACGTTGATCACGTTGGCATCTTTCAGGGTCTGCACAGTAACGATGTCGCCTTCCACTTTAGCCAGCTCGGACAGACGCACTTCTGCGCGGTCCATGGCTTTCAGGGATACGAAACCGAACTTAGGCAGGCGACGATGCAGCGGCTGTTGACCGCCTTCAAAGCCTGGAGCAATGGTGCCACCGGAGCGGGAGGTTTGACCTTTGTGGCCACGGCCACCAGTCTTACCCAAACCGCTACCGATACCACGGCCCGGACGATGCTTTTCGCGACGGGAACCCGGCGCTGGACTCAGATCATTGAGTTTCATCGATTAACCCTCGACACGCAGCATGTAGTAAGCCTTGTTGATCATCCCGCGATTCTCGGGAGTATCCTGGACTTCTACAGTGTGACCGATGCGACGCAGACCCAAACCCTTAACGCACAATTTGTGGTTAGGGATGCGGCCGGTCATGCTTTTGATCAGCGTTACTTTAACGGTAGCCATGATCAGAAGATCTCCTTGACGCTTTTGCCACGCTTGGCGGCAATGGATTCAGGAGACTGCATTGCTTTCAAACCCTTGAAAGTGGCGTGAACCACGTTTACTGGGTTAGTCGAGCCGTAGCACTTGGCCAGAACGTTCTGAACGCCAGCAACTTCGAGGACAGCACGCATAGCGCCGCCAGCGATGATACCGGTACCTTCAGAAGCAGGCTGCATGTACACCTTCGAAGCGCCATGGGCGGACTTCATTGCGTACTGCAGAGTGGTGCCGTTCAGATCAACTTGGATCATGTTGCGACGAGCAGCTTCCATTGCCTTCTGGATCGCAGCAGGCACTTCACGTGACTTGCCACGGCCGAAGCCAACGCGCCCTTTACCATCACCCACCACGGTCAACGCGGTGAAAGTGAAGATACGGCCGCCTTTAACGGTTTTGGCTACGCGGTTAACTTGAACCAGCTTCTCAATGTAGCCTTCGTCGCGCTTTTGGTCGTTATTTGACATAACTTAGAACTCCAGCCCAGCTTCACGAGCAGCATCAGCCAGCGCCTTGACGCGACCGTGATACTTGAAGCCAGAGCGGTCGAAAGCCACCTGCGAGACGCCAGCGGCTTTAGCACGCGTAGCGACCAGCTGGCCAACCTTAGTGGCCGCGTCGATGTTGCCGGTGGCACCATCACGCAGTTCTTTATCCAAAGTCGAGGCGCTTGCCAGGACTTTGTTGCCGTCGGCCGAGATGACCTGGGCGTAGATGTGCTGCGACGAGCGGAACACGCAGAGACGCACGACTTCGAGTTCGTGCATTTTCAGGCGTGCTTTGCGAGCGCGACGCAGTCGAGTAACTTTTTTGTCGGTCATTTGCTATGCCCTACTTCTTCTTGGCTTCTTTACGACGGACGACTTCGTCCGCGTAGCGCACACCTTTGCCTTTGTACGGCTCTGGTGGACGGAAGTCGCGGATCTCAGCGGCCACCTGACCTACCAGCTGCTTATCGATGCCCTTGATCAGGATATCGGTTTGGCTAGGGGTCTCAGCGGTGATGCCTTCCGGCAGTTCGTAATCCACTGGGTGCGAGAAGCCAAGGGCCAGGTTCAAAACCGTGCCTTTTGCTTGCGCTTTGTAACCAACACCGACCAGCTGGAGCTTACGCTCGAAGCCTTGGCTTACGCCTTGGACCATGTTGTTTACCAACGCACGCGTGGTACCGGCCATTGCGCGAGTTTGTTGATCGCCATTGCGAGCAGCGAAACGCAGCTCACCAGCTTCTTCAACGATCTCAACGGACGAATGGATGTTCAGTTCAAGAGTACCCTTGGCACCCTTCACCGAAAGCTGTTGGCCTGCGAATTTTACTTCGACACCGGCTGGCAGCTTAACGGGGTTCTTAGCGACGCGAGACATGCTTATCCCCCCTTAGAACACAGTGCAAAGAACTTCGCCGCCGACACCGGCAGCGCGCGCAGCACGATCCGTCATCACACCTTTGTTGGTGGAGACGATAGACACGCCAAGACCGCCACGAACTTTCGGCAGATCTTCAACGGACTTGTACTGACGCAGGCCTGGACGGCTAACGCGCTTCACTTCCTCGATGACCGGACGGCCTTCGAAGTACTTCAGCTCGATGGACAGCAGTGGTTTGATTTCGCTGCTGATCTGATAACCCGCAATGTAGCCTTCGTCTTTCAGGACTTTGGCAACAGCTACCTTCAACGTGGAAGATGGCATGCTTACGACGGACTTTTCAGCCATCTGGGCATTACGGATACGAGTTAGCATGTCCGCTAACGGGTCCTGCATACTCATGGGCTAGACGCTCCTAATACAAAAAAATTAGCCTTGCGGCTACATATGTCGCTGAGTATCTCCGGGCATAGAAAACACGGGCTCAGGCGAGCCGGGTATTCTAGACACACTCCGGAAATGAAACAAGCCCCAAAAGGGGCTTGTTCCAGATTCAAGGTACCGGCGGTCAGTATCTTGCGATTCAGACCGTCCGGACTTTGAAAGTACTTACCAGCTGGCTTTAACCAGACCTGGTACGTCACCACGCATTGCCGCTTCACGCAGTTTGTTACGGCCGAGGCCGAACTTGCGGTAAACGCCGTGTGGACGACCGGTCAGGCGGCAGCGGTTACGCATGCGCGAGGCGCTTGCGTCACGTGGCTGCTTCTGCAGAGCTACTGTGGCTTCCCAACGTGCTTCTGGACTTGCGTTCAGATCAACGATGATTGCTTTCAGTGCTGCACGCTTCTTGGCGTACTTGGCAACCGTGAGCTGACGTTTCAGCTCGCGGTTTTTCATGCTCATCTTGGCCATGGTCCTACTCCAATCAGTTGCGGAACGGGAATTTGAAAGCACGCAACAGGGCGCGACCTTCATCATCGTTCTTGGCAGTGGTGGTCAGGGTGATGTCCAGACCGCGGAGAGCATCGATCTTGTCGTAGTCGATTTCCGGGAAGATGATCTGCTCTTTCACGCCCATGCTGTAGTTACCACGACCATCGAAGGACTTGGCATTCAGGCCGCGGAAGTCGCGGACCCGAGGCAGGGAGATCGACAGCAGACGATCCAGGAATTCGTACATACGCTCACGGCGCAGAGTCACTTTGACGCCGATCGGCCAACCTTCACGGACTTTAAAGCCAGCGATGGATTTCCGAGCGTAAGTCACAACGACTTTTTGACCGGTGATCTTTTCCAGGTCAGCAACAGCGTGCTCGATGACTTTTTTGTCGCCGATCGCTTCGCCCAGACCCATGTTCAGGGTGATTTTGGTAACGCGCGGAACTTCCATCACGTTCCCGAGCTTAAGTTCTTCCTTAAGCTTGGGGGCGATTTCCTTCCGGTAAATCTCTTGTAGTCGTGCCATGGTCTTATCTACCTAGCAGTGTTCAAGCATCAACCGCTTTTTGGGTCGACTTGAAGACACGAATTTTCTTACCGTCTTCTACTTTGAAACCAACGCGGTCAGCCTTGTTGGTTTCGCCGTTGAAGATGGCGACGTTAGAAGCGTGCAGTGGCGCTTCTTTCTCGACGATACCGCCTTGTACGCCCGACATAGGGTTAGGCTTGGTATGACGCTTGACCAGGTTCAGACCACCGACGACCAGACGGTCGTCAGCGAGAACCTTCAGCACCTTACCGCGCTTACCTTTGTCTTTGCCGGCGATCACGATGATCTCGTCGTCACGACGAATCTTTTGCATGTCGGATCTCCTTACAGCACTTCTGGGGCGAGCGAGACGATCTTCATGAACTTCTCAGTACGAAGTTCACGCGTCACTGGCCCAAAGATACGGGTGCCGATCGGCTCTTGCTTGTTGTTCAGAAGAACAGCAGCGTTGCCATCAAAGCGGATAATGGAGCCATCTGCACGGCGAACGCCGTGACGAGTGCGGACTACAACAGCAGTCATCACTTGGCCTTTTTTCACTTTACCGCGAGGAATTGCTTCCTTCACGGTAACTTTGATGATGTCACCGATACCAGCGTAACGACGATGGGAGCCACCCAGCACCTTGATGCACATAACACGGCGAGCGCCGCTGTTATCGGCCACATCGAGCATGGATTGAGTCTGAATCATATAATTTCTCCGACCCCTAGTCCTTAGACTTCCACAGCGCGTTCGAGAACATCAACCAGTGCCCAAGACTTGGTCTTGGCCAGCGGACGAGTTTCACGAATAGTGACTTTGTCGCCGATGTGGCACTGGTTGGTTTCGTCGTGCGCGTGCAGCTTAGTCGAACGCTTAACATATTTACCGTAGATCGGGTGCTTAACGCGACGCTCGATCAAAACGGTGATGGTTTTGTCCATCTTGTCGCTGACAACACGGCCAGTCAGCGTACGGACAGTCTTTTCGGCTTCAGCCATGATCACTTACCTGCCTGCTGGTTGAGCACAGTCTTCACGCGAGCGATGTCACGCTTAACTTGCGAGAGCAGATGAGACTGCCCCAACTGGCCAGTTGCTTTCTGCATGCGCAGATTGAACTGGTCGCGCAGCAAGCCGAGCAGTTGCTCGTTCAGCTGCTGTGCGGATTTTTCACGAAGTTCATTCGCTTTCATCACATCACCGTCCGTTTAACAAAGGCGGTGGCGAGCGGCAGCTTTGCAGCAGCCAGGGCAAAAGCCTCACGCGCCAGCTCTTCAGTTACACCCTCGATTTCATACAGGACTTTGCCTGGCTGAATCTGGGCTACCCAGTATTCCACGTTACCCTTACCTTTACCCATCCGAACTTCGAGGGGCTTTTTGGAGATCGGCTTGTCCGGGAATACACGGATCCAGATCTTGCCGCCACGTTTTACGTGACGGGTCAGAGCACGACGCGCTGACTCGATCTGACGAGCGGTGAGACGACCACGAGCTACAGACTTCAGCGCGAATTCGCCGAAGCTGACTTTGCTACCGCGCTGAGCCAGACCACGGTTGTGGCCTGTCATCTGCTTGCGGAACTTCGTACGCTTTGGTTGCAACATTTGGCGTACCCCTTACTTAGCAGCTTTTTTACGAGGCGCTGGTGCTTGTGGTTTCAGTTCTTCTTGGCGACCACCAATTACTTCGCCTTTGAAGATCCAAACCTTTACACCGATCACACCATAAGTGGTGTGAGCTTCGTAGTTGGCATAGTCGATGTCGGCACGCAGGGTGTGCAGTGGCACACGACCTTCGCGATACCATTCAGTACGTGCGATTTCAGCACCGCCGAGACGACCGCTCACTTGGATTTTGATGCCTTTGGCACCAATACGCATGGCGTTCTGTACGGCGCGCTTCATAGCGCGACGGAACATGACGCGACGCTCCAGCTGCTGAGCTACGCTCTGCGCAACCAGCATACCGTCGAGCTCCGGCTTGCGGATCTCTTCGATATTGATGTGCACAGGCACACCCATTTGCTTGGTCAGGTCCTGACGCAGTTTCTCAACATCTTCACCTTTCTTCCCGATAACGATACCTGGACGAGCGGTGTGGATGGTGATACGTGCAGTTTGTGCCGGACGATGGATATCGATACGGCTTACGGACGCGCTTTTTAGTTTGTCTTGGAGATACTCACGCACCTTCAGATCAGCGAACAAATAGTCCGCATAAGTCCGACCGTCTGCGTACCAGACGGAGGTGTGCTCCTTGACGATTCCCAGGCGAATGCCAATGGGATGTACTTTCTGACCCATCTCTTCGACTCCGTTACTTGTCAGCAACCTTGACAGTGATATGGCAAGACCGCTTGACGATGCGATCAGCACGGCCTTTGGCACGCGGCATGATACGCTTCAGCGAACGCCCTTCGTTGACGAAAACGGTGCTGACCTTCAGGTCATCAACGTCTGCGCCTTCGTTATGCTCGGCGTTGGCTACGGCCGACTCCAGCACTTTCTTCATGATCTCGGCGGCTTTCTTACTGCTGAAAGCCAACAGGTTGAGCGCTTCGCCCACCTTCTTCCCGCGGATCTGGTCGGCGACCAAGCGGGCTTTCTGGGCGGAGATTCGAGCGCCCGACAACTTAGCGGCTACTTCCATTTCCTTACCCCTTAACGCTTGGCTTTCTTGTCTGCCACGTGCCCACGATAAGTGCGGGTACCGGCAAACTCGCCTAGTTTGTGGCCGACCATGTCTTCGTTAACGAGAACTGGGACGTGTTGACGACCGTTGTGTACTGCGATGGTCAGACCGACCATTTGTGGCAGGATCATCGAACGACGCGACCAGGTCTTAACTGGTTTGCGATCGTTCTTTTCCGCCGCCACTTCGATCTTCTTCAGTAGGTGAAGATCAATAAAAGGACCTTTTTTCAGAGAACGTGGCACTGTCGTATCCCTCTATTTACTTGCGACGACGGACGATCATTTTGTCGGTACGCTTATTACCACGAGTCTTCGCGCCCTTAGTCGGGAAGCCCCATGGCGATACCGGATGACGACCACCAGAGGTACGACCTTCACCACCACCGTGTGGGTGGTCAACCGGGTTCATGGCAACACCACGAACGGTTGGGCGAACGCCACGCCAGCGTTTGGCACCAGCTTTACCCAGCGAACGCAGGCTGTGCTCGGAGTTCGAGACTTCACCCAGGGTCGCGCGGCATTCAGCCAGCACTTTACGCATCTCACCAGAACGCAGACGCAGGGTCACGTAGACACCTTCACGAGCGATCAGCTGAGCCGAAGCACCAGCGGAACGAGCGATTTGCGCGCCTTTACCTGGCTTCAATTCGATGCCGTGTACGGTGCTACCAACTGGAATGTTACGCAGTTGCAGAGCGTTGCCCGGCTTGATCGGTGCCAGAGCACCTGCGATCAGCTGGTCACCAGCACTCACGCCTTTAGGGGCGATGATGTAGCGACGCTCGCCATCTGCGTACAGCAGCAGAGCGATGTGAGCAGTACGGTTTGGATCGTATTCGATACGCTCGACAGTGGCAGCGATGCCATCTTTGTCGTTGCGACGGAAGTCGACCAGACGATAATGCTGTTTATGGCCACCACCGATGTGACGAGTGGTAATGCGACCATTGTTGTTACGACCACCAGTCTTCGATTTCTTCTCGAGCAGCGGTGCGTGAGGAGCGCCTTTATGCAGCTCCTGGTTGACCACCTTGACCACAAAACGGCGGCCAGGGGAAGTCGGTTTGCATTTAACGATTGCCATGATGCACCCCTTCCTTACTCAGCACTGCTGCTGAAATCGAGATCTTGGCCTGGCTGAAGGGAGATAACTGCCTTCTTCCAGTCATTACGCTTGCCCAGACCGCGAGCAGTGCGCTTGCTCTTACCCAGAACATTCAGGGTAGTAACACGCTCTACTTTCACGCTGAACAGGCTTTCGACGGCCTTCTTGATTTCCAGCTTGGTTGCGTCAGTTGCAACCTTGAAAACGAACTGGCCTTTCTTGTCAGCCAGAACCGTAGCCTTTTCGGAAACGTGCGGGCCAAGCAGAACTTTAAATACGCGTTCCTGGTTCATCCCAGCAGCTCCTCGAATTTCTTCACGGCCGACACGGTGATCAACACCTTGTCGTATGCGATCAGACTAACTGGATCGGAACCTTGCACGTCACGTACATCAACGTGTGGCAGGTTGCGAGCAGCCAGGTACAGGTTCTGATCAACAGCTTCAGACACGATCAAGACGTCAGTCAGGCCCATGCCGTTCAGCTTGTTCAGCAGATCTTTGGTTTTCGGTGCTTCAACAGCGAAGTCCTGAACCACGACCAGACGATCAGTACGCACGAGTTCAGCAAGGATGGAGCGCAGTGCTGCGCGGTACATCTTCTTGTTGAGCTTCTGAGTGTGATCCTGCGGACGAGCTGCGAAAGTGGTACCGCCGCCGCGCCAGATTGGGCTACGGATAGTACCGGCACGAGCACGGCCAGTACCTTTCTGACGCCAAGGGCGCTTACCGCCACCACGAACGTCGGAACGGGTCTTTTGCTGCTTGCTACCTTGACGGCCGCCGGCCATGTAGGCCACGACTGCTTGGTGAACGAGCGTCTCGTTGAATTCGCCGCCAAATGTCAGTTCGGAAACTTCGATCGCTTGAGCGTCATTTACATTTAATTGCATGTCAGCTTCCCCTTAACCGCGAGCCTTGGCCGCTGGACGTACAACCAGGTTGCCGCCAGTAGCGCCAGGAACAGCACCCTTGACCAACAACAGATTGCGTTCAGCGTCGACGCGCACTACTTCGAGGGACTGCACGGTCACGCGCTCAGCGCCCATATGACCGGACATTTTTTTGCCCTTGAATACACGACCAGGAGTCTGGCACTGGCCAATAGAGCCCGGGACGCGGTGGGAAACGGAGTTACCGTGAGTGTTGTCTTGGCCACGGAAATTCCAACGCTTGATCGTACCCTGGAAGCCTTTACCCTTGGACTGACCGGTTACATCAACCAGTTGACCAGCGGCGAAGATTTCAGCGTTGATCAGATCGCCAGCCTGGTAGTCGCCTTCTTCAAGACGGAACTCCATAACAGTGCGACCAGCTGCAACGTTTGCTTTAGCGAAGTGACCTGCTTGAGCAGCAGTCACGCGCGAAGCACGACGCTCGCCGACAGTGACTTGCACTGCACGATAGCCATCGGTTTCTTCAGTTTTGAACTGGGTGACGCGATTCGGTTCGATCTCAATGACCGTGACCGGAATGGAGACACCTTCTTCGGTGAAAATACGGGTCATACCGCATTTACGACCGACTACACCAATAGTCATGTTGTAAACCTCATGAGTGTACGGGGCTTTCACCCGCTATGGCCGCCCATTTCAGAGCGTTACACGACTAAGACCCAAGTCTTAGCCGAGGCTGATCTGTACTTCCACACCGGCCGCCAGATCAAGCTTCATAAGTGCATCAACGGTTTTATCCGTTGGCTGGACGATGTCCAGTACGCGCTTATGAGTACGGATCTCGTACTGGTCACGCGCGTCTTTGTTGACGTGCGGGGAGACCAGAACGGTGAACCGCTCTTTACGGGTAGGCAGTGGAATTGGACCACGCACTTGAGCACCAGTACGTTTCGCGGTTTCCACGATTTCCTGGGTGGATTGGTCGATCAGGCGATGGTCAAAAGCCTTCAACCTGATACGGATTTGCTGATTTTGCATTGGATTTCAGACTCCGGCTGCTATTCCCAGCGAGCGCAATACGCCCGTTAAAAGGAGGCGCAATTCTATAGACGCCCCAGATAGGTGTCAACCCAATAAAAAAAGCCCCCGCTGAGCGGGGGCTTTTTCAAAACCTCGAAGCTAACTCAAAAAAGAGCTTACTCGATGATTTTAGCTACAACGCCAGCACCAACGGTACGGCCGCCTTCACGGATAGCGAAGCGCAGACCGTCTTCCATTGCGATGGTTTTGATCAGGGTAACAGTCATTTGAATGTTATCGCCTGGCATTACCATTTCAACGCCTTCTGGCAGTTCGCAGTTACCAGTCACGTCAGTAGTACGGAAGTAGAACTGTGGACGGTAGCCTTTGAAGAACGGAGTGTGACGACCGCCTTCTTCCTTGCTCAGAACGTAAACTTCTGCGGTGAACTTGGTGTGCGGCTTAACGGTACCTGGCTTAACCAGAACCTGACCACGTTCAACGTCATCACGCTTGGTGCCGCGCAGCAGTACGCCGCAGTTCTCGCCAGCACGACCTTCGTCGAGCAGCTTGCGGAACATTTCAACACCGGTGCAAGTGGTAACGGTGGTGTCACGCAGACCAACGATTTCCAGTGGGTCTTGAACGCGAACGATACCACGCTCGATACGACCAGTCACAACAGTACCGCGACCCGAGATCGAGAATACGTCTTCGATTGGCATCAGGAATGGCTTGTCGGTCAGACGAACTGGTTCTGGGATGTAGCTGTCCAGAGTTTCAACCAGTTTACGAACGGCAGTGGTGCCCATTTCGTTGTCGTCTTTGCCTTCCAGCGCCATACGAGCAGAACCGATGATGATCGGAGTGTCGTCGCCTGGGAAGTCGTAAGTGCTCAGCAGATCGCGCACTTCCATCTCAACCAGTTCCAGCAGCTCAGCGTCGTCTACCAGGTCAGCCTTGTTCAGGAAAACCACGATGTACGGAACGCCTACCTGACGGGACAGCAGGATGTGCTCACGGGTTTGTGGCATCGGACCATCAGCGGCCGAGCAAACCAGGATCGCGCCGTCCATCTGGGCAGCACCAGTGATCATGTTCTTCACATAGTCAGCGTGACCTGGGCAGTCAACGTGAGCGTAGTGACGAATCTTCGAGTTGTACTCGACGTGCGCGGTGTTGATGGTGATACCACGAGCTTTTTCTTCTGGTGCGCTGTCGATTTTATCGAAATCAACGATTGCGGAACCGAATACTTCGGAGCAAACGCGAGTCAGAGCAGCAGTCAGAGTGGTTTTACCGTGGTCAACGTGACCGATGGTGCCAACGTTGACGTGCGGTAGGGAACGATCAAATTTTTCTTTAGCCACGACAATTAACTCCTTGCCTAAAGGACTGAATCAGCCTTGTTTTTTGGATACAGTTTCAGCGATGTGCGCCGGAGCTGTGTTGTATTTTTTGAATTCCATAGAGTAGCTTGCGCGACCCTGGGACATGGAGCGAACGTCGGTCGCATAACCGAACATCTCACCCAACGGAACCTCGGCGCGAATCACTTTGCCGGAAACCGTGTCTTCCATACCCAAGATCATGCCGCGACGACGGTTAAGGTCGCCCATGACATCACCCATATAGTCTTCAGGTGTAACAACTTCTACCGCCATGATTGGCTCAAGCAACTCACCACCGCCCTTCTGGGCCAGTTGCTTGGTTGCCATGGAAGCAGCCACCTTGAACGCCATCTCGTTGGAGTCGACGTCGTGGTAAGAACCGTCAAAAACGGTTGCTTTCAGGCCGATCAGCGGATAGCCGGCGACAACACCGTTCTTCATCTGCTCTTCGATACCCTTCTGGATAGCAGGGATGTATTCCTTAGGAACAACACCACCTACTACTTCGTTCACGAATTGCAGACCTTCCTGACCTTCGTCAGCAGGAGCAAAACGGATCCAGCAGTGACCGAACTGACCACGACCGCCGGACTGACGAACGAACTTGCCTTCGATTTCACAGTTCTTCGTGATGCGCTCACGATAGGAAACCTGAGGCTTACCGATGTTGGCTTCGACGTTGAACTCACGGCGCATCCGGTCAACCAGGATGTCCAGGTGCAACTCGCCCATGCCGGAGATGATCGTTTGACCAGTCTCTTCATCAGTCTTGACGCGGAAAGATGGATCTTCCTGAGCAAGTTTGCCCAGAGCGATACCCATTTTTTCCTGGTCATCCTTGGTCTTAGGCTCTACGGCAACCGAAATAACCGGCTCCGGGAAGTCCATGCGAACCAGGATGATTGGCTTAGCAGCGTCGCACAAAGTTTCACCAGTGGTGACGTCCTTCATGCCGATCAGGGCCGCGATGTCACCAGCGCGCACTTCCTTGATCTCTTCACGGGCGTTTGCGTGCATTTGCACCATACGACCCACGCGCTCTTTCTTACCTTTAACCGAGTTGATCACGCCGTCGCCGGAGGCCAACACGCCCGAGTAAACGCGGACGAAAGTCAAGGTACCCACGAATGGGTCGGTTGCGATCTTGAACGCCAGAGCCGAGAACGGCTCGCTGTCATCGGCGTGACGCTCCATCTCTTCTTCCTCGTTATCAGGGTTGGTACCCTTGATAGCAGGAATGTCGGTTGGAGCAGGCAGGTAGTCGATAACGGCGTCGAGAACCAGGGGAACACCCTTGTTCTTGAAGGAAGAACCACAAACAGCCAAGACGATCTCACCAGCGATAGTACGCTGACGCAGAGCGGCCTTGATTTCCGCGTTGGTGAGTTCTTCACCTTCGAGGTACTTGTTCATCAGCTCTTCGCTGGCTTCGGCAGCAGCCTCAACCATGTTGTTACGCCACTCGTCAGCCAGCTCCTGCAGTTCAGCAGGGATAGGCTTACGAACAGGAACCATACCTTTGTCAGCGTCATTCCAGTAGACGGCTTCCATGGCGATCAGATCGATCTGGCCCTGGAAGTTATCTTCGGAACCGATTGCCAATTGAATTGGCACCGGAGTGTGACCCAGACGCTGCTTGATCTGACCGATCACGCGCAGGAAGTTGGCACCAGCACGGTCCATCTTGTTTACGTAAACAAGACGTGGAACGCCGTATTTGTTGGCTTGACGCCATACGGTTTCCGACTGAGGCTCAACACCCGAGGTACCGCAGAACACAACGACAGCGCCGTCGAGTACACGCAGGGAACGCTCAACTTCAATAGTGAAGTCTACGTGGCCTGGGGTATCGATAACGTTGAAGCGGTGCTCGTCTTTGTACTGCTTCTCGGAACCTTTCCAGAAGGCGGTAATAGCAGCAGAAGTAATGGTAATACCACGCTCCTGCTCCTGAACCATCCAGTCTGTGGTCGCGGCGCCGTCATGCACCTCGCCCATCTTGTGACTTTTGCCGGTGTAAAAAAGGACGCGCTCGGTGGTGGTGGTTTTACCAGCATCCACGTGAGCAACGATACCAATGTTACGGTAGCGATTAATCGGTGTAGTACGAGCCATAAAGCCCTCGCAAATTGAGTGACGCTGGATTTAGAAGCGGTAGTGCGAGAAAGCCTTGTTAGCTTCAGCCATACGGTGCACGTCTTCACGCTTCTTAACAGCAGCGCCTTTACCTTCAGCAGCGTCCAACAGTTCGCCAGCCAAACGCAGAGCCATAGACTTCTCGCCACGCTTACGGGCGAAGTCTACCAACCAGCGCATTGCCAGGGCGTTACGACGGGACGGACGAACTTCAACCGGAACCTGGTAAGTAGCACCGCCTACACGGCGCGACTTCACTTCGACCAGCGGAGCGATGGCGTCGAGAGCTTTCTCGAAGATTTCCAGGGGGTCGCTGTTCTTGCGTTCTTTAACCTTTTCCAGCGCGCCATAAACGATACGCTCGGCAACGGCTTTCTTGCCGCTTTCCATCACGTGGTTCATGAACTTGGCCAGGATTTGGCTTCCGTATTTTGGATCGTCAAGCACTTCGCGCTTGGCTGCTACGCGTCTTCTTGGCATGGATAAGCCCTCAAACGGTCTTCAGGTTCGCTCGGAATCGGTGCCCTTTCGGGACGCCTCCGACCTTACTCTTATCGACTCAGAAAATAAGATGATTCAGTTTTACAAAAAGCCGCTACTACTTAGGCTTCTTGGTACCGTACTTCGAACGACCCTGGTTACGACCTTTAACGCCGGAAGTATCCAAGGAGCCGCGTACGGTGTGGTAACGAACACCTGGCAAGTCTTTTACACGACCGCCGCGGATCAGTACCACGCTGTGCTCTTGCAGGTTGTGGCCTTCACCGCCGATGTACGAGGAAACCTCGAAACCGTTGGTCAGACGCACACGGCATACTTTACGCAGTGCCGAGTTAGGTTTTTTCGGCGTAGTGGTATACACGCGAGTGCATACGCCACGACGTTGCGGGCAGTTCTGCAGCGCAGGTACGTCGGATTTCTCGACGATACGCTTACGCGGCTGACGTACCAGCTGGTTGATAGTTGCCATCTACTAGCTCCACTGTTGTCTTGCGACGCTATTGTCTTGCAAGAAAAGCAAAATGGCAGGAACGAATTCCCGCCAAATTTAGGGGTACAAGAGTCTAAAGAGGATCTTGCCCCCAGTCAAGGCAAGGCCCCGACCTCCCCTCTCAACGAACCGGGGCAAAACTGCCTCGATCCGACGAATGGGGGCTGCCAGGGCCCAGACTTATTTATCGCAGAACTCAGTTACCGCTTGAGTTCAGCGCTTCGGTCAGTGCAGCTTCCACTTCACTGGCGCTTACGCGCAACGGCTTGTCAGCATCACGGCGGCGCTTGCGCTCGCTGTGGTAAGCCAAACCGGTACCGGCTGGGATCAGACGACCCACAACCACGTTTTCTTTCAGGCCGCGCAGGTAATCGCGCTTGCCGGTTACCGCTGCTTCGGTCAGTACGCGAGTGGTCTCCTGGAAGGAGGCCGCCGAGATGAACGACTCAGTGGACAACGACGCCTTGGTGATACCCAGCAGTACACGAGTAAATTTGGAAACAAATTTCTCGTCGGCTGCCAGACGTTCGTTTTCTACCAGTACGTGAGTCAGTTCCATCTGGTCGCCCTTGATGAAACTGGAATCGCCGGATTCAGCGATTTCAACTTTACGCAGCATCTGACGCAGGATGGTCTCGATGTGCTTATCGTTGATCTTCACGCCTTGCAGACGGTAAACGTCCTGGATCTCGTTAACGATGTACTTGGCCAGCGCACTCACACCCAGCAGACGCAGGATGTCGTGTGGATCGCTCGGACCGTCGGAGATAACTTCGCCGCGGTTTACCTGTTCGCCTTCGAACACGTTCAGGTGACGCCACTTCGGAATCAGCTCTTCATACGGATCGCTACCGTCGTTCGGGGTAATGACCAGACGGCGCTTGCCCTTGGTCTCTTTACCGAACGCGATGGTGCCGCTGACTTCAGCCAGGATCGACGCTTCTTTCGGACGACGAGCTTCGAACAAGTCGGCAACACGCGGCAGACCACCGGTGATGTCACGGGTCTTCGAAGTCTCTTGCGGGATACGCGCGATAACGTCACCGATCGCGATCTTCGCACCATCCGCTACACCGACCAGGGCGTTGGCTGGCAGGAAGTACTGAGCGATTACGTCAGTGCCTGGCAGCAACAGATCCTTGCCGTTGTCATCGACCATCTTCACGGCAGGACGGATGTCTTTACCGGCAGCTGGACGATCTTTCGCGTCGAGGACTTCAATGTTGGTCATACCGGTCAATTCGTCAGTCTGACGCTTGATCGTGATGCCTTCTTCCATGCCCACGTAGGTCACGGTACCTTTCATTTCGGTAACGATTGGGTGAGTGTGCGGATCCCACTTGGCCACGATTGCGCCAGCGTCGACCTTGTCACCTTCTTTAACCGAAATCACAGCACCATACGGCAGCTTGTAGCGCTCACGCTCACGACCGTAGTCATCAGCGATTGCCAGCTCACCGGAACGGGACACCGCAACCAGGCAACCATCCACTCGCTCAACGTGCTTGAGGTTGTGCAGGCGGACGGTACCGCCATTCTTCACCTGAACGCTGTCGGCTGCGGAGGTCCGGCTTGCCGCACCACCGATGTGGAATGTACGCATGGTCAGCTGGGTACCCGGCTCACCGATGGACTGGGCAGCGATAACGCCGACCGCTTCACCGATGTTCACCTGGTGACCACGAGCCAAGTCACGGCCATAGCACTTGGCGCAAATGCCGAAGCGGGTTTCGCAGCTGATCGGCGAGCGAACGATCACTTCGTCGATGCTGTTGAGTTCGATGAACTCGACCCACTTCTCGTCAACCAGGGTGCCGGCAGGAACGATAATTTCCTCGGTACCCGGCTTGAATACGTCACGGGCAATAACACGGCCCAATACGCGCTCACCCAGCGGCTCTACAACGTCACCGCCTTCAATGTGCGGTGTCATCAGCAGGCCGTGCTCGGTGCCGCAATCGATCTCGGTTACAACCAGATCTTGTGCAACGTCTACCAGACGACGAGTCAGGTAACCGGAGTTAGCGGTTTTCAACGCGGTATCCGCCAGACCTTTACGAGCACCGTGAGTAGAGATGAAGTACTGAAGTACGCTCAAACCTTCACGGAAGTTCGCAGTAATCGGCGTTTCGATGATGGAACCGTCCGGCTTGGCCATCAGGCCACGCATACCGGCGAGCTGACGGATCTGCGCAGCAGAACCCCGTGCGCCCGAGTCGGCCATCATGTACATCGAGTTGAAAGACTCTTGATCGACTTCTACGCCATGACGGTCGATAACCTTCTCTTTCGAGAGGTTAGCCATCATCGCCTTCGACACTTCATCGTTGGCCTTGGACCAAAGGTCGATCACTTTGTTGTACTTCTCGCCCTGGGTTACCAGGCCGGAGGCGTACTGGCTTTCGATCTCTTTCACTTCATCGGTGGCAGCACTGATGATGCGGGCTTTTTCATCCGGGATAACGAAGTCGTTAACACCGATGGAAACGCCGGAAATGGTCGAATAGGCAAAACCGGTGTACATCAACTGGTCAGCGAAGATCACGGTCTCTTTCAGACCAACCACGCGGTAGCACTGGTTGATCAGCTTGGAGATCGCCTTTTTCTTCATCGGCAGGTTGACGACGTCGTAAGACAAACCTTTTGGCACAACCTGGTACAACAGCGCACGGCCGACAGTGGTGTCGACGATACGGACATTGCTCACGCTGCCGCCGTCACGGTCGTTCACGGTTTCGTGAATCCGCACTTTGACCTTGGCGTGCAGTGCGGCTTCGCCGGCACGGAACACACGGTCAACTTCCTGCAGGTCAGCGAACACACGACCTTCGCCCTTGGCGTTGATCGCTTCACGGGTCATGTAGTACAGACCCAATACAACGTCCTGCGACGGAACGATGATTGGCTCACCGTTAGCTGGCGACAGGATGTTGTTGGTCGACATCATCAACGCACGCGCTTCCAACTGGGCTTCCAGTGTCAGCGGTACGTGCACGGCCATTTGGTCGCCGTCGAAGTCGGCGTTGTACGCAGCACAGACCAGAGGGTGCAGCTGGATAGCCTTACCTTCGATCAGTACCGGTTCAAACGCCTGGATACCCAGACGGTGAAGGGTCGGTGCACGGTTGAGGAGAACCGGGTGTTCGCGGATCACTTCAGCGAGAACGTCCCAAACCTCTGGCAGTTCGCGCTCGACCATTTTCTTGGCCGCTTTGATCGTGGTCGCGAGACCGCGCATTTCCAGCTTGCCGAAGATGAACGGCTTGAACAGCTCAAGGGCCATCTTCTTAGGCAGACCGCACTGGTGCAGACGCAGGGTCGGGCCTACGGTAATTACCGAACGACCGGAGTAGTCAACACGCTTACCGAGCAAGTTCTGACGGAAACGACCTTGCTTACCCTTGATCATGTCAGCCAGGGATTTCAGAGGACGCTTGTTCGAACCGGTGATAGCGCGGCCACGACGACCGTTGTCGAGCAGGGCATCGACGGCTTCTTGCAACATACGCTTTTCGTTGCGCACGATGATGTCCGGAGCGGACAGATCGAGCAGGCGCTTCAAGCGGTTGTTACGGTTGATCACGCGGCGGTACAGGTCGTTGAGGTCGGACGTCGCGAAACGACCACCGTCCAACGGTACCAGCGGACGCAGGTCTGGCGGCAGAACCGGCAGAACGGTCAGCACCATCCACTCTGGCAAGTTGCCGGAACCCTGGAAGGCTTCCATCAACTTCAGACGCTTGGACAGCTTCTTGATTTTGGTTTCGGAGTTGGTTTGCGGAATTTCTTCACGCAGACGGCCAATCTCGTGTTCCAGGTCGATAGCGTGCAGCAGTTCGCGGACAGCTTCGGCACCCATGCGGGCATCGAAATCGTCGCCGAACTCTTCCAGCGCTTCGAAGTACTGCTCGTCGTTCAGCAGCTGACCTTTTTCAAGGGTGGTCATGCCTGGATCGATAACGACATAGCTCTCGAAGTAGAGAACGCGTTCGATATCACGCAGGGTCATGTCCATCAGCAAGCCGATACGGGACGGCAGCGATTTCAGGAACCAGATGTGGGCAACCGGCGAAGCCAGTTCGATGTGCGCCATGCGCTCACGACGAACCTTGGCCAGTGCAACTTCAACGCCGCACTTCTCGCAGATCACACCACGGTGCTTCAAGCGCTTGTACTTACCGCACAGGCACTCGTAATCCTTTACCGGGCCAAAGATCTTGGCGCAGAACAGGCCGTCACGCTCGGGTTTGAACGTACGGTAGTTGATGGTTTCCGGCTTTTTAACTTCACCGAACGACCACGAACGGATCATCTCAGGCGATGCCAGTCCAATACGGATGGCGTCGAACTCTTCGACTTGACCCTGGTTTTTCAGCAAATTCAGTAGGTCTTTCAAGGCCTTTCCTCCTGGCGGAGCAGAGAGCGGGCCAAATAGCCCCGCTCTCGATTCGCGTCACGTGTTATTCGGTTTCCAGATCGATATCGATGCCGAGGGAACGAATTTCTTTGATCAACACGTTGAAGGACTCGGGCATGCCCGGCTCCATACGGTGATCGCCGTCCACGATGTTTTTGTACATCTTGGTCCGACCGTTCACATCGTCCGACTTCACTGTGAGCATTTCTTGCAGAGTGTAAGCAGCACCGTATGCTTCCAGTGCCCAGACCTCCATCTCCCCGAAACGCTGACCACCGAACTGAGCCTTACCACCCAGCGGCTGCTGGGTAACCAGGCTGTACGAACCGGTAGAACGAGCGTGCATCTTGTCGTCTACCAAGTGGTTCAGCTTCAGCATGTACATGTAGCCAACAGTAACCGGGCGCTCGAACTTGTTGCCGGTGCGGCCGTCGAACAGCTGCATCTGGCCGCTTTCGGGCAGGTCTGCCAGTTTCAGCATGGCCTTGATTTCGCTTTCCTTGGCACCGTCGAACACCGGGGTAGCCATTGGAACGCCGCCGCGCAGGTTCTTCGCCAGATCCAGGATTTCCTGGTCGGAGAAGGTATCCAGCTCTTCTTTGCGGCCGCCGATCTCGTTGTAGATCTCGTGCAGGAACTTGCGCAGGTCAGCAACCTTGCGCTGCTCTTCGATCATACGGTTGATCTTCTCGCCCAGACCTTTGGCCGCGAGGCCCAGGTGGGTTTCGAGGATCTGACCAACGTTCATACGCGAAGGTACGCCCAACGGGTTGAGGACGACGTCGACCGGGGTGCCATTGGCATCGTGCGGCATGTCTTCAACCGGCATGATCACGGAGACCACACCCTTGTTACCGTGACGACCGGCCATCTTGTCGCCCGGTTGGATGCGGCGACGGATTGCCAGGTAAACCTTGACGATTTTCAGCACGCCTGGAGCCAGGTCATCGCCCTGCTGCAGTTTGCGCTTCTTGTCTTCGAACTTGTCGTCCAGCAGACGGCGGCGATCGACGATGTAGGCCTGGGCCTTCTCGAGCTGCTCGTTCAGAGCGTCTTCAGCCATGCGCAGTTTGAACCACTGGCCGTGCTCAAGACCGTCGAGGACTTCGTCGGTGATGTCCTGACCTTTCTTCAGGCCCGCGCCGCCTTCGGCCTTGTGGCCTACCAGAGCGGAACGCAGACGTTCGAAGGTCGCGCCTTCAACGATCCGGAACTCTTCGTTCAGGTCCTTGCGGATCTCGTCGAGCTGGGTCTTCTCGATGGACAGTGCACGAGCATCACGCTCAACGCCGTCGCGGGTGAAGACCTGTACGTCGATGACAGTACCTTTGGTACCGGTCGGTACGCGCAGGGAGGTGTCTTTAACGTCGCTGGCTTTTTCACCGAAGATGGCACGCAACAGCTTCTCTTCCGGAGTCAGTTGGGTCTCGCCTTTCGGAGTGACCTTACCGACCAGGATGTCGCCTGCGCCAACTTCAGCACCTACATAAACGATACCGGCTTCGTCCAGCTTGTTCAGTGCAGCTTCACCCACGTTCGGGATGTCTGCAGTGATTTCCTCTGGCCCAAGCTTGGTATCACGCGCCACACAGGTCAGTTCCTGGATGTGGATCGTGGTGAAGCGGTCTTCTTGAACCACACGCTCGGACAGGCAGATGGAGTCTTCGAAGTTGAAGCCGTTCCATGCCATGAACGCGATACGCATGTTCTGGCCCAGCGCCAGTTCACCCATGTCGGTGGACGGGCCGTCAGCCATGATGTCGCTGCGCTGAACGCGATCACCCTTACGCACCAGCGGACGCTGGTTGATGCAGGTGTTCTGGTTCGAGCGGGTGTATTTGGTCAGGTTGTAGATGTCGACACCGGCTTCGCCAGTTTCAACTTCGTCATCGGCAACACGCACCACGATACGGCTGGCATCAACGGAGTCGATCACGCCGCCACGACGAGCCACGACGCAAACGCCGGAGTCACGGGCTACGTTACGCTCCATGCCGGTACCTACCAGCGGCTTGTCAGCACGCAGGGTCGGTACAGCTTGACGCTGCATGTTGGAACCCATCAACGCACGGTTGGCGTCATCGTGTTCCAGGAACGGGATCAGCGACGCGGCGACCGAAACTACCTGCTTGGGCGATACGTCCATCAAGGTGACGTCTTCCGGCGCCTTGACGGTGAACTCGTTCAAGTGACGAACAGCTACCAGCTCGTCGACCAGGACCTTCTTCTCGTTCATCGTGGCCGAAGCCTGAGCGATCACGTGATCGGCTTCTTCGATGGCGGACAGGAATACGATCTCGTCGGTGACCAGAGCGTCTTTCACCACACGGTACGGGCTCTCAAGGAAGCCGTACTGGTTGGTGCGCGCATAGGCGGCCAGGGAGTTGATCAGACCGATGTTCGGACCTTCCGGCGTTTCGATCGGGCAAACACGACCGTAGTGCGTCGGGTGTACGTCACGGACTTCGAAGCCAGCACGCTCACGGGTCAGACCGCCCGGGCCCAGTGCAGATACACGGCGCTTGTGGGTGATCTCGGAGAGCGGGTTGTTCTGGTCCATGAACTGCGAGAGCTGGCTGGAACCGAAGAACTCTTTCACCGCCGCAGCCACTGGCTTGGCGTTGATCAGGTCTTGCGGCATCAGGCCTTCGCTTTCAGCCATCGACAGACGCTCTTTGACCGCACGCTCAACACGTACCAGGCCAACGCGGAACTGGTTCTCGGCCATTTCGCCTACGCAGCGAACACGACGGTTACCCAGGTGGTCGATGTCATCGACGATGCCTTTGCCGTTACGGATGTCGACCAGGGTCTTCAGGACCGCAACAATGTCTTCCTTGCACAGCACGCCCGAACCTTCGATCTCGGTACGACCGATACGACGGTTGAACTTCATCCGGCCGACCGCAGACAGGTCATAGCGCTCAGGGCTGAAGAACAGGTTGTTGAACAGGGTTTCGGCAGCGTCTTTGGTCGGTGGCTCGCCAGGACGCATCATGCGATAGATCTCGACCAGCGCTTCCAATTGGTTGCTGGTGGAGTCGATCTTCAAGGTGTCGGAGACGAACGGACCGCAGTCGATATCGTTGGTGTACAAGGTCTCGATGCGAACAACCTGGGCCTTGGCGATTTTTGCCAGGATCTCGGTGTTCAGCTCGGTGTTGCACTCAGCCAGGATTTCGCCTGTGGCCGGGTGAACGATGACCTTGGCGGTCGTGCGACCCAGGACGTAGTCCAGAGGCACTTCCAGCGACTTGATACCGGCTTTTTCGATCTGGTTGATGTGGCGCGCAGTGATACGGCGGCCAGCTTCAACGATGACCTTGCCATTTTCGTCCTGGATATCCAGGACAGCAATTTCACCACGCAGACGCGAAGCGATCAGTTCCAGGCTGAGGGTTTCGTCCTTCAGGCTGAACACGTTGGTGGTGTAGAAAGCATCAAGCACTTGCTCAGTGGTATAGCCGAGCGCGCGCAGCAGTACCGAGGCCGGCAGCTTGCGACGACGGTCGATACGCACGAACACGCAGTCTTTCGGGTCGAACTCGAAGTCCAACCACGAACCACGGTACGGAATGATCCGCGCGGAGTACAGGAGCTTACCGGAGCTGTGCGTCTTGCCGCGGTCGTGGTCGAAGAACACGCCCGGGGAACGGTGCAGCTGGGAAACGATAACACGCTCGGTACCGTTGATAACGAAGGTACCGTTTTCAGTCATCAATGGGATTTCGCCCATGTAGACTTCTTGCTCTTTGATGTCCTTGATCGCTTTGTTCGACGATTCTTTGTCGAAAATGATCAGACGGACTTTTACCCGCAAAGGTACGGCGTACGTAACACCGCGCAACACGCATTCTTTGACATCAAATGCCGGTTCGCCCAGGCGATAACCGACGTACTCCAGCGCAGCATTGCCGGAGTAGCTGATGATCGGGAAAACGGATTTGAAGGCCGCATGCAGGCCCACGTCGCGGAACTGATCTTTGGTCGCTCCCGCCTGCAAGAATTCACGATACGAATCCAGCTGGATAGCCAGAAGGTACGGGACATCCATGACGTCCGGCAACTTGCTAAAGTCCTTGCGGATACGTTTTTTCTCAGTATATGAGTAAGCCATCAGCGTTCCCCAGCTTGGTCACCTGCTTGTTTGGCCCTCCCGACGGGAGCAGCCAGAAAATCTTGCAAACCCCTTGGTTTGCACCACCGCACCGGGTGGCTACAGCACGTTAATGGCGGCGACCGAGTCGACAGCCAAGAACGGAAAAAGGCCGGTGGCAAGAGCCACCAGCCATCAGCCTTCAGCTTAACGCTTGGGCTGGAGACGCAAGGTCGATGCTTACTTCAGCTCGACTTTAGCGCCTGCTTCTTCCAGAGTTGCTTTGGCTTTGTCAGCTGCGTCTTTGGCAACAGCTTCCAGAACCATGGCAGGAGCGCCGTCAACTACAGCCTTGGCTTCTTTCAGGCCCAGACCGGTCAGTTCACGAACTGCCTTGATCACGTTTACTTTCTTCTCGCCAGCTTCCAGCAGCATGACGTTGAATTCGGTTTGCTCTTCAGCAACAGCAGCAACAGCGGCTGGGCCAGCGGAAGCAGCGGCAGCGGAAACGCCGAATTTTTCTTCGAAAGCTTTGATCAGCTCAACAACCTGCAGAACCGACATTTCAGCTACGGCGTTGAGGATATCTTCTTGGGAGATAGACATTACTGTATTTCCTGAATTGGGGGACGGCCTACGCGGCCATCGAAATAAACAAAAATACGCGAGAGAAAATGCTCAGCCTTAGGCTGCGGCAGCTTCTTTTTGCTCGCGAACTGCAGCCAGAGTACGAGCCAGCTTGCTGGTAGCGCCTTGAATCACGCTCATCAGTTGCGAAATAGCTTCGTCACGGGTCGGCAGTGTTGCCAGTACGTCGATTTGGTTAGCTGCGAGGAACTTGCCCTCGAACGCAGCTGCCTTGATCTCGAACTTGTCCTGACTCTTGGCGAACTCTTTGAACAAACGGGCAGCAGCGCCTGGATGTTCTTTGGAGAACGCGATCAGAGTCGGGCCGGTGAACACGTCGTTGAGGACACTGTATTCAGTGTCAGCAACAGCGCGCTTGAGCAGGGTGTTACGTACAACACGTACGTATACGCCAGCTTCACGAGCCTCTTTACGGAGTCCGGTCATAGCGCCTACTGTCACACCACGGGCATCAGCCACGACAGCGGACAGAGCAGCTTTGGCAGCCTCGTTGACTTCAGCGACGATGGCCTTCTTGTCTTCGAGATTAATTGCCACGGGTTTAACTCCTGCTTGTTACCGTTTCATCTGGCCGAAGCCGGATGTCGTTTTGGTGTCTGATTCGGTAAGGAACCGGGAGCACCATCTGCGTAGGCTTGAGGTTTAAGACTTGCGTCGCCTACGGTCTTGGATAGCCCCCGCCAGGCAGGGACCCCAATTTTTTCAATTGGCGCGATCGCTCACGCCAACTTGTGTCTTATACGTCCAGCGAGCCTTGGTCGATGACCAGACCTGGGCCCATAGTGGTGCTCAGGGTAACGCGCTTGACGTAGATGCCTTTCGAGGAAGCTGGTTTGATACGCTTCAGATCAGCGATCAGGGCTTCAACGTTTTCCTTCAGCTTGACGGCATCGAAGCCGACTTTGCCAACGGAAGTGTGAATGATGCCGTTTTTGTCGGTGCGATAACGAACCTGACCAGCCTTGGCGTTTTTAACCGCGGTAGCGACGTCTGGGGTTACGGTGCCGACTTTTGGGTTAGGCATCAGGCCACGTGGACCAAGGATCTGACCCAACTGACCTACAACGCGCATTGCATCCGGGGAAGCAATAACGACGTCATAGTTCAGGTCGCCGCCTTTCATTTCGGCAGCCAGGTCGTCCATGCCAACGCGATCGGCGCCGGCGGCCAGAGCAGCTTCAGCTGCTGGACCTTGGGTGAAGACAGCAACACGTACAGTCTTGCCAGTACCGTGTGGCAGCACAGTAGCGCTACGAACGACCTGGTCGGATTTACGTGGGTCAACACCCAGGTTCACAGCAACGTCAACCGACTCGCTGAACTTGACAGTCGACAGCTCGGTCAGCAGGGCAGCAGCGTCTACAAAGTTGTAGGCCTTGCCTGCTTCGATTTTGCCGGCGATAGCCTTTTGGCGCTTGGTCAGCTTAGCCATTACACACCCTCCACGTTAAGGCCCATGCTACGAGCAGAACCGGCGATGGTACGCACGGCTGCATCCATATCAGCTGCAGTCAGATCCGCGTTTTTGGTTTTCGCGATTTCTTCCAGCTGAGCACGAGTCACGGTGCCAACCTTAACGGTGTTAGGACGAGCGGAACCGCTAGTCAGACCAGCAGCTTTCTTCAACAGAACCGAAGCCGGGGTCGACTTGGTTTCGAAGGTGAAGCTACGGTCGCTGTATACAGTGATGATCACTGGAGTCGGCAGACCTGGCTCAAGACCCTGAGTACGGGCGTTGAAGGCCTTGCAGAATTCCATGATGTTCACGCCGTGCTGACCCAGAGCTGGACCGACGGGTGGGCTAGGGTTGGCCTGAGCGGCCTTCACTTGCAGCTTGATGTAAGCGGTAATCTTCTTGGCCATGAGGCACTCCAATTACGGGTTCGAACGCCTCGAAAGGCTCCCCGGTTACTTGCGCGTTTATCCCAGTGACGACAAAACCCCACAGCCTAGGCTGCGGGGTTGGGATGCTTGCTCAGTTAGACCTTTTCGACCTGACTGAACTCCAACTCTACCGGAGTAGAGCGTCCGAAAATGAGCACTGCCACTTGGATCCGGCTCTTTTCGTAGTTAACTTCTTCGACGGTGCCGTTGAAATCAGCAAACGGACCATCGGTGACACGAACAACCTCACCTGGCTCGAACAACGTCTTCGGCTTAGGCTTGTCGCTACCGTCAGCAACACGACGCAGAATCGCTTCTGCTTCTTTGTCGGTGATCGGAGCAGGCTTATCGGCAGTACCGCCAATGAAGCCCATGACACGAGGGGTATCCTTGACCAAGTGCCAAGTACCTTCATTCATGTCCATCTGAACCAGCACGTAGCCTGGGAAGAACTTGCGTTCACTCTTGCGCTTCTGCCCATTCCGCATTTCAACCACTTCTTCAGTGGGAACCAGAATTTCGCCGAAGCCATCTTCCATGCCTGCCAGCTTTACGCGCTCCAGCAAAGAGCGCATAACATGCTTCTCGTAACCCGAGTAAGCATGCACAACGTACCAACGCTTAGCCACGGGACACCCTTAGCCAACAATCAAGGAAACAAGCCAGCCGAGCAGGGAATCAAGCCCCCACAACAGCAACGCCATAACCAAAACAACAGCCACAACAATCAACGTGGTCTGCGTGGTTTCTTGGCGAGTCGGCCAAACGACTTTACGAATTTCGGTGCGAGCTTCCTTTACCAGGACCGCGAAAGACTTGCCTTTGGCAGTCTGCAGGCCTACAAAGGCAGCTACAGCAGCGAGGGCGAGCAAAGCGAGTACGCGGTACAGGATCGGCGAAGCAGAATAGTACTGATTGCCAACAACGCCTACGACCACCAATGCGACTACAGCGAGCCACTTGACCAGATCGAAACGAGAGCTTTGAGCTTCAGCCTTAGGAGTCATCTATGAAGATCCTGTGAAAAGAAAGCCAGATACACCACGTGAATCTGGCAGGTCAGGAGGGAATCGAACCCCCAACCTACGGTTTTGGAGACCGTCGCTCTGCCAATTGAGCTACTGACCTAAAACAAAATCAGGCCGACCATTATGCAGGCCTGAAAAAGACTTTACAACAGCCAACCCCTAGAGACTTGAAACCAACCGGCGAAAACGCCCGTTACAACAGAATCAAGCCGAGATAGCCGTTAAAACAAAGGCAGATATTTTCATATCTGCCTTGTTATATGGAGCTCTTGAGCGGATTTGAACCGCTGACCTCACCCTTACCAAGGGTGTGCTCTACCAACTGAGCTACAAGAGCAAAACACGCTGCACAACCTGCAAACTTGGAGCGGGTAGCGGGAATCGAACCCGCATCATCAGCTTGGAAGGCTGAGGTTCTACCACTAAACTATACCCGCGGAGCTTGCAGCTCACGCTAAAAATGGTGGAGGGGGAAGGATTCGAACCTTCGAAGTCGTAGACGTCAGATTTACAGTCTGATCCCTTTGGCCGCTCGGGAACCCCTCCTAAGCGAGCCGGCATTCTACATCATGCCAGCCTTCTGTCAAGCATTTTCTCATTAAAAATATGAGGTTAGCTGCGTTGACCTTCGCTTCACACTGTAGGCCTTAAAGGTCTTCACTGCGAAGCGGGCGCCATTCTATGCAAACTATTCGAGAGTTGCAATGCCTTCGCACAGCATTATTTTATGTTTTAACTCATTGAATTCCTTAGCAAGGTTTTCAAACGGCAGATCCTCCGCCAGACGCCGGCTTTCAGGGGCCACACGAAGCCAGTAACCGGACGCCTCAGGCGTGCTCAACAGTTGAACCTTGACCTTTATATCCAGGCTTGTGAGGCGCTGCTCAAGCGACTGCGCCTGGCGCTGGTCGGCAAAGCCGCCGATGTATAAGCAGGTATTCTGCGCCTCGGGCGCTTTTGCTCGGTCACGCCGGGACACCGAGTCCGAGGACTCGCTTAGCAGCCGAATATCCTGCTGAGGGCCACGATACAGACTCAGGGGCGTGACATCCTTGGCGCGCAACGGCGCCTCTTGCTGATGCCAAACGTAATAGAAGGCATTAAGAACGAGTAAAAGTAAAAACAGCCAACGCATAAACACCTCAGGACAATGGACACGCCATGGCCAGACCAACGAAAACCAGGTCCGGGACCAACCGCGCCTGCGGCACGGCGTCCGAGACCAGATCAGCATCCCCACCCGTCAGGAATACGGTGAAATCATCACCCCAGTAGCTGCGGGCCAACTCGAGCTGGGTCAACACGAAGCCCCTGAGCATCAGCGTACAACCACGCTCGACAGCCTCCGCGGTCGTGCGCCCGGGGGAGAGCCGCTCCAGGGCACGCTCAGCCGCCGCGTCGTCGTAGCGTATCTTGCGGGTGTGCGTGCGCAACTGGTTGCGCATCAACGGCATGCCGGGGCAAATGAAGCCGCCCAGGTGCTGGCCGTCTGCCGCGATGAAATCGGCGGTGGCTGCGGTACCAAAATCGAGTACCAGGCACGCGCCCGGAGCCAACTTGAAGCCGCCCAGCATCGCCAGCCAGCGATCAAGACCAAGGCGTTCGAAGTCTTGGTAGCCATTGCGCACGCCAGCCATCTCTCGCGCAGGGACAGCACAGGAGACGACAACACCGAAAGCCCCTTGCAAAGCCTCGACCAGCTTATTGGTCTCTTCTGAAGCCCGAACACTCACCAATCGGCAACGCGCCAACGACAGGCCTGGTAGCGCTGCCAGGCTTTCAATCAATGCGAGGTCCGACCCCACAACACCTTCGGCGCAAGCTTTCGCCTGATCCGATTCAAGTACGCGCCATTTGATAAAGCTATTCCCACAGTCGAGCTCAAGAATCATCACGCAACCTCAGGCTTAGCTCACCACCGCTGTATATTTTTTCAACACCATCGACGCTCAAACGCAACGCACCCTGGCGGTCGACCCCCAGAACCACCCCGTCAACCTGATTGACTCCAGCAATGAGGGACACCGCCCTGCCCTGCCACAAGTGATTCTGCTCCCACTCCTCCTGAAGCGCCGCAAAGCCGGAGGCGGCGTGTCGCTCCAAGTAACGTTGCAACTGCAGCCCCAGCCGCGCCACCAGTAGATTGCGATCTACGGGAGAGCCCGTTTCAAGCTGCACCGACGTCCACTGCTGATCGATTGCCGCGACTTTCTGCATATTTACGTTGATGCCGATCCCGAGCACAACGTGGCAGATATCAGCAGGATCGCCGACCAACTCCAGCAGGATACCGGCAATTTTCTTCTGCCCCACCAAGACATCGTTTGGCCATTTCAAGGCGGCTCCTTGCACGCCCGACTCGCGCAAGGCCTGCATGACCGCAAGCCCCACAACCAGGCTCAACCCCTCTAGCTGCCGCAGACCGCCCTCGATGCGCAGCACGAGGCTGTAATACACATTCTGAGCGAACGGGCTGACCCACTTGCGCCCCCGTCGACCTCGCCCGGCGCTCTGCTGCTCGGCGAGCACCAGGAATGGTGCCGCGCAACCCGCATCGACAAGGCGCAAGGCTTCAGCATTGGTGGAGTCAATAGAATCGGATATGTGGACGGGCCATGCCAGAGAAGGCGCCTTCAGCGCGATGTCTTCGGCATTCAAGAACACCAGCGGCGATGCCAACTGGTACCCCCTGCCACGCACTTTGTGGATGGGCAGGTTTAACTCAGCCTCAAGATGCTGAAGCTGCTTCCATACAGCACTGCGACTGACGCCCAGGGCAGCGCCCAGCGCTTCCCCGGAGTGGAATCGACCATCTTTCAGAAGTTTTAACAACGTCAGCATGCAAGTATCGCCTCACAATGAGGCACGCATGATAGCCATGCGCAGGGTCATTGCATAGAAAGGCCGGGCCTTAGCACTGACGTCCGTCGCAAAGAGCCACTTGACCCTTTCCGACCGCCCAAAACAAAACCCCTGTCTGCGTAAGCAAACAGGGGTTCTGGAATTTAATCTTGACGATGACCTACTCTCACATGGGGAAACCCCACACTACCATCGGCGATGCATCGTTTCACTGCTG
>NZ_QBUF01000009.1:0-307606 GCF_003058185.1 Pseudomonas sp. GV105
CGCCTTGAAATATCGGTCGCCGAGAGAGTTTAGGCGTTTGGCAGCAGCATCAATTTAACGGGGAGTTGGTGTCCGGTCTGGTAGGGGCAAGTCCACGGTGCAAGCCGGCTGTCCAGCATCCAGAAACGTAAAGGATGTCCCCGGTCTCGTTTGTAAAGGATGTCTCCGTCTGTACACCCCGATGGCGGTGGGTCAGTCACTGCATGAGTGCCTGAACCACCGCCATCGGGAGCAAGTCGAACCGTCGCACCGCCCCTCCCACATTGACCGCATTCCATTGTTTGAGCGGCGGTGTGGGTGGATGCGAGTACGCGGGCAGGTCGCCGGTGAGTCATTTACCGGAACGCTGCACCTCCCCCATAAACTGATGCGCTTGGGCCTTGAGCCAATCAAGCAAACGGGTGATATCGGGCTCTGATTGTCGTCCGTTTCGACAAATGATGTAGTACGCAGCAGGCGACATCATTAAGGGGGCCTCCAACGCAACCAATTCACCGTCTTTCAATTGGTCATACACCAGTGCCGTCCTGCCCAGCGCAATCCCGCCGCCTTTCACTGCCAAACTGATGGCCAGGCTGGAATCTGGAAAGCGCGGCCCATGGTGATACGGCGGTGCCTCTAGCCCTTGAAATGCAAACCAGCTCTCCCACCCTGGGCATACCTGATCGTCGACGCGATGAATCAGCGGGTACCGCGCTATTTCCTCCAGCGCAATATCACCATTCACACGTTTGAATTCCGGCGAGCACACAGGGAACACCGCATCGCGCATCAGCAGTTCGGCATGATGATCCGGGTAGTCGCCATACCCCATCACCACCGCGACATCGAACGGGTGAGCACTTAAGCTGGCGCTGCTTATGTCCGCGCTGGTCAACACCAGATCAAGGTTGAATGCCGCTTCGGCGTGAGCACCATGCATTCTGGGAATCAGCCAGGTTGCACAAAGAGAGGAGGTGCATGAAAGGTAAAGTGGCTGGGATCTACTCGGGTTGAGCGAATGCAGCACCGTATCCAGTTCTTTGAAAAAACCATCGGTCACTGGCAACAAGGCCTGCCCCGCTGTCGTGAGTTTGACCCCCCGCGAATGCCGCTCGAACAACTGCACCCCCCACCATTCTTCCAGGCCCGCAATTTGATGGCTGATGGCACTGGCGGTGAGGTTCAACTCGAACGCAGCACGCGCAAAACTGCCCGTTTGCGCGGCGCTGACGAAGGCTTGAAGCATGGGAGTGGGTGGCGGGCGCTGGGCCATCAGGTGCTCACTTTGATCAGGATGATCCCACAGACAATGACGAATGCCGAAAGCATCCGTCGCCAGCCGAACTGCTCCCGGAAGAACAGCGCAGCAATGATGGCGCCGATAATAACACTGGTTTCCCGCAGGGCTGAGACCTTGGCCACTGCGTCCAGCGACAACGCAAACAGGACCAAACCGTAGGACGCCAAGTAAAAAACACCGCCCATTGCACCTACCCGCCAGTGGTCGCGCACAGCCTGGGTGAGTGCTGATCGCGTCTTGAAAAACGCCAGCATCGGAATCGGAATGCTCTGGAACAGCGTGAGGTAGATGATGTACTGCAGCACCGTCTCACTGGCTCTTACACCTTTGGCATCCACCACCGTGTAGGACGCGATGAACACCCCCGCACACACGGCCATCAGAATTGGTTTAAACATCTGCGCGGTCATCCTGCGCACAAACGTCAGGCTGATGATCCCCGCGCAAATCAGCAGCACTCCCGCCATCGACGGGAACGACAGCTGTTCATGCAAAAGGAAGTAGGAAAACACCGCAACCAACACCGGCGGCACGCCACGCATCACCGGGTAGACCTGGCCGAAGTCGCCTGTTTCATAAGCCTTGATTAGGAACAATCGATAGACCGTATTGAGCATCACAGAAATCAGCACATAGCCCCACACCTCCAGGCTCGGTACGTTGACCAACGGCAGCGCCGCCAGGCAGATCACTAATGCGGTGCCATCGACCATGGCCAAGGTCATGAAACGGCTGCTGCCGGCACGGACAACGGCATTCCAAGTGGCGTGCATGAAGGCGGAGATCAAGACCAGGGTGATGGCTATGTTGGCGTTGTCCATGAGGGCTCGGCTTTTGAGTGGGTATAAAGGTCGCGCGCCATGCGTGACATGGGCATCATTGCTTGCGTAACCACATCCGCAACATGTAGCGATTCAAGGCGTTTAAAGGCTCTGCATCATCAATTTCCGAGCGTGGAGAATGCATATCGATGAAATGCGTTCGGGTATGGAGAAACTTGTTATCCGCGGAAATAAGCACCTGACCAGGCTCAAGCAATACACGATGCTGAACAGATGATTGATCGAGAACTGTATCCAGAAAATCCAATGCTTGAACCTGCGCCAACGTCAACGGCATTTTCGCTTTAAGGTGAGCCGATTCAATGTAGACGCGAAAGTACCTTATCAAGGGAATACCTTCATTGGAAAAACTCAGGATGGGCGCTTTAAATAGGCACTCGTCCTCTGACATGCCTCTATTTTCAAAATAGAAATCGCATTTAAGCTCCTCGAGAACTTCCGGAAATGCCATCAGCTCCGCATATACCGCGCTTGCATCAATAAGAATGCTCTCGCCTCCCAGAAGCGCTTTCTGTCCACAAGCCAGAATCAAATAGTCGATAGGGAGAGGGTCGCTGACGCCATCGTTATGTACGTAGGCGCCCTGACGGGTCTGATGGTACCTCGCACCCTCTTCAATGCTTTTACCGCCTCGGTCGTAAACCTCAATAACCTTATGACCAAGATGATTTTGCACCATTGGCGTACCAAGCAAAGATCCAAATGCCCACACCAGTGATTTGAAACTTGCAAGGTTATCCGTCCTAAATCCATCAAGGATCAAGACATGACTTTCATGTTCAATAATGTTTCGTATATTGCGCAACGCCTCGCCAAGGGACTGCGAATAAAACGGATCAATGCAAGCGTGTTTTATATCGAATCGACCGGTTTTGGTTTCTGCACCCAACATCGCGCTGGCACTCAGCAACTCTTCAAATGCTGCGTTTGAGAGCCTGATCTTAGATACTGCTTGGCGAAAATTACTGACGTTTATGTTCATCGCAATCCTTTACGGAGGTTAGTTGGCGTCGATATTTAACTCGGCCCACTACACCCTGAAAAAGCGAAAAGTCGTCAGCGCTGCCATCAAGTTCCGTCATGGCAGATCTTTCCTACAGATAGAAACCATCACGTGTTCGTTAGTGGCATTTGGTCATGGTTTTTAAAGGGCCAGCAAGCCGGGTCGCTTTAAATTGCAGGACGTTTCCTAGACAATCTGCGCCGCCTTGTGCCTGTTGGAATCGATGGCTAGTCTGCGGTCCGTCACTGCCAAATCAGTGATCGGGTTTAGTCGCCCGGACTCCAAATTCGGCGCAATGGTCCATGCAGTTTATGGTGGCTGTGCGCAGGGCGCCTTTGGGTGCGCCGGAGTTTCCGATTTTGGCCGGTCGACTAACCTGCGTACAGCCGCCACCTTCGTTTAGTCGCGACCGGTTCGGCTCCTTACTCAAAATTCGGAGTTACACCATGAATAAAGTCCTACCCGACCCACCCATCGATCCCACCAAAGACCGCGCTGCCTTCAACCGCGCCATCGACCATTACCTGCCCACCCAAGGTTTCCACGCCGTCAACGAAGACCTGAGCTTCGAAGACGCCCTGCTCTACACCGCCAGTCTGCTGGACAGCGCTTCGGCGACGGCGCTGGATTGCGGGGAGCTGCTGGAGAAACCGGAGCGGGCGAAGATTCTGGCAGTGTGGCATTTGCTGGAAATCGCCAAAACCACGGTTGACCGCTCCATCGAATGCCTCAGGCCCACGAAGACCACTGCCTGACCACGGACAAAAAATGTGGGAGGGAGCTTGCTCCCGATAGCGGTGGTTCAGGCACTCATGCAGTGACTGCCACTGCGCCATCGGGGGCAAGCCTCCTCCCACATTGACCGTATTCCACCGATTGATCGGCGGGGTAAGTGGTATTTGGTCGTGTATCGACAGTTCCTGGCAGATGATCGTGAAGGGCAGCATGTTGGTGCTGGCGGTGTGGGTAGATGTGAGTACCCGGGCAGGTCGCCGATAAGCCCCATTCTCACCGACACCGCATAACCCCTGTGGGAGGGGGCTTGCCCCCGATGGCGGCGGGTCAGCCAAGTCGTTGTCGACTGACACTCCGCCATCGGAGGCAAGCCTCCTCCCACATTGACCGCATTTCATTGTTTGAGCGGCGGTGTGGGTAGATGTGAGTACCCGGGCAGGTCGGCAGTGAGCCCCATTCTCACCGACACCGCATAACCCCTGTGAGAGGGGGCTTGCCCCCGATGGCGGCGGGTCAGCCAAGTCGTTGTCGACTGACACTCCGCCATCGGAGGCAAGCCTCCTCCCACATTGAGCGCATTTCATTGTTTGAGCGGCGGTGTGGGTAGATGTGAGTATCCGGGCAGGTCGGCGGTGAGCCCCACTCTCATGAACACCGCCCAAGCCCCCCTCAGTTGATAGGCGTTACGTTAAAGGCCATCGACCCACGACATTTATCACGTTTATTTGACGTTTTTTTCTCATGCCCACCTCTACATTCGCCGCGCCCCAATATGCAAATGATTCCTATTGATCTAATCTAAATCGACCTCAAACAGATTTCCCGTGCAGCCATAAAAACCCGGAGCGCTCACCGCATGACCACCCGCCGTCCTTCGTTCGTCAAAAAAGCCCTGCTGGTCACCGCTCTGGTCAGCGTCGGGCATGTTTATGCCGCCAGCGGGCCGGTCGGCATCGTGGTCTACAACGCCCAGCACGAAAGCCTCACCAAGGCGTGGGTCGAAGGGTTCACCCAGGAAACCGGGATCCCGGTGACCATCCGCAACGGCGACGACACCGAGATGGGGAACCAGCTCGTGCAGGAAGGCGCCGCCTCTCCGGCGGACGTGTTCCTCACCGAGAACTCCCCGGCCATGGTGCTGGTGGACAACGCCGGCTTGTTCGCGCCAGTCGCGCCAAGCACCCTGGAACAGGTGGATGCCGCCTACCGTCCGGCCCACGGCAAATGGGTGGGTATCGCCGCGCGCTCCACGGTGTTTGTGTACAACCCGAGCACATTGAAAGAAGGCGATCTGCCCAAATCCCTGCTGGACCTGGCTTCACCAAGCTGGAAAGGCCGTTGGGCAGCCTCGCCGGCCGGTGCCGACTTCCAGGCCATCGTCGCCGCCGTGCTGGAGCTCAAGGGCGAGGCCGCGACCCTCGACTGGCTCAAGGCAATGAAAGCCAACGCGAGCATCTACCGTGGCAACAGCGCCGTGCTCAAAGCCGTCAACGCCGGCCAGGTCGACAGCGGCGTGATTTATCACTATTACAGCTTCGTCGACCAATCCAAGACCGGCGAAAACAGCAAAAACACTCAACTGCACTACTTCAAGCACCAGGATCCGGGCGCGTTTGTGAGCATTTCCGGTGGTGGTGTATTGGCTTCCAGCAAGCACAAGGAACAGGCCCAGGCCTTCCTGAAGTGGATCACCGGCAAAGACGGCCAGGCGGTCCTCAAGGACGGTAATTCGTTCGAATACGCGGTCGGCCAGAACGCCACATCCAACCCCAAGCTGACCCCACTGGCGCAATTGGACGCACCTAAGGTCGACGCGTCGAAGCTCAACAGCAAAAAGGCTGTCGAGCTGATGACCCAAGCCGGACTGCTCTGATTGCTGCCTGAATCGTCGATCCCCGGCATCGCCCACGCGCAGCCACGCAAACGCCCCCACGGACTGTTCAAAAGCCGTGGGGGCACGTGGATCACCAGTTTGTCGGTCCTGGTTTCGTTGTTGGCGTTGCTGCCGATTGCGTTTGTGATCGGCGTGTCCTGGCAAATCGGCTGGGCACAGATCGAAGCGTTGGTGTGGCGCCCACGCGTCGGTGAACTGCTGGTCAACACCGTGTTGCTGGTCCTGTTCACCCTGCCGTTGTGCGTGGCGCTGGGCATTGCACTGGCGTGGTTGACCGAGCGCAGCAATCTGCCGGGGCGCCGCGCCTGGTCGTTGTTGGCGGTCGCGCCGCTGGCGGTGCCGGCGTTTGTACACAGTTACGCGTGGGTCAGCCTGGTGCCGTCGATCCACGGCTTACCGGCCGGTGTGCTGGTGTCAGTGATTGCCTATTTCCCCTTTCTGTACCTGCCGGTGGCGGCGACCCTGCGCCGGCTTGATCCTGCGATTGAAGACGTGGCCGAATCCCTGGGCCTCAAGCCCTGGGCGGTGTTCTGGCGGGTGGTGTTGCCCCAGTTGCGCCTGGCGATCTGCGGCGGCGCGCTGCTGGTCGGCCTGCATCTGCTGGCCGAATACGGCCTGTACGCGATGATCCGCTTCGACACCTTCACCACGGCGATTTTCGATCAGTTCAAATCCACCTTTAATGGCCCGGCGGCGAATATGCTGGCGGCCGTGTTAGCCCTGTGTTGCCTGGCGATGCTCACCGCTGAGGCCTCGGCACGTGGCCATGCACGCTATGCGCGGGTCGGTTCCGGCAGCGCCCGTGAGCAGCGCATCGTCAGGCTGAGCCCCCTCCTCACCGTGCTCGCCCTCGGTTTGCAAGCCGTGACCTGTGTGTTGGCCCTGGGCGTGCCGCTGTTCACCCTGGGCAAATGGTTGATCGCCGGGGGCCGCGAGGTCTGGCAATTCAGCGAGTTGCTGCCGGCGCTGGAACAAACCGTACTGTTGGGTATTGCCGGCGCCGTGCTGACCACCTGCGCGGCGGTGCCGATCGCCTGGCTGTCGATTCGCGCACCGGGCCGCTTGCAGCGCATCCTGGAAAGCTGCAACTACATCACCAGTTCGTTACCCGGCATTGTCGTGGCACTGGCGCTGGTCACGGTGACCATCCACTTTGCCCGGCCGATCTACCAGACCACGATCACCGTGCTGCTCGCCTACCTGCTGATGTTCCTGCCACGGGCGCTGGTCAGCCTGCGGGCGGGTATCGCCCAGGCCCCGGTGGAGCTGGAAAACATGGCGCGCAGCCTGGGCCGCTCGCCGGGCCGGGCACTGTGGCTGATCACAATGCGCCTGGCGGCGCCAGCTGCCGCAGCGGGCGCGGCGCTGGTGTTCCTCGCGATCACCAACGAACTGACCGCCACCCTGTTGCTGGCGCCGAACGGTACGCGCACCCTGGCCACCGGGTTCTGGGCGATGACCAGCGAAATCGACTACGCCGCAGCGGCGCCCTACGCGTTGATCATGATTCTGCTCTCACTGCCGTTGACCGGCCTCCTCTACCACCAATCCAAACGCACGGCCGGCCGATGAACGCCCTCGAACTCACCGCACTCTGCAAAACCTTCGGCACCCAACAGGCCTTGGCCGACGTCAGCCTGGCGGTGCCCAACGGCAGCCGCATGGTGATCGTCGGGCCTTCCGGCTCCGGCAAGACCACCTTGCTGCGGATGATTGCTGGCTTCGAGTTTCCCGACAGCGGCAGCCTGACCCTGAACGGCCAGGTGCTGGTTGACGCCACCCACGCCGTACCAGCGCACCAACGCCAGATCGGCTATGTGCCGCAGGACGGCGCGCTGTTCCCGCACATGACCGTGGCCGACAACATCGGTTTCGGGCTGGCGGCCAAACATACCTCGCGACACGCACGCATCGCCGAACTGATGGACAGCGTGGCCCTCGACGCCAACATGGCCCGGCGTTGGCCCCACGAGCTGTCGGGCGGCCAGCAGCAACGGGTGGCGCTGGCGCGGGCGTTGGCTCAACAGCCCCGGTTGATGCTGCTGGATGAGCCGTTTTCCGCGCTGGACACCGGCCTGCGCTCGGCCATGCGCAAGATGGTCGCGCGGTTGTTGAGCGACGCGGGCATCACCACGATCCTGGTCACCCATGATCAAAGCGAGGCGCTGTCGTTCGCCGACCAGTTGGCGGTGATGCGCCAGGGGCGCCTGGTGCAGTCGGGCCGTCCAATGGACTTGTACCAGTACCCCACCGATGAGCAGACCGCGTTGTTTCTCGGTGAAGCCGTGGTCATGCCCGCCAGGATCGAAGCCGGTTGGGCCCACTGCGCACTGGGTCGCGTGCCGGTCGACAGCCAGGCCAACCAAGGTACGACACGGATCATGCTGCGTCCGGAGCAACTGCTGCTGAGTAGCACCGAGGGTTCCGGCTGCCGCGGCGTGGTCACCGAACGCGAATTCGGCGGCAATACCTGCACCCTGACGGTGGCGTTGCAAGCGGATGAGGACGTGCCCGGCCAAGCCATCCCGGTGCGCAGCTCGGGCCTGCAAGCGCCAAACGTGGGGAGCGTGGTACACCTCACCACGGTGGGCCTGGCCCATGTGCTGAAAAAAACCGCGGCCCTCAGTCTCAGCTAAGTGTCGGGGCCTACCTTCTCTCCTGCGCCCACCGCGCAGTCGAGAAGAGGTAACCCGATGAATGCCACAGCAGCCCGTTGGCTGAACAAAGTACCCGAGGTGACGCTGTCATTCTGGGTGATCAAAATCCTGTCCACCACCGTGGGCGAAACCGGCGCGGATTACCTCGCCGTCGATGCCGGCTTCGGCGCTGGCTGGACCAGCTTCGGCATGGCCGTGCTGCTGGGGTGCGCGTTGTTCTGGCAGCTGCGCACCAAGGCCTACACCCCGTGGATCTACTGGTTGACCGTGGTGCTGGTGAGCATCGTGGGCACGCAGATCACCGACATCCTCACCGACAAACTCGACGTGAGCCTGTACACCAGCACGGCGATTTTCTCGGTGCTGCTGGGTCTCAACTTCATAGCCTGGTTCCGTACCGAACGCAGCCTGTCGATCCGCGCCATCGTCACCCCGCGCCGTGAATGGTTCTACTGGACCACGGTGCTCTGCACCTTTGCCCTCGGCACCGCCGCCGGCGACCTGGCCACCGAAGCGCTGGGCCTGGGCTTTACCCTCGGAGCCGTGATCTTCGCCGGCCTGATCGCCGCCGCCCTGCTGGCCTGGCGCCTGGGCGTCAACAGCGTGCTGACCTTCTGGATCGCCTACATCCTCACCCGGCCGTTCGGCGCCTCCCTCGGCGACCTGCTGACCCAAGCCAAGACCTATGGTGGCCTGGGCATGGGCGCCAGTTGGACCAGCGCACTGTTCCTCTGCGTCATTGTCCTGCTGGTCGCCGTGGCGCAATTAAGCGTCGGCAACCGCAAAACCATCGCCCAATAAAGACTCAACTCAAGGAACCCCTCATGCGCCCCGTGCAAAACCTGATCCGCCGCGTCGCCATCGTTTCAGCGATCTTCATGCTGAGCATCGCCACCGGCTGCTCCAAACCCGCCGATAAGCCCAAGGACAGCACCGGCCCAGCGACCAGCCAACACCAGGCATCGAAACTGGGCGATCTGTCCGAATTCCAAAACATCGCGGTGGACGTATCGGCCCTCGTCGCCAAGAACGACCTGCCTGCCGCCAAAGCCCGGATCAAAGACCTGGAAACCAGCTGGGACGCAGCCGAAGCCGGGATCAAGCCCCGCGCCGCCAGTGACTGGCATGTGCTGGATAAAGCCATCGACCGCGCGCTGGATGCCTTGCGCGCAGGCAGCCCGAACCAGGCCGACTGCAAAGCCTCGATGGACGACATGCTCAAGGCCTTTGACTCGATGAAAGGCTAAGACCAGACAAACATCGGCCCAGGTGCTTCAATACACACGCGACGACACTCTCGTCGCGTCGGTTTTTTAGGGAAGCGACATGCGGATACTGCTGGTCGAAGACGACCCCATGATTGGCGATGCGATCCAGCGTGCGCTCAGCGACGCAAGCTACGCCGCCGACTGGGTCAAGAACGGCCTCACGGCCCTGGCTGCCCTCGACACCCACTCCTACGACCTGGTGCTGTTGGACCTCGGCCTGCCCGGCAAGGACGGCCTGCAAGTGCTGGACATCATCCGCGCCGGCAACAACCCGGTGCCGCTGCTGATCATCACCGCCCGTGACAGCCTCGATGACCGCCTGCGCGGCCTCGATGGCGGTGCCGACGACTACGTACTCAAGCCTTTCGACATGCCCGAACTGCTCGCCCGCATGCGCGCCGTGCTGCGCCGCAAAGGCGGCAGCGCCTCGTCGTTGCTCGGCAACGGCGTGGTATCGCTGGACCTGCTCTCCAAAGAAGCCAGCACCGAAGCGCTGCATGGCGTGGCCCTTTCCAGCCGTGAATTTGCGCTGTTGCAGGCGTTGCTGATCCGACCGGGAGCCATCCTGTCGCGCAGCGAATTGGAAGACCGTCTGTACGGCTGGGGCAATGAGGTCGAAAGCAACGCCATCGAGTTCTTGATTCACGCCTTGCGGCGCAAGTTGGGAAGTCACGTGATCAAGAACGTCAGGGGCATGGGATGGATGGTTTCAAAAAACGTTTGAGTGAGTCGGTGCAACTGCGCCTGTCGGTGACGCTGTCCCTGGCGATTCTGTTGGTGGCGCTGCTGGCCAGTGTATTTGCCTTCGTCTCGGCGTTCGAGGAAGCCCACGAACAACAGGACGCCACCTTGCGCCAGGTGGCCATGCTGTTCGACCGCCAGCAGATGACGCTGCACTACCCCCAGGGCCAGGCCATTGACGACGATGAAGAATCGCGGGTGATCATCCAGCACCTGGGTGATGGCCGCCACGCCACGGGCAACAACGACGAGGCGTTGCCACTGCCATTTCCCACCACGCTCGCCGATGGCCTCGCCACGGTTGAAGTGGCCGGCGAAGCCTTTCGTGTGCTGGTGCACACCACCTCCCACGGCGAGCGCATTGCCGTGGCCCAGGAACAGGACGTCCGCGACAAGGACGCCCGCGAAAGCGCCTGGCGCAGCCTGTTGCCGTTCCTGATCCTGTTCCCCGTGCTGTTACTGGTGGTGGGCGACTTGGTGCGCAAACTGTTTCGTCCCATCGGCATGCTGGCCGCCGAAATCGACCAGCGCGCCGAACAAGAACTGCACCCGATTGATGAGCAGCACCTGCCGACGGAAGTGCGTCCGTTCGTGGTCGCCATCAATCGACTGTTGGCCCGCGTTGGCCAGTCCATGGACAGCCAGCGCCGCTTTGTAGCCGATGCCGCCCATGAGCTGCGCTCGCCGATGACCGCCTTGTCCCTGCAAGCGGAACGCCTTGCGGACACTGACTTGTCACCCGCCAGCCGCGAGCGTTTTTTGCCGTTATCCCGGGGCATCGAGCGCGGCCGCAAACTCATCGACCAACTGTTGGCGCTGGCGGCGGCACAGTCGCCGTCAGTGCGGGTACAGGGCCCTCTCTCGGTGCATGGCATCTATCGACAGGTACTCGAAGACTTATTGCCCCTGGCCGAGCGCAAGCAGATCGATATCGGTGTCGACAGCACCGAGGACGTACAGGTGGTGTTCAACGCGCTGGACCTGTTCACCCTGGTCAAGAACCTGGTGGACAACGCGATTCGCTACACCCCGCAGGGCGGGCGGATCGATCTGTCAGTGGGGTGGGTAGAAGGCGCCGTACTGCTGCAAGTCAAAGACACCGGCCCCGGCATTGCCGTGAAGGAACAGGCACGGGTGTTCGACGCGTTTTATCGCAGCCTGGGTTCGGAAGAAGCCGGTTCCGGATTGGGGTTGTCGATCGTCAAGGCGATCAGCGAGCGCACCGGTTGCCGTGTGCAGTTGGCATTCAGCGATACGCTGGCGCAACGGGGGTTGTGCGTCAGCGTCTGGATCGCTCAATGAGTTGTCCATTGCCCCGACAACCACTCGGGCGAATGGTTGTCGGGGCAGTGCTTACTTCGACACCGGCATCGCAAACTCCGCACCTTGCTCAATGCTCTCCGACCAACGCTGCATGATCGACTTCTGCTTGGTGTAGAAGCGCACGCCCTCGGTGCCGTAGGCATGCATATCGCCGAACAGGCTCTTCTTCCAGCCGCCAAAGCCGTGCCAGGCCATCGGCACCGGGATCGGTACGTTGATGCCGACCATGCCCACTTCGATACGCCGTGCGAATTCGCGGGCGATGTTGCCGTCGCGGGTGAAGCAGCTGACGCCGTTGCCGAATTCGTGGTCGTTGACCAGTTTCACCGCTTCGGCAAAATCATTCACGCGCACGCAGGCCAGCACTGGGCCGAAGATTTCTTCGCGGTAGATGCTCATCTCTTGAGTCACATGGTCGAACAAGGTCGCGCCGAGCCAGAAGCCGTTTTCCAGGCCGGGTTCGGTCGGCACGTAATCGCGGCCGTCGAGCAGCAGTTGCGCGCCGGCCTGGACGCCTTGTTCGATATAGCCGCTGATGCGCTCCAGTGCGGCGCGCGAGACGATCGGGCCCATTTCGGCCTTGAGGTCGCGGCCGTCGGTGATGCGCAGTTGCTTGGCCCGCTCGGTCAGGGCGGCGATGACTTTGTCACCCACATCGCCCACCAGCACCGCCACGGAGATGGCCATGCAGCGCTCGCCGGCACTGCCATAAGCGGCGCCCATCAGCGCGTCGACGGTGCGTTCGATGTCGGCGTCGGGCATCACCACCATGTGGTTTTTCGCGCCGCCCAGGCCCTGCACGCGCTTGCCGTGGCGCGCACCGGTTTCGTAGATGTATTGGGCGATCGGCGTGGAGCCGACAAAGCTCACGGCCTTGACGTCCGGGTGTTCGATCAGCGCGTCCACCGCTTCCTTGTCGCCCTGCACCACGTTGAACACGCCGCTGGGCAAACCGGCTTCACGCAAAAGCTCAGCCATGAACAGCGCGGCGCTCGGGTCGGTCGGGCTGGGCTTGAGGATGAAGGTGTTGCCCGCCGCGATGGCGATCGGGTACATCCACATCGGCACCATCACCGGGAAGTTGAACGGCGTGACGCCAGCGACCACGCCCAGGGGCTGGCGCATTGTCCAGTTATCCATGCCACGCGAGACCTGATCGGAGTGTTCGCCCTTGAGCAGGTTGGGAATGCCGCAGGCGAATTCGAGGATGTCGATGCCACGGTCGACTTCGCCCTGGGCATCGGTAAACACCTTGCCGTGTTCGGCGACGATGATGCGCGCCAGGTCGTCCTTGCGTGCGCGCAGCAGGTGCAGGTATTCGAACAATACGCGGGCGCGGCGGATCGGCGGGGTATCGGCCCAACTGGCGAAGGCGGCTTGGGCAGCGGCGACGGCTTCGCCGACGGTCTGGCGGCTGGCCAGGGCGACGCGCCCGGTCACGGCGCCGGTGGCCGGATTGTAGACGTCCTGATAGCGATCATCGCGGCTCACGCGCTGGTCGTTGATGTAGTGCTCGATGGTGCTGGTCATGGCAGTAGGTCCCAGGTGGGTAGCGTTGGGACACACGATAGGCTTTCGATTTGTTCCGAACCAGAGCAGAATCCAGAACTGATTGTCCTTATAGGCGAACAATAACCCCATGGAAAAGTCTGAGATCGAAGGGCTGTGGACCCACATTCACTGGCTCTCGGTGCTGGAAGAACACGGCACCTACACCGCCGCCGCGGCGCGCCTGGGGGTGAGCAAGTCGGCGGTCAGCCAGCGCATCAGCGACCTGGAAAAAGCCACCGGCACGCGCCTGGTCACCCGCACCACCCGTAGCGTGCGCCTGACCGACGCCGGGCAGTCACTGACGCGGGACGTGCGCAGCGCCTACGAACAGATCGCCCGCAGTTTTTCTTCGGTGCGCGACGCCGCCGGGGAAATCCGCGGCCTGGTGCGCTTGACCGCGCCGGTCGCGTTCGCCCGGCAGCAACTGGTGCCGCACCTGTCGGCCTTCCTGCAACTGTACCCGCAGGTGCGGGTCCAGCTGGAGGTGTCGGATGCCTTGAGTTCACTGGCCGCCGAAGGCTACGACCTGGCGGTGCGCCACGGTTTTCAGGTGCCGGAAACCCACGTCGCATGGAAGCTGTGCGACACCACCTCGGTGCTGGTCGCCACCCGCGACTACCTGCAACGCCACGGCGAACCGCGCAGCCCCGGCGAGCTCAGCGCGCATAACTGCCTCTACTACCCGCGCGGCACCGAGCAGCCCGCCTGGACCTTCGAGCGCGGCGGCAAAACCCTCGAACGGGTCACCGTGCCGATCGCCGGGAGCTTCTCGACCAACAACAGCGAAGCCTTGCGCGACTCGGCACTCAATCACCTGGGCATCGCCCTGCTCCCGGATTTCAGCGCCCATGCGGCGCTGGCCGGCGGCACACTGGTGCAGGTGCTCAAGGGCTGGACGCTCAAGGGCGCGTTTGCCGATGAGATTTACTTGATACGGCCCTACTCGCCCCATGTACCCAAGTCCGTAAGTGCATTGGTGGGTTATCTGAAGGAAAAACTCTCCGGAGGCTTTCGTGTCACAGGTTGACCGCCTCATCGCTGAGACGCTGCCGGTTGGCGCGTTTGGGTGGGCGGCAGGTAGGCGGATCGCTCGATCACATCCGTGCGTACCGCCGAAGGTTGCCCCGCCGGGTTACGCGCAAAGCTGCACAGGGTGACGGGCAGTTGCGAGAGCGGGTAACTCGTTCCGCCCGTGGCGAGGATGTAGCGGACGTCGTCATTGTCACGGCAGGCAGCTTCCGCCGAGGTGTCCACATAGAAGTAATGGTGGCTGAAGGCGGTTTGCGGGTCGTCCCAGTTGACGCTGTAGTTCAGGCCGATGCGCGGGACCGGCGCCGGGTCGGTCAAGAACACCGAGTGGGTGAACGCATTGTGCAGCAAGGCCGGTGTCAACGGCTCGTCGGGGGTTTGAACGCCGATGATGCACAGCACATACGCCCCCAGCGCCGGGCCGATGGCCTGATTGATGTAGCCCTGGGTTGATGCAATGGCACGTTGATAGCCATTGGGCAGCCTGCATTCATTGACGTTGCGCACAGCCTTGAAGCGATAGAACGGGTCCTGGATCGAGAACCTGATGTTCCAGGTGGGCTGCACACTCTGCCCGAATTCGCCCAGTTGCATATGCACATAGGGGTTGAGCTTCCAGGGTTCCTCAAGGTGGATATCGACGGCTTTGAGCTGGCAAGCAGGCGTATCGTTCGAGAATTGGCCCTCGACAAAACAACGGTGCAGGTCGTTGGCGGGATAGCTGTAGTTGAACTTGGCCGCTTCACACGCCGAGACGTTCTGGCAGTTGTTGAGGATGTCTTTTTTAATGACCGCCGCGACTTTGCTGACAATGCCGGTGACTTCATTGGTATGCCGGTCCAGCATCGGGCTGCCGGAACTGCCGTACTGCAGGTCATTGCAGCGGTTTTTCAGGGCGCCGGGAAACACCCCGGGATGCTCGACAAAGCTGTTGGTCGCGGTTTCCTTGCAGGCACTCATACGCAAGCCCTTCTGGCGAAACCCGCTCGGCGAACCGACATTCACGACCTCACGTTCCCCGGTACTTTGATGGGTGGCGAGCTTGAGCGGCATGATGCCGTCGGTGATCAGCCCGGCAAGTGAGGTATCCAGTTCGAGCACTGCCAGATCAGTGCCGACCATGCTGGTCCAGTGCGCCGTTTTAATGCGAAACGTGCGCTGTTGCGCCGGCGTGTCGTGGAAATAATTGAACGTGATGCTCGCCTCGATGGCTTGGTTGACATGGGCCGTGCCGAAGCTGAAGTACACGCAATGCCCACTGGTCAAGACATACGCCGGGCCGACGGCCTTGCTCTGGCGGTTGCGGGTGTCCAGCAGCACCGCGTTGCAGGTTTGGCCGATCGCATTTTTCAACAAACCGATACCGGACCACAGCGCGTAACGCTGGTCGTGGTTCTGCAGCGCCAGGGAGGCGCTGTCATCGTTCAGTCCCTCGGCCAGGTCTCTGGCGTGGGTGTGGCCGGTAAGGCAAGGCAACAGCAGTAACACGAGGGGGAAGATGCAGCGGGTCAGCATGGTCGAACGTCCGGGTGGCAACAGGGGTGGTGCCGAAACGTACTTGAGGCGTGGCGAACAGGTGACCTACATAGATGTGGGGGCTGCCGGCTTGAGCGCATTTTTTTCGCCGGGATATTGCTCGCAACGACTAAAAGTCCATAATGGACAAATTAGTTTACAGCGGAGTTCCCCATGTCCAGCACGCCCCATGTCATCCAGCAGGCCCAAGCGCGCGAGTTACTCGCTCAGATCGACGTGCCCCAGATCCTGCACAAGCTGTTCCGCGACCTCGCCGCCGGGCTGGCGGTGCAACCGGCGCAACAGTTAGTGGCGTTTCCGAAGGGCGCCGGCGACTTCATCAACTACCTGGGCGTGCTGGCCGAGGACGGCGTGTACGGGGTCAAGACTTCGCCGTACATCGTAGGGGAGCAAGGGCCATTGGTGACGGCCTGGACGCTGTTGATGTCGATGCACAGCGGCCAACCGTTGCTGCTGTGCGATGCCCATGAACTGACCACCGCACGCACCGCCGCCACCACGGCCCTCGCGGTGGACGCCCTGGCGCCATTGGCCGCCCGGCGCCTGGCGATCATCGGCAGCGGCAAGGTCGCCCAGGCGCACTTGCGCTACGTGCAAAACCTGCGGGACTGGCAGCACATCAGCCTGTTTTCACCGAGCCTGGCCAGCGCCAGCCCCGCCACCCTCGCGCAGCTCACCGGCCTCGACCCACGCCTGAGCATCGCCGACAGCTGCGCGGCGGCCGTGGCGGATGCCGACGTGATCATGCTGTGTACCTCGTCGGCCGGTCCGGTGCTCGACCCGGCGCACCTGAGCAAACCGGCGCTGATCACTTCGATCAGCACCAATGCGCCCCGCGCCCATGAAGTGCCGCCCCACAGCCTTAACGCGATGCAGGTATTCTGCGACTATCGCCAGACCACTCCGGACGCGGCCGGCGAAATGCTGATCGCCAGCGAACAGCACGGCTGGGACAAACGCGCGGTGATGGGCGACCTGCCCGAGCTACTCAGTGACATGGCGCAGCGCCCGGACTACCAGCGCCCGGTGTTTTTCCGGTCCATCGGGCTGGGTCTGGAAGACATCGCGCTGGCTAACGCGCTGTACCAGCTGCAGCGCTAACCCCACCTTCAGGAGATGTTCATGAGCCACGCAGACTTCATCATCATCGGCGGCGGGATTGCCGGCGCGTCCACGGGTTTCTGGCTGTCGCCCCACGGCAAGGTACTGGTGCTGGAGCGTGAGGCCCACCCCGGCTATCACTCGACCGGGCGTTCGGCCGCGCTCTACAGCGCCGCCTACGGCACCCCGCAAGTGCGCGCACTGACCCTGGCCAGCCGGGCGTTTTTCGACAACCCGCCCGCCGGTTTCTGCGAACACCCGCTGCTCACGCCCCGGGGCGAGATGACGGTGGACTTCAGCGGCGACCCGGCCGAACTGGACAAGCAATACCTCAGCGCCAAGGCCACCGTGTCGCAGGTCGAACGACTGAGTGCCGACGAAGCCTGTGCGCGCTTGCCGATCCTGCGGCGCGACAAAGTCCACGGGGCGATCTACGACCCGACCGCCAGCGACATCGACACCGACGCCCTGCACCAAGGCTACCTGCGCGGCATCCGCCGCAATCACGGCGAAGTGCGGACCGACAGCCACGTGCTGGGCCTGAACCGCACTGCCGACGGCCTGTGGCACGTACAAACCCAGCATGAAACCTGCACCGCGCCGATCATCATCAACGCCGCCGGCGCGTGGGCCGACCATATCGGCGGGCTGGCCGGCGCCGCGTCCGTCGGCCTGCAACCCAAGCGTCGTTCGGCGTTCATCTTCGCCGGCCCCGAAGGCGTGGACAGCCACGCCTGGCCGATGCTGGTGGCCCTCGACGAAGCGTTCTACATGAAACCCGATGCCGGCATGTTCCTCGGTTCGCCGGCCAACGCCGACCCGGTGGAACCCCAGGACATCCAGCCCGAAGAACTGGACATCGCCATGGGGATCCACCAGATCGAAGAAGCCACCACCCTGACCATCCGCCGCCCGACCCGCACCTGGGCCGGCCTGCGCAGTTTTGTCCACGACGGTGATTTGCTGTCCGGCTTCGATCCGCGGGTGGCCGGGCTGTTCTGGGTGGCGGCACAGGGCGGGTACGGCATCCAGACCTCGCCCGCGATGGGCCAGGCCAGCGCGGCCTTGGTGCGCGGCGCGGCGCTACCGGAGCCACTGACGCGGTTCGGCCTGGACGCTGGTATGCTCTCCCCCGAACGCCTGGAGCCGCATTGATGAACACCGCTGAACAAGACAAGGTCCTGCAGAACTTCCGTGCGATCGCCGATGCGATCGCCACGTTGTTCTTCCCCCACGCCGAAGTGGTGCTGCACGACCTGCGCACGCAAAAGGTCGACTACATCGCCAACAACCTGTCGAAACGGGCCATCGGTGACGATTCGGCGCTGGAAGACATGCTGAGCGACGACATCCGCGAAGTGAATATCGGCCCCTACGAAAAGCTCAACTGGGACGGCCAGAAAATCCGCAGCCTGAGCACCGTGCTGCGCGACCACAAGGGTCGCCCGCTGGCCGTGCTGTGCATCAACCTGAATATCTCGCTGTTCGAAAACGCCAAGGCGGCGCTGGACCTGTTTCTGTCACCCAGCAAGCTGATCCCGCAACCGGACTCACTGTTTCGCGATGACTGGCAGGAACGGATCAACACCTTCTTGCACGCCTGGCTGCGCGAACGCCAGTTGAGCCTGAACCTGCTGACCCGCGACCACAAGCGCGAGCTGGTGCTGGCGCTGCACGCCGAAGGCGCGTTCAAGGGCAAGAGCGCCTCGAACTACGTGGCCAATGTGTTGGGCATGGGGCGGGCAACGGTCTACAAGCACTTGAAGGAACTGAAGGGCTGAAGCCGGCAGCCGCGATCGAATGTGAGAGCGGGCTTGCCAGGGCTCGACAGCTCTCACACTGACCTACAGCGTTTTCAAGTGCGTATTCAGCATCAGTCGCCGTAGATATCGGACTTGAAGTACTGCGCGGAAATCTTCTGGTACTCGCCATTGGCACGGATGCCGTCGATGGCCGCATTCAACTCACTGACCAACGCGCTATTGCCCTTGCGCACCGCAATGCCGGCGCCCTCGCCCACGTATTTCGGGTCTTTGAGCTCCGGCCCGACAAACGCATAACCCTGGCCTCGCGGCATCGACAGGAAGTCACTCAGGGGGATGGTGTCGGCAAAGATCGCATCCAGGCGCCCCGCCGCCAGGTCCATGTAGATTTCTTCGTTATTGCTGTAGCGCTTGACGTTGATGCCCTTGGGTTCGAACACCTCGGTGGCATACCGATCGGTAGTCGTGGCCCGCTGCACCCCGACGGTCTTGCCTTTGAGGCTGGCGTACTGGTCGTCCACCACCGCGCCGTCCTTCATCACCAGGCGCGATGAGGTGAAGTAATACTTGTGGGTGAAATCCACCGACTTCTTGCGGTCTTCGTTGATGGTCATGGACGACAAGGCCATGTCGATTTTCTTCACTTTCAGCGAAGGAATCAGCCCATCGAACTCGCCTTCGACCCACACACACTTGACTTTCATCTGCGCGCACAAGGCGTTGCCGATGTCATAGTCGAACCCGACGATTGTGCCTTCCTGGGTCTTCGATGCGAACGGCGGGTAAGCCGCCTCGATGCCGATGCGCAGGGTTTTCTCGGCGGCCAGGGCGTGGCCGCAAGCGAACAGGCTCAGGGCCAGGGCGGTGATGAGGGAGCGTTTCTTCATGGTCGTGGTCTCGCAAGTTATTGTCGATTTGGCAAGATTGAAGAAAAAGTCAGGCAGGTTTTTTGTACTTATAAATCCATAATGGACTTTAGCGTATTTTCCGTCAATCGCTTCCAGGCAATCCACGCACGGGGCTCAGGTGCAGGGGGAATCGGCTTCGGCGTGAGCGGATGGCGGGATCAGCGAAGCCAGGTATTCGCCAAACCCGCCCTGGCACTTGTAGTCCCGACGCGCGCTGGTAATCACCGGAATGGTGGCCGTCCAGGCGATCCGCGCGCCGGTCCGTTCAAGGTCGGCCACCAGGCGGACGTCTTCATCGGCGGCCAGGTGCTGAAACCCACCGGCGGTGCGATAGGCCTCGGCACTCAACCCAAGGTTTGCCCCATGGATGTGGCGGTGGTTTTCGATGAATCGGTAGCGCTCCAGGTATTGCGCACGCACCCGCTCGCCGTGCTCGTTCCAGCTGTCGACCTCGACGGTGCCGCACACCGCGTCAGCGCCAAACCCGAGCTGGCGCACCAGCCAATCCTGGGGAACCCGCGTGTCTGCATCCGTGAAGGCAAGCCACTGCACGCCGCGCTTGAGCAACGTCTCGGCGCCGACGGCTCTGGCCTTGCCCACATTCTGAAAACGCACGTCGAGTGTCGCCGCACCGTGGGCCGCCGCCAACGTGTCGGTGCGGTCGGAACAGTCATCCAGAACCACGAGTATCTCAACCGGGCGGCCGTCAAGCGCGGGATGTTCACTGGCGAGCCGCACAGAAGCGAGGCACTCGCTGATCTGCCGCTCTTCATTATGGGCGGGTATCACGACTCCTATCATTGGCGTTGCCTCAGTTGGCGAAGTATGTCCAGCTATCGACATAGCGCTGAGGCAGAAGGTTTAAACAATCTTGTGCCGCCGCCTGACGACGCGCATCGTTGCCGCCGTGCCTCCCCAAAAAATTCGCACGAATGGCTTGCCTTCGCCTCATAGAGTGGTGACGCTTAGGTATTTGGGTAACCGTCAAAGGGCAAGGCGCATGCATCGAGTCACCACGAGCCGTTTTTTCACCGGGCTGTTCGCCCTGCTGATGCTGTGCGCTACGTTGCCCAGCCTCGCGCAGGCTGCGCCTTCGCCGATCAGCGACCCGCGCAGTGTGCCGCTGCTGGCTGAAGACGCCAGTGTGCAAGACCTCAACGACCAACTCGACCTGATCCGCCAGAAAGTCACGGGCAGCGCCAACGACGACCTGCTCTCGACCTTGCGCCAGGCCGCCTTGCAGGTGCAAAAACAGGCCGACACCCTGGCCGCCAAACAAATCCTCGATCTTGAACACCTGGATGACCAGCTCAACGTGCTTGGCCCGGTACAGGTCAATGAGCCCCCCAGCCTGACCCAACAACGCAGCGTATTGACCCGGCAGAAGAACACCCTGCTCAACGAGCAGCGCCAGGCCAGCAGCCTGAGCCAATCCGCCAGCGACATGGCCGCGCAGATCTTCAGCCTGCGCCGCAGCCTCTTCGACTCACAGATCAGCACCCGCTCGGCGAGCCCGATCAGCGTAGTGTTCTGGTCCAACATCATCCGCCCGACCGACGACGATCTCAGCCGTTTACGCGGCCTGTACGCCGATGTACGCAGCGTGACGGACACCGCCGTGGCGCCGGGAAACCGCTGGTTTTTCGTGAGCATGCTGTTCAGTGCGCTGCTGGTCTGGGTGACGGGACGACGGGTGTTGGAGCACACGCTGGTCCGGCTGACGGTGCGCTGGATCCCCGAAGGCCGCCTGCGTCGCAGTGCGCTGGCGCTGGCGGTGGGGCTGGCCACCGTGCTGACCATCAGCCTGGCCGCCACGCTGCTGCGCTGGGGCGTGCTACGCGACACCGTGCCCAGCGCCGACATGCTCACGCTGCTCGATCAATTGCAGACCCTGGTGGTGTTCTGCGCCTTCATTGTCGGCCTCGGTCGCGCCCTGTTGATGCGCGCGCATCCGTCCTGGCGCCTGCCCCAGATCCCCGACCAGATCGCCGTCGCCCTGGGTCCCTTCCCCGTGCTGATGGGCCTGGCCTTGATGCTGATCGGCACCCAGGAACGCATCAACAGCGTCATCGCCAGCAGCCTGGCACTGACCGCGGCGGTGAACGGCCTGACCGCGCTGGCCATCGCGCTGGTGTTCTTCTTCGGCCTGCTGCGTTACCGCCGCACCCGCCGCCGATACGCGCTTGAACGCATGAGCGGCATCGCCGGGCTGATTCCGTTTGTCGCCGGGACCTGGATCGGGATCGCCCTGCTGGCGCTGTTGAGCGGCTACCTGACCCTGGCTTACTTCCTCACCGTCAAACTGCTGTGGATGAGCGTGGTCGCGGCGACGGCTTATCTGCTGATCGCCTGCTTCGGCGACCTCTGCGAGACCCTGCTCTCGCCGAAACAGCCTGGCGGCCTGGCGCTCGGCTCGGCCCTGGGCCTGTCCGAACGCCACCAGGCACAGGCCAGCACGATACTCGCGGGCGTGGGCCGCACCCTGCTGATGTTCACCGCGGTGCTGTTGGCGTTCCTGCCCTCCGGCTCCAGCCCGGGCGAGCTGCTGGCGGGGCTGACGCAACTCGACCTGGGCAGCAAGCCGCTGGGCAACCTGAACATCGCGCCCGGCGATATTCTGCTGGCCCTTGTCCTGCTCGCGATCGGCCTGTTCGGCGTGCGCGTGCTCAAGAACTGGCTCGGCGAACGGCTGCTGCCGGAAACCAACATGGACGCCGGCATGCGCGCCTCGCTGGTGACCCTGGTGGGTTACATCGGCTTCGTGCTGGTCGCGGTGGTGGTGATGTCCACGCTGAATATCAGCCTGACCAACTTGACCTGGGTGGTCAGTGCGCTGTCGGTGGGCATCGGTTTCGGCCTGCAGGCGATCGTGCAGAACTTCATCTCCGGCCTGATCCTGCTCACCGAACGCCCGGTCAAAGTCGGCGATTGGGTCAGCCTCGCGGGCGTCGAAGGCGATATCCGCCGCATCAACGTGCGCGCCACGGAAATCCAGATGTCCGATCGCTCAACGGTGATCGTGCCCAACTCGCAGTTCATCACCCAGAACGTGCGCAACGTGACCATGGGCAATGCGCTGGGCGTGGTCGGCATCACCCTGACCCTGCCGCTGGAAACCGATGTGCTGCAGATCCGCGAACTGCTGTTGACGGCATTCACCGAACACGAAGACGTACTGGACACGCCGGCGCCGTCGGTGACGTTCAAGGACCTGACCGCCAACGGATTGGTCATCGGCGTCAGCGGTTACGTCAACAGCCCGCGCTCGGTGGGAACAGCCCGCAGCGACCTGCTGTTCACCGTCCTCGGGCGCCTGCGCGAACTCGGCGTGGCGCTGTCTTCGCCGCAGAGTATGGTGCTGATCAATGAGGCGGCGGAAAAAGCCTCGCCGGCCGATTAGAGCGCCACACAACCAAGCATCAGCACTCCGCCAATTGCGTTCTGATTTTTTCCACCACGCCCTGCATGGCCGGCAGATAGCGGCGGGCGGCTTCCTCAACTGACATCGCCTTGGCGATGTAGACCAGATTCAGGCAGCCCATCACCCGCTCCTCGTGCCTGATCGGAATCGCAATCGCAGCGATTTTACGCTCAAGGCCCCAGTGGGAATTGTTTTCGCCATAGCCCTTGCCGAGGGTGTGCTCGACCAACCGATCGACAAAGCCGCGATCTGCCGCCAGCGCCGACTGTTCATCGTCGCGGCTGATCAACAACTCGATCAGCTCTTCGCGCTCGGCCGGCGGGCAGAACGCGAAGTACGCGCGCCCGATGGCGGTCATGAGCAAGGGTAAACGCCGGCCGACCATGGAGCGGTGAAACGACAGGCGACTGAAGCGATGCGTGGTCTCGCGTATCACCATGGCGTCGCCGTCCAGCGTACACAGGTCGGTGGGCCAGACCACTTGTTGCAGCAGCTCGCCGAGCAGCGGTGCGGCAATCGACGAAATCCATTGCTCGTCGCGAAATCCCTCGCTCAGTTCACGGACTTTCAGCGTCAGGCGATAGCTGTCATCCGACTCGCTGCGGCGCACATAACCCTCGGCCTGCAAGGTCTCCAGCAGCCGGCGAACCGTGGTCCGGTGCAGCCCGCTTTGCTCGGCCAACTGCGCCGTGCTGGCCCCGCCGTCGAAACGATTCAAGCCATTGATCAGGGCCAAACCCCGCATCAACCCACGAACGGTTTTGTATTCTGTTTCGCTCATGGACGCTCCATTATCGTTTCAAATCAACGCTGTGCACCTGGTGCACACTAGCAGGGGTTTTCGTTGTCCACCAGCCTCGTGATTTCCATACTGCGCCCCACAAGAAATCCAAAAACGCTGTACGGAGATACCCATGAGTCTTGCACCCGCTCCTTCCACATTGGAGCTGACCGCCGACGTTGCCATCGTCGGCGCCGGCCCTGTCGGCTTGATGATCGCCAATTACCTGGGGCAACGTGGCGTAAACGTCACCTTGGTGGAAAAGCTCGACACCCTGATCGACTACCCCCGCGCCATCGGCCTGGACGATGAAAGCCTGCGCACATTCCAGGCCGTCGGTCTGGCGGACAAGGTGCTGCCGCATACCACGCCCTGGCACGCCATGCGTTTCCTGACCCCCAAGGGTCGCTGCTTTGCCGATATCCAACCGAAAACCGACGAGTTCGGCTGGTCCCGCCGCAACGCGTTCATTCAACCTTTGGCCGACCGCGTGCTGTTCGACGGCCTGCAGCGCTTCAGCAACGTCAAGGTGCTGTTCAGTCGCGAGCTAGACAGCTTTGAACAAAGCGACAGCGCGGTGGTGCTCAACCTCAAGGATCAGCATGGCCGCATCGAACGCCTGAATGCCCGTTACCTGATCGGTTGCGACGGTGGCAACAGCCTGGTGCGGCGCAGCCTGGACATCAGTTTCGAAGGCAAGACCGCGCCCAATCAGTGGATCGTGGTCGACATCGCCAACGACCCGCTGGCCACGCCCCATGTCTATCTGTGCTGCGACCCGGTGCGTCCTTACGTGTCCGCCGCCCTGCCCCACGGCGTGCGTCGTTTCGAGTTCATGGTGATGCCCGGCGAAACCGAGACCGAGCTGAGCAAGCCCGAGAACCTGCGCAAGCTGCTGAGCAAAGTCTTGCCCAACCCCGACCGCATCGAGCTGATCCGCAGCCGCGTCTATACCCATAACGCGCGTCTGGCCGGGCGGTTCCGCCAGGGCCGGGTGCTGCTGGCCGGCGATGCCGCGCACATCATGCCGGTATGGCAAGGCCAGGGTTACAACAGCGGCATGCGCGATGCCTTGAACCTGGCGTGGAAACTCGCGCTGGTGATCAAGGGCCTGGCCGCCGACAGCCTGCTCGACAGCTACGAACAGGAACGCCGCGACCACGCCAAGGCGATGATCAACCTCTCCGTACTCGCCGGCCACGTATTGGCGCCGCCGAAACGCTGGCAAGGCACCCTGCGCGATGGGGTGTCGTGGCTGCTCAACTACCTGCCGCCGGTCAAGCGCTACTTCGTCGAAATGCGCTTCAAACCGATGCCGCAATACACCCGGGGCGCGTTGATCGTGCCGACTGCAACGGGCTCGCCGGTGGGCAAGATGTTCATTCAGCCAAAGGTCTTGACCGACGCCGGCACCACCGTGCTGCTGGACGAAGTGATTGGCGACAACTTTGCGATCATCGCCTGGGGCTGCGATCCGACCTGGGGCCTGTCGGCCACGCAAATCGCCCATTGGAAAGCCCTGGGCACGCGCTTCATCCAAGTGTTGCCGGACGTCCAGCTCCGAGTACCGAGCGATGCCGGCCAAGACGTGATCCGCGTGGGTGACAGCAGCGGGCGCTTGAAAGAATGGTTCGCGCTCGGCACCTCGTCCATCGCCCTGGTGCGTCCGGACCGCTTCCTCGCCGGCCTGGCCATCCCGCAAACCGTCGGCCAGGCCTGCGATGACCTGGCCCGGGCGCTCAAAGCCGTGCCACCGACCTCGGCGAACGCTGTTGTCAGCAAGGTCGCGTGACATGAGCGCCTTTGTGCATTGTTTGTCTCATACGCCGTTGGTGGGCTACGTCGATCCGGCGCCGCAGGTATTGGCTGAAGTCGACGGCGTGATCGACGCCGCGCGCGCGCGCATCGCCCGCTTCGACCCGCAGCTGGTGGTGCTGTTCGCTCCCGACCATTACAACGGCTTTTTCTACGACGTGATGCCGGCCTTTTGCATCGGCATGGCGGCCCACGCGATTGGCGATTTCGACACCGCCGCCGGCCCGCTCGACGTGCCCAAAGCGCTGGCCGAATCCTGCGCCCAGGCGGTGCTGGATGCTGGTGTCGATGCCGCGGTGTCGTATCGCATGCAGGTCGACCATGGGTTCGCGCAACCGTTGGAACTGTTGCTCGGCGGCTTGCAGCGCTGCCCGGTGATTCCGGTGTTTATCAACTCGGTGGCGGTGCCGCTGCCGAGTTTCAAACGCGCCCGACTGCTGGGTGAAGCGATCGGCCAATGGGCCAAAGCGCTGGATAAACGTGTGCTGTTCCTGGCCTCCGGTGGCTTGTCCCATCAGCCACCGGTACCGGAACTGGCCAAGGTCGACGCACGCATGGCAGACCGTCTGATGGGCAGCGGGCGTCAGCTCCCCGCCGATGAACGACAGGCCCGCCAGAACCGGGTGATTCAAGCCGCCCGCGCTTTCGTCGAAGACCCGAACAGCCTGCACCCGCTGAACCCGGCCTGGGATCAGCAGTTTCTCGACAGCCTCGAACAGGGCCGCATGCGCGACCTCGACAGCTTGGGCAATGACGCGTTGTCGGCGCTGGCCGGCAAGTCGACCCATGAAGTCAAAACCTGGGTCGCCGCCTTCGCGGCCCTGAGTGCCTTCGGCCCGTATCAGACCGAAGGCCGCTACTACCGCCCGATTCCCGAGTGGATCGCAGGTTTCGGTGCGCTTGGCGCACAGCCGCTGCCCCCTCACCCATGAATTCAAGGAACACTGCCATGACTGCCACTGCTTTCAGTGAAGCCTCCACCAGCCGCTTTGCCCGTATCAAGGAAGGCGACCTGGACCTGCAACTGCACTACAACGACCTTGGCGAAGGCGCCGCCACCGTGGTCATGCTGCACGGCTCCGGGCCGGGCGCGAGCGGCTGGGCCAACTTCAATCGCAATATCGAGCCGCTGGTGAATGCCGGTTTTCGCGTGATCCTGATGGATTGCCCCGGCTGGAGCAAAAGCGACACGATCGTCAGCGAAGGCTCGCGCTCGAACCTCAATGCCCAAGCGCTCAAGGGCCTGCTCGATGTGCTGGGGCTGGAGCGCGTGCACATCATCGGCAATTCAATGGGGGCCCACAGCACCGTCGCCTTCGCCCTGGAATACCCTGAGCGGATCGGCAAGCTGATCCTGATGGGCGGCGGCACCGGCGGCCCGAGTGCCTTCGTGCCGCAGCCCACCGAAGGCATCAAACTGATCGGCGCGCTGTACCGCGACCCGACCATCGAGAACCTGAAGAAGATGATGAATGTCTTCGTTTTCGACGCCAGCGGCCTCACCGACGAACTGTTCCAGACCCGCCTGGACAACATCCTGTCGCGCCGCGATCACCTGGACAACTTCGTCAAGAGCAGCACGCTCAACCCCAAGCAATTTCCGGATTTCAGCCACCGCCTGCACGAAATCAGCGCCGACACCCTGCTCGTCTGGGGCCGCGAGGACCGCTTCGTGCCGATGGACACCGGCTTGCGCCTGCTGGCCGGCCTGCCCCGGGCACAGTTGCACGTGTTCAACCGTTGCGGCCACTGGGCGCAGTGGGAACACGCCGAGAAGTTCAACCGCATGGTCCTGGACTTCCTGACCCACTGATCATCGAGGCTGACATGACGCTGACTCAAGACACCCTGCAACAACTCGCCGCCGACCTGCGCCAGGCCGAAGACCACGGCGAAGCCATCGGGCCGCTGCGCGAGCGGATCGGTGCAGACAACGCCGCCGCGTATGCCATCCAGCGCCTCAACGTCGACCACGGCGTGGCCAACGGGCGCCGCGTGGTCGGGCGCAAGATCGGCCTGACCAACCCCAAGGTCCAGGCCCAGCTGGGCGTGGACCAGCCGGACTTCGGCACCCTGTTTGCCGACATGTGCTACGGCGACAACGCCACCGTGCCGAGCGGCCGCGTACTGCAACCGAAGATCGAGGCTGAAATCGCGCTGATCCTCGAACGCGACCTGCCCCGCGCCGACACCACATTCGCCGACGTGATGGCGGCCACCGGCTGGGTCGTGCCGGCCCTGGAAATCGTCGGCAGTCGCATCCAGGGCTGGAACATCCGCTTCGTCGATACCGTGGCTGACAACGCGTCCAGCGGCTGCTTCGTACTCGGCGGCCCGGCTCGACGTCTCGATGGGCTCGACCTGCGCCAGGCCAGCATGCGGATGACCCGCAACGCTGAAGAAGTGTCCAGCGGCAGTGGCGCCGAATGCCTTGGTCACCCGCTCAATGCGGCGGTCTGGCTGGCCTGCGCCATGGCGCGCCTGGGCGATCCGCTGCGCGCCGGCGACATCATTCTCACCGGCGCGCTGGGGCCGATGGTGGCGGTCGCTGCCGGTGATCGGTTCGAGGCCGAGATCGACGGCATCGGCCGGGTCGGCGTGAACTTCTCGGTAGACAGTCGCGCCGAGTAATCGGCGACTTGCGTGCATATGAGGCAATAACAATGAATAAACTCAAAGTCGCCATCATCGGTTCCGGCAACATCGGCACCGACCTGATGATCAAGATCCTGCGCAACGCCAAACACCTGGAAATGGCGGTCATGGTCGGCATCGACCCGGCCTCCGACGGCCTCGCTCGCGCCCAGCGCATGGGCGTGGCTACCACCCACGAAGGCGTCGAAGGCCTGACCCGCATGGACGTGTTCCAGCACATCGACTTCGTCTTCGATGCCACCTCGGCCGGCGCGCATGTGCAGAACGATGCGTTCCTGCGCGCGATCAAGCCCGGCATCCGCCTGATCGACCTGACGCCGGCAGCCATCGGCCCGTACTGCGTGCCGGTGGTGAACCTGGAGCAGAACCTCGATCAGCTCAACGTCAACATGGTCACCTGCGGCGGCCAGGCGACTATCCCGATGGTCGCCGCGGTGTCGCGGGTGGCCAAGGTGCATTACGCCGAGATCGTCGCCTCGATCGCGAGTAAATCCGCCGGGCCCGGCACCCGCGCCAACATCGACGAATTCACCGAAACCACCTCCAAGGCCATCGAAGTCATCGGCGGCGCGGCCAAGGGCAAGGCGATCATCGTGATGAACCCGGCCGAGCCGCCGTTGATCATGCGCGACACGGTGTTTGTGCTGTCCGAAGCGGCGGATCAGGCGCTGGTCGAAGCCTCCATCGTCGAAATGGCGGCGGCCGTGCAGGCTTATGTGCCGGGCTATCGCCTCAAGCAAAACGTGCAGTTCGACGTGATCCCGACAGACGCGCCGCTGAACATCCCTGGCCTGGGCAAATTCTCCGGCCTGAAAACCTCGGTGTTCCTCGAAGTCGAAGGCGCCGCCCATTACCTGCCAGCCTACGCCGGCAACCTCGACATCATGACCTCCGCAGCCTTGGCTACCGCCGAGCGCATGGCGCAGTCGATGCAACAGGCCTGAGGAGAGCGACATGAACGCTAAGAAAATCTACATCTCCGACGTAACCCTGCGCGACGGCAGCCATGCGGTGCGTCATCAGTATTCGCTGCAGAACGTGCAGGACATCGCCCGTGCCCTGGACAAGGCCAAGGTCGACTCGATCGAAGTCGCCCACGGCGACGGCCTGCAAGGCTCGAGCTTCAACTATGGCTTCGCGGCGCACACCGACCTGGAATGGATCGAAGCCGCCGCCGATGTGATCAGCCACGCCAAGATCACCACGCTGTTGCTGCCCGGCATCGGCACCGTGCATGACCTCAAGGCGGCCTACAACGCCGGTGCCCGCGTGGTACGGATCGCCACCCATTGCACCGAGGCCGACGTCTCCAGACAGCACATCGAATACGCCCGCGAACTGGGCATGGACACCGTCGGCTTCCTGATGATGAGCCACATGATCCCGGCCGAGCAGCTCGCCGCCCAGGCCAAGCTGATGGAAAGCTACGGCGCCACCTGCGTGTACATGGCCGACTCCGGCGGCGCGATGAACATGCAGGACATCCGTGATCGCTTCCGTGCGTTCAAGGCCGTGCTCAAGCCGGAAACCGAAACCGGCATGCATGCCCACCACAACCTCTCGCTCGGCGTGGCCAACTCGATCACCGCGGTCGAGGAAGGCTGCGACCGCATCGACGCCAGCCTCGCCGGCATGGGCGCCGGGGCCGGCAACGCGCCGCTGGAAGTGTTCATCGCCGCCGCCGAACGCCTGGGCTGGAACCACGGCACCGACCTCTACACCTTGATGGACGCAGCGGACGACATCGTGCGGCCGTTGCAGGATCGGCCGGTGCGGGTCGACCGCGAATCCCTGGCGCTGGGGTATGCCGGGGTCTATTCGAGCTTCCTGCGCCATGCCGAAATCGCTGCGGCCAAGTACGGTTTGAAGACCGTGGACATCCTCGTCGAGCTGGGCAAACGCCGCATGGTCGGTGGTCAGGAAGACATGATCGTCGACGTCGCGCTGGACCTGCTCAAACGCTGAACCGTGCATCCCCCCGTCCGGTCGCCCACGCAGCGGCCGGACGGTTTTGCTGTGCCCATTACAACAATAAAACGGGTATTTCCCATGACATCGCTAAACGTGCTGACACCGTTGTACATGGCGCGGACCATTGGTCTGTGCTTCCTCGTCGCCCTGATGGAAGGCCTCGACCTGCAAGCCTCGGGCATCGCCGCCCAAGGCATGGCGGCAGCGTTCCAACTGGACAAACTACACATGGGCTGGGTCTTCAGCGCCGGCATTTTCGGCCTGCTGCCCGGAGCGTTTCTCGGCGGTTTGCTGGCTGATCGCATTGGCCGCAAACGGGTGTTGATGGCCTCGGTGGCCCTATTCGGATTGTTCTCGCTGGTCACGACCATGGCCTGGGACTTCAACAGCCTGCTGGTTGCGCGCTGCCTCACAGGCGTCGGCCTGGGCGCGGCACTGCCTAACCTGATCGCGCTGACCAGTGAAGTGGCTGGCCCGCGCCTGCGTGGCAGCGCCGTGAGCCTGATGTATTGCGGCGTGCCCCTGGGCGCGGCGCTGGCGGCCAGCATTGGCATCGCGCAACTGGCCGGCGGCTGGCAAGTGGTGTTCTACGTCGGCGGTATCGTGCCGTTGCTGATCGTGCCGCTGTTGGGGGTTTATCTGCCGGAATCCGCGGCGTTTCGCAGCGTGCGCGACGCCGCGCCGATCAGTGTGGCCAGCGGGCTGTTCCGCGGGGGCGCGGCATGGCCGACCGTGATGATCTGGGTCAGCTACTTCTTTACGCTCATGGTGGTTTACATCCTGATCAACTGGCTGCCGAGCCTGTTGGTCGGCCAAGGCTTCAGCGGTTCTCAGGCCAGCTGGGTGATGCTCGCGCTGCAATTTGGCGCGGCGGCCGGCACGTTGTTGCTGGGCTGGGTCATGGATCGCCTGCCGGCCTGGGCGTTGTCGGCGCTGATTTACCTCGGCATCCTCGCGTCACTGACTGCGCTGGGCATGGCCACCCAATGGCACAGCATGCTGGCGGCCGGCTTCGTCGCCGGGTTCTTCGCCACGGGCGGGCAATGTGTGCTGTATGCCTTGGCCCCGCATTTCTATCGTCCGTCAATTCGCGCCACGGGCGTCGGCAGCGCCGTCGCCATTGGCCGGTTGGGTGCGATGAGCGGCCCGTTGGTGGCCGGCAAGATGCTCGCACTGGGCACGGGCACCACGGGCGTGATGATGGCCTCGGCACCCGGCATTGTCATCGCCGCGCTGGCGATGTTTTACCTGTCGCTGCGCCGCAACCGCTGCCCGGCTGACTGAGCGCCAATCCGTACTCGCCTTCCGCGCCACGATGGCGCGGGGCTTACCCCTACAACAATAAAAGTGAACACTGCCATGCTCAGGAACTTCTTTCGGGGCGTCAGCGCCTGCACCTGCGTTTTTTTCGTAGACCAGGCCTGCGCCGCCGGTTTTGTCGACGACAGCCAGGCCGATCTGGTGATACGCAACTATTACTTCGATCGCAATTACGTGAACGCCACGCCGCAGGCGGCTGCCCGCGAATGGGCGCAGGGCTTCATTCTCAACATGCGCTCGGGCTATACCGAAGGGCCTGTCGGCTTCGGCCTGGACGCCCAGGGTTTGCTGGGCGCACGTCTGGACTCCTCGCCCGCACGCACGGGCACCGGCCTGCTACCGTACAACCACCAGACCCGTGAACCGGCCAGCGAATATTCGGAGCTGGGCCTGACCGCCAAGGCCCGGGCCTCGAAGAGCGAGTTGCAACTGGGGACCATCAGCACGTTTCTGCCAATCGCCTTCGCCAGCCCTACCCGCCTGCTGCCGCAGACCTTCCGCGGCACGTACCTCAAGTCCCAGGAGATCGACAACCTGACCCTGCACGTCGGCTGGCTCGACCGCATCAACCTGCGCGACTCCACCCACTACCAGAAAATGTCGGTAGCCTCGCCCAACGGCCGCTTCAATGGCGCCGCCGAATCCGACCGTTTTACCTTCCTCGGCGGCGACTATGCCTGGTCGCCGCAACTGACGCTCAAGTACTACCACGCCGAACTGGCTGACCTTTATCGCAAGGATTTCTACGGTTTCGTCGACAATCGCCCGATGGGCCCCGGCCGCCTGAAAAGCGACGTGCGCCTGTTCGTCACCGGTGAAAACGGTGCCGCCAAGGCCGGCCCCGTGGACAATCGCAACGCCGCCCTGATGCTGACGTACAGCCTGGGCGCGCACAAATTCGGCGCCGGCTACATGCAACTGACCGGCAAGACCGCCATGCCTTACCTGTTCGGCACCGAGCCGTTGGTCATCACCGAAGGCACGCTGAGCTCGGAGTTCCTCAACCCCAAGGAGCGCAGTTGGCAGGTGCGCTATGACTACAACTTTGCCGCGCTGGGCTTGCCCGGGCTCAATGGCATGCTGCGTTACGTCAGCGGCGACAACATTGAGTTACCCAAACTGGGCGGCAGCAACCTGAAGGAAAGCGAAAAAGATATCGAACTGAACTATGTGCTTCAGAGCACACCCCTTAAAGGCCTGAATCTGCGCGTGCGCAACGCATGGTACCGTAATGATTTCGCCGCCCAGGCCAGCCATCGGGACGACAATGAGCTACGGGTGAATGTCGATTACACCTGGAAGCTATGGTGAATGACCGCCCAGTGATTCACCTGGGCTGGGCGGATCGTTCAAATGTGGCCGTCGCATAGGCCTTCTGGAGCAACACAAACCCGGCCTCGGGCCGGGTTACCCCGCGTCGCGGCCAGGTGCTCATCTGGGCGCCCCAACCTGTTCCTTTCTAATAGCCAAACACTGACTTTGTTTCCAGGTACTCCTCAAACCCGAACACCCCCCATTCCCGCCCGTTTCCGGACTGTTTGTAGCCGCCAAAAGGCGCGTCCTGGTCGGCCTTGCAACCATTGAGATGGACCATGCCGGTACGCAACTGTCGAGCGATAGCCCTGGCGCGTTCGCGGTCCGACGAGGTGACGTACCCCGACAGCCCGTACACGCTGTCGTTGGCGATCCGCACCGCCTGCTCCTCGCTGTCATACGGAATGATCGCCAGGACCGGGCCGAACACTTCTTCGCGAGCGATGCTCATGTGCGGCTCGACATCGGCAAAAATCGTCGGTTTGACGTAGAACCCTGTCGTCACGCCGTCTGGGCGCCCTGTTCCACCGGCCACCAGCAACGCGCCTTCGCACAGCGCCTGCTCGATCAACTGCTGGACCCGATTGAACTGCATGACGTTGGCCACCGGCCCGATGGCCGTGGCAGGCCGGCTATCATCGAAACACACCTGGGCCGCCACCTCGCAGGCGATTGCGACCGCCTGGGCATGCAACGCCCGCGGCACCAGCATGCGGGTCGGTGCATTGCACGACTGGCCGCTGTTGCGCATGCAACCCAACACCCCATGGCGCACCGCGCTGGGCAGATCGGCATCGTCGAGCAGGATATTGGCCGACTTGCCGCCCAGTTCCTGGGCGACTCGCTTGACCGTATCCGCCGCCGCCTTGGCCACCGCGATACCCGCCCGCGTCGAGCCGGTGAACGAGATCATGTCGATATCGGCATGCTGCGACAGCGCCGTGCCGACACCCGGACCGTCGCCATTGACCACGTTGAACACCCCCTGGGGCACGCCGGCCTCGTGCAGAATCTCGGCAAAAATCAGCGCCGACAGCGGCGCGCGCTCACTGGGCTTGAGCACCACCGTGCAGCCGACGGCCAGCGCCGGGGCGACTTTGCAGGTGAGCTGGTTGAGCGGCCAATTCCAGGGGGTGATCAGGCCACACACGCCAATCGGCTCACGCATCACCCGCGAGCTTCCCAGCATTGTTTCGAACGGGTAGCGCTTCAACACCTCCAGGGCCCGCACCAGATGGCCCAGCCCCGCTGGCACATGGGCCGTTCTGGCGAGTGACAGCGGCGCGCCCATTTCCTGATGCACCGCAAGAGCCAACGCCTCACTGCGCCGCTGATAGCCGTCGATGATCCTCTCGAGCAGTTCGATACGCTGCTCGGGCGTGGTCGCGGAGAAACTCGCGAATGCCGCTTTGGCCGCCGCCACCGCACGGTTCACGTCGCGTTCGTTGCCCAGGATGATCCGCGCAACCACCTGCTCGCTGGACGGATCGATCACGGCTTCGATCACCTGGCTATCGGGCCTGACCCAGGCCCCGTCGATGTAAAAATCCAATAGATCCGTCATAACCGCTCCTCGACTCAATCACGCAACCTGGCATAACGCCTCGCGCAAGGTTTCGAATACCTGCGCGATGTGCTCCGGGGAAATAATCAGCGGCGGCGAGATCACGATGGTGTCACCCGAGCCCCGTACCAGCACGCCGTGATCGAAACACCACTGCGCCACTTGCGCGCCCCTGACACCCGGCGCGGCTGGCAACGCTTGCAGCTCGACAGCACACAGCAAGCCAATCGCGCGGACATCCACCACCGGCCCGACGCCTTTGAGCGACAACGCGGCCGCTTGCCAGAGATCGCTGACCGCCAGCACGTGCTGGTTGATCCCCAATTCCTCATGCACCCGCAGCGTCGCCAGGCCGGCCGCACAGGCCAGCGGATGGGCGGAATAGGTGTAGCCGTGCATCAATTCGATAGCGTTCTCCGGGCCGGCCATAAAGGCTTCATAGACCCGCCCGCTGACGAGCACGCCGCCCATCGGCACCGCGCCGTTGGTGAGGCCCTTGGCGGTGGTGATCAGGTCCGGAGTGACGCCGAACGCCTGCGCGGCGAAGCTTGCGCCGACACGACCGAACCCGGTGATCACTTCGTCGAAGATCAGCAGCACGCCGTGCCGAGTACAGATGTCGCGCAGCCGCTGCAAATACCCCTGTGGCGGCGGATAGACACCGCCGGAACCGGTGACCGGCTCGACGATCACCGCCGCCACCGTGCTCGGGTCTTGCACTTCCAACAGCTGCGTCAGCGCATCGGCGTATTCGACGCCGGTGGCCGGTTGACCCGCGGTAAAGCGCATGCTCGCGTCATACGGCAAGGGCAGGTGCGAGACCTCCCCCAGCAATGGCCCGAAATCGCGCTTCTGACGCCCCAGCCCAGACACCGAAAGGCCGCCGAACCCCATGCCGTGATAGCCCTTGGCACGCCCGATGAACTTGGTCCTGCGGCAATCGCCACGCGCCTGATGGTAGGCCCGGGCAATCTTCAGCGCGGTGTCGACCGCTTCGGAACCGGAGTTGGTGAAGAACACCTGCTCGATGCCGGCCGGGGCAATCGCGATCAAGCGCTCAGCCATTTCCAGCGCGTGGGGATGGCTCATTTTGAATGAGGATACGAAGTCCAGGCGCCCGGCCGATTCGCGAATCGCCTCGACAATTCGGGCCTGGCCGTGACCGGCATTCACACACCACAGGCCGGCCATGGCATCCAGAATGCGACGGCCATCGGTGGTGGTGTAATGCATGCCCTCGGCGCTGGCGAACATCATCGGCTGCTTTTGAAACTGGCGCATCGGTGTGAACGGCGCCCAAAACGCCGAGGCGGCCTGGGACGTAGGGGTGTTGCCGGAAAGATCGCTCATGGGCGCTCCTTGATGATCGGTGATGAAAAAACCTCAATCCGCACAGCACAACGCAGATCGGTTGTAGGCACCGGCAAGCCGGCGCCTACGGCAGTGCATGGCATCGACGCCTACCAGAGCGCCAGGGTGTAGCCCAGGATCAGGCGGTTTTCGTTGGTGTCACGGGTGTAGTTGCTTTTCGCACTCGCGTTCTGCCAACGCAGCGAGACGTTTTTCAGGCGCCCGCTCTGCACCACATAGCCGAGGCTGAAGTCGCGTTCCCACTCGCGGCCCTCGCCCTGGAAGCCTTTGACTTTGGCGTTGTCACCATTGGCATAGCGCGTCGAAAACAGAAGCCCGGGCACCCCCAGCGCGGCGAAGTCGTAGTCATAGCGGGCATGCCAGGTGCGCTCCCCGGTCTGGGAGAAGTTACTCAATTGGTATTCGGTGAACAGGTAGGTGTTAGTGCCGTCGACGTAAGTGAACGGCGTCGTGCCGTATTGCGCCTGATAGCCGCCACTGAGGCTGTGGCCCTCCAGGCTGTAGCCGATGCGCGTGCTCAGCGCCTGGTTATCCACCTTGCCCGCCAACCCCGCGCCATCCTGGCTGGCATCAAAGTAACGGATGTCGGTTTTCACCGTCCCGGGCCCGAGGCCGAAGCTGTTTTTCAGGCCCAGGTATTGCTGTTTGTACAGGCCATCAAGTTGCGCCCACTGGTAGCTGGCCAAAGTGCTCGCGCCGAGCTTGTAATCCGCGCCGGCGTAACGAAACCGGTCACTTTTGGCCGAACTCTTATAGGCCCCGGACTGGCTGGTCAGGCCCATGTCCTCGTAGTCGGTCGAGTCACGCTGCTTGACCTTGTCCAACTGGCCGAGACTGATCGTCAGCCCGCTGAGGTCTTTGGAGGTCAACGCGGTACCGCTGAAGCTTTGCGGGAACAAGCGACTGAGGTTGGGTTGCAATGTCGGCAGGTCCGGGACCATATAGCCGACCCGCAACTCGCTCTGGGCAAAGCGCGCCTTGCCGGTCACGCCAAACTTGGAGTACTCGTCGTGCGCGCGCCGGGCGTAGCTGGGTTTGCCCGGTTCTGGCTCACTGTTGCGCGACAGCAGGCCTGAACCGGAACGGTCGGGGCTCGAGTCGAGTTTCAAGCCGAGCATGCCGACGGCGTCGAGGCCAAAACCGACGGTGCCTTCGGTGAAACCCGACTGCAGGTTAAGCAGAAAGCCCTGCGCCCATTCCGCGCGCTGGGACTGGCCCGTGCCTTCGCGGTAGTCGCGGTTGAAGTAGTAGTTTTTCAGTTCCAGTGACGCACGACTGTCCTTGATGAAATCCGCCTGAGCGAACGCAGGCAGTAAACCGGCGCCGATCAGACCTGCTCCGGTGACGACATGGGTGATGGTGTTTTTCATGGTGCTGGCTCCTGGCAGTACGGGGGTTGGGTGATGTTTTTGTTTTCTTCGGGCATGGCGTTGCCCGTCACGTCAATCGGCGATTGACGCGAGGCGGGACAGCGTTCAGGTCCTGGGTGAAGCAATGCCTAGCGCGTGCGGATGCGATAGCCTCCGCCAGCCAGTCGTTCCAGCGGGCTGGCGGCAGCCAACAACTGCTGGGTGTAAGGGTGTTGCGGCGTGTCGAAAATCGCGTCGCGGTCGCCGATCTCGACCACTTCGCCCTGGTTCATCACGGCAACGCGATGGGCGATACGCTCTACCGCCGCCAGGTCATGGGAAATGAACAGGCAGGCAAAGCCGTACTGTTTCTGCAAGCGTTCGAACAGCTCCAGAATCTGTTTCTGAATGGTCATGTCCAGCGCCGAAATCGGCTCGTCGGCAATCACCAACTGCGGACGTCGCACCAGTGCCCGCCCGATTGCCACGCGCTGACGCTGCCCACCGGATAATTGGTGGGCAAAGCGTTCGACGAAATGTTCGGCAAGCCCGACATCCACCAGCGTTTCGGCGACACGCTGCCGACGTTGCGCGGGGCTCATGCCCGGCTCGTGGCGCAGGGGTTCAGCCAGAATCTGGCCAATTTTCATGCGCGGATCGAGGGAGGAATACGGGTCCTGGAAAATCATCTGGCACTGCAACCGGTGTACGCGGTTCGCGGCCTTGAGGATGTCCACGCCCTTGAAGCGGATAGCCCCGGCGCAGGGGTTGACCAACCCCACCACCGCCCGCCCCAAGGTAGTCTTGCCAGACCCGCTGCCGCCAACCAGGGCCAGGGTTTCGCCAGGCGCGATGCTCAGGTCCACCCCATGCACCACGCGTTTTGGAAGGCTTTTGCCCCAGAACGAACGCGGCCCCGGGTGCTCGATGCACACGCCTCGGACTTCGAGCAACGGCCCGTTGGCGGGCGGCAATGGCGCCAGCACGCCGCGGCTGGGCAAGGCCTCCAGCAACTGACGGGTGTAGTCGGCGCGCGGTGCCAGCAGAATCTCCTGGATGCCGCCCTGCTCGACCGCTTTGCCGTTGCGCATGACCACTACCTTGTGGGCATAACGCGCAACCAGCGACAAGTCATGGCTGATGAACAGAATCGCCGTGCCCTGCTCGCGGGTCAGCTCCAGCATCAGCTCGATGACGTCCAACTGCGCCAGACAGTCCAGGGCCGTGGTTGGCTCATCGGCGATCAACAACGCAGGACGCAGCAGCATCACCGAGGCCAGCATGATGCGCTGGCGCATACCGCCGGAAAACTGGTGCGGGTATGACGCCAGGCAACGCTCAGCGTCCTTGATGCCGATGCGTTGCAGCATCTGCAGGCAACGCCGACGGATTTCGGCCGCGTCCAGGTCGGTGTGCAGCTTGAGGGCCTCACTCATTTGCCGGCCGATGGTCAACGATGGGTTGAGCGAGACCATCGGCTCCTGGAAGACCATGCCGATCTGCGCGCCACGCACCCGCCGCATCGCGGGAGCGTCGCGGCTGTCGAGCGCTACGCCTTTGAACTCGATACGTCCGCCACACACCTGCATCGGCGCCGGCAGCAAGCCAATCGCTGCGCGTGCGGCCATGGTTTTGCCGCTGCCCGACTCGCCCACCAGGGCGACGATTTCGCCCGGGGCCATTGTGAAGCTCAGGTCGTCGACGGCCAGTTGGCCTTGCACGCCCGCACGGATTTTCAGGTGCTGCACAGACAGCAAGGCAGTAGGAACAGTCATGATCATTTCCTCATGCGCGGGTCGAGACGATCGCGCAGGGCATCGCCGAACAGGTTGATGGCAAGCAGTGCCAGGCTGATGAAGAGGCCGGGGAAGATCCCGAGCCAGGCAGCCGATGCGATATAAGGCCGGCTGGCCGCCAACATGCTGCCCCAAGTGGCCGCCGGTGGCGGTACACCCAGCCCGAGGAAGCTCAAGGCGCTTTCCGAGAGCAAGGCCCAACCGAACATGCTGGTGGCCAACACACACAACGGTGCCAGGCAGTTGGGCGCAATGTGCCGCAGCATGGTGTAGAACTCGGAGTTGCCGATCACCCGCGAGGCTTCGACAAACTCCAGTTCGCGCAGCGACAACACACTGCCGCGCACCACCCGCACCACCGACGGCGTATAGGCGATCCCCAAGGCCAGAACGATGCCGTACTGGCTGGCGCCGATGATCGCCATGATCCCCAGGGCCATGAGGATCCCGGGGAATGCCAGCAAGGCGTCGTTGAGCATCATCAGCACCCGGTCGGTCCAGCCGCGCAGGTAACCGGCCAGCATGCCGATCAGCGTTCCGGCCACCACTGCGAAACTCACCGACAGCAGGCTGATCCACAGGCTGGTGCGCGCCCCCATCATCATCCGGCTCAAGGCATCGCGACCGAACTCATCGGTGCCCAGCCAGTGCGCCGCACTCGGCGCCTGGAACCGCGCGAGCAAGTCCAGGCGCAACGGCTCGTAGGGCGTCCAGACCAGGCCGAGCAAGGCCATGCCGATCAGGACCAGTAACAAGCCCCCGCCGATCAGGGCGTTGAGTGGCGGGTAACGCCAGGCGCGTCGGGCCGGCGCCGCGACACTCCGCGCCGGCTCAGCTGGCAGCGTTCGCTTGGCACTCATAACTTCACCCTCGGGTCGAAGAGCGGATACAGCAGGTCGACACACAGGTTGACGAGCACGTAGATACAGGTAATCAGCAGCAAGCAGCCCTGCAACACCGGATAGTCCCGGGCGAAGATCGAGTCCACCATCAGGCGCCCGACACCCGGCAATGTGAACACCGTTTCCAGCACCGCAATGCCGCCGAGCAGGTTGCCCAGGATCAAGCCCACCAACGTCCAGGTCGGCGCAAAGGCGTTGCGCAAGGCATGGCGCCACAGCACCGCACCTTCGGACAAGCCTTTGGCGCGGGCATGGGCGATATAGTCCAGGCGCAGCACTTCAATCGTGCTGGCCCTGGCCATGCGGGCGATGGCGCCAAACTCCACCAGGGTCAGGGTGACAATCGGCAGCACCAGATAGGTGATCGCCTTGAGCGGATCATCCGCAAACGTCACGTAACCCACCACCGGCAGCCAGCCCAGCTTGATCCCGAAGGCGTACAGCAGCAGCAGGCCGAGCCAGAAACTGGGAATCGACAACAACAACGTCGCGCCGGCCACCAGCCCCAGGTCCATGGCGCTGTTCTGCTTCCAGGCGGCAAACAGGCCCACCGGCACGGCAATCAGCGTGGCCAGCGCAACCGCTACCAGTACAATCGTCGCGCTGACACTGAAGCGCTCGAGCAACAGCGGCAATACGGCTTGTCGCGTGCTGATGGAGAACCCCAAGTCACCGCTGAGCACTGACTTTATCCAGATCAGGTATTGGGTCACCACCGAGTGATCCAGCCCCAGCGAACTGCGCATTTGTGCCAGGCTCTGGGCATCCGCCATGTCGCCCAGCATCAACAACGCAGGGTCACCGGGGATGAAGCGGATCAGTGCAAACACCATCACCGATATCAGCAACAGGGTGGGCACAGCCATCCCCAGCCGATGCAATATGAATCGAAACATGGGAACGCCCTACTTTGATGTTGCCGCCAGCGACACGCCCCACAGGCGCGGTTTAGAGATCGGCCAGGAGCGATAGCCCTCGATGCCGGCTTTTACGACACCGATACTGGTGCCGTTGTAAATCATCACCATTGGCACATCGGCCAGCATCAGCGTGTGCAATTGATCGAACAGCGCTTGACGTTTTGGCGCGACGGACTCGCTCTGGGCTTCACGCAACAACACCAGTGCCTTGGGGTTGTCCCAGACTTTGCGCGGTTCCTTGTCTTTGTTCCCCGTCACCGACTCATAGCTCAGCGCCGCGTCAAAGCGTGGCGAATACGAGAACGCCATCATCTGGAAGTTGCCGCTCTGATAACGCTCCAGTTGGGCGCCCCACTCCAGGGTTTCGAGCACAATATTCACCCCGACAGCCTGGAGCATTGCCTGGCTCAAGACGCCCATGTCGAACATCTGCGGGTAGCGCTTGTTGACGATCAGCTTGATCGGCTGGCCGTGGTAACCCGCCGCTTTGAGCAGGCGCCGGGCCTCGTCGAGGTCGTAGGGGTAACCCGTATGCGCCGTCGCGTCGTAATACGCGCTGGTGGTCGGAATGATCGAGTTGTTGACGGTGGACAGGCCATTGGAAAGCGTTGCGACCATCTGCGAATAGTCCAGCGACAGCGCCACGGCGCGGCGAATACGCACGTCGCCGAGCAACGGGTCACGGGTCTGGAACAGCAGCCCGCCGAGCGTCATCACCGGGCTGGTGCGTACCTGCATGCCGGGGACATTTTTCAACTCCGCCTCATCCATTGCGGTCACGTCCGGCAGTACGTCGACACCGCCGGAAAGCAGTGCGGCCTTGGCCGAGGCGGCGTCCGGGATGACCACAAACCGCACGCGGTCAACGAACGCTTGCTTGTTCCCGGTAAAGCCGTCTGGCTTCGCTTCGGCGCGCGGGGTGTAGTCCTTGAAGCGGTTCAACTCGACGTACTGGCCTTGCTTCCACTGACCGAGGGTGAACGGACCGGTGCCAATCGGCGCGATCCAGGTGCCATCGGCCGCGACCGAATCGGGATGCACAATGCCGCTGCCGCCACAGTCGGGCCGGGACATGGTCGCCAGCAGCACGCCGTTGGGCTTATCGATGCGGAACACCACCTTGAGCGGTTCCGGAACCGAGATGTCGAGGATTTTCGAGACCCCGCGCCCATCAAACTCCGGCAGGCAGCGCCATTGGGTTTTCGGGTCGAGGTAGTGCTGCCAGGTCCACTTCACGTCCTCGGCGGTCAGGGGCTTGCCGTTCTGGAACTTGACCCCTTCACGCAGGGTGAAGGTATAGGTGAGCCCGTCGTCCGAGATCGTGACGTCTTTAGCCAGCATCGGCCCGACTGACGCATCTTCGCGGTAGGCCACCAAACCTTCGACGATGTGCATGATGAACGCATCGGAGTTTTCATCGCGATTGACCCCAGGTTCAGTGCTGCGGATATCACCGTTGAAGCCAACCTTGATCAGGCTCGGTTCGCCGGCTTGCAGGCTAAGGGCGGCAAGGCACAGGCTGAGGGTCGGCACGCCGAAATACAGGGCTTTTTTGACGTAGTGATGCATGGGAGAAAGACTCCTTGAACAAAATTTTCCGGTCGATGGACTAAGCCATGGGCAGGGCCGGGAACGGAATGGGTAGGTCGTGATTATTTTTATAGCAACCGATCGCGCGTACTTTTGTCAGATACCAACGCAATCATCAGGGACGTCAATTGCGCCCCTTGCACCTCTTTACAGCGGTATCGATCAACGCCGGCCGCGACGAACTCGCAGCACCTCGGCGAAAAAGTCCTGGGCGGCCGGCATCGCCTTGATCCCCTGATGAGCCACATTGGGCAGCACATCGAAACGCACCTTGACCCCCTGAGCCTCGAAACTCGCCTTGAGTGCCGCCAGCCGTTCAGGCCGCGTGCAACCGGCACTATTGGCGCCGGGCATGTAATGTTTGCCGCCTTCGCGGTGAGTGATTTCCCAGGTTTCGAGGTCGGCCTCGCCCACCACCATATGAATCGGCACCTGGCGCAGGGCGTCGAGGTCCAGCGGCTTGGCAAACCGGGTCTCGAAGTCGCGCACACCGACCCACCAATTCTGCTTGGGGTCCAGCAAGGTCACCGAGCCTGGCGCACCGATCGAGGCGGCCCACAGCTTCTCGGGGTGCAGGTAACAAAACCGGTGGCTGAACTGTCCGCCACCGGAGTAGCCAAACAGGGCGAACGTATCGAAGCGGCGGTTGTACTTCTGGCCGACGCTGGCGACCATGTCCAGCAGGACTTGGTCGTAACGGATATCGCCTTCCACCAATTGCTTGTAACCGTCGCCGTTGCCATCTCCCAGCACCCCCACCGGAAACAGTGGCGACAGAATCACACAATCGTTCCAACGACCAAATTCGGCGAAGCCATTGCGGTAGATTTCCATGGCCCGGGTTGAGCCGTGCAACGACACCACGAGGTCGACCGGGCGCTCAGGGTCCTCAATCGAGGCGGGTACATACAGCGTGTAGGCAAAACGGCTATCGGCAGTGTGCGAGTACACCGTCGTGGCACCGAGGTGATAAACACTCTTGGCGGCTTGGCTCGCCACTGCATCGGCGGCGGGATTGATTGCTTCATTCGACTGGCTTTTCATAGGGTCATCGCTGCTTCCAGAACAGCGTCCAGTATTCTGCCGCGCCAGACGAAAGAAAATCTAAATTACCTTTATCCAACATAAACAAACCCTTTACCATCCCTGACACTGAACCCGTCGGAAACACCCAATGAGTACCATCCGTTTTCTGAAAACCTTCATTGCCGTCGCGCAATACGGCAGTTTTGCTGCCGCAGCCGATCGAGTGTCCCTGACCAATGCCGCCGTCGGGCAACAAATGCGTGCGCTCGAGGATGAGATCCGGCGCCCTCTGTTCGATCGCAGCCAACGTCAGGTCAAGCTCAACCGTGAAGGCCTGCTGTTGCTGCCCAAAGCCAAGAAGCTGGTCGACGATTACGCGGCCATGGTCGCCGGCGACGATACTGACCTCACGATGGAAGGCGATGTGACGATCGGCGGGATCACCTCGGCAATGGGCTTGCTCGCCAACTGCCTGGTCAGGCTCAAGGAGGTTTATCCCAAGGTGTCCGTCACCCTGGTGACCGCGCGCTCGGACGAACTGGCGCACCGGGTTCTCACCGGAGAACTGGATGCCGCGCTCTTGATCGAGGCCACACGCCAGGACTTCAAAGGTTTGAGCTGGACAAGGTTGTACGAAGAACCGCTGGTGTTGTTGGTCAGCGCAACCCACTCGCAGGGCACCGACGATGCCATTGAACTGCTCAGGACACAGCCGTTCATTCGCTACGACAGAACCACCGCCGTGGGCCGAAAAGTGGAGCGCTTTTTCCGACGGGAAGCGATCGAGCCCATGCAGATCCTTGAACTGAACTCAATCATCGGCATCGCGGAACTAGTCCGACAACGCGTCGGCATCGCGATTATTCCGCTGCTCAGAAACTTCGACTGGCAACACGACCCACAACTGCGCGTCCTGGCGTTGCCGGGTGCGGTGGAGCAGCGAACCGTCGGCATCCTCGAACAAGGCAGCAAAAGCCATATCACCGGTGAAGTGCGCAACTTTCTGATGGCGACAAACACCGAGTAAGCCTGCGCCCAGGACCCTGCAAACGCTCCGCGCCGTCACGCCGGCGTTGTCCAGCGTGAGCGGCGAGGTGCTCGGGCCGCACGGCGTGGCAGCCAGGCAAGCGCGCATTATGGATCCAGTAAATAAAAAGTGATCGATAATCGCCCAAATAAATCTCGACATTGCCGAACCACAGGTTGACTCCAAGTGACGCACTTAATTTAATGGATCCATTAAATAAGAACAATCACTCGCCTGGAGAGTCACCATGTACCCCAAGAACACGTGGTATGTCGCCTGCACCCCCGATGAAATCGCGCAAAAGCCGCTGGGTCGGCAGATCTGCGGGGAAAAAATGGTGTTTTATCGCGGGCTGGAAGGCGCCGTCGTGGCTGTCGAGGACTTCTGTCCGCACCGCGGCGCGCCGCTCTCGTTGGGCTATGTGGAGAACGGCAAGCTGGTCTGCGGCTACCATGGCCTGGTCATGGGGGACGATGGCAAGACCGTCGAAATGCCCGGGCAGCGGGTGCGCGGGTTTCCCTGTAACAAGACCTTCGCCGCGGTGGAACGCTACGGTTTCATCTGGGTGTGGCCCGGCGATCAGGCCCTGGCCGACCCGGCGTTGATCCACCACTTGGAATGGGCCGTGAGCGACCAGTGGGCCTATGGCGGCGGTCTGTTTGACATCCAGTGCGACTACCGCCTGATGATCGACAACCTGATGGACCTGACCCACGAAACCTACGTCCACGCCTCCAGCATCGGCCAGAAGGAAATCGACGAAGCGCCGCCTGTGACCACGGTCGAAGGCGATGAAGTCGTCACCGCCCGCCACATGGAAAACATCATGGCCCCGCCGTTCTGGCGCATGGCCCTGCGTGGCAATAACCTCGCCGATGACGTGCCGGTGGACCGCTGGCAGATCTGCCGCTTCACCCCGCCCAGCCATGTACTGATCGAAGTCGGCGTAGCCCACGCCGGCAAGGGCGGCTACCACGCCGCGCCCGAGCACAAGGCCGCGAGCATCGTGGTGGACTTCATCACCCCGCAAACCGAGACATCGATCTGGTACTTCTGGGGCATGGCGCGCAACTTCAACCCTCAGGACCAGGCACTGACCGCCAGCATTCGCGAAGGCCAGGGCAAGATTTTCAGCGAAGACCTGGAGATGCTTGAACGCCAGCAACAGAACCTGCTGGCCCACCCGACGCGCAATCTGCTCAAGCTCAATATCGATGCCGGTGGCGTGCAGTCACGCAAGGTCCTCGAACGGCTGATCGCCAAGGAGCGCGCCCTCGCGCCGCAACTGATCACCACGACCCGCGCCTGAACCGCGCGCTAACGCTACGAGGACTGAACATGATCGATGTGGTGGTGGTATCCCGCAACAACGAAGCCCAGGACATTTGCAGCTTTGAATTGGCCCGCGTCGATGGCCAGGCGCTGCCGGCCTTCAGCGCTGGCGCGCATATCGACGTGCACCTGCCCGACGGCGTGGTCCGCCAATATTCCCTGTGCAATCACCCGGAAGAACGGCATCGCTACCTGATCGGCGTGCTCAACGACCCGGCCTCCCGTGGCGGCTCCCGTTGCTTGCACGAACACATACAGAAGGGCGCCCGCCTGCAGATCAGCGAACCGCGCAACCTGTTCCCGCTGGCGCACGAAGCCCGACGCAGCCTGCTGTTCGCCGGCGGCATCGGCATCACCCCGATCCTGTGCATGGCCGAGCGCCTGGCCCATGTCGGGGCTGACTTCGAACTGCATTATTGCGCCCGCGCCAGTGAACGCGCCGCTTTTGTGCAACGCCTCAAGGACTCATCGTTCGCCGAGCGCGTGTGCCTGCATTTCGACGAGCAGCCCCATACGGCAATGAACACCGCCCAGGTGCTGGCGGCGCCCGACGCCAACGTCCACCTGTATGTGTGCGGCCCCGGCGGTTTCATGCAGCATGTGCTCGACAGCGCTCGGGCCCAGGGCTGGCAGGAGGAATGCCTGCACCGCGAATACTTCGCTGCGGCGCCGCTGGACAGCAGCCTCGACGCGGGGTTTTCGGTGAAGCTCGCCAGCAGCGGCCAGGTCTTCGACGTACCCGCCGACCGGAGCGTGGTCCAGGTCCTGGAAAGCCACGGTATCGAGATTGCCGTGTCGTGCGAACAAGGGATTTGCGGAACCTGCCTGACCCGCGTGCTCGAAGGCATACCGGAGCACCGCGACCTGTTCCTCACCGAGCAGGAACAAGCGCTGAACGACCAGTTCACCCCCTGCTGCTCGCGCGCGAAAACCCCGCTGCTGGTGCTCGATCTCTGAAAGGCGTCACGCCGTGGGCAAAATGACCTTCATCCGCGCGTTGGCGGTCGCGGAACCGAAGATCTCGGCATAGCGCAAGGTCGCGTTGGCGTGCTCGCGCATGATCGCTTCGGCCCGCGCGCCCTGGCGATTGACCAGGGCATCGAAGACCGAGTGATGTTGCATGTGGGCATAGTTGAAACGCCGGTATTCGCGGACCATGTCGTCGCGATCCACCGCCAGCGCGGTGACCGATGCGAACGGCAGGTGATCATTGCGTGCCAGTGCGTCGGCGATCGCCGGGTTGTGGCTGCCTTCCACAATGACGCGGTGAAAGCGCATGTTCAGGTCGTGATAGACCTCAAGGTCGTCCTCGGTCACGTACCCTTTGTCGAACAGTTGATCGCCTTCCACCAGGCAGCGCTCGAGCGTGGCACGCGCCGCGTCGGACAACCCGCGCTCGGCGGTTTGACGCGCAGCCAGGCCCTCGAGCACGCCTCGCACTTCGACGGCGCCGGCAATGTCGTCCGGGCTGACCGAACGCACCTGATACCCACGCCCGCCAAACGGCACCAGCAGCCCTTCCTGCTCGAGGGTACGGAACGCCATACGCACGGGCATGCGTGACACACCGAACAGTTGCGCCGTGGGAATCTCCATCAGCCGCTCGCCCGCCGCCAACTCGCCGCTGGCGATCATCTTGCGCAGTGCAACCAGCACCAATTGACCGGGTTTACTCATCCAGGCAACTTCCAGAAAACGTGGGTCGCCATAGTACCGCTAGTAGTACCGCAAGTAGTACCGCAAGCATCCGATCGCGTCAGACGAACGCCAACGCCGCGCGTGCCGCGTCTATCGCGCCCAGGTGCTGCGCCAACCGGGACGGCAGGTAATCGAAAAAGAACCCGGCGCTTTGCAGCTTGGCGGCGCGCAACGGATCGTCCTCGGGCAATGCCCGGGAAACCCGAGCGGCCCGCGCCCATGCCAGGGCCAGCAGGGCCACGCCGCATAACTGGAGAAAGTCCGGCGCGGCCCGATAGGGGTACTCGCTGTCTTCCAGCGCCCGTTCACGTATGGCCTCGACCACACGGGCCAGCGCGTCACACAGGCTGCCCAGCGCGTCGGCGAAACCTGCACACGCGGCGCATTGGCCGCCCTGCCCGGCCTCGGTGCGCAGCACTGCCAGCAGCAAGTCGAAGGCTCGCCCCTCATCGCCCAGCACCTTGCGCAGCAGCAGGTCATTGGCCTGGATCTCGTTGCTGCCCTCATAGATCATCGCGATGCGACTGTCGCGCAGCGTTTGCTCGATGGCGAACTCGGCGACGTAGCCGTAACCGCCGAAGACCTGCAAGGCATTGCTCGCCTGACGAAAACCCTGCTCGGTGAAAAACGCCTTGATGATCGGCGTCAGCAACTGCGCCAGTTGACCGGCGCACGCTCGCGCTTGCGGGTCCGGGTCGTGCTCGGCCTGATCGAGTAAATGCGCGGCCCAATAACCGATGGCCCGCATCCCCTCGCTGGCCGTGCGCAACTCCAGCAACACGCGGCGCATCGCCGGGTGATAACGGATAGGGTCAGCCGCTTGGGCCGATGCCCCTTGCGGCCTCGACGGCGCACGCATTTGCACGCGCTCGGCGGCGTATTGCGCAGCGTTCTGCCAAGCCGCCTCGACATGCCCCAGGCCTTGCAGGCCGACATGCAGGCGCGCCGAGTTCATCATCACGAACATCGCCGCCAGGCCGCGGTTGGCATCGCCGATCAGCCAGCCTAGGGCGCCGTCGAACACCAGCGAGCACGTGGCGCTGCCCTTGATGCCCATCTTGTGTTCAATGCCGTCGCAATGCACAGCGTTGGCCTGGCCGTCGTCCAGTCGCTTGGGCACCAGGAACAGTGAAAGGCCGCGACTGCCCGGCGGCGCATCGGGCAGGCGCGCCAGTACCAGGTGCAGGATATTGGGCGTGAGGTCGTGCTCGCCGCCGGAGATAAACAACTTGTTGCCCTGCAGGCGATAACGGCCATCGCCCTCGGGGGTCGCGCGACAGCGCAGCAACCCAACATCGCTGCCGGCCTGGGGTTCGGTCAGGCACATGGTGGGCAAGGCATGCCCACTGATGATCTCGGGCAAGTAACGCGCCTGCAACCAGGGCGCGGCGTGGGTCTTGAGGCAGAGGTAGGCACCGTGGGCGATCCCGGTGTACATGGCCCACGCGTGGTTGCAGGCGTAGAGCATCTCTTGCAGCGCCGCGTCGAGCAGTTGCGGCAACCCCTGGCCGCCCTGCCCTTCAGCGCACGCCAAGGCCGGCCAGCCACCGTCGACATAGGCGCGATAGGCCTCGGCGAAACCGTCCGGCGTGCTGACCTGGCCGGCGTTCCAGCGACAGCCTTGACGATCGCCGCTACTGTTCAGGGGCGCCAGCACCCCCTGGCTGAAGCGCGCCGCTTCCTCCAACACTTGAACGGCGAGAGACATGTCCAACGCTTCGAACGCCGGAACATGGCTCCACGCCTGGGGGGCTTGCAGCCAATGTTCAAGCACAAATTGCATATCGCGCAGCGGCGCCTGATAGCTCCACATGGCAAACCTCATCGAATAAAAAGGAGTTACACCGTTGAACGCTCAACCGCGATAGGCCGGGTTCTCGATCAACAACGCCATGCCCTGCCCACCGCCGACGCACGCAGCGGCAATCCCGTAGCGCAGGTTGTGCCGGCGTAATTGCCCGGCCAGCGTCATGACCAAGCGCAGGCCGGTGGCGGCCAATGGATGCCCCACCGCCAGCGAACCGCCCTGGACGTTGAGCCGGGTGCTGTCCAGCTCCAGTTCCTGGGCCACCGCCAATACCTGGGCCGCCTGCGCTTCGTTGATCTCAAAACGGCCGATGTCATCCAGGCTCAACCCGCTGCGATGCAGCAGCAAGCGGATCGCCGGCGCCGGACCGATGCCCATGAACTCCGGCGCCACACCGACCACCGCGCTGGCCAGCAGCCGGGCCAGGGGCACACGCGGGCAGGCCGAGGCGCGCCCGACCAGGGCTGCCGCCGCACCATCGACCACCGCGCAGCTGTTGCCAGCGGTTTGCACGCCATTGGCATGCACGGCGCGCAAGCGTGCCAGGGCCGCAAGGTCGGTGGGCCGTGGGTGGCTGTCCTGGGTGACAGCAGCGGCGCGGCGCGCCAGGCTGATGCCACGCGGCTGATACCCCTCCAGCTCGAACACTTGGTTATCGACCGTCACGATCTCTTCAGCCCACGCGCCGTCACGCTGCGCCTGCAACGCACGCTGATGGCTCGCGCAGGCGTAACGGTCCACGGCCTCGCGGCTCAGGCCATGGCGGCGCGCCAGGTGGTCGGCGGTGGCGATCATGTCCAGCCCCGGGGCCGGGTCGTATAGGGCTTCCCAGAGAAAATCCTTGAATTGCACTTCGCCACCGAGACGAAACCCATCCCGGTGGGTGTAGGCCGCAATCGGGTTGCGGGACATCGACTCACTGGCCACGCACAAGGCCAGTTGCACCTCGTCGCGCAGTTGCTCAGCGGCCTGGCGCAACAGCTCGAAACCCGTGGCGCAGATGCGCTGCACCCCCAGCGCCGGGACCGATTGCGCCACGCCGCAGTACAACCCGACATGCCGCGGCAGCAAATAGGCATCGAAGCTGGCCTGGGCCATGGAGCCGGCCAGCACGCTGTCCACCGCCAGCGGGTCGATACCGGCACGGGCCAGGACTTCACGGCCGACCTTGATCCCCAGGTCGATGGGCGAGACCAGGGACAAGGCGCCACCGAGGTCGACCCACGGCGTGCGTAGCGCCTCGTAAATCGCCACGTCGGCAAACGCCGAATATTGCCCCACGCCGCTCAAGGCTTGGGCTCGGCACGCAGGATCGCAGCATCTTCACCGCGATACAGCGCCTCGACCTTGGCCGCGCGCCATTGCAGTACCGCACGCTGGTTGATCGACCCCTTGTCGGTAATTTCCCCACGGTCGATAGACGCCGGCTCGTCGAGCAAGGCAATCCATTCCAAACGGCTGGCATTGCCGGTGGCGTCGCGATTGAGGCGCTGCAACCAGTCGCCGAACCATTGGCGCACCGGCGCGCTGGCGAGTACGTCGGCGTCGCTCGCGTCGGCGTTCAAGCCCGCCAGCCGGCGGCATTCGTAGAGCCTGGGGAAGACCAGGGCGCCCAGGCATTCGCGGTCCGGCGCGGCAATCACCAGGTCCTGCACATACGGCGAGCCTTCCAGCACCGCGCGATTGCGCAACGGCCCGACGCTGACAAACACGCCGGAGGACAGTTTGAAATCCTCGGCGATGCGCCCGTCGAACATCAGCCCCAGTTGCGGCCGATTCGGGTCGGCGAGCTTGATCGCGTCCCCCGAACAATAGAAGCCGTGCGGGTCGAACACCTCGGCGGTTTGTTCCGGCGCCCGCCAGTACCCCGGCATGATGTGCGGCCCGCGGAAGCGCCCTTCGAACTTGCCGTCCACCGGCACCAGGCGCACCTCGCAGCCCGGCGCGGGCAAACCGATATAGCCGGCCATGGACAACGGCCCGGTGGTGAAGGTGCAGGATGGCGCGGCTTCGGTCATGCCCAGCCCGGCCATCATGCGGATGCGTTCTCCGCAGTGCTGTTCGGCCACCCGGTCGAGGCGGTCCCAGACACTTTGCGACAGGCCCGCGGCGGCGAAGAAAAACAATTTCATTCGCGCAAAAAAGCACTCGCGCAACTCGGCATCCTGCTCCAGGGCGCTGACCAACTCTTCCCAACCCTTGGGCACCGTCAGATAGGCCGTGGGCGACACCTCCTTGAGGTTGCGCAGGGTCTCGGCAAACCCCTGGGCCGTGGGCTTGCCAGCGTCGAGGTAAAAGGTGCCGCCGTTGTAGAGCACGATGCCGACGTTGTGGCTGCCGCCGAAGGTGTGATTCCACGGCAACCAGTCCACCAGCACCGGCGGCTCTTCGCCGAACACCGGAAACGTCTGCAACAACATCTGCTGGTTGGCGCAGAGCATGCGTTGCGTGGTGATCACCGCCTTGGGCAATTTGGTCGAGCCCGAGGTGAAAAGAAACTTGGCGATGCTGTCCGGGCCGGTGGCATTGAACGCCTGATCGGCCGCACTGCCGCCTGGGGTTTGCAGCAGGCTCGCGAAGCTGACCTGGGTGCGTCCCGGCACATGGCCGCGCACGCAGATCAGCGGCGTCTCGGCCGGCAATACCGCGTCGATCGCGCGCTGGTAGGCCGCCGCATCGCTGACGAACACCAGCCCCGGCTGCAGCAGGTCGCATACATGCCGCAGCTTGGCGAAGTCCTGGGACAACAACGAATACGCCGGCGACACCGGGCAGTAAGGGATACCGGCGTACATCGCACCGAGGGCCAGTTGCAGATGCTCAATGTCGTTGCCCGACAGCAACGCCAGCGGCTTGTCTGCCGACAGGCCGTAACTCAGCAAGGCCTGGGCAATCGCCCGCACGCTCTCAAGCATCTGCGCGTAGCTGACGCGACGCCAGTCACCATCGGCCTGGCGTGCGGCAATGAAGGTCTGCTCGGGACGCACCCGGGCCCAATGCACCAGACGATCGAGCAAGCGCGCCGGCAACTCGGCCAATGGCTCCAGGGAACGCATATGCAGCACGCCCTGCTCTTCAGTGACCGCCACCGGGGCGTGGCCGATGGAGACCTCGCGGTAGCGCGGTGCGGGCTGGGGTTGCGGTCTGAATTCGGAACTCACAAGGGTGTCCTCCAGCAAGGCGGATCACAGCCGCCTTGTTATTGTTATGTCGCGACGCCTGCTCAGATCGGGTAATGCCGCGGCCCGTTCTGCAAGGTCACCCAGCGCAATTGCGTGAAGTGTTCAATCGACGCCTTGCCGCCAAAGCTGCCGTAACCGCTGGACTTGACCCCGCCAAAGGGCATCTGCGCCTCGTCATGCACGGTCGGCCCGTTGATGTGGCAAATGCCCGACTCCACCCGCTGCGCCAGCGCCAGCGCACGCCCGGTGTCGCGGCTGAAGATCGCCGCCGACAGGCCGAACTCGGAGTCGTTGGCCAGGCGCAGCAGTGCTTCATCACCGTCACCGCGCAGCAACACCGCCACCGGGCCGAAGGATTCTTCGCGGTACAAGCGCATGTTCTCGGTGACGCCATCGATCAGGGTCGGCTGCAGGATGCTGCCCTCCAACTGGCCGCCCGCGACCAGCCGTGCGCCCTTGTCCAGCGCATCGTCGATCAGGGCCTTGATGCGTGTGCCGGCGCTGGCATCCACCAGGGAACCCAAGACCGAATCCGCCGCCGCGGGGTCACCGGCGCGCAGGCTGGCGACCTTGGCGGTCAGCTTGGCGATAAACGCATCGGCGACCTTGGCATCGACAATCAGGCGCTCGGTGGACATGCAAATCTGCCCCTGGTTGAAGTAGGCACCAAACGCTGCCGCGGCAACCGCCGCATCCAGGTCGGCGTCGTCGAGCACCAGGAGCGGCGCCTTGCCGCCCAGTTCCAGCAAGGCCGGTTTGAGGTGACGCGCCGAGAGTTCGCCGACAATCCGCCCGACATGGGTCGAGCCGGTGAAGTTGACCCGGCGCACCGCCGGGTTGGCGATCAGCCGTTCGACAATCGCGGCGGCATCGGCCGGTGCGTTGCTGATGACGTTGACCACGCCATCGCCCAGCCCGGCATCCTGCAAGACCTGGCCAATCAGGCGATGCACTGCCGGGCTTAACTCCGAAGCCTTGAGCACCACGGTATTGCCGCAGGCCAGCGGCATGGCGATAGCGCGCGTGGCGAGGATGACCGGGGCATTCCACGGCGCAATCCCCAGCACCACGCCGCACGGCTGACGCAGAGCCATGGCGAAACTGCCGGGGACATCGGAGGGAATCACTTCACCGGTGATCTGGGTGGTCATCGACGCCGCTTCACGCAGCATGTTGGCCGCCAGGCGCACGTTGAAGCCATACCAGTTGGCCATGGCGCCGGTTTCGCCAGCGGCGGCAATGAATTCGGCGCTGCGCGCCTGCAAGTGCTCGGCCGCCTTGAGCAACCGGGTGCGGCGTTCATTCGGCGCCAGCGCGGCCCAGCCGGGGAACGCCGCCTGGGCTGCGGCCACGGCGGCGTCGGCATCGTCCAGGGTCGCGGCGGCAACCCGCGAAACCACTTCACCGGTCACCGGGTTGCGACGCTCGAAGGTTCGACCGTCACGGGCGGGGCACGACCGGCCGCCGATCAACAGGGGCACGTCCAGCATGGTGATTCCTCTTTATTGTCTTTATGGGGAATGCATTCAAGCGATGTCACAGTAGCGCCAGGGTGAGGCGGCGAACAGCGGGATGCGCCCGCCATTCGCCGACTAGCCTCAGCGTTTGTACGTCTGCAGGCCGGGCTTGATGCTCTTGTCGTCGAGGAACTGCTTCATGCCCTGCTCGCGGCCGCCTTCGGTGTCGAGCAGGCGCGACTGATCGAGCTTGGCGTAGAGGTAATCCTCGTTCTGCTCCCAGGTCAGTTCGCGGCAACGCTTGAAGCCATGCTTGGCCGCCCGCAGCACCACCGGGTTTTTCTCCAGCAGGTTGCGCGCCAGTTCGATGGTCACTTCGCGCAGTTGCGCCAGCGGTACGCTTTCGTTGACCAGGCCCATCTCGGCGGCCTTCTGCCCGCCGAAGGTCTTGCCGGTCATGATGTAGTACAGCGATTGACGATGGCCCACGGTGTCGGCCATGGCCTTGCTCACCAGGTTGCCCGGTGGGATGCCCCAGTTGATTTCCGAGAGGCCGAAGGTGGCTTCGTCGGCGCAGATCGCCAGGTCGCACGCCACCAATGGGCTGAAGCCGCCGCCGAAGCACCAGCCATTGACCATGGCGATGGTGGGCTTGGCGTACATGCGCAGCAGTTTCCATTGCCATTGCGAGGCTTCGCGGCGGATTTTCTCCTGGAGGATTTCCGGGCCGGCATCCACTTCGCGAAAGTATTCCTTGAGGTCCATGCCGGCGGTCCAGGCTTCACCGGCACCGGTCAGTACCAGTACGCCGGCGTCGGGGTCCTGCTCCAGGGTTTCCAGGACGTCGATCATTTCGCGGTTCAGGGTCGGGCTCATGGCGTTGCGTTTTTCCGGGCGATTGAGAATGACCCAGGCAATGCCTTCCTCGATTTCAACCTTGACGGTGGTCCAACGGCCTTCGTAATTGCTCATGACGGTACGCTCTTGTTCTTGGTTGGAAGATGATTCGAAATTAAACCGCAAATATAGTTATGTCAATTAACTATTAACCTTGATAACCAATATTTTCCCCTTGTAAAACCTAAGCCGCTCGGGCGTTATGAAAAGCCGGCATAGCCATGGCTCGCGAACCTCGGCAAACTAGATAGCTTTCTTAACCTCCACCTTCTGAGGATTGCACTGTCAATGGCCAAGCCTTCCAACATCGCCGACGCCAACCTGGCCCTGCCCGACACCACCGAGGGGCGTGCGCCGCTGGATTCGGCCCTGGACGACCTGATCGGTTACGCCATACGGCGTGCGCAGCTCAAGCTGTTCCAGAACCTGATCGGTCGGCTTGCCGAGCACGACCTGCGCCCCGCTCAGTTCTCGGCCCTGGCGATCATCGAGCAGAATCCCGGCCTGATGCAGACCGACCTGGCTCGCGCGCTGGCGATTGAGCCGCCCCAGGTGGTGCCGTTGCTGAACAAGCTGGAAAGCCGCGCCCTCGCCGTGCGTGTGCGCTGCAAACCAGACAAGCGCTCCTATGGGATCTTCCTCAGCAAGACCGGCGAAACCCTGCTCAAGGCGCTCAAAGAGATCGCGGTCCAGAGTGACCTGGACTCCACCGCAGCCCTGGACGGTGAGGAACGTGCAGAGCTGCTGCGCTTGCTGAAGAAGGTGTATCAGGACTGACGGCTTACCAGAGCGCCACGGTGTAGAGCACCAGGAAACGGGTCTGGTTTTCATCGCGAAATGCCGCGCCAGCCGGGAAGTCATTGCGATAGATCGACTTGCGCGCCAGCAGCCCGACGTTCTTCAGCGGGCCGCTCTGGATCACGTAGCCCAGCTCCATCTGGAACTCGCGCTCCTTGCGATCCTCGGCGTTGAATGCCGCCAGCTCGATGTTATCGCCGCGCACGTAACGCAGCCGGCCCTTCAGGCCCGGTAAACCGGAAGCCGCGAAGTCATAGTCATAGATCGCCTGCCAGGTGCGCTCCTTGGCGTTGAGAAAGTCCGAACTCATGGTCAGTTCGCTCATGCCCATCAGCTCCGTCCCGGAGATATAGGGCGTGGCCGTCTCCCCACTGGAATGCATGTAGCCCAGGCTGAATTTGTGACCGCCCAGGCGGTAGCCAAACAACGCCGAGAGGTTGCGGTTATCCACGTTCCCCGCCTTGGCGCTGCCGTCCTCGCGACTGAAGAAACTGCGCAGGTCGCTGGTGAGCACGCCATCGCCCACGGGCAGATTGTGCAACAACGCCAGGGTGTCCTGCTGGTAGAGGTCGGCTATCTGCGAGTGATAGGCACGCAGGCTGAGGTCTTTGTTGACCTGGTAGTCACCGCCGACGTAAGCCAGGTGCGAGGTGGTGGCGGTGGCGTTGAAACGCCGGTTGGGCGAGGCGATGGTCATGGCCTGGTAGCTGGTGGAGTCGCGTTTGTTGATGCGGTCGATATAGCCGGTATTGAAGGTCAGGCCGTCGATGTCCTTGGAGCTCAAGGTGGTGCCGCGAAAGGTTTGCGGCAGCAGGCGCGACGGGCTGGCAAAGGCGAACGGCAGGAAGATCGACACGTCACCGGTCTTCACGGTGGTTTGGGCAAACCGCATCTTGGCGGTCGGCGCCAGGCGCGAGTACTCATCGGCGGCACGCTTGTCGCTGGCCGACACCGGCAACAACTCGGTGCCGCTGCGGTCCGGCGAAGAATCGAGCTTGACCCCCATCAACCCGCGCACATCTAGGCCAAAGCCCAGCGGGCCCGGGGTGTACCCCGATTCCAGGTTGAGGATGAACGCCTGGGCCCATTCCCGCGCAGCGGTCTTTGCACCGTCGTCCTTGTAGTCGCGATCCAGATAGTAATTGCGCAGGGTCAAGGTGCCGTGGCTGTCGTCGATAAAGCCGGCCGCCCACAGCTGGGAGGGCAACACGCTCAAGGCCAGCAACGCCATGACCAGGCCTGGCTTGCGGTTCGACACACAGGAGACGGACGCCACTGCAACGGCGTCCTCCATCGGGAGTTTTGGCATGTTCGTTGTCCATTTTTTGTTGTTGTTTTTGGGGGTGGCACACGCTCGGCCCGTTCGGCTTCGCCAACAGAGAATGGAAACAGCCGACGGCACTCGTCAACAGCAAATGACCGATAATCGAACATTAATAAAGCTATCTATTTTTATGATGAACACTGACACGCATCACAACACCATGAATTTAAAGCATTTATTTACTGTTTTTAGCTTTTTTAATACGCCATTCATTTTTTAGTTATCTTTGTTATCTTAATCAGCAGCAGCCACTTGCGCTCGCCACCACAACAAAAACAACAACAATGAGGTTTGCCCATGGACAGTCCATCGCGTCGTTCGACGCTGACTATCGCGTTGTGCTTTATCGTTGCGCTGATCGAAGGGTTCGATCTGCAAGCCGCCGGAACCGCCGCCGCGGGGTTGCGCCAGAGTTTTGCCCTGGACCCGAAGATGCTCGGTTGGGTGTTCAGCGTCGGGATCATTGGCCTGCTGCCGGGGGCGTTCTTCGGTGGCTGGGTCGCCGACCGAATCGGGCGCAAGAAAATCCTGGTGATCGCCGTGCTGCTGTTCGGGCTGTTCTCGCTTTGCACCGCGTTTGTCGAAAGCTACTCGAGCCTGCTGTTGGTGCGCTTTCTGACCGGCCTCGGGCTGGGTGCCGCGCTGCCCAACCTGATCGCGCTGTGCGCCGAAGCGGTCAGCGAACGCAGCCGGGGTACCGCCATCAGTGTGATGTACTGCGGCGTGCCGTTGGGCGGCGCATTGGCGGCGGTGGTGGCGATGTTTTCCAGTGAGCACTGGCAGACCACCTTTATCATCGGCGGCCTGGCGCCCTTGCTGGCCGTGCCGTTGATGATCCTGCTGCTGCCCGAGTCCAATGCCTTTCGCCAACAGCTCGACAATACCCTCAGTGCCCGCCCCTCCACTCGCCAGGCGCTGTTCGGCGAAGGGCGCGCAGGCACCACGCTGGCCTTGTGGCTCAGCTACTTCTTCACCCTGACTGTGATGTACATGCTGCTCAACTGGCTGCCGTCGTTGTTGCTCGAACAAGGCTTCAGCAAACCCCAGGCGGGCATGGTGCAGATGCTGTTCAACATCGGCGGCGCCCTTGGCTCGCTGCTCGGCGGTGTCCTGCTGGACCGCTGCAATGCCCTCAGAGTGGTGCTGTTCGTGTATGCCGGGCTGCTCGCGGCCCTGGCCGGGGTCGGCCTGTCGGTGGGCATCGTGCCCATGGCCATCGCCGGTTTCGCCGCGGGCTTGTTCGTCATGGCCGCGCAGTTGGTGCTCTATGCGTCGGCACCGCCCTCCTATCCAACGGCGGTGCGCGCCACCGGCGTCGGTGCGGCCGTGGCCATCGGCCGGCTGGGCTCGGTGGCCGGACCGCTGGCGGCGGGACAACTGCTCGCCGCAGGTGCGGGCACCACAGGCGTCCTGCTGGCGACCTCTCCCGGGTTGGCGATCGCGGCGCTGGCTATCATCACCGTCATGGTGCGTAAGGCGCCACTGAACCTGTCCACCCCGGAAGCGGCCGGGCACACCAAAGCCTAGAACTTGTGCAGCCAATTGAGCACCAGTTTGTTGCCCTCGGTGCGGTTCTCAGCCTGCTGTTCAAAGTAGGCGTTCACCGATAGCACGTTCTCCTTGTTGAAGGCGTATAACAGGCCTGGGCCCATGGCCCAGACCTTCTCCCGGCGCCCGCTCACGGCGTGCCCGTCCACCTGGGTGTCGGTGATCTGCTTCAACCAATAGCCGTTCACCCCCACGCTCAGTTGCTGGCTCAAGGCATATTGCACGGTCAGGTTGGCATGCAACGCCTGGCCGGCCTGGGTATCGGAAACATCCCCAAAACCGGCCTGCGGCTCATCATTCTTGCCATTCCACAGGTACATGAAACGCCCGCTCGCCGACCACTTCGGGCTGAACCAGTACGTTGCCGCGTAATACGGGTTGAATGACCAGAAGTTGCTGCCTGGGTTGATCGAGCGCTTGCGGTCATAGGCCCCCACCGGCACCGAGATATCGGCTTCGACACGCTGGGTCAACAACGGGCTGCCATCCGCGCGGCTCAGGGTCGGTAGTTGCAGGAAGGGCCCCACAGTCACATCACCAAACCCGGCGCGAGAACTCAGCGCCGCATTGTTCAAGCCATCGTCGACATCTGCGTGGACCAGGGAGGTGTTGATCAGGGTGAGTCCCGGCATCGCACCATTGGCCAGGGGTTGCCCGAGGTAGATGATCTGCGTGGTGGGCGCCACCACGTCCAGGTCCTGCTTGGGCAACGCCAGCTTGTGACCGTTGGCGTCATTGAAGCGGCTGGCTCGGGAGTACGTCAGGTATTCCTCCAGGTACCAGCCAGGGCCGGCCGGGGCCGGTGAGCCGTCGTAGAAACTGGTGCTGCCGAGGTTGAGCCCGGGCAGGTCGTAAGCGTGTGCAATCGATGACAGTGCGACAAAAGGCATGGCCGCAACCGTCCGCAAGATAGGCTTGAGCATCTTGGATGTCCTGTATTTTTGTTGTTGTTCAAGACCCCCGGCGCGGAGGCGCCGCGCCGGGGTTTAGCGCCGTTGCAAGCGCTACACGTAGGTCGCGGCCAAGCCACCGTCCACCGGCAGATTGACCCCGTTGACCCAGCGCGCGGCGTCCGAGCAGAGGAAGGCAATCACCGCCGCCACCTCATCGGCCAGGGCTGGCCGGGTCATGCGCTGGCTGTCTGCGGCCACCCGTTCCGGCCCGAGCATGCTGACGAAATCGCCGAGGATCGGGGTAAACACCGGCCCCGGCGCGACGCAGTTGATGCGTACCGAGTGATCGCGAAACCAGCCCTGGGATTGCTGGAAGCTCCACACGATCAGCGCTTCCTTGAAGTACTGATAACAGTTGTCCTGCTCCACCGGGTTGGCCGCCAGCCACTGCTGCCCTGCCTCGAAGCTTGGCGTCGCGGCCAGGGCCTTGTGCCGCTCCAGCCGTTGCGGCCATTGCGCGCCGAGGACCGAGGCGACATTGACGATGCTGCCGCCCGCCGACATGCGTGGCAGCAGCGATTGAGTCAGGTGCCGCAGCCCCAGGTAATTGACCGTGGCCACCGCTTGCAAGGGCGCCGTACCGGGCACGCCGGCAATGTTGCACAGCCCATCGATGCGCGCCGGCAGGCGTGCCACCAGCGCATCGATGCTGGCAGGGTCGCCCAGGTCAGCCTGGACGAAGCTATCCAGGGTCAGTTGCGGTGCATGGCGATCAACGCCGATCACCGTGGCCCCCTGGAAGCGCGCAAGCCGCGCCAGCTCGGCGCCAATGCCGGAAGCGACGCCAGTGACGATCAAGGTTTTGTTCTGCAGGTTCATGTTCAAGCCCTCTTGTTTTTGTATAGGCATGGGTGGATCAAACCGATGAGCCAGGGCTCAGAACGGATAGGCAGGCGGTGTATTTTTCAGCGTGACCCACTGCCACTGGCTGTACTCGTCCCAGTCGGCCGGCCCGCCCACGCTGCCGCCATTACCGGAGGCGCCGCGCCCGCCGAACGGGTTGATGCATTCGTCGGCCACGGTCTGGTCGTTGATGTGCAACAGGCCGCAGTCAAGCCGCTCGCCGATGGCCATGGCGCGCCCGACCGACGGCGAGATGATGGCGGCCGACAGGCCGTACTCGGTGCGGTTGGCCAGTTCGATGGCCTCCTCGTCCGTGGCGAAGCTGACCACCGTGGCCACCGGGCCGAAGATTTCATCCTCAAACGCGCGCATACCCGGACGCACGCCACTGAGCACGGTGGGCTGGTAGAACAACCGGTCATATTCGCCGCCCGCCTCCAACCGCGCGCCCGCTTGCAGGCTGTCGCTGACGATTGCGTGTACGCGCTGCAATTGCCGTTGGTTGATCAATGGGCCGAGCGCGGCCTCACCCCGGGCGGCATTGCCCACCGTCAACGCCCGGGCCTTGTCCACCAACTTGCGCGTGAGGCGTTCGGCGATGGATTCGTGGGCGAGAATCAAGCCGGTCGCCATGCAGATCTGCCCCTGGTGCATCCAGGCGCCCCAGGCGGCATTGCTCGCGGCCAGGTCGAGGTCGGCGTCTTCGAGAATGATCAGCGGGTTTTTGCCGCCCAGTTCCAGCGCGACTTTTTTCAGGTGTCGCCCCGCCACTTCGGCGACTTTGCGCCCCGCCGCCGTGGATCCGGTGAACGCAATCATCCGCACATTCGGATCGCGGCACAGCGCCTCCCCCTCCGGCGCAGCGCCGGGCAACACCTGCAGCAGGCCCTTGGGCAAGCCCGCCTCCTCGAACAGCCGGGCGATGAGAAAACCACCGCTGACCGGCGTCTGCGGGTCGGGCTTGAGCACCACCGCATTGCCCGCCGCCAGCGCCGGCGCCACCGAGCGCAGCGACAGTATCAGCGGAAAATTGAACGGCGAAATCACCCCGACCACGCCATGGGGCTGACGCCGCGCATAGGACAGGCGCCCGGCTTCACTGGGCAGCACCACCCCGTGCGGTTGGGACAACAGCCCCGCCGCCTGATGCAGCAGCACTATCGCTTCGCGCACTTCGTGTTCACCCTTGAACAACGCGCCGCCGGTTTCCCGCGCGACATACAGCGCCAGTTCCGCGAAGGACTGCTGAGCCAGGTCCGCCGCCTTGCGAAACACCTCGGCGCGCTCCCGTGGACCGAATGCAGCCCATGCCGGCTGCGCCAGGGCCGCGTTGCGGCAGGCGATGGCGATGTCGGCCGGGGTGGCCATGGCGCAGCGCATCAGGGGTTCGCCGGTGGCGGGTTCGATCACCGCGATCACGGACCCCGAGGCGGGTATCCAATCGCCGTTGAACAGGCATTCGGACGCAATGGCCCGCTGTAGAAAGTGAGTGGTTTCAGACACTGACATGGCAACTCCGAGTTCTTGTAATTGTCATCGCCTGCACAGGGTGCAAACGCCGCATCAAGCCTTGAGCAAAGGCTGTGCCGCTTGCGCGCAAAGCTGCTGACGTAACGCGTCGAGGGCTCTGGGTCGCGGCCCGCCGCGCCGCGCTCACACCCCACCGAGCGGTTGCCTGCAAGAACCGGGGCCCTGCCACTTGTTCAATTGATAAGGTTATGTTTAATAACTATCTGAGCAGTTACTCATATCGTTCACTCGCTTTGCAGGGGCATAACAATGACTAATCCCCCCAGTGCGCTGCCCGACGACCGGGTGGCCAATGCGGCCTTCCATCCGCGCGGCGACAGCCGCCAACTCAGTGCCGGCAGCTCGCCCACGCCGGCGGAACTGACCGACTGCCTGTTTTTTTCTCCCGAAGACGGGCGTATCTGGCTCAACGATCAACGCATGTTGTTGCTGCACAGTTCGTCGTTCGGCGCCCTGCGCGGGGAGGTCATCGAACGCCTGGGCCTGGAGCAGGCGCGCGGCCTGTTCACCCGCACCGGTTATGCCTCCGGCGCGCGGGATGCGCGGTTGATACGCGAGCGCTGGCCACAGGCCGATGCCGCCGCGGTGTTTCGCGCCGGGACACACCTGCACACCCTGGAGGGCATGACCAAGGTCGAGCCGCTGCACTTCAAGTTCGATGCCGATTCGGGGTTCTATGAAGGTGAGTTCCTCTGGCACCACTCCTGCGAGGCCGATGAGCATGTGCGCGCCTACGGCATCGGCCAGGACCCGGTGTGCTGGACTGAAACCGGCTATGCCATCGGTTTCGTCAGTGGCCTGTTCGGGCAAATGGTGATTTTCCGCGAAGTGGAATGCCGTGGCATGGGCCACCGCAGCTGTCGGGTGATCGGCAAGACGGCCGAGCAATGGGGTGACGTCGAGCAGGACCTGCGCTACCTGAATGTGTCCCAGGCCGTCACCAGCACCACGCTCGCGCCCACGCCCGAGCACCCGGTGAGCCGCAGCGCCAGGGCCAACCCGCCGCAAACGCTGGTGGGCGCCAGCGCGGCGTTCAACGCCGCGACACAAGCCCTGCAACGCGTCGCGCTGACCCCGGCAACGGTGTTGATCAGCGGTGAGTCCGGAGTGGGCAAGGAGATGTTTGCGCGCCAGTTGCACCAGCTCAGTCACCGCCATGACGGCCCGTTCGTGGCGCTCAATTGCGCCGCCATTCCGGATAACCTGATCGAGGCCGAACTCTTCGGTGTCGAACGCGGTGCCTATACCGGCGCAACGCACTCGCGCCCTGGACGTTTCGAACGGGCCCAGGGCGGCACGCTGTTCCTGGATGAAATCACCAGCCTCAGCCTGGGCGGGCAGAGCAAGTTGCTGCGGGCCCTGCAGGAGCGGGAAGTCGAACGGGTCGGCGGCGTGCGCGGTATCAAGGTGGATGTGCGCGTGGTCGCCGCCACCAATATCGACCTGCGTAAAGCCGTGGCTGACGGTACGTTTCGTGAAGACCTGTTCTACCGGCTGAATGTCTACCCCATCGCCCTGCCACCGCTACGCGAACGCAGGGACGACATCCCGCTGCTGATCAACGCATTCCTCACGCGCTTCTGCCAGGAATACGCGCGAACACCGGCGGGCCTGACCATGCGCGCCCTGAAGGTTTTGCTGCGCTATGACTTCGCGGGCAATGTGCGCGAGCTGCAAAACCTGATCGAACGCGGCCTGATCGCCAGTGACGAAGGCCAAGCGATTGACCTGGTGCACCTGTTTCGCAACGAGCCGATGCCCGCCGATCCCTATGGCCTGGACGACCACGGCAGCCTGTCAAATAGCGGGCCGCAGCTAACCACCACAGCGCCCCGCCCTGCACTGCTGGACACCCTTGGCCAGCTGGACCAGGGGTTTTCCATTGACGGCCTTGAATCGCGCCTGATCAATGAAGCGCTGCAACAAAACGCCGGCAACCTGGCCGCCGCCGCCAGGCTCGTGGGGCTCAGCCGCGCTCAATTTGCCTACAGGCTGAAGAAGCATCAGCGGCAAACCCCTTGAATGGCAATTAGTGCTTTAAAAGCTTTACCCAATTAAGTATTTTGCAGGGATACCGGGGCGACAAGCGCCCCTCTTTTTACTCGTGACAAGGATCTCCTGTGAGCGGACTGCGTGAACGTCAGAAAGCCGAACGCCGGCAAGCTATCAGCAAGGCCGCGATCGAACTGTTTGAGCGCCAGGGTTTCCAGAACACCACCATCGAACAGATCGCCAGCCAGGCCGGGGTGTCGCCGCCGACGGTGTTCAAGTACTTCGGCAACAAGCAGGAAATCATCCTGGAAATCCTGCACCACGCCGATCAACGCGCGATCACCGACACCCGCAGCCGGATCCACGAAATAGACGACCCGGTCGAAGCGCTCTGCCACCTGGAACGCCTGCTTACCGGCTATGCGTTGGAAGTCATGCACCCCAGCCTGTGGCGTGAACTGCTGCCGCTGATTCTCTTCGGTGGCAACAATGAACTGCCGGCAGGCTATCGGGCCATGAACGATGCGCTCAGGGCCGAAATCAGCGAATTGCTGCGGGAATTGCAACGGGCCGGCAAGCTGCGTCCGCAACTCGATGTGGAATTGGCCGCGTTCCTGTTGAACGACTATTCGCACCTGCAACTGTTCCGACTGGTGAACCAGGAACACCCGGATATCGACGCGCACTCTACCCAGGTCAGGCGTATCACCGAGTTGCTGTTTTACGGCATGCAGGCCTGACCCATTGCGGGGTCAGGCCATCCTGATCAGCGGTTGCTCTTGATGGCGGTCCAGGTGCGGGTACGGATGCGCTCCACGGCGGCCGGGATCGGCTCCAGGGCGAACAGGGTCTTGCGCGCTTCCTCCGGCACATACATGTTGGGGTCGTTACGGATGCTGGCGTCCACCAGCGCAGTGGCGTCCTTGTTCGGGTTGGGGTAGCCGATCTTGTTGCTGATGCGCGCAATCACGTCCGGGCGCAGGATGTAATTGATGAACGCATGGGCCTCTGCAGTATCGGGCGCATTGGCCGGGATCATCATCACGTCCGCCCACATCGGCGCGCCTTCCTTGGGCAGTGCCATCTCGACCTTGACGCCCTTGCCGGCGGCATCTGCCAGTCGCGTGGCCAATGCGACACCGCCGGACCAGCCCACGCCCACACAGATATCACCGTTGGCCAGGTCCATGCCGTAGCGCGACGAGTTGAAGTAAGTGACGTAAGGGCGAATCTTCATCATCACGGCCTGGGCTTGCGCATAGTCCTCACGCTTCTGGCTATTGGGGTCGAGGCCCTTGTAGTGCAAGGCAATCGGCAGGATCTCGTTGCCGGCGTCGAGGAAACCCACGCCACAACTGGCGAGCTTGGCGAGGTTTTCTTCCTTGAAGATGATGTCCCAGCTGTTCATCTGCACGTCGGGGCCCAGGGCTTTGCGCACCTTGTCGACGTTGTAGCCGATCAATGTGGTGCCCCATAGGTAAGGCACGGCGTAGCGGTTGCCGGTGTCCCCCACCGCTTCCAGGGATTTCATGAACTCGGGGTCCAGGTGCTGCCAGTTCGGCAACTGCGCGCGGTCCAACGGTTGGACGGCACCGGCGGTGATCAGGTGCCCCAGGTTGGCGGTGCCCGGGAATACCACGTCATACCCGGAGTTTCCCGTCAACAGCTTGGACTCCATGGTTTCGGCGCTGTCGAATACATCGTAGATCGGGCGGATTCCGGTCTCTTCCTGGAAGCTCTTGAGCACTTCCGGCGGCAGGTATTCGATCCAGTTGTAGATCCTTACGGTTCGTTCTTCGGCCAGGCAAAAACCGCTGATCAACAACGAAGCGACAGTGCCCAACACGGTATTACGCAAAAAACTGTTCATGATAAAAACACTCCAGCGCGGCCGCAAAGGCTCGCGGCACTTAATAGCGATAGGTGAAATACAGTTCCAACGCACTGAAGGTCTGGTCGTCACCGAACACCTGCTTGGCGGCGGCCAGTGGTTTGACCCAGTTATAGGACAGCGACGTATAGAACGACGGCGTGGGCGTCCAGTCGAGGAATATCACGCTCTCATCGGCAAAGCGCCGATCGCGGACCGCCGCGCCCATGTAGTTTTTCTCATCGAGCCAGAACTGGTAGTGAATGGCGCCGAGGGTCAGGGTCTCGTTGAGGTGGGTCTTGAGCGAGAACTGTTGGACATTTTCGTTGCTGTTGAACAGCAGGTAGTTGCCGACCACGTCGCCGACGAGCCACGTACTCCAGTCGACGAAGCCCTTGCTCAACGGGTCCCAGGCTTTCTGGCGGTTATCGCTGAGGTTGTCATCACCGGAAAAGCTCGCGTAGCGATAACCGATGACGGGCGTCAACGGCAACGTGCTGAAGGCATAGTCGGCCTGGCCGTACCAGGCGTTGGCATCGTAATCGACCCCCTCGCCGCTACCGCGCTCCAACGCGTACTCCGCATTCAGAGTCAGCGCCGGTACGCCGGGCACCTTGGCATTGAGCGCCCGCAGGTTGTACACCTGCATGCCGTCGCGACGACGAGGCAGCGTGCTGCCTTTGGGCCCCAGGGCGTTGACCCGCATGGCCATGGCACCCAGGGTCACTTGGTCGTCGAGGTTGTAATCGAGGTTGACGCCGGTCATGCGGAAATCACCCAGGTCATCGTCGGTGCGCAGGGTGAATGCCTGAGACTTCAAGGCGCCATGTTCCCAGGCCAGGATCGCCGAATCCTTGAAGGCGGTTCGAGGGCCCAGCCAGTAGGCACCGTCCTTGAGCTGGTCCAGGTTGCCGTCCATGACGATGAACCCCGTACCGACCATGTAGTTCTGGCGGCCAGCCGTGAACTTCCACTCACCGGCGCGGAACCCGCCGTACAGTTCTTCAGCGGCAACCTTGCCGTCGGAACTGCGGGTAAAGCCGCCCGCATCGCCGTCGCCGAACGTGCTTGCCGCGACCAGGGAACCGCCGGCCAGCAAGCTGAAATCGGGTTGCAACGCATACTCGAGTTTGACCCCGGGTTTTACGTAGAACTCTTGCCAGTCGATCTTGGTGCCGCCATTTTTACCGTTGCGCGCATCGACCCGGCCGCTGCCGAAGTTGACGCCGCGGGTTGATAGCGTCGCGCCCCCCGCGGTGAGGTTGACTTCGCCCTTGAGATCGCCGTCCTCAAAGGTGTAGCCCGCCAACGCGACGTGGGTGGTCAAGGGTAAGCCGACCGCTATGAGCGCTCGAGAGAAACGCTTGATGAAAACCATAAGAAGCTCCTGTGTGATTATTGTTGTTACAGGGCAGTCAATGGCGACGCAAAGCGCCGCCAACACATGGCAAAGCCAGGTGAATAGAACGCAAGACTCTTATTTTTCGGGGTGTGTCAGTGACTCAGGTGAGCGCTGATAGCGCGCAGCATTCGCACGCTATCGGCATCGAACGGGCCGACCGCATCGGTCAGCGACGATTGCTTGACGATCACGACGCCGGAGGGCTTGTCGATGAACAGGTACTGGCCGTGGATGCCACCGGCCATCAGGGCCTGGCTGTGATCGTTGAACACGTACCACTGGCTTCGATAGGACGCACCCGGTGTCCAGCCGGAGAACTCGGCATTTTGCGCGTAGATCGCCGGATCCCCACCGGCGGCGATACGTGCCACGGTCTCGGGCGACAGCAGCTCAACCCCCTCGTGACAGCCATCGTTGGCCAGCAGACGACCGAAGCGCGCCATGTCTCTTAACGTCGCACTGAAACCCGCCCCGGCGACGTTACGTCCCCAGGGATCAGCCATGAAATAGCCGTCGCGATCACAGCCCAGCCGGCTCCAGATTTCTGCCAACAACTGACTGCAGGCCTTGCCCGAGGCGCGCTCCATGACCCAAGCCAAGGCTTCGGTGGTCGCGGTCACGTAATGGAAAAAGCCACCGTGGCTGGCGCGCTTTTTGAGGGATGGCAGGTACTGGTACAACGACTCGAATTGGGCGTATTGCGCCGGTGCCGGTTGAAACCCGCAGGCGTAACCGTACTGCGAGCTCTCCGAGTTGGGATCGTCGTACACCTCGCTGTAGTCGATGCCCACCGCCATATCGAACAACTGGCGCACCGTCGCATCGCCAAACGCGCTGCCCACCAGTTCGGGCACGTAGTACGCGACGGGTAACCCAGGCTCGAGCACACCACTGGAAACCAGCTGTTCGCCAAGGGTGCCGATCAGCGATTTGGTCACCGAAAACATGATGTGCCGGTCGCAGGCCTGCTGACCGTTGAAGTAGCGCTCGAACAATACCGTGTCGCCCTGCATCACCAAGAAGGCGTCGGTCTGGCTGGCCTCGAGGTGGTCGATAACGCTGATGCTCAGCCCACACTCACTGTCGAAACACAGCTGGTCCAGCGCATTGGGAGCCTGCTTGAGCGTACCGACCGGCCCTGGACCCGCCGGTACGTCAATGGTGGGGCGCAAGCGCGCCAGGTTGCGGAACCCCCACTGGCTGAAGGGCGGACGCATCCAGTTGTGCCACGTGACTCGGTGTTCCGGCTCGGCGGGAAAGCCATGCATCAGCAAAGGGGCCGCGCAAGTGGCCGACGACGATTCAGTGGCCTCGACGTAAAGCGTCGCAAGAAAAGACGGGTTTTTATGACTCATCGGGAGATGACCCTGGAGATGACTCTGCATGAGAGCAGATGCACAGAAATCATTACCCGATATTTATCTTTAGTCAATAAAACTTTTTACTCGATAACACTCACTCCGCTATCGCTGCATCGAGCCGGTCGCCGGCGGTGCGCGGCACATTCGCCGTCATGAAAAGCACACTCCACACCGACCTCAGAAATCAACCGTGGCCGACAACTGCAAGGTGCGCGGAGATCCCGGGGAAAAGGCGCCGTAGGAGGCGACGCCCGACCAGTACTCACGGTCGAATACGTTCTGCACGGTGGCGCGGAACGTCGTAGGTCGCCCTTCTATCTTCGTGGCATAACGCGCGCCCGCATCGATGCGAGTCCAGGCGTCCAGTTCCTGGGTGTTGGCCTGGTTGACGTATTGGCTGTCGGTGTAGATCGCGCCGCCGGTCAAGGTAAAGCCTTCCAGCCATGGGGTATCCCATTCGGCCCAGAGGTTGGCCTGGATGTCGGGTACGCCGACCGGTTTGTTGCCCCGGTTGGCTGCGGTGGCGGACTTCGTCAACTCGCCGTCGAGGAACGTCACGCCCCCCATCAAGCGCGTGCCCGGCGCGACTTCCCCGTACAGGCTCACTTCCACGCCACGGTTGCGTTGCTCCGATTGCACGGAATACACATTGTTGGCACCCAGCTCGCCGCTGGGCTTTTCGATCTGGAACAACGCCACGCTCGTGATGAACGTGTGGTGTTCATACTTCACGCCGAGCTCGTGCTGTTTGGACACATAAGGGGCGAATGTCTGGCCGCCGTTGTTCGCGGTGCCTGGGGCGGTATCGCCCTTGCTCAAGCCTTCGACATAGTTGTAATACAAAGACACGTCATCCCAGGGCTTGACCACGACGCCCAGCAACGGCGTCGTGGCAGTGTCTTTGTTGCGGGAGCTGACAGCCCCGGCGGCATTGTAGTTACGCGACTCGATCGCTTGCCGGCGCAGGCCGAGGGTCAGTTGGAGGCGGTCGTCCAGCATGCCCAGGGTGTCCGTCAGTGCGACGCCGGACAGTTCCGTTTCCGAAATGCGCAGCACTTTGGGGGCGTCGAGGTATTGCTTGGGCGTATCCACCGGGTGATAGATGTTGGAGCGGATCTCCTTACCATTGGTGATGCCTCGGGACAGTTCGTCCCGGTAACGGGTCGCCATCAGCGTGGTCATGTGCGTCACCGGCCCGGTGGCGAACAGCCCGCGAAGGCCCGCATCGGCGGTCGAACGGTCGACGTTGAACTTGTAGTAACCCGGGATATTGCTGGTATCGCCGGCGTCGTTGAGGATCCTGGGCACCTGGTCGGACAGGCGCTTCACATCCGACTTGCCCCCGCCGGCATGGGCGAACACGGTCAGCGCATCGCTCAAGTCATACTCGCCGCCGAGCAGTGCCGACTGTTCCTTGGTGTCCGACCAACCCCATTTTTGCGGCAGGCTGGTGCGGCCATTGGCGGCAGATGGCACGTCGACACCCGTTGCGACGGTGAAGGGGCGCGAGGCGCCGTCAAAGTTTTCTTTCTGGCTGATGTAGTCAAGGTTCAGGCGCAACCGCTCGCCGCGATAATCCAAGGCAATGGCCCCGATATCCACCTCGCGCTTCTGATTATCGACGGCGGTGTCGCCGCCCTGGAGGCTGCCGTTGAAGCGCAGGCCAAACTGGTTTTCTTCACCAAAGCGCCGGCTGATGTCCAAGTGGCCGCCCACTTGGGAGTCCGATGCGTAACTGCCGGTAAAGCGCGTCAGGTCTTCATCCAGCGCCCGCTTCGGCACGATGTTGATGACGCCGCCAACGCCACTGTTCGGCGAGACACCGTACATCAGCGCACCGGGCCCCTTGAGCACCTCGATGCGTTCGGCGTAGTCGGTGAACGTCCGGTAGTTCGGCGCCACACCGTACACGCCGTCATAGGCCAACTCGCCAAGGTTGCCTTCGCCGATGGCAAACCCACGGATGAAAAACGAATCGACGATACCGCCCGTCTGCCCCGTGGACCGCACCGAAGGATCGCGCTCCAGGGCGTCGGCCGCCGTCACTGTCTGCAGGTCGGCCAGGGTTTTGGCGGTGTAGCTGGTCACACTGAACGGGGCGTCCATCACATCCTTGTTGCCCATCATCCCCAGGCGCGCGCCACGGGCGACCTGCCCGCCGGCCAGTACCGGCGGCAATGCCGTGGGGCCAGCCTCGCGGGCGTCGATGGTGGTGGTGTCGAGGATCAGGCTCTGCGCGCTGTCAGGCGTTGACGCGTCGCCCGCTGCGGGCTGTGGCGTAGCCGCCGAGGCATTGGCGCTGCATGCGACCAAGACGACATTCAGCATGGCGCTCCGAATCGCGAGGGTTAACACGCGTTCACCATAGGGACGACAGATAACGGGCATGACGAGAGGATCCTTTCAACGTAGGAAAATGGGAATCACTCCTAATGCCAGCCGACTTGCGAAAAAGTATCATCCCTCCCTGTTTTTTTACCGGGTTCATCCGCCGAGGCCGTCCCATGTCCCATGCAGGTGTCATTCAGGGTTCAAGTGTCAGGACCCTTGTTTATCTTTTGTTCGCGATCCAACTGGTCTCCATGGGCGCGATGGAAATGAGCGGGCCATTCTGGCCCGTACACCTGCGCGAGCTGGCCTCTTCGGAGGCGCTTTTCAGTTTCGCCAGCATCGCTGTGTACGTGGGACCGATGCTGGGCATCATGCTGACCAGTGCGTTCTGGGGCCGTATCGGCGATCGATACGGGCACAAGTTGATGATGATCCGCGCGCTCGCCGGGTTGTCCTTGACCCAGCTCGGCCTGGCGTTTTTCAGCGACATCTGGGCGATCCTGGCCCTGCGTTTCCTGCAGGGTGCCTTCGCGGGCTACATTGCCCCGGCGCAGGCCTACGGCGTGAGTATCGAAAGCCCGTCGCGCCGGGCCCGGCTGTTCGCGATTCTGCAGATATCGACCAACGTCGGCTCGTTGCTGGGCGCCGTGCTCGGCGGCCTGATTCTCGATTACGCGACGTTTTTCTGGATCAATATCGTGGCCTCGGTGTTATGCGCCGCCTGCACGGTGATCGCCGCCATGACACTGCCGGACGTCCCCCCCGTGAAAAAAACCGCGCCGGTAAACACCTGCGCCCCCGCCCAGGCCAGCGCTGCCGGCTGGCGTGGCTCGCCCCTGCTGTCGCTGTTGGGCATCATGGGGATTCTGCTGTTGGCGCGAATGCTGCCCCAGACTTCGTTCTCGCTTTACGTCAGTTCCACATTCGATGTCAGCCACTCAGTGGTCGGCCTGTGCTACGGGCTATTGGCCCTGGGCTTCATTCTTTCGGCGACGGCATGGTCGCGCTACTTCGAGCAGCGCTCTCTACGCCAGACGCTGCAGCGCATCACTTACGTGGTGATCGGTTGCATCGCGCTGACCGCCGTGGCGGGCATTACCCGCAACCCCGTGGTGTTTATCCTGGCCTACTTCGTCTGGGGAGTACTGCTGGGTGCCACGACGCCAGTGCTGATGGCCCTGATCTCGACCACCGCCGACAGCGCCCGACAGGGCTATGTACTGGGTATCGCGCAAAGCACCGCGCAGTTTGCCTCGATTGCCGGTATCTGCATCGGCGGCTTGCTCAGCCAAGCGTATGGCCTGCCCTACACGTATCTGTTCGTTTGCCTGGCGTATGCGCTGGCGCTGGTGCTGATCGTCGCTCTGCGTTACTGGCCCGCGGGCAAGCAACCCCACCAAGTCGCGGATCGGGATTGAACCAGGTGCCTGGCGATGAAGGACACGCCAGCACAGGGGATCGCACCGATCGCGGGGCACTGATCCCCCCTTGCTTTTCAAGCATCTTGTCAACTAGCATTGGGAATACTTCTCAATTAGATGCACGCCCGCGCCATGAGCCAAACCCACTCCGCGAACCACCCGAGTCACCTGCGCGCGATTGAGGCCCTGTACAGCGGGCATCACAGCTGGCTGTACGCGACGCTGAAAAGAAAACTGGGCAACGCCATGGATGCGGCGGATCTGGCGCAGGACACCTTCACCCGCATCCTGGCTTCACAGGTCACGGTAATCGAGCAGCCTCGCGCCTACTTGAGCTGCGTGGCCAAGGGCATCCTGATCAACTGGTACCAACGCAAGGCGCTGGAGCGTGCCTACCTGGAGGCACTCGCCAACGCGCCCGCACAGGATGTGCCGTCGCCTGAATCGCACTTCATGGTGCTGGAAACCCTGCACGAAATCGACGCCATGCTCGATGCCCTGCCGCCGCTGGTGAAGCGGGCGTTCCTGCTGTCGCAGATCAACGGGCTGAAATACGACGACATCGCCAAGCAACTGGACGTCTCGCTGATCACCGTCAAACGCTACATGAAACAAGCGTTCCTGCACTGCATGATGATGGTCGAATAGATGCGCGCGCTGCGCAGAGAGCCACCGCTGAATCCCGACGTGCTTGAAGAAGCCGCCGAATGGCTGATGCGTTTGAGCGACAACGGGTTGAGCGACAGCGAGCGTGCCGAGTGGGAGCGCTGGAAGGTCAGCAGCCCCGAGCGCGATCGCGCGTGGTCGCGGGCGCAATTGCTGCAAAGCAAGCTGGGCGGCTTGCCGTCTTCCCTGGCGATGTCGGCGCTGGATCGGCCAAGCAATCCGGAGCGGCGTGCGGCCCTGGGTAAATTGGCCCTGCTGCTGGCGGTGATACCGGCGGGTTGGGGCAGCTGGAAGCTGGTGGAGTCAGGCCGATGGTCGTCCGACTACCGCACGGCCGTGGGCCAACAACGCGAATTGACCCTGGCCGATGGCTCACGCATCACGTTGAATACCGACACCGCCATGGATGTGCTGTTTGATGGCCAACAGCGGCTCATCCATCTGCGCGAAGGCGAAATACTGGTGCAGACCGCACCGGATACCGCTTCCATCCCCCGCCCCTTCCTCGTCGTCACCCGACAGGGCCGCATGCAGGCCCTGGGCACGCGCTTTACCGTGCGTGAACTGGGCCCGCGTACCCAGCTCGCCGTACTGGAAGGCGCAGTGAAAGTGGAACTGGCCGAAAACCGCCAAACCGCGCCGCTGATCGTCAACGCCGGGCAGCGCACCGACTTTTCCTCACAGACCTTTGGAGCGCTGACTGCCGCCGGTCGCTACGTCGGTGCCTGGGCCCAGGGCATGCTGATGGCGGACAAGATGCGCCTGGCGGATTTCGTTGCCGAGCTGGCGCGTTATCGTCGTGGTTTTGTGCGCTGTGATCCGGCCATTGCCGACCTGCGCGTCTCCGGTGCCTTCCCGATCAGCGATACCCAACGCACCTTGAACATGCTGGTGCAAACCTACCCGGTGCTCGCCACCGGCCATTTGAACGGGTATTGGGTCACGCTGTCGCCCGCCTGACGCCGCGAAGGCAAACCTCGCAAAAAAATAAAGCGTTGCCAGGCTGATACTTTTTTTGATCTCAACTGGCAATGAAGGAACAGCCACTTCCTCTCGCCACAGGGCCCCCCATTGATGCCGGTCATTCGCAGCGCGTTGCTCAGCCTGACCCTGATCGGTGCGGCCTGCCCTTTGGCCCGGGCGGACGCGCCGGTGCAGCTGGATTCAGTGACCGTGCGCGCGTACAACCTTGCCCCCGGACCGCTCGGCGCAACCTTGTCGAGCTTTGCCGTGGAAGCAGGCATTGCCTTGTCCTTCGAGCCGTCGATCACTGAAGGGTTGATCAGCCCAAGGCTTTCTGGAAATTACTCGACCCAGGCGGCAGTCGCGCATTTGCTGGCCGGCAGTGGCCTGGACATGCTGCTGCGCAACGACGGCAGCTACACCTTGGCACTTCGCAGGGTCACCCTGGCGCAGACCACGATCAGTGGCCACGACCAGCCGGCCGAGACCTTGCCCCCGGTGTACCCGGGGGGCCAGGTGGCCGCGGGAGGACGCCTGGGCATGCTGGGTAATACCGATGTAATGGACGCGCCCTTCAGCGTCAGCACTTACACCTCATCGCTGATCAAGGATCAACAGGCAACGACCGTGGGCGACGTGCTGGAGCGCGATTCGTCGGTCCGCGCCACCGGGCAGACCGGCGGGATTGTCGATTCTTTTTTTATCCGTGGGTTTCCGGTCGGCGAAGGCAACCTCGGTGAGCTGGCCTTCGACGGTGTCTACGGCGTGGCCTCCAACTATCGGGTGTTCACCGAATACGCCGAACGCATCGAGGTCGTCAAAGGCCCGAGCGCACTGCTCTACGGCATGTCGCCCAACAGTGCCGTCGGCGGGGTGATCAATGTGGTGCCCAAGCGCTCCCTGGATGAAGACTTGACGCGGTTCACCGCCAGTTACGCCCAGGATGCGCAACTGGGGAATCATATCGACATCAGCCGGCGCTTTGGCGAGGAACGCCGATGGGGGGTGCGGGTCAACGCCAGTGTCCAGCAAGGCAACACCGTGATCGACGACCAATCGCGCGCCGTCGGGCTCGGCGCCGTGTCCCTGGACTACCGGTCCGATCGCCTGCGAGGCAGCCTGGACCTGATCTCCCAGCAAGAAAAGTTCGACGCGGCATCTCGACCGTTCCTGATCGACACGGGCGTGGAGATACCTTCCGCCGCCAATGGGCGGACCAATGTGAGCCAAGACTGGGGCTGGTCCGAAACCCGTGATAAATCCGCGTTGCTCAGCGGTGAATACGACCTCACCGACGCCTTGACCGTCTTCGCCCATGCCGGTGGCGGCAGGTCGGCTGTCGCGCGCATGTCCGACCAGACCCCAACCCTCCTCAACGCCGCCGGCGACACCGCCTCGACACCCGGCTATTACAAGTTCAACGTGCAGCGCTACACCGTCGATGCGGGCACGCGCCTACGCTTCGACACCGGGCCGGTCGGCCACGTCACGGCCCTGCAAGTCTCGCGTTATCGCGACCAGTTGTCCCGTGGCATCACATCCGGCGCGGTCATCCTGTCGAACATCTACCACCCGATCGATCAGCCCAAGCCTTCGATTGCCGAGCCGGATACGCCAAAGGTCTCCGCGACGCAATTATCCGGCATCGCCATCGCCGACACCCTGTCGGTGCTCGAGCAACGCCTGCAGGTCACCTTCGGCCTGCGCAGACAGCATATTGAGTCGAGCAACTACAACGCCTCCGGTACGGTGAGCACGGCGTATGACGGAGGCAAGACCACGCCGCTGTTCGGGGTGGTGGTCAAACCCTGGGACCATGTGTCGCTCTACTACAACTACCTTGAGGGCCTGAGCAAGGGCGACGTCGCCCCGGCCAACGCCGCCAATGCAGGCCAGATCTTCGCCCCTTACGTTTCCCGGCAGCAGGAGATCGGGGTCAAGCTCGACTACGGCACGTTCATGGCGACCCTGGCGCTGTTCCAGATCAAGAAGCCCAGCGGCGAGTTGTCGGGCGGGACGTTTTCGGTGCAAGGCGAACAGCGCAATCGGGGCATCGAGCTGAACCTGTTTGGCGAGGTCGCCCCAGGCGCGCGCCTGCTCGGGGGAGTGACGCTGCTGGATGCACAGTTGACCAAAACCGGCATTGCCGCCAACCGGGGCAACACTCCGGTCGGCGTGCCGGATGTACAAGCCAACCTCTGGGCCGAATGGGACATCCCCTGGGTCGAGGGGCTGACGTTCACCAGTGGCGCGATCTATACCGCCCGCCAGTACGTCAACCAGGCCAACAGCCAACAACTGGATCCCTGGACCCGCATCGACCTCGGCGCACGTTACACCACGCGTATCGCACAGCGGCCGACAACGTTCCGCGCCACGGTGCAAAACCTGTTCGATCGCGAGTACTGGTCGGGTGTCGCCTCTTATGGAGCGTTTTCCCAGGGCTCGCCACGCACGCTTTTACTCTCGGCCACGGTCGACTTCTGACACCTGCAAAGGCTTTAACCATGGTTACCATCGTTCGACGCAGCCACGCCTTCGCGGCGCTGTTAGTGGCTGGCTTGCTCGGGGCTTCACTGCCCGCCCCCGCCGCCGAGGCGGATGCCGCGCGCAGTACCGTCACCGACCTGCTCGGCCGCGAGGTCAAGGTCCATCTGCCAGTCAGGCGGATGATTCTCGGGGAGGGTCGCCAGTTGTACCTGGTCGCCGCCCTGGATACGCAAAACCCCATCGAACGCATCGTCGGCTGGCGCAAGGATCTGATCCAGTCGGACCCGGACACCTACGGAGCCTACCTGCGCAAATTTCCCGCCATTGCCAGGATTCCCACCTTTGGCGGTTTTGAAGACGGGACCTTCGACATCGAACAAGCGATCGCCCAGCACCCCGACGTGATCATCCTCAACATCGAGGCGCAGCATGCCACCGAGGATGCGCGCTATATCGAGAAGCTCGATGCCCTGGGCATACCGGTGGTGTACGTCGACTTTCGCAATCAACCGATGCAGAACACCGAGCCGACCATGCGCCTGTTCGGCCGACTGTTGGGCAAAGAAGCGCGTGCCGAGGCTTTCATTGATTTTCGCAACCGGCAGATCCGCCGGGTGACCGACGTGATCGCGGCGCAGCAGCCTGTGCGCCCCGCGGTGTTTATCGAACGCATCGGCGGTTACACGGACGATTGCTGCCTGAGCTTCGGCAACGAAAACTTCGGGCTTTTTGTCGACATGGCCGGTGGCGACAATATCGCCAGAGGCATTATCCCCAGCACCTTCGGCCAGTTGAATCCCGAACAGGTCATCGTCGCCAACCCGGCGCACGTAGTAGTCACCAGCGCCAACTGGGAGGCGTTCGCCCCTGGTGGCCATTGGGTCGGCGTCGGCCCGGGCGCCGACATGACGCAAGCCCGGCACAAACTGGCCTGGTACACCCAACGGCCAGCCTACGCAGGGATCAAGGCGCAGGACAACCAGGCCTTTCATGCGATCTGGCATCAGTTCTACAACAGCCCTTACCAGTTCGTGGCCATCCAGCAATTGGCCAAATGGTTTCATCCCACGCTGTTTGCCGACCTGGACCCCGAGGCCTCCTTTCGCGAGCTGCACGAGCGGTTTCTGCCGGTACCTTACGAGCCGGGCTATTTCGTCAGCTTGCGCACCCCCGAGGTCAAGCCATGAGCGCACCGAGCGACACCCTGGTGGTGCAGCGCGAGACCTACCGTCGCCTGGTGCTGCGCAAGCGGCTGATCCTCGCCGGGCTGATGACGCTGCTGCTCTGCAGTGTCCTGCTTGACCTGGCCCTGGGCCCGGCGAGTTACAGCCTGCGCGAAGTACTCGGCGCACTGTTTTCGCCGGACGACGCTTCGGCGCAGGTACGCGTGGTGATGTGGGATATCCGCCTGCCTGTCGCCCTGATGGCGGTCGCCGTGGGCGCGGCATTATCACTGGCGGGCGCGCAGATGCAGACCATCCTCAACAACCCGCTGGCCAGCCCCTTCACCCTGGGCATTTCTGCCGCCGCCAGCTTCGGCGCGGCCATGGGCCTGGCGTTTGGCGTGGCCCTGTTCCCATTGGCGGCACAGTACATGGTGCCGGTGAACGCGTTCGTCATGGCCATGCTCTCTGCCTTGCTGATCCACTTCCTGAGCATGCGCCGCGGCGTCACCGCTGAAACCATCGTGCTGCTCGGCATTGCCCTGGTGTTCACGTTCAACGCGTTGTTGGCCCTGGTGCAGTTTTTTGCCACCGAGCAAGCCGTCGCGGCCGTGGTGTTCTGGACCATGGGCAGCCTGACCAAAGCCACCTGGCCCAAACTCGGTGTGATCTGCCTGGTGATCGTGGTCACCCTGCCGATTTTCGCCAGGCGCGCCTGGGCCCTCACAGCCCTGAGGCTGGGCGATGACAAGGCCGCCAGTTTTGGTATCAACGTGCGCAGCCTGCGCTTTCAGACGTTGATCATGGTCAGCCTGCTCGCCGCGTTTCCCGTGGCCTTCGTCGGCACCATCGGCTTTATCGGGCTGGTCGGCCCGCACATTGCGCGGATGTTGATTGGTGAAGACCAGCGGTTCTTCCTGCCGGCGTCGCTGCTGACCGGCGCACTGATTCTGTCCGTCAGTTCGGTGGTCAGTAAGACCCTGATTCCGGGCGCGATCTTTCCGATCGGCGTGGTCACATCGTTGATCGGCGTGCCGTTCTTCATATCTCTGATTCTCAGCGGGAAGAAAAACTCATGGTGACGATCCAGCTGGAGAACCTTGGTGCCCGCTACGGTCAGCGCACGATCATCAGCGGTGTCACCACCGGCGCATTTATGGGTGGCCAAGTGGTCGCGGTGGTCGGCCCCAATGCCGCCGGCAAGTCCACCCTGTTCAAGCGCATGGCAGGCTTGATCGACGGCCCCGGCCGGGTGATTCTGCAGGGCTCGAAAAAGGGCGTGCGGGGCATCAGCTACATGCCGCAGGGCTTGAACGGCAGCGCTCGATTGACGGTGTACGAATCGGTGCTTCTGGCACGTAAACAACTGTCGCCCGGCTGGGTCGTCCACGATGATGAGCTGACGCTGGTCGACGAGATATTGCAGGCGCTGGGGATCACCGGCCTGTCCTTTCGCAACCTCGGCGAACTCAGCGGCGGGCAGCAACAGCTCGTGTCCATCGCGCAGACCTTGGTGCGCGAGCCGGAGATCCTGTTGATGGACGAACCCACCAGCGCCCTCGACATGCACCGCCAGGTCCAGGTGTTGGACTTCATGCAGGCATTGGCCCGCCGGCGTCGGGTCATTGTGTTCATCGCCATCCATGACCTGAACCAGGCGTTACGTTTTGCCGATCAGGTGCTGGTGATTGCCGACGGTACCGCACAAGGCAGTGGCGCGAGCCGTGAGGTCATTACAGAACAGATGCTGCGCACTGTGTACAAGGTCCAGGCGCGCATTGAACAGTGCAGTCGCGGGCAGCCTCATATCCTGATCGACGATATTGTTTGAGGGCCGCGAGCACTCCAGCCTGCTATTCCACGGCCGCGCCGGCCATCAGTGCCTGGGCTTCGATGGGCGGCGCATCCGGATAGTGTCAACGGGTAACTTGATCCCGAGGTCGAACCGCGCTGATCAAAAGTCGTCCTTTACGTTGCCATCGTTGATCTTGAACTCCCGGTGTTGCAGATAAACGCTTCGAATGAAGTTGTATTTATCCCCGGTGATGAGCTTTTCAGATTTTATATATTGAGCGCGTCCGTCGATCATGCCCAGGCCGTACAGGCTATTACGCGTCGGAACGTCGCCGATGTAACGAACCGGGTTGGCGTAGATATCGGGAAAGATGGCCGGCGCATCGCGAAGTGTGCTGGGCCCCAAGAGTGGCAGCACAAGATAAGGACCACTACCTACCCCCCAGTAACCGAGGGTTTGACCGAAATCTTCGTCATTGCGCTGCAGCCCCATGGGCGTCGCGACATCGACCAATCCTGCCAGGCCAATGGTGCTGTTGAGTAAGAAGCGGCTCGTATCAACCCCGGCGCTATAGAACTTGGCTTGAAGTAAGTTGTTCGCCAGGTTCTTGACCTCCCCCAGATTGTTGAAAAAATTATGCACGCCGTCTTGCGCAATGCGCGGGGTAACAAATTGATAACCCTGGGCAAGGGGTTTCAGTGCGTAGGTATCCAGCGTGTCATTGAATGAGAAAATGGGTCGGTTGATACGCTCCCACGGGTCCTTGTCGGAATCCGCCTGGCAAAGGGCTGAAAGCGTTATGAAACAGGCGCAGGTCAGTACCTGAGCGCAACGGTTTGAAATGGAACGAGATGCACGCATGTTGATTTCCCATTGAATGAAGTCAGCCGATTTGACGCGCGCCAGCCGTTCCATCGCGGCGATTGTGTGTGCAAGAGACAGGGCCATTAATTCCAACCGCCTCCCAACACTTTGTACAACGTGATGCGGTTACTCTGCTCGGTCAGACGCAGGGTGATCAGGTCCTGCTGGGCGCTGTAGAGCGAGCGTTGTGCATCCAGGGCTTCCAGGTAGCTTTGCGACCCACCCCGGTACAAGGCGTCCGAGAGTTCGAAGCTCTTGCGGCTGGCGTCGGTCAGCGCCTGTTGCGCGGCGATCCGGCGATCCAGGGTGCTGCGCACGGCCAGCGCGTCGGCCACTTCGCGGAACGCGGTCTGCAGGGTCTGCTGATAAGTCTGTATCTGGATGTCGCGCTCGACCTTGGCCGAATCCAGGGTCGCGCGGTTACTCCCGGCGTCGAAAATCGGCACGCTGATGCTCGGGGCAAAGGTCCAGGCACCGCTGCCGGATTTGAACAGGCCGGCCAATGCCGAGCTGGACGAGCCGGCGTTGGCGGTCAGGCTGATGCTGGGGTAAAACTTCGCACGGGCCGCGCCGATGTCGATATTCGCCGACTTGAGCGTGTGTTCCGCCGACAGCACATCCGGGCGTTGTTGCAAGAGGCTCGACGGCAGGCCCGCCGGTATGTCCACCAGCACCGCCGCCGACTCCAAGTGCGTGCCCGGCAAGAGTGCCTCGGGAAGGTCGCTGCCGACCAACAGGCGCAAGGCATTGCGGTCCTGCAGAATCTGGCTCTCGTAGGACGCCACATCGCCGCGCGCCGACTCGACCGTGGTCTGGGCTTGCGCCACGGACAGCGCGGAGGAGCCGCCCAGGGCATAGCTGTTTTGGGTCAGGTCGTAGGTGGCCAACTGGCTGGTCAGGGTTTGCTGGGCCAGCAGCAGCCGTTCGTTGTCGGCGGCCAGGGTCAGCCAGGCGGTGGCCACTTCGGCCACCAGGCTGATCTGCGTACTGCGTCGGGTTTCCGTCAGCGCCAGGTAGTCTTCCAGCGCCTCATCCCGCAGGTTGCGTAGCCGGCCAAACACGTCCAGTTCATAACTGCTCAAGCCCAATTGCGCACTGTAATCGTGAGTGGTGGCCGCCGTGCCGGTGCTGGACAACGACCCTGGCGTGCGGCTGTGGGTGCCGCTGACGCTGGCATCGATGGTGGGAAACAGGTCCGCGCGCTTGATGCGGTACTGCGCCTGGGCCTTTTCGACATTCAGGCTGGCCAGGCGCAAGTCGCGGTTATTGGCCAGCGCCAACGCCTGCAACTGTGCCAGGCGGCTGTCGGTAAAGAACTGCTGCCATTTGACATCGGCCCCCGCCGGCCCTTTCGGCAGGCTGGCGGTCGGCAGCCATTGCGCGGAAACAGGCGCTTCCGGCCGCTCATACTGGGGCGCCAGGTTGACGCAGCCACCCAGGACCATGGCGGCCAGCAAAGGCCAATGTGACTTGATCATGCATCACCTGTCGGGGCAGATTGACGAGTACTGCGCTCGCTGCCGAAACGGCGGCGGATCAGCACAAAAAACAGCGGTACAAAGAAGATCCCCAGCACCGTGGCGCTGAACATACCGCCCAGCACGCCCGTACCGATGGCCTGACGCCCGGCGGAGCCTGCGCCGCTACTCAAGGCCAACGGCAACACGCCGAACATGAAGGCCAGGGACGTCATCAGAATCGGCCGCAAGCGTTGGCGCACCGCGATCAGCGTCGCATCGATCAGGCTGTTGCCCTGCTCTTGCAGGTGCTTGGCGAACTCCACGATCAGGATCGCGTTTTTCGCGGCCAGGCCCACGGTGGTCAACAGCCCCACCTGGAAATACACGTCGTTGCTCAACCCGGCGACACGGGTCGCCAGCACTGCACCGATCACCCCCAGGGGGACCACCAGAATCACCGAAAACGGCACCGACCAACTCTCGTAGAGCGCGGCCAGGCACAGGAACACAAACAATACGGAGAGTGCATAGAGCAACGGAGCCTGGGAGCCGGATAGCCGCAACTGATAGGACTGCCCGGTCCATTCGTAGCCGATGCCCTGGGGCAATTGCCGGACGATGGCTTCCACCGCGTCCATCGCGTCGCCGGAGCTCACGCCTGGCGCGGGGTCGCCCACGATTTCCAGGGAGGCGTTCCCGTTATAGCGTTCCAGCAAGGGCGAGCCGTAACTCCAGGTGCTGCTGGCAAACGATGAGAACGGCACCATTTCATTGCTGCTGTTGCGCACGAACCAATGATCAAGGTCCGCGGCCTGCATACGCGCGGATGCCTGGCCCTGCACGTAGACTTTTTTCACCCGGCCCTGGTTGAGAAAGTCATTCACATACGTACCGCCCAACGCCGTCGACAAGGTGGTGTTGATGTCGCTGGTACTCAGGCTCAGCGCTCCGGCCTTGCGGTCGTCGATGCTGACCTTGAGCTGCGGCGCATCGTCCAGGCCGTTGCTGCGAACGCCCAACAAACGCGGGTCTTTTCTGGCCAGCTCAAGAAACTGTTCGCGGGCCGCCACCAGCGCATCATGGCCCAGGCCGGCGAGGTCCTTGAGTTGCAGGTCGAACCCCGAGCTCTGGCCCAGGCCGCGCACCGTCGGTGGTTGCATGACGAAAGCGTCGGCATCGCCGATGCTGGAGAGCGCCATGGTCGCCCGTTGGGCAATCGCCGCCGCCCCCTGGCCGGGCCCACCGCGTTCGTCCCAGTCCTTGAGGCGGATAAACGCGCGCGCGGTGTTCTGGCTGTTACCCCCCATGCCCAGCCCGCTGATGCTGATCATCGCTTCGACTTCGGGCTGTTTCAGGATGTAGTCCTCGAACTGCTTGATCACAGCTTGCGTGCGGCTGTCCGTCGCCCCGACTGGCAACTGGATCTGTGCCATGAGGATCCCCTGATCTTCGTCCGGCAGAAACGACGTGGGCAGGCTCATGTACCCCACCGCCATGACCACCAGCACCGCGCCATAGAGCAACAGACTGCGCCCCCAACGCCGCAACACCACGCCCACCCAGCGCTCGTAACCGGCGCTGGCACGTTCAAAGGTGCGGTTGAACCAGCCGAAGAACCCGTGCTGAGCACCATGCCCGCGGCCATCACGCGTTTTGAGCAACGAAGCGCAGAGCGCCGGGGTCAGGGTCATCGCCACCAGCACCGACAGGACCATCGCCGAAACAATGGTCACCGAGAACTGCCGATAGATAATCCCGGTGGAACCGCCGAAAAACGCCATGGGGATAAACACCGCGCTCAGCACCAGCGTGATGCCGACCAGTGCGCTGCTGATTTCACGCATCGATTGACGCGTGGCCGCCACGGGCGATAGCCCCTCGCCCATCAGCCGCTCAACGTTTTCCACCACCACGATGGCATCGTCCACCAGCAAGCCGATCGCCAGGACCATGGCAAACATCGTCAAGGTGTTGATCGAATAGCCAAACATCGCCAACACGCCGAACGTGCCCAGCAGCACCACCGGTACGGTAATCGCCGGGATCAGCGTCGCGCGCAGGTTTTGCAGGAACAGGAACATGATCAACACCACCAGCACGATGGCCTCGCCCAAGGCCTTGACCACTTCCTCGATGGACAGGCTGACAAACGGCGTGGTGTCGTAGGCAATCACGTTTTTAAGCTGCATTTCAGTCGGGTAGAACGGCTCCATCTCTTTGAGCTTGGCCTTGACCGCCTTGCCGACGCTCAGCGCATTCGCACCTGCCGCCAGTTGCACGCCCATGGCCGCGGCGGGCTTGCCGTTGAGGGCGCTGCTGATGTCGTAGCTTTCGCTGCCCAGCTCCAAGGTCGCGATATCGCCCAGCAACACCACGGCACCGTCGCTGCTGGACTTGACCACCACGTTGCGAAACTCTTCGACGGTCTGCAGTTTGCTGCGGGCGCTGATCGTGGCGTTCAACTGCTGCCCCTTGATCGCCGGCAAAGCACCCAGCTGCCCGGCGGAGACTTCGGTGTTCTGCGCCTCCAGGGCACTGCTGACGTCCGAAGGCATCAGCGCGTATTTTTCCAACAGGGCCGGGTCCAGCCAGATACGCATGGCATAGCCTGATCCCAGGGTCTGCACATCGCCGACGCCGTCTATGCGGCTGATGGAGTCGAGCAAGGTGGTGGAAATGTAGTCGCCGATCTGAGTCCCGGTAACGCTGGGGTCATCCGATGCCAGGGCGACAATCATCAGGAAGTCCGAGCCGCCCTTGGTCACGGTCAGGCCTTCGCTTTGTACCGATTGCGGCAGTCTCGACTCGGCTTGTTGCAGCTTGTTCTGCACCTGCATCTGGGCCACATCCGGGTCGGTGCCGGCAGTAAAGGTCAAGCTGATGCTGGCGCTGCCCGCCGAACTGCTGTTGGCCGACATGTAGGTCAGGTTATCCAGGCCTTTCATCTGCTGTTCGATGACCTGGGTCACCGAGTCTTCCACGGTCTTGGCCGAGGCCCCGGTGTAGGTCGCGGAAATCTTCACCGTGGGCGGCGCGATGTCAGGGTATTGCTCCAACGGCAACTGGCTGATGGACAGGCTGCCGCCGAGCATGATCACGATGGCGATGACCCAGGCGAAAATCGGTCGATCAATAAAAAACTGCGCCACGCTTAACCCTCCTTCACAGGGGTGGACGGCGTGGCCGCCTGAGCATTGGCGTCCTGCACCTGGACGGCGGCGCCGGCACGGACTTTTTGTCCGCCTTCGACGACCAACTGATCACCCGCCTTCAGGCCCGCGGTGATCCACCACTGATTGCCCACCGCGCGATCGATGGTCAGCTCACGCTGTTCAACCTTGCCGTCGACCACCAGCAACGCAGTGGTCACCCCGCTGGCGCTGCGGTTCACCGCTTTTTGCGGGATCAGAATGGCCTGGTCATCGCGCGCCTGTTCCAGCACCGCGCGGACATACATGCCCGGCAGCAGCAGGTGGTCCGGGTTGGCGAATTCGGCACGCAGGGTGACGGTGCCCGTGCCCTCGTTGACACTCACCCCGCTGACCTTGAGCCGCCCTTGCTGGTTGTAGGTGGTGCCGTCGTCCAGCTTCAGGCTGATGCGCGCCTCGCCGTTGCCATTGGACTGCAACACGCCGCTGGCCAGGTCACGCTTGAGGCGCAGCAGTTCGGTGGTCGATTGGGTAACGTCCACGTAGATCGGATCGAGTTGCTGCACGGTGGTCAATGCGCTGTCCTGATTGGCCACCACCAGCGCGCCCGGGGTCACCGTGGATGTTTCAATGCGCCCGCTGACCGGCGAGGTGATGCGCGTGTAAGCCAGGTTGATGCGGGCGGTTTGGACTTCAGCCTCGGCGACTTGCACGTCGGCGGCGGCCGTCAGCAAGGTGGCCTGAGCGTCTTCGTTAGTTTGCTGACTGATGGCATTGATCTTCACCAGTTCGGCGTCGCGTCTGGCGGTGGCCTGCGCCGATTTAAGGGTGGCGCGGTACTTGGCCAGGCTCGCCTCGGACTGCGCCAGGGCGGCGGTATAGGACGCCGCATCCAATTGGTAGAGCGCTTGGCCGGCCTTGACATCCGCCCCCTCGACAAACAGCCGCCGCTGGACGATACCGCCGACTTGCGGGCGAATCTGCGCCACCATGAAGGCTTGGGTACGCCCCGCCAACTCGGTGGTCAGCACTTGGCTCTGGGGTTTTATGCTGATCACCGAGACTTTCGGAGTGATCGCTTGAGGTGCCGGCTCGCCGCCGGAGCAACCGCCCAGCAGGACCAGAATGAACAAGGACAGGCAAACCGCGGCGGTTACCAGGTATTTGGCGAAGATTTTCGTCGACATAGCGGCCTCTACAAGACGGGATGGCTTGAGTCAGCGCCATCGTGCAAGGCAAATGTGCAGGAAAATTGAAGATTGCCCGGCCGGGTTGAATCTTTTCTTCGCCAGGGCCTAAATGGCCCAATCCATTCTTAACGGCCCACCTCCATGAAGTTGAGTATCTCCACCAAACTGTTTATTGCGGTACTGGCCGGCGTGCTGCTGGTCATCCTGAGCATGGGGGTGGCGACGAGCTGGAGTTTCGGGCGGGGCTTTCTCGGCTATCTCAATGAGCAGGCGCTGGAGCGCATGGCCCCCGTGCTGCCGCGCCTGGCCAGCGCCTATGCGCGCGAAGGCAATTGGGAGTTCCTGCGCAACCGGTCGGATCGCTGGTTCGACATCATGCGGCCCGAGGTCGGCGAAGATCCGGCGAAGAACGATTTACGCACGCCCATGGCGTCGGACCTGACAGGCGCGCTGTTTCGCATCGCCTTGCTGGATGAACACAAAAAACGCGTGAACGGCTACCCGGATATCGGCAACGATGCGTTGTTGCGCGCGATTGTGGTGGCCGATAAAACCGTTGGCTGGCTGGCCGTGACCCCGTTCCAGAGCGTGACCGAAGCCGGCGGCGAACGGTTCCAGCAATACCAGTTACGCACCAGCCTGGTGATGGGCGCCTTTTCGCTGTTGCTGGCGATGCTGATTGCCTGGTGGATCGCCCGCACGCTGTTGGAGCCGGTGAAAAAGGTGGCGGCGGCGACCCACCGCCTGGCAAGCGGCGACTACGGCAGCCGGGTGGCCGTGGCCTCCAATGACGAAGTGGGCCAATTGGCGCGGGACTTCAACCAACTCGCCTACACCCTGGAGCGCAATGAACAGATGCGGCGCGAGTTCATGGCCGATGTCTCCCACGAGTTGCGCACCCCGCTGTCGGTGTTGCGCGGTGAGCTGGAGGCCATCGAGGATGGCGTTCGCACCCTGAACCAAGGGTCGATGAAGTCCTTGCAAGGTGAGGTCAGCATGCTCAGCAAACTGGTGGATGACCTGTATGAACTGTCCCTGGCGGATGTGGGCGCGCTGACCTACCGCAAGAGCGCGTGCAGACTCGATCAACTGCTGCAAGCCAGCGTGTCGATGTTCCAGGAGCGTTTGAACGACCGGCATCTGCGCGTCGAACTGGAGCTGCCGTCGCAGCCCCTGGAATTGTTGGCCGACGCCAGCCGCCTGCAGCAATTGTTTTCCAACCTGCTGGAAAATGCCGTGCGCTACACCGACCCGAACGGGCTCATCCGCATCCGCGCCGTCGTCGATCGCGCGAATGTGTGCATCGACTTCATCGACTCCGGCCCAGGGGTTTCGGCCGAGCAACTGCCGCGCCTGTTCGAGCGCTTCTATCGCGGCGAATCATCGCGCAACCGTGCCAGTGGCGGTGCCGGTCTGGGCTTGGCGATTTGTCACAACATCGCCCTCGCCCACGGCGGCAGCCTCAGCGCCGCTCACTCGCCCCTCGGCGGCCTTTGGCTGACCCTGCGCTTGCCACGGGATATCTGAACCATGACCGACAAAAGCCCGATCCTGATTGTCGAAGATGAACCGAAGCTGGCCGCCTTGATGCAGGATTATCTGGTCGCGGCAGGCTACTCGACCGTGTGCCTGGACAACGGCTTGCAGGTGGTGCCGACCGTGCGTGCGCAAACACCGCGCCTGATCCTGCTCGACCTGATGCTGCCTGGGCGTGACGGCATGCAAATCTGCCAGGACCTGCGCGGTTTCAGCGCCGTGCCGATCATCATGATCACCGCCCGCGTCGAAGAGGTGGACCGCCTGCTGGGCCTGGACCTGGGGGCCGACGACTACATCTGCAAGCCTTTCAGCCCCCGGGAGGTGGTGGCCCGGGTCAAGGCCATCCTGCGCCGCGGGCCCCAACTGCTGGTCAGCTCGGCGCCGCGCCTGCTGATCGACGAAGCGCAGTATCGCGCCTCGATAGACGGCATCGCCCTGGACCTCACCCCCCTGGAACTGCGACTGCTCAGCACCTTTGCACGTTCCGCCGGGCGGGTATTTTCCCGTGACCAACTGCTCGACAAGATCTACTCCGACCACCGCGTGGTCACCGACCGCACGGTGGACAGCCATATCCGCAACCTGCGGCGCAAGCTGGAGCAGGCGTGCCCAGGGGAAACGCCCATCGAATCGTTGTATGGGGTCGGTTATCGGTTTCAGCTTTCCGAGGCCTGATACCTCGGAATAACACACATCGGCACCGTCAACGAGGCGCAAGCGGAACGTCTGCAACCATCGCCAGATACCGGAGCACGCTAAACCTAGGTCAGATTCAACCCGCCGTCTGAGAGGAGTATCTCGCCGGTCAAGTAGTCCGACTCGACCAGCATTACAACAGCGTTTGCGATGTCGTCTGGGCTAGCGGCCCTGCGCATAGGGGCGCGAGTTCGCCACAACTCTTGGGCCTCTGTCCACTCTGCGGTCAGCGGCGTGTCGACCAAGCCAGGCGCCACAGCGTTTACGCGAATTTCTGGCCCCAGCGATACCGCGAGCAAGCGGGTCATGTGATTAAGCGCAGCTTTGCTTACCGCATAGGGAATAGACGCGCCCTTAGGACGGATACCGGCATGCGAACTGATGTTTACGACGCAACCTGCTCGACGGTAACAGGCGGCATCGCGCAATGCCGACTCGGCCAATGCGACTAGGTGGAACGGCGCCACGACATTAACCTCGTTAAGTTCGTGCCACACCGTCGAGTTGGCCGAGGCAAGGTCGCCGTGCGGAATGACTCTGCTAATACCAGCGTTATTGACCAATACGTCGAGCTGCCCCCACGCGGCGATCGCCTCATTAACAAGCCTGACCCTGTCAGCTTCAAAAGCAAGATCAGCTTGCACGTAAATAGCCTGCTTCATTTCGGCAACCATAGCGCGTCCCGTATCCGCAGAGTTTCGCGAATGGAGCACCACTGCATAGCCTGCCCGGCTTAGTGCACGTGCAATGGCTGCGCCGATACCGGAAGTGGACCCTGTAACCAACGCGACGCGTAATACGTTATCGATTGTCGGATTGGGTTTCATAGGGACATCTCGAATGGGTTGCTAAAAAGCCATCACCGTAGCACCCAGCGGGCAACGTCGGCATCACTGCCAGGGTAAACCAACGGCTCGTATTCAGCGCATGGCGACCAGCTTGACGCCGAACCCCAGCAGGCAAACGCCGGCCAAGCGCTCCAGCAGATTGGCGATGCGCGGGTTGGCCCGCATGCGCTGAGCGAGCTTGTGGGTCAATAGGACGGCTATCAAACCATAGAGGAACGTCACCACCGCTACGGTCGCGGCCATGAACGCGAATGTCACTATGCCCTGATGCTTCACCGGATCGACAAACAACGGGAAAAAGGCCATGTAGAAGATGATCGCCTTGGGGTTGAGCAACGTGATCATCATGGTCTGACGCAGGAAATGGCCGTTATCCATCCGGCTCTTGCGCGGCGCGGCCCCAGCCTGACTAAACAACATTCGCAGGCCCAGCCACGCCAAGTACGACGCGCCCAACCATTGAATGAGATGGAACGCTGCCGGATACGCGGCCAGCAGGGTTGCGACGCCGGCGACCGCCAGCCATAAGAGCACCTGGTCACCGAGTATCACTCCGCACGTCGCAGCCAAACCCGCTTTTATCCCGCCTTTGCCGGTCGCCGTGATGAGGGCAAAATTGCCGGGGCCAGGAATGGCCAGGACGATGATGAAGGCGATGATGAAAGCGCCATAGTCGGTCACGCCAAACATCGGTTATCTCCCGCGCAGGATGGTTTTGGACGCAAAACCTATCATCAACCTCGCCTCAATATCTAGCGATGCAGGTGAGAAAACCATCCAGAAACTATCGGCAAAAGCGATCGGCTGCGCTTCTCGTCGCGAGGAGCCAACGGTATTGGCAGCCGCCCGAGCGACTGCCAATGGCCCGTCAATGACTCAAATCAATCACCATGCGGCCTTTGATTTTCCCTTGCTGCATTTCATCGAAGATCTCATTGATATCTTCGATCGGACGCAATGTTACCTTCGGCACCACCTTGCCTTGCGCGGCAAACTCGAAGGCTTCTACGAGGTCTTGTCGAGTACCGACCAGTGAGCCGACCACCTCGATCCCGTCAAGCACCAACCGAGGAATATCGAGGCTCATGGCTTCAGGCGGAAGCCCAACTGCGACCAGGCGTCCACCGGCACGCAGGGCATCCACCGCAGAGTTGAACGCGACCTTGGCGACGGCCGTCACGACAGCCGCGTGAGCTCCGCCGACCTTCTCCTGGATAACTTTTGCGGCATCCTCGTTGCGGGAGTTGATGACCAGGTCAGCGCCCATTTCCCTGGCGAACTGCAGTTGATCATCGTTGATGTCCACGGCGATCACTCGGGCGTTGAATACATTTTTTGCGTACTGCAACGCCAGATTCCCCAGGCCGCCCAGCCCGTAGATCGCAATCCACTGCCCAGGGCGGATATTGGAAACCTTCACAGCTTTATAGGTCGTTACGCCAGCACAGGTCACGCTGCTCGCCGCCGCAGAATCAAGCCCATCAGGCACTTTCACCGAGTAGTCGGCGACGACAATGCACTCTTCGGCCATTGCGCCATCCACGGTGTAGCCGGAGTTTTTTACGTTGCGGCAGAGTGTCTCGTTGCCGCTGTTGCAGTATTCACAGTGCCCACAGCCCTGGAAGAACCAGGCTACGCTGGCCCGGTCACCGGGCTTCAGAGAGGTGACGCCTGGTCCTACCTGCTGCACGATACCGATGCCTTCATGGCCTAGGATCACCCCGGTTTTATCACCGAAATCGCCGTTCTTGACGTGCAGGTCGGTATGGCAGACCCCGCAGCACTGCATTTTAAGGAGAGCCTCACCATGTTTCAGAGGCCGTAATGTTTTTTCGATCACATTCACGCGTTGCCCTTGGGCAACAACAGCAGCTTTCATGCTTATCTCCTTGTATCCGTGAGTGAGCTTACGTTACAGCGGGCCCAACAAATGCCAAAGCAGTACAGCACCACCCTTCCAGCGCTCCGAAGTCTGGCGCAATGCCCGCCACCCGGCCCCAGGGTCGGGGAGTCAATGGATGCTATTGCTGCGCCATCGGGTCGCCAACGCTACCGGTCTTATGGCACAAGTCGCGCAAAAGGGGGATGCCTATTAGTCAGGCAAGCCGCGCAAGGACGCCTCTTCTTTGCCTTTCTATGACAAAGATCAACAGGAGACGCTGATCGGCAGATCATCGTGGCCGCTTTCAGTGACCGTCGCCGCCGCCCTGAACGTCAAGTGAGCTCCCCGATCTCTCGGGTCTGGGTGGGCCTGCGACCTTTGGCTCCATGTTTGAAACCTGTTCCTCGTGTACCTTCGGCAGGCCCGGCATATGCACTCAGCGGCGGGTTGGCCATTTAGTCGAAACGGTTCTGGAGTAGCTTTTACATGGCATACGCAACAATCAATCCCTATACGGGCGAGACACTGCAAACCTTTCCCGATGCGACCGATGCAGAAGTCACCGCGGCCATCGGCAAGGCCCATGAGGCTTTCCTGGCGTGGAAGGACACATCTTTCGCCGAACGTGCGCGCATCCTGCAGAATGCGGCCGATATCCTGCGCAAGGACAGCGACGCCTTTGCCAGGGTACTGACGCTGGAGATGGGCAAGCTGTTTGCCGAGGCGAAAGCCGAGGTCGAGCTGTCGGCAAAAATCTTCGAATACTATGTGCGCAATGCCGAAACCTTGCTCAAGCCGGAGAAACTCCCGGTCCTCGACCCTGCCGAGGGCGAGGCGGTTCTCGTCTGCGAACCGCTCGGCGTGCTGCTGGCGATCGAGCCGTGGAACTTCCCTTATTACCAGATCGCCCGCATTCTGGCGCCGCAGCTTTCTGCCGGTAATACCGTGCTTCTCAAACACGCAGCGAATGTGCCGCAAAGCGCCGCTGGCTTTCAAAAGTTGATGAAGGATGCCGGCCTGCCTGACGGCGCCTTCCGTAATCTGTACGCCACGCGTTCGCAGATCGAGCTGATCATCAACGATGCCCGCGTGCAGGGCGTTGCCTTGACCGGCTCGGAAGGCGCCGGTGCGGTGGTTGCGTCGCAAGCGGGTAAAGCGCTGAAAAAATCCACCCTGGAACTCGGCGGCGCCGACGCCTTCGTCGTGCTGGCCGACGCGGACCTGGCGAAAACGAGCAAATGGGCGGTGTTCGGCCGGCATTGGAATGCCGGGCAGGTCTGCGTGTCCTCCAAGCGCATGATCGTGGTCGATGCGGTCTATGACGACTTCCTCGCGCTCTATCGCAAGGGCGTCGCGGAGTTGGTGGCCGGCGATCCCTTCGATGCGAAAACGACCCTGGCACCGCTCTCCTCGCAAAGCGCGGCCAATGAGGTCAAACAAAAGATCCTCGAAGCCGTGAAGCTTGGCGCCAAGGCCGAAGAAGTCGGGCCGCCCGTGCCTGTCGATGGGGCATTCGTGCAGCCGACGATCCTGACCGATGTCGCCGAAGACAACCCCGCTCGCTACTGGGAGTTCTTTGGCCCGGTGTCCATGGTGTTCCGCGCCAAGGATGAAGACGATGCAGTGCGTATCGCCAACGACTCGCCGTTCGGCCTCGGCGGTTCGGTATTCACCTCGGACACGGCGCATGGCGCAGAAGTCGCGAAGAAAATCTCCACCGGCATGGTGTTCGTCAACCATCCGACCAAGGTCGAAGCCGATCTGCCTTTCGGTGGCGTGCGCCGCTCGGGGTACGGCCGCGAGCTGATCGGTCTCGGGCTCAAGGAGTTCGTCAACCACAAGCTCATTGTCGTGGTCGATATCGACGCCCCGTTCTGAGTTCAACAGCGCTCTTTGTCCCAAGAAACCGAGGAGACCTGACAGGATGAACGTCATCGGGATAGACCACTTGGCTATTCGTGTCAGTGATCTGGACCGCTCCAGGGCGTTCTACGATCAGGTACTCGGTTTCTTGGGATTCACCATAGAGTGGGAGTTCGACCGGGTTATTGGTTGGACCAATGGCGAAACCCTGTTCTGGATCACCGAAGCCGATGCCCAGGGGCGCAAACACAAGCACCGGACCGGCGATGTGGGCTATCACCACTATGCGTTCGAGGTTGCCGCGCGCGAGGACGTCGATGCGCTCTACGCGTTCCTGCTGGATCAGGCGGTTACGATTGTCGACGCACCCGCTGACTATCCGGATTATGGCGAGGGCTACTATGCGGTTTATTTCCTCGACCCCGATAATCTGAAGCTCGAGGTGATGTTCTTCCTGGAAAAACAAAAGCGGCGCTTGCTTGGAAAATCGCGAGGAAGTGATCGCCGGGAATAAAATTTCTTCATCGGCATACACGCTTGAAGAGATTGATAAAACGAGCGTGCGTCAGAATCCTGATACGCCTCAAGTTATCCAGGCGCTGCTCCGTTTCCGTGAGCAGGTCAAACAACAGCGAACCCAAGCCCCGATGGGTCAGTACATCGGCCATGTATTGATTACGCGGGCTCAAACGGCCACTACCGCTGCCGTGTACGAAAACGAGCAAGGCGCGGGTGTTGGTCGGCAAACGCAAATCGGCGTTCCGTTCAACGCCCCGGGGCAACGCGAGAATGATGACGTCAGACCCGTTGGCGTATTTGAGCAAGGGTTCCACCAGTCGTCGACCGGCCTCGACGCGGTTTGGCAAGAGGGTTTGCAATGAGGGACTAAGGATTACGAGGACCTCCTCCGACGATCACGCCTGTGATTTCGGAATAGGCGGCCCTCGCCGCGCTAGATAGCCAGAATGCTGCAGGACACCTGATACAGGAGATGTTCGGTGGTGCTGCCCAGCAGCTTGTCCAGTCCGTGGGACTGGACCTTGCCCATCACAATCACATCCATATGCTGCTCATCGGTGAACGCATGGAGCACCGCGACAGGCTGCCCTTCGATGAAATGCCGCCGGTCGGCAGGCACGCCATAACGGTCGGCCAGTTCGAGGAATGACTTTTCATGACCTTTGCGCAATTGCCTGCCAAGGTCCGAAATTGTCAGGCCCCCGCCGCCCATATCGCCCAGGTACACCATGGAAATGTCGCAGGCATACAGCAAGTGCAACTCGGCCTGACACTGGATGGCGAGACTGGAAGCCTGCTGGATGATCCGTTCATTGAGCTCGTTGTCCTGGGCAAGGGTATTGGAGGCATCGACCGCCGCCACGATCTTGCGCGGCAAGGGCAGGTCGTCTTCGCTGAGCAGATAGACCGGTATCGGACAGTGACGCAGTAAACGCCAATCCAGCGGGGTGATGAATGCACGCTTGAGTGCCGGTTCGCGCTGCACCTGCTTGATCAGCAGGTCTGGCTGCATTTCTGCGACGTAATCGAGAATCTCCTGCTGCAGGTCGTCGGCCCACTTCGCTTCAGCCGTCACTTCGATACCTTTATTACTATCACGCAGATGAGCTGCCTGGTATTTGAGCCAATCGCGATGATCTTGCAGATAATTTTCGCGAGCTTTTTCCCGGTCACCCTCTTCGAGCAGCGACAACAGGTTCCAGGTCGGGATCAAGGCAGCAATGTGCAGGCTGGCACCGCTGACCTTGGCCAGAGCGGCAGCATGGTTCATGGCTTGAGACCGGCGCAGCGCCGGGTTGATGATCAGCAATAACCGTTGATACTGGCTCATGATCGGACTCCATGGGCTTGCACGTTTGTCATTGCCCGCAATGGCGGACAACTGTCGTGTTCACCGCCGAACCGAGCACCTTCTTTATGAACTCAGAATCCTCCGTCGATGCGGCCTTGGAGTTGATTTATATCAAGTGCCCGGGCACGCAATACATTCACTCGCGGCAGCTTGTGCCCACACCTCTGGCGCCACCGCAGATTCGCGTCGGTTGAAAGGATCGGGCGTTGGATTGATCGCGATTGATCAATATCAATCCTGCCAGGGTCAGCCGGTCTACATTGACCCAACATGCACTCGCAAGGGTGCGGCGCCTCAGGAGTTCAGACTCGCCGATTGCACACGTATCTCATGGCATACGCCTGCTGCCGTAGCCGGCACCGCATGACCCCATGTTTCCCGAGCAGGAGAAAGCAATGACGATCCTAGTGGCAAGTCAACGGTTGCGCCTGTATGACAGTGATGAGCTGGATGTTGTGTTGCAGACGATGGCGCGCAAGGCCGCCACCCTTCTGCCACCAACGCATGCGGCACTGATAGGCATCGAGCGCAGGGGCCTGCCCCTGGCTCAAAGGTTGCGCGAGTACATTGCGCGTCAGACCGGCCGGCCGGAACTCCCTGTTTACCCGCTGCAGGTCAAGCGCTACGCCGACGACCTGCAAGTGCTGCATACCTACACGCAATTGACCGAAAACCCGGCCCTGGGCAGGTTGGATCTGGCCAATACCACGTTTCTGGTGGTCGATGATGTGCTCTTCGAAGGCCATTCCCTCCTGCGCACTTGTGCATATCTGGCACAACTGGGGGCTCGTCGGGTCCATACGGCGGTACTGGTCGACCGGCATGTCCGTCAGCAGCCGATCCGGGCCGACATTGTCGGTATACACCTGCAAGTCGCCGCCACTGATATTGTCGAATGCAACGTACCGCCCTACGAACAGACCTTTTGTATAGAAGTGGTACGACACGGCGCAGCCCGCTGACGGTGGAAGCGTTCAGGGCTTCGCCGAGTCACCGGGCTTGAGCGGTGGAGAACGCTCGGCGCCAACAATTCAGGGCTTAAAAGCACTGGACGGTGCTGGATGTCAGAGGTTCCCGCCGGAACGAAAAAAGGACCCGGAGGTCCTTGTTTCGATCGCTGACAGAATTCAGTGGAACTCTGTAGCGCTATGTTTGGAGCGGGAAACGTCGGCGCCACGGACCGGCCGACCAGCTCCGCTTTGGTAGCTTTCACAGACCTAGGCCTGGGATGAGATCGCCATCAGTTCATCCAAGCTTTCGTCCGTACCTCCGGTGAGTCGACTTTGTATCGGTACTAACCCCTTGGGGTGATGTACCCGATCCCAGGCAACCTGATCAGCTTGATTGGCTCGGTAGCATCGTTGCTGTCGGCTTTCGAAACAGCTGCGAAATTAATTCGACTGACTTAACCCACAATCCGCAGCCCCTAACTTGCAAGTATTAATGCCGGTTGAGCCTCTCGGTGACGTGCCCGCGCATCGATTGCAGCGTTCATTGCCTGACTCCTCTACTGATAGTGATGCTGGCGTTGAAGACGCAGGGCTACGTGCATGCCATCGCACCAAAACTCTTTGCCAGGTTCGACAGCGTTGATCGATTTGACCACCTGCGTCTACCCAGCATCATGCAGGTAACGTCGCTGATCGGTCCGAGAACAAACCTCTAGAAACATCACAAGCTGAAACGTATCAGCTTCAACAAAAAACTCAATTATGCATAAATGCATTTTTTCCCTTGACCCGAAGGGAGGAGTCTTTTACAGTTAAATGACTGTATATAAATACAGTATTTATTTGAATCCATTCATGGACGAGGTTTTTCCCTATGAAAAGCAACACTGAGAAATTTGGCAAAACACCCCATCAACCCAGCCTGTGGACCCGAGCCGATGCGCTGAAAGTCCGCGCGGACGACCCCACTACCACCCAGCCACTGGTCAGTGCGAACTTCCCGGTACTGAGCGACGAGGTGTTTATCTGGGACACCATGCCGCTGCGTGATATCGACGGCAACATCACCTCTGTCGATGGCTGGTCAGTGATCTTCACCCTGACTGCGGATCGTCACCCGAACGACCCGCAATACCTCGACCAGAACGGTAACTACGACATCACCCGCGACTGGAACGATCGCCATGGTCGGGCAAAGATGTACTACTGGTTCTCCCGCACCGGCAAGAACTGGGAACTCGGCGGCCGAGTGATGGCTGAAGGGGTTTCGCCGACCGTTCGCGAATGGGCCGGCACGCCGATTCTGTTGAACGAGCAAGGCGAAGTGGACCTGTACTACACCGCGGTCACGCCGGGCGCGACCATCGTCAAGGTGCGTGGCCGTGTGGTGACCACCGAGCATGGCGTCAGCCTGGTCGGCTTCGAGAAGGTCAAGCCGCTGTTCGAGGCCGACGGCAAGATGTACCAGACCGAAGCGCAAAACGCCTTCTGGGGTTTCCGTGATCCATGGCCGTTCCGCGACCCGAAGGATGGCAAGCTGTACATGCTGTTCGAGGGCAACGTGGCCGGCGAGCGCGGCTCGCACAAGGTCGGTGAAGCAGAAGTCGGTGATGTGCCGCCGGGTTATGAAGACGTCGGCAACTCGCGCTTCCAGACGGCCTGTGTCGGTATCGCCGTAGCCCGTGACGAAGACGGCGACGACTGGGAAATGCTGCCGCCGCTGCTGACCGCGGTAGGCGTCAACGATCAGACCGAACGCCCGCACTTCGTGTTCCAGGACGGCAAGTACTACCTGTTCACCATCAGCCACACCTTTACCTATGCCGATGGGGTGACCGGGCCAGACGGTGTGTACGGCTTTGTCGCAGATTCGCTGTTCGGTCCTTACGTACCCTTGAACGGTTCCGGCCTGGTACTGGGAAATCCGTCTTCCCAGCCGTTCCAGACCTACTCGCACTGCGTGATGCCCAACGGCCTGGTGACCTCATTTATCGACAGCGTACCGACCGACGAAACCGGCACGCAGATTCGTATCGGCGGCACCGAAGCACCGACGGTGGGGATCAAGATCAAAGGGCAGCAGACGTTCGTGGTTGCCGAGTACGACTACGGTTACATCCCGCCGATGCTCGACGTTACGCTCAAGTAATCGCTACCCAGGGCTTTGAGGCAGCGAGTTTGAGCTCGATGAAAAACTCGTTGCGGATAGGATCGATATATCCCACCTAACTTACTGCGACTTTGCTCGGGAACCCTCTTGAACAATACGTAGTAACAACCCTTTGTTACTGGCTGCAAGGAGGCAGCCAGTAACGGGTATACACCCAATTGGTTCTGCTGGCCCGGCCCGCCGCCCTCTACCGCCGGCCGGAACATCCACTACTCCAGCAGACTCCCCCCGTTCACCGACGCAGGTGCCGGGCTATGCCTGGTCCTTCGTGATGCTCGACAAGTCTCTCGCCCCGCGCCTGCGCGCGATGTTCATCATGAAACAGAATCAGGTGATACTGGTGGGAACTGACCTTTGACAACCCGTCGTTGCTACGCGACCTGACGTTGTGTGGCGACAACCTCCTGTTCACCTGAAACTCTTGGCTGGAGCATGACGCCCGTAATGGCGGCCTAGTAAACTTGCGCGCCTGTTACATCCCGAACTTTCGCCATCGGACATGTGTATCGAGTGCGCCATCGTGCAACTGGCGGGACGTATCCTATCGCCACCCGAGCAGCGGCTGGTGAATCGGACCCTTGCTCCGATCTGATTCGCCAAGAAGACCTCACAATGTCGCTAGCCTGCCCTTTCGTAACACTGCGATATCTCGTTTAGGCGCAACACCAAAGAATCGACTGTATTCGCGGCTGAACTGGGAGGGGCTTTCATATCCAACCTTGAAAGCCGCACAGGATACGTCTTGGTGTTCATTGAGCATCAATCGCCTTGCCTCGTTCAGCCTCAGCCATTTTTGATACTGCAAGGGGCTCATTGCGGTGAGTTGGCGGAAGTGGTGGTGGAAGGTTGGCGTGCTCATCTGTACACGGGCCGCTAGCTCATCGACTCTAAGCGCCGAAGTGTAATTCAACTTCAACCAATCGATGGCTTTCGCGATCCGATAACCTTGGCCATCGACAGAAGTTATCTGTCGAAGCCGGCCAGCCTGATCACTTTTCAAGAGGCGGTAGTGAATTTCACGCTGGATCAAGGGGGCGAGAACAGGAATGGCTTCCGGTTCATCAAGCAACGCCAATAAGCGTTCGAACGACGCCAGCATGTCTGCGGTTACCGAACCGATACCTACGCCTTTCGCGATTGAGCGTTCACGGGTGCGCGGCAAGTCAGTCTGCGCTATCAGTTCGGCCAGCATGCGCAAATCGAGTTTAAACGTCAGCCCCAGGCACGGATGTTCCGGGCTCGCCGCGAGGACTTCCGAGTTGGCAGGTAAATTCAGTGATGTAACCAGAAAGCGCGATGTGTCATACGGATAACCCTCACCGCCTAGCCACAACTGTTTTTTGCCCTGAGCGACAAGAATGATGCTTGGCTCGACCATGCAGACGATGGGAGCGGAGGGATGCTCACGCCGAAAGAAACCGAGGCCCTCAATGAGGGTTCCATAGTCACCGGGCTTCGAGACCTGCGAGCCAATGACCTGAGCAAGCGCTTGCTGCCGCGATGTGGCGATGTCGTATTGAGCTGTCATGTTCATCTCGTACCTCTTGGTTGAACTCTAACCCGCTCGCACTTAACCGTCTTGCCAAAAAACGCAAACCCATAGAATCAGGCAAGTAATCCAGCGAAATGCACTATAGAGAGTCTGCTCAACGGGGGAAAATGCTTACTCGACACACCCTCGAGGAAGACTCTCCCATGCTTATACATGCCTATGGTGCTTATGCGGGCGACAAACCCCTTGAGCCTTTGCAGATCAGTCGCCGCTCCCCCACCGCCCATGACGTTCAGATTGATATCGCCTTCTGCGGAATCTGCCATTCGGACTTGCATCAGGTGCGTGCCGAATGGGCAGGCACTCAATTTCCTTGCGTACCGGGGCACGAAATTGTCGGGCGGGTATCAGCGGTCGGCGCGCATGTTGCAGACTTCAAAGTCGGCGATCTTGTTGGTGTCGGTTGTATTGTCGACAGTTGCAAACAGTGTGACGACTGCGAAACCGGCCTGGAAAACTATTGCGACGGCATGATCGGAACCTACAACTTTCCTACCCCAGACGCTCCTGGCTGGACGCTCGGCGGCTACTCACAAAACGTTGTGGTGCATGAGCGTTACGTCCTGCGCATCCGCCATCCCGAGCAACAACTGGCCGCCGTCGCACCGCTGCTGTGCGCGGGCATCACCACGTATTCGCCGCTGCGCCACTGGAACGTCGGGCCGGGTAAGAAAGTCGGCGTGGTCGGTATTGGTGGGCTAGGCCACATGGGCATCAAACTGGCCCATGCGATGGGCGCCCATGTCGTGGCATTCACCACATCGGAATCCAAGCGCGAAGCGGCAAAGGAATTGGGCGCGGACGAAGTGGTGGTATCGCGCAACGCTGAGGAGATGGCCGCGCATACCAAGAGCTTCGACTTCATCCTCAATACCGTCGCAGCGCCCCACGATCTGGATGCGTTTCTGGTGTTGCTCAAGCGCGACGGAGCGCTGACGCTGGTCGGTGCCCCCGCCTCCCCGCATCCATCACCCAACGTGTTCAACCTGATCATGAAGCGCCGAACCATTGCCGGCTCGATGATCGGCGGCATCCCTGAAACACAGGAGATGCTGGATTTCTGTGCCGAGCACAACATCGTCGCCGACATCGAACTGGTTCGAGCCGATCAGATCAACAACGCCTACGAACGGATGCTCAAGGGTGACGTCAAGTATCGCTTTGTGATCGACAACGCCACATTGGTTGGCTAGTCGAAAGACTCCAGCCGGTAACGACTCAACCGAAAGGATGATCCAGTGAAAGGTATTTTTCTCGCCCTCGGGCTACTTGTTACCTCTTTTTCTTCGATGGGAGCCGATATGTCAAACGGTGCAGACAACTTCTACAAAAGCGACAAAGTGACGGTGGAAAAGGTCACCTTCAACAATCAATACGGAATGAAAGTCGCGGGCAACTTGTTCACCCCGAAAGATCTCGACCCGAAAACGAAAAACGCCGCCATCATCGTTGGCCACCCCATGGGCGCGGTAAAGGAGCAAAGCGCAAACCTCTACGCCACCAAAATGGCCGAGCAGGGATTTGTCACGCTGTCGCTGGACTTGTCCTTCTGGGGCGAAAGTGCGGGCACACCTCGCCAAGCGGTCTCGCCTGATATCTATGCCGAAGACTTCAGTGCCGCCGTGGACTTTCTCGGCACTCAACCCCTTGTTGATCACGAGCGTATTGGTGTCATTGGCATCTGTGGCAGCGGCAGCTTCGCCATCAGCGCGGCCAAGATTGATCCGCGCCTCAAGGCGATCGCCACCGTCAGCATGTACGACATGGGCGCAGCCAATCGTAATGGCCTCAAGCATGGCGTAACGGCGGAACAACGTCAGCAGATCATTCGCGAGGCGGCGCAGCAGCGTGATATAGAGTTTCAGGGTGGTCAAATTCGTTATACCAGCGGCACGCCGCTGAAGCTGACCGGTAACGCCGTGGGTGACGAGTTCTACGATTTCTACCGCACCCCGCGTGGCGAGGTTACGCCTGCCGGCGCATCGGCGCAGACCACCACCATGCCTACACTGACCAGCAACGTGAAGTTCATGAACTTCTATCCGTTTAACGACATAGATTCGATCTCCCCTCGCCCACTGCTGTTCATTGCTGGCGCCAAGGCACACTCGCTCGAGTTCAGTGAAGACGCCTACAAACGCGCTGCCGAACCCAAAGAACTGCTGATCATTCCAGATGCCGGACATGTGGATCTTTACGACCGGGTCAACCTCATTCCATTCGCTAAGTTGACTTCGTTCTTCAAAAGCAACCTGAAGTAAATGGCCGGTGCCCCTGGCCGGGCACCGGTTCTCTCTCGCGGCCTCATTTACGGGGCCGCAACGCTTCGCGCATGACAGGATTCAATCAATGAGCAACCACTCCCTCCACGCCCCCCGGAAAGCTGAACAATCGTGGGGCGCCGTATTCGCCATGTCGCTTGCAGCCTTCGTGCTGGTGGCATCGGAATTCATGCCCGTCAGCCTGCTGACGCCGATTGCCGCCGACTTGCATATCACCGAGGGGCAAGCAGGTCAGGGTATTTCTGTCTCTGGACTGTTTGCACTGTTCGCCAGCCTTCTGATCGCTTCGGTGGCGGCGCGGGTCGACCGCAAACCTCTGCTGTTGTCACTGACTGTGCTGATGATCATTTCGGGAACAGTGGTCGCTTTCGCGCCGAATTACTGGGTGTTCATGATCGGTCGCGCGTTGATCGGGGTAGCGATAGGCGGCTTCTGGTCGCTGTCGGCCGCAACCGCCATGCGCCTGGTGCCTGAAGACCAGATCACTCGCGCCATGGCAATCGTCAACGGCGGCAACGCTCTGGCAACAGTGATTGCAGCGCCGCTGGGCAGTTTCCTTGGCGCGTTGATCGGCTGGCGCGGTGCATTTTTGTGCGTTATTCCGGTCGCGGTGATCGCCTCTGCCTGGCTTCTATTTAGCCTTCCGGCGATGAAGTCACAAAGTGGTTCGGGCACTGGGAATGTCTTCAAGTTGATGAAAAGCCTACCGGTCGCGTTAGGCATGGTGGCGGTCAGTGTCTTTTTCATGGGGCAGTTTATGCTGTTTACCTACCTGCGCCCGTTCCTTGAAACGGTCACGCACGTCAGTGTTTCCACGCTATCGCTGATGTTGCTCGTCTTGGGTCTGGCTGGGCTCGCGGGAACCTTCCTGATTGAAGCCTTCTTGAAAAATGGCCTGCATCGCACCCTCATCGTCATTCCGATATTGATGGCGGTGATCGCACTGGCGCTCGTTTCATTCGGCAGTTCGGCGGTCACCACCACTGTCTTGTTGGGTCTCTGGGGACTGGTTGCAACGGCAGCTCCAGTGGGATGGTGGACATGGCTGGCCAGAACATTGCCAGAGGCTGCTGAAGCGGGAGGCGGCTTAATGGTGGCGATCATTCAACTGGCCATTGCCTCGGGTGCAACCGTTGGCGGGCTGGTGTTTGACTTGAGCGGCTATCGCGCAACCTTCGAGTTGAGCGCCGCATTGCTGGGCGTGGCGGCTGTGCTTGCCTTCCTGGCTGCACGCTCTGCCACGCGGGAGCCGGTTGCATCGGTGAACATCGCATAAAAAACACAAGACACGCCAAGGCGTCTTTTATCGCGAACAGCGTTTTGTGTCATGAAGGAGGCGGCCAAGAGGATGAGTGCTACGACTGCCGGGAGAAAACCTTTGGGTTTGCGAACACCCAGGTGTGCTAGGGCGGAGAGCAGCAGATGATAAAACATGCCGACATAAGCCAGATCACTGAGCGCCACGTTAAAGCGCCAGAGAATCGTGGCAGGACCCAGTACTTTGACCACGATCATCAAAGGCACAAGGTGGGAGGCTGAATAGCCCAACTCCGCTTGTGCGTTTGCGATTAGCGGTATCACACAACACATGCTGACGGCGCAACTCCGAGAGCTTGAAAACGATGGCCGGATCTCGCGAACAGTCTTCGCGGAAGTACCACCGCGCGTCGAATATGAGATGACAGCCAAGGCGAGTGCGCTCGGGCCGACGATGGCGGCACTCGCCACCTGGTGGAGCGAGTACGGGAAAAGCGTCCCCGTAAATCCAAATCCACGTGGCCGAAAAGCTAACAGCACCCGCAAAGGTGATGGGGCGGTTTAAACCTGAGCGATTCACTGCAGCCGAAGTGATGTGCGACGTGCCTCCTGCACCTTGAAAGCCAGCTGATTCAGAACCTCCAACGCTTACTCAAAAGTCAGTTAGCTATCTAGTCAATTTGCGTAATCGAATTCCAAGCAGCCTTCGCGAGAAAGTCCTGATACTGCTTCGGGCTTTTTTCGACCCTCCCGGAAAGCCAGGCACGCGAATAGCTTTCTGTCGCGCCGATGATGAGTGACGGTAAGAGTTCTACAGGAAGATGACTGAACTGTTCCTTGCGGCCCTCGACACTCATCCAGTCCAGCAACTGCCTGTTGCGTTGTTTATTGCGTTCAAGCAATTCACCGTTGAAAGGCCCACTTGAGACGGCGTAGCGACTTTGGAAAACAAAGCGAGCCCAGTCCGGTTGCTCATCGACCCATTCAGCGTAGCTATAGATCAGAGCCGCTACACCCGCTTGAGCCGTCTGTGCTTTTTGCAAATAGCTATCTCGGAGCGCTGCCTGATCTTCTAGCGCAGCGAAAAAAAGAGCGGCCACCAGTCCCTCTTTACTGCCGAAGTGATGATAGATAGCGCCTACGCTCGTTTCGCATTGAGCCCGAATGGTTTCGATGTTTGTGGCTTCGATGCCTACCTCGTTAAAGCAGGCAAGTGCTCGGCGCAGGATTGTGCGCTTGAGCTCGCTACGCCTTCCCGGATAGATACGCTCGATCAGATCAGTTGAATGCATGAGGGGAAACGCCAAATGAAGCGGAGTCTATAGGGTGAACGCACCGTAAAGAAAGCTTGGCTTGACAGCCTCCAGAAATACAGAACATTATTCCGTTACAGAATATTATTCTGCAACCAACCGCGAGGGTATCTCATGAGTCAAGCTCTAAGTATGTTCAATAGCGTAGGCCCCGCCGCGTTCAGCAATATGGCCTGCCAAATGGCACCTTACTTCAGCACGATCGCCCCTGAGATTTCAGAGCTCAGCCCAGGCCATGCAGTCGTTAACGTGCCGTTTCGCAAGGAAATCACCAACCATCTGGCATCTGTGCACGCGATAGCCCTGTGCAACGCAGCCGAGCTCGCGGGCGGAATGATGACTGACGCTTCGATTCCTTCAGGCGCCAAATGGATTCCGAAAGGCATGACCGTTGAATATCTCGCGAAAGCAAAATCGAGCATTCGAGCTGTAGCTGATGGCAGCGGTATTGACTGGAAAACCGGCGGCGACAAGTTCGTTCCGGTTGATATCTTCGACGAGGGTGGCGTGAAAGTTTTCACTGCCAGAATCACGATGAATGTGAAAATCGCTTAGGCCTTTTCTATAGGCTCGGCGTTATGCCGAGCCAAATCGCTCCCGCTGCGAGCATGAAAAATGCGTCATGGTTTCAACAATTAACTGTCCCGGTAGAGTTTGAAAAGCGCTGCACGGCGAGCTTGGGGAGTGTCTAGAAAACCCGGAGCGATTCAAACTGCAATGCCCTTATCAAGGTCTGCTGACTAAAACATAGTCGATGAATGCACGAAGTTTGGGCAGCACATTTCGCCGACTGGGATAATAAAGCGCCAATCCGGGAAAGGTCACCGAGAAGCTTTCGAGTAAGACTTCAAGTGTTCCAGCGTGGATATGGCGCGCAACGAGAGATCGCGGAAGCATGAACAATCCGACCCCTCGCTCCGCGGCGTGAATACAAGCGGCCACGTCATCCAGTATCAACGGACCACGGACGCGCACTACGTGTCTTTCGCCCGAGACGCTGAATGTCCAGCTGTCCAGCACAATACCCGCCTGCCGATAGGTGATGCACGGCAGGCCCAAGATATCATCAGGTAGCAGAGGCCGCGCATAGCGCGCGATCAGGGACGGTGAGCCGACCACAATGCTGGGTTCCTCAGCGGTCAGAGGTACCGCAACCATATCAGCGTGTACATATGAACGCGGTCGTACTCCGGCATCGCAACCTTCATCAATGATGTCCACCAGGTGATCATCACCGACAAATTCAAGCTGTATTCCCGGGTTCGCGCTAAGGAACCCAGGCACGAAGCGTTCTGTCAGCATAGGAACACTTGGCCTGGGAACACTGATTCGAAGCAGCCCGGTTACAGACTCACCGAAGTTACGCGCGGACTCAATTCCCAGAAGTACCTGCTGAGCAGCAGGCCGCACTTGAAGCAGCAGTCTTGCTCCAGCCTCAGTCAGTCCGACGCTTCTGGTAGTTCGTGCCAGCAGTGGCACTCCCACTCGCTGTTCGAATGTGCGTATCGCCTGACTAACAGCTGATGGCGTAATGCCAAGGCGGCGCGCAGCCGCCCGGAAGCCACGCGCCTCGGCGACCGCCAAGAACACGAGAACCCCATCTAACTCACCGCGTCCGATTGTGTAGTTCATCTAAACAGTATGAGTAGGTGGCAGTGGATTATCAACCACGGCATTCAAGGGGAAAATAATGTATCAACCCCCTAGAAAGGACTGCTTCATGAATGCTGAAACCAAACAAAACCGCGCCTATCACCTCGAAAAATTTGGCGGGCTCGATGGCCTTGTCAACGGTGCCATAGCGATTCCGACTCCGGCCTCAGGCGAAGTCGTCGTCCGCGTACGCGCCTCCTCGTTGAATTTCCGAGACATCCTCATTCTGCAAGGACACTACACAGCGCCCGTACCATCGGGCACCATCCCTCTTTCCGACGGTGCAGGTGAGGTGATCGCCGTTGGCGAGGGAGTGACTCGCTTCGTCACTGGGGATCGAGTCGTGAACTCATTCTTCCCTGAATGGATTGACGGGCCGTTCACCGGAAAGTATTCCCAGTATTCATATGATGTCGACGGCTGGCTGGCAGATTACCGCGTCACATCAGAAAACGCTCTGGCACACATTCCTGGCAGTCTGAGCTTTGAAGAGGCCGCTACCCTACCTTGTGCTGCGGTCACTGCGTGGTCTGCGGTCAAAGGAGTAAGCGCAGGCGACACGGTACTGACACAGGGAACGGGAGGCGTCTCGTTGTTCGCCATCCAGTTTGCAAAAGCGCTGGGCGCGCGCGTCATTGCCACGACATCCAGCGATGAGAAGTCCGAACAGCTCAAGCTGTTGGGCGTAGCCGACATCATCAACTACAAAACCCATCCCGCATGGTCGCAGCAGGTCCGGGCGCTTACCAACGGCAATGGCGTCAATCGCATCGTTGAGGTGGGTGGCTCAGGCACTTTCCAGGAGTCGGTCAAAGCCATTGCGGTGGGTGGCCAGGTTTCGATGGTTGGGGTACTCGCGGGCTTGGAAGGCAGCGTCGACTTCATGTCCATGTTCATGAGCCAGGCGCGATACCAGCCTATCGCCCTGGGCAGTCGACAAGATCTGGAAAATTTGATCGCAGGCATCGCCGCACATGGAATCAGCCCTGTAATCGACAGTCGTTTTGAGTTTGGGGACGCCAAGCGGGCGTATGAAAAACTCATGACACGTGACGTCTTTGGCAAGGTCGTTATCAGCCACTGATGTGATGACCCAGTCAACGATAGCTAACGGGACAGATCATGACTGCTTATGTAATCTTCATCCGAGAGAAAACGCTCGATCAGCATGAGCTTGATATCTATGCACAAAAAGCCACCATTGCTCTTGCCGGCCTGCAGTCCACGATGCTTTCAGCCTATCAACGGATTGAGGCGTTTGAAGGGGAATTACCAGAAGGCGTTGTACTTTTCTCCTTCCCGACATTCGACGAAGCCAAGGCCTGGTATCACGGCGACGCGTATCAGTCCATCGTTGGACACAGGCTCAAGGGTGCAGTCTATCGAGGGTTTGTCGTAGACGGAGTAAGTTAGAACGCGTACCGAGGATATCCAGAACCCTGTGTCGGCCGTCGAAGGACACTTACCTAGGCTTACTAATCAGGAAATGAAGCGCGCAGGGGAACCTGCGAGCTTTTTCGCTAGGTCATGTGGCAGTCCCGGTCACCTGATCGCCCATCACCACACGTCGGGACACTCGGCAAAATGGTGATGGGTTATGCGTCAGACAGACTCAGACGACGACGCAATTGGGGAGCAGTAAGGTGCGCTCGCCAACACGGCCCACCCTGCTGAAAAGGCAGGACCGAGGCCAAATTGCCCGTCTCGACCGGATCGCAACCCGCGTCGCTGACCAGTCCAACAGCGATCGGCATGCCGATCCGAGTACCCGACGTCTCCAGCACATTCGCATCGACACAGTAGCGCCATTCAGAGTGTTCTCACTGATGCGCTTGCTCAGGTCGCTTCGATGCGCAAATAAGTAGCGCTGCGCGGGGACAACCTGGTCCAACAAATGGCGCACTATCTCCAGCGCCTGCACCGACAGTGGCACGATATAAGGCGGTACGTTTTGGATCTGCTTACCTGGCTTGCACATCGCTAGCTGGAGTTGTTTCACCACTTCCGCCGGTATGATCCACAAGCGCTTCTCCAAATCGAACTGGTCGGGTGTCGCCAGCCGCAACTCGCCCGTGCGGACACCGGTCAGCAGCAACAACCGAAGGCCAAGCCGAGTTTGGTTGGCGCCACCGTAGTTTCGAAGAGCAGCCATCAAGGCCGGGAACTCGTCCATACGGAGAAATGGATTGTGAGAAACAGGAGGTTTGCGAAGTGCAACCACATCCAGGCCTGAAGCCGGATTGTGTTCTAGCCCCTCGATTTTTACCAACGCATAGCGGAACAATTGATTAAACCAGGTCCGACACTTTTCAGCTGTCGATAAGGCCTTGCGCTGTTCGATCCTGCTCAGCAAATCCAGCAGATCGCGACGATTGATGTCGTAGATAGACCATCCACCCAGTATGGGCAGGACGTTTTTATTGAAGATTCTCAAGATTTGCGAGAGCGTGCTCTGGCGCCCCTCCTTCAGGCTCAGCCTGCGGAACTCCACCCATTGATTGAACACGGCCTCGAAGGCCTGCTCTGCCGCAAAACGAACAGCACGACGCTGCTGTTTACGGTGCTCATAGGGATTGATGCCTTGGGCGACCAAGGCGCGCGCCTCATCACGTCGCGCACGGGCTTCTTTGAGGCTGATTTGCGGATAACTACCGAGAGACATACGCTTCTGCACGCCCGCCCAGCAGTATTGAAACGCCAGATTTTCCCGCCGCGGGCCGTCACGTTGAGCGCAAGCCCATCCGTGTCGCCTATCGTGTAGTCATTGCCGGTGATTCAGGCTTGCCGAACGGTCGTAATTTCGCGTAATTAGAAAACACAAGGAATCCCCTATGAGCAGTAAAACTATCTTCGTCCAACCCGGTGGCGGTTATGAAAAGGTTGTGGTTGGCAGTAGCGAAGTACGGGCCGCAGCGCGCGGCGAAATCACAGTGCGCCTTCACGCCAACTCGCTCAACTACCACGACTTCGCGGTGGTCAGCGGTATGTGGGGGCCTAGTGAAAAACGCATCCCCATGGCCGACGGCGCAGGTGAAGTCATTGCTGTCGGCGAAGATGTCACTGAATTCAAGGTGGGTGACTCGGTCGTTAGTACATTCTTCCCTGAGTGGATCAATGGTGCGCCACTGGTTGAGGGTTTTGTTAGCGTGCCAGGTGATGGCATTGACGGCTACGCTCGTGAGCAAGTGACGGCCAAAGCCACATCGTTCACTCTCGCGCCTATCGGATACAGCCATGCTGAAGCGTCCACGCTCACCACTGCCGGCCTTACTGCATGGCGCGCCCTGATGGCCGATGACTCACTCAAGCCGGGCGACACAGTGCTCGTCCAAGGCACTGGCGGCGTTTCAATTTTCGCTCTGCAGTTCGCTAAATTGGCCGGCGCTACCGTCATTGCTACCTCTTCAAGCGACGAAAAACTTGAACGTCTGAAAGGACTAGGCGCTGATCATGTGATCAATTACCGCAAAGACCTTAACTGGGGTGAAACTGCACGCGCTCTAACGGGTGGCCGTGGTGTTGATCACATCATAGAAGTCGGCGGCCCCGCGACTCTCGAGCAATCGATGGTTGCAACTCGGGTTGCTGGTCACATCTCCATCATCGGGATACTGAGTGGCGTAAGCGGTGCAATGAATTTTGTACCCGCACTGATCAAGCAAGTACGTCTGCAGGGTGTATTGGTGGGCAGCCGCAGCCAGCAGCAAGACATGATCCGAGCCATCAATGCTAATGGTATGCGTCCGATTATTGATCGTCATTTCCCTTTGAACGAGATTGTCGAAGCGTTCAAGTATCAGGAAACCAACAAGCATTTCGGCAAAATTTGTCTGGATATCTAAGCGCGCATAACTGTGCATGAGAAGACCTTAAGGTTCGCCATGTGATTAGCTCTTCACGGCTTGCAAGGTTCGTCATTCAGACCTCAATGTTGGAAAAACCCACCCACAATAGTTGCCTCTCACTGTTCATGACGGCGTATGCGACCTCTGCAACCGTCCTGTCTTGAAAGCAATGCGCTAGCCGGACTTTCTCCTGAGTGCGGCAGATGTCAAAACCACCTAGAGAGGCTTCAGGGTGGAGCGTAGTGATTGATCGGTAGGATTGCATGCCGACTTGCATAGGCCGGCCACCACCCTTTTACGAAATCGAGCACCTTGTATAACTTTTTGCAAGGTATCTAGAGAATCCTGGGCGATTCATTTTTCTAGCTGTCGCCATTCTGACACGTATCGTCGAAATCATTAAAAGCTCGTGATGGCACCGCGCCATCACTGTGCTATATTCATCCAATCATCCATATCAATATTGATTATACCTACCCCCCCTTCTCAGATGACCGCGCCAGTTTTCATCGGTCACGGCTGATTACCAAAGGAACGCTATGAACTCTTGGCTCGCGAATATCAGCGTCATGCTCAAGCTGGCCTTGGGCTTTGCTGTTGTACTCCTTCTAACCGCCATCCTTGCCGCGACCAGCTGGTTCAGCTTGGGAAAAATGATTGACCGTAGTAATCGAATGGCCGGCATCACCGAACTCGGCAACCGTCTTGATCATCTACGGAGGGCCCGTTTTCAGTATCAGGTGGACAAGGGTGACGAGCAACAAGGTGCATTGATCCAGGATGCGCTGGAACTGTTTGTCGCCAAGCAAAAAAGCCTCGCAAAAGAACTGCAGCTACCTGAAAACTTGCAAAGTCTTGCGCTGATCAACCAAGCCACCACTCAGTATCAAATGGCAATTAATACGATGCGCGAGGCCTATCGCAATAGTGCGGCCACCCGTAAGGAAATGGCCACCAATGCGGTCAAAGGCGCCGCGCTGATTGCCAAGCTCATCAATGACGTAGAAGCAATGCCAGTCTCTGATCAGCGCCGTTATGAGTTATACAAAGTCATCCTCAAGGCCAAAGAGGATGTCGCGCTGGTGCGTTATGAAGTTCGTGGCTACACCGGCAATCCCAACAGCACTACGGAACAAGCCGCCGCCCGCCAGCTTGATAGTGCGCTCAAGGGCATTGAAACCCTCAACAACACCTTTGGTGCCGCCTATGCCGATCCTATCAGGCAACTGGAAACCGCTCTGATGGCTTACCGCCGCTCAGTGCAGGATTTTACAGCCAGTAATGGGGCTATCGACCACTCCGTGCAGGACACTGTCAATTTCGGAGAGGCCATCACCCGTCTGACTGATGAAATGTATGCCAGACAGCTGGCCGCCCTTGAAACAGATAGTGCTCAGGCCCGCACGCTGCAGTTGAGTTGCACTGCTTTGGCAATGATATTGGGGCTTCTTGCAGCTCTGATAATCACCCGCCAGATTACCCGCCCATTGCAGGAGACTCTGGCTGTGGTCGATTGCATTGCAGCGGGCGATCTCACGCAAAACATGGTCGTGACCCGTAGAGACGAACTGGGTGTGCTGCAACAAGGTATTCAGCGCATGGGTCGTACCTTGCGCGATCTGATCGGTGGTATCCGCGATGGAGTCACCCAGATCGCCAGTGCAGCGGAAGAGCTTTCAGCTGTCACTGAGCAGACCAGCGCTGGGGTCAATAGCCAGAAAACCGAGACCGACCAAGTGGCTACTGCGATGCACGAAATGTCGGCCACTGTGCATGAAGTTGCGCGGAATGCGGAACAAGCTTCCGTTGCCGCATCAGAGGCCGATGCTCAGGCGCGCGCTGGTGACAAAGTAGTCGCGGAAGCCATCGCCCAGATTGAGCGTTTGTCCAGCGAAGTCGGGCGTTCAGCGGAAGCTATGAATAAGCTTGAACAAGAAAGTGGGCGCATCGTCAAGATCATGGACGTGATCAAGGCGGTGGCTGAGCAAACTAATTTATTGGCCCTTAACGCGGCCATTGAGGCTGCTCGCGCAGGTGAGGCAGGGCGCGGTTTTGCAGTGGTCGCTGACGAAGTACGAGGACTGGCTCAGCGTACTCAGCAGTCCACTGAGGAAATAGAAAGCTTGGTGGCAGGCTTGCAAGGTGGAACACGTCAGGTGTCCAGTATTATGCAGAGCAGCCGCGAACTAACCGATAGCACTGTGGCGTTGGCAGGTAAAGCAGGCGCATCTTTAGCTAGCATCACTCAGACGGTTTCTGGGATTCAAGCCATGAACCAACAGATTGCTGCCGCCGCAGTACAACAAAGTTCGGTGGCGGAGGAAATAAGCCGCAGCATTTTGAGTGTACGCGACGTGTCTGAACAGACCGCCTCAGCTAGTGAGGAGACAGCGGCCTCCAGTATCGAACTCGCGCGCCTGGGGGTACAGTTACAGCAACTTGTCAGTCACTTCAAGGTTTGACCGATGTGAATCGCCACGGACTCTCTAGACACTTTGCAAGCTCATTGGACTGCCCCCAGCATCGTAGACATCTCCAGCCTATGCTCGATTTTTACCAACGCATAGCGGAACAATTGATTTAACCAGGCCCGACACTTTTCAGCTGTCGTTAAGGCCTTGCGCTGTTCGATCCTGCTCAGCAAATCCAGCAGATCGTGACGATTGATATCATAGATAGACCGCCCGCCCAGTGTGGGCAGCACGTCTTTATTGAAGATTCTCAAGATTTGCGAGAGCGTGCTCTGGCGCCCTTCCTTCAGGCTTAGCCTGCGGAACTCCACCCATTGATTGAACACGGCCTCGAAGGCCTGCTCTGCCGCAAAACGAACAGCACGACGCTGCTGTTTACGGTGCTCATAGGGATTGATGCCTTGGGCGACCAAGGCGCGCCTCATCACGTCGCGCACGGGCTTCTTTGAGGCTGATTTGCGGATAACTACCGAGAGACATACGCTTCTGCACGCCCGCCCAGCAGTATTGAAACGCCAGATTTTCCCGCCGCGGGCCGTCACGTTGAGCGCAAGCCCATCCGTGTCGCCTAGCGTGTAGTCATTGCCGGTGATTCGGGCTTGCCGAACGGTCGTATCCGAGAGTGCCATAGCGAGCTCCTGAACAGAGTCAGGAGCGGATGCTCGTCTCGCTATCCAAGCTGCTCCAGCAAAAAACCGATTCAGTGCATATCCAAATCCAAGATCCTCATTCGGGACTTAAATCGGGACTTAAAAGCACTGGACGGTGCTGGATGTCAGCGGTTCCCGCCGGAACGAAAAAAGGACCCGAAGGTCCTTGTTTCGATCGCTGACAGAATTCAGTGAAACTCTGTAGCGCTATGTTTGGAGCGGGAAACGAGACTCGAACTCGCGACCCCGACCTTGGCAAGGTCGTGCTCTACCAACTGAGCTATTCCCGCGTCTTGGTGAGGCGCATTCTATAGAATCCTCAGCACCCGTCAACCCCTTGATTCAAAAAAGTTTTATTTTTTTTCAACAGTGGTGCGCAGATGAGGCCAGGCAGCGCGTAAATACTGGAGCATGGACCACAGCGTCAGGCCGGCAGCGATGAGCAGCAAGGCGTAGCCTAGCAAGACCCAGAAGGAAAAGTCCGACGGGTTGGCCAGCAGGATCACCAACGCGAGCATTTGCGCGGCGGTTTTCCATTTGCCCATGTTCGACACGGCGACGTGGGCGCGGGCGCCGATTTCGGCCATCCATTCGCGCAGGGCCGAAACGACGATCTCGCGGCCGATGATCACCGCAGCCGGCAAGGTCAGCCACAGGTTGCCGTGTTCCTGCACCAGCAGCACCAGGGCCACGGCCACCATCAGTTTGTCGGCCACCGGGTCGAGGAACGCGCCGAACGGCGTGCTCTGTTCCAGGCGTCGGGCCAGGTAGCCGTCGAGCCAATCGGTGGCGGCCGCAACGGCGAACACCGAACTGGAGGCCATGTAGCTCCATTCGTAAGGCAAATAGAACAACAAAATGAAAATCGGAATAAGCAGGACGCGTAGAACGGTGATCAGATTAGGGATATTCATCGGCACAACTGGCTACGAGGTGAGAAGGCATTCTACTCGCTGTGCAGATTTGCATAAATCAACTCAGCGAGCTTTTTACTGATACCGGGTGCTTTAGCTATTTCGTCAATGCTGGCACGGGAGAGCTCTTGCAAGCCACCAAAATGTTTAAGCAGGTCGCGTCGGCGTGTCGGGCCTACTCCGGCCACGCCTTCCAGGGTTGAGGTTCGCCGGGTTTTGCCGCGACGGGCGCGATGGCCGGTAATGGCGAAACGGTGGGCTTCGTCGCGGATCTGTTGGATCAGGTGCAGCGCAGGCGAGTCGCCCTTCAACGTGAACTCATGGGCGGCATCATTCAAGTACAACGTCTCGAAGCCGGCCTTGCGCGTGGCGCCCTTGGCCACGCCGAGCAGGATCAGGTCGGGCACCGCCAGTTCGTTGAGCACGTCGCGAGCCATGGACAGCTGGCCCTTGCCGCCGTCCACCAGCAGGATATCGGGGAGCTTGCCCTCCCCCTCCTTCAATTTGCTGAAGCGGCGCGTCAAGGCCTGGTGCATGGCGGCGTAGTCGTCGCCGGCGGTGACGCCTTCGATGTTGTAGCGCCGGTAATCGGACTTGATCGGCCCCTCCGGCCCGAACACCACGCAGGACGCCACCGTGGCTTCGCCGCTGGAGTGGCTGATGTCGTAACACTCCAGGCGCTGGGGCGGTTCGTCAAGGTTGAGGACTTCGGCCAGGGCCTCGAAGCGCGCGGCCACGTGCTGTCGATTCGCCAGACGTGCGCTCAGGGCCTGCTCGGCGTTGGTCACGGCCAGTTGCTGCCAGCGCGCCCGCGTGCCGCGCACGCGGTGGCTGATGTCCAGTTCACGGCCACGCAACGCGTGGATGGCCTCGATCAACGTCGGGAAGTCTTCATGCACCACGTTGACGATCAGTTCCGACGGCAAGTCGCGCTCGGGGCTGCTGACGTAATACTGGCCCAGGAACGCGGCCATGACTTCAGCGACCTCCTCGTCGATCCCGGTCTGCGGGAAGAAGTTCTTGCTGCCCAACACCCGACCGCCACGCACACTGATCAGGTGGACACAGGCACCACCCGGGTTGACGAACGCGGCGATCACATCGACGTCGCCGGTTCCACCTTCCATGCTTTGCTGGTCCTGCACACGCCGCAGCAGCGAGATCTGGTCGCGCAACTCGGCGGCTCGCTCGAAATCCAGGGTGCTCGCGGCTTGTTCCATGGCGCCGGAGAGTTCGTCGGTGAGGGCGTTGCTGCGCCCTTCGAGGAACATCACCGAATGGCGCACATCCTCGGCGTACTCCGCCGGTTCAACCAGGCCGACACAGGGTGCCTTGCAACGCTTGATCTGATATTGCAGGCACGGCCGGGTGCGGTTCTTGTAGAAGCTGTCTTCGCACTGCCGCACGAAAAAGGTCTTTTGCAGCAGGCTCAGGCTTTCGCGGATCGCACCGGCGCTGGGGTAAGGTCCGAAGTATTTGCCCTTCTGCTTCTTCGCGCCCCGATGAATACTCAGGCGTGGGAAGTCGCCGTCAGATAAAAACACGTAGGGGTAGGATTTATCGTCACGCAGCAGGATGTTGTAAGGCGGCCGCCATTCCTTGATCAGCGTCTGCTCAAGCAGCAGCGCCTCGGTTTCGTTGGCGGTGATGGTGGTTTCGACCTGGGCGATACGCGCCACCAGGGCCGCGGTTTTCGGCGCGAGGCCGGTCTTGCGGAAGTAGCTCGCCAGGCGGTTTTTCAGGTTCTTGGCTTTGCCCACATACAGCAGGCGCGCCTCGCTGTCGAACATGCGGTACACGCCGGGGCGGCCGCTGCAGGTCGAGAGAAAGGCACTCGGATCAAACGGTGTGGTCATGTCAGGCGCTGGCGTCCACCATGCCGTGGCGCACCGCGAGCAGGGTCAATTCAACATCACTGCTGATGGCGAGCTTCTCGAAAATGCGATAGCGGTAGGTGTTGACGGTCTTGGGGGACAGGCACAGCTTGTCGGAGATGGCCTGCACCTTCTGGCAGCCGACAATCATCAAGGCGATCTGGATTTCACGCTCCGACAGCACGTCAAACGGCGAATCGCTGGTGGGCTGGAAGGACTTGATCGCCAACTGCTGCGCAATCTGCGGGCTGATGTAGCGCTGGCCGGCAAATACCAGGCGAATGGCTTGTACCATCTCCGCCAGGCCTGCGCCCTTGGTCAGGTATCCCGCCGCCCCCGCCTGCAGCAGACGTGTAGGAAACGGGTCTTCTTCGCACACGGTGACCACCACGACTTTGATATCCGGGTGGCTGCGCAACAATTTGGTAGTGGCGCCAAGGCCGCCGATCCCAGGCATCTTGACGTCCATCAACACCACATCGGGTTTCAACTCCCGGGCCTTGATCAGGGACTCTTCACCCGATTCAGCCTGGCCGACTACTTGCAGGCCATCGATGTCAGCCAGCATTCGTGTAATGCCTGTACGAACGAGATCATGGTCATCGACTACTAGCACCCTAATCAAGCAGACACCTCGCGATATGGTCTTATAGGTTGCTGAACACCTTAGCAAAAAACCAAGGCGCAGACCTAGTTGCAAGTGTCATATATATAGCGCTTGACGCCGGGAAGCGCGCCCGTCGAACGACGCGCAACGCTATTTCCTGGGGGAAAGGTCAGGAATCCCGGGCTACAGCTTGGATTTACCATTCATTATCAACATTGACGAATGTTCAGCCAAGGTTGAGGTCAATCGGTGGATCGCATCCTGGTCCTCTTTGAACATCGCCCGATAGTTGCCCAGCACCTTTTCTTCGATCTGACTCAAGTTATCCATTTGCGCCGGCGTGGGAGCGCCTGTTAATACGTACAGAAGATCCACGCCTCTTTCGGCCACACGCGATAAATAATCGGCCTTCGGCGCCCGCCCGCCGTTTTCGTATTTGCCTTGTGCGTTCGCTTCAACGCCTCCAATTTCACCAAACACTTTTTGCGACAACCCAAGCCGCTCTCTTTCCTGCCTTAGACGCAAACCGATTCTACTCATTTGGATGTATGATCCTAAATTGGCACACCCCAAGAGGTGATACGCTGATCCCTTGGTTACACAAACTTGAACGGTTTTGAACTATGCCCGGAATTCGTACTGCTGCACAAGCCAAGGCTTGGCTTGAACACCAAGGTAAGTCGGTTCAAGCGTTCGCCCGGGAACACGGTGTCGACCCGGCAACCACGTATCAGGTGCTCGCTGGGCGCAAGAAAGGACGGCGGGGAGAGGCCCATAAGGTAGCGGTCCTTCTGGGCATGAAAGAAGGCATCATCCTTGCCGAGAATGAGCCTCTGAGGCAGGAACAAGAAATATTGCCCTAGGTTCAGTATGCGCTTATTAAGCCGTTGTGCCTGTTTTGCGCAAATGAGTCACTTATTAGTCTGCGGACATGGGCCGACAATCGCGTTCCATGCACCAGAAGCACGCTTCCTCACCCGCAACTTGCAAGCCCTTGCGCTGATAAAGCCTTTTTGCCGGATTGGTTTTAAACACGGTCAACCGTAAAAGACCGCGACCTTGACCGCACGCTTTGAGCGCCATTTGCTCCAGTACCCAGCTGCCTGCTCCACGGCCACGGAACGGTTCGAGAATATGCAACTCGCGAATGTACAGCGCCTGGCTGTCGCGACTCAGGCTGATAAAGCCCACCACGGTATCGTCGCTGCAGATCAGCCAATTCTCGCGCCCCGCCCAGGCCACGTCGAAACCATCGTTGGACCACAGCAAACGGTATTGCGCGTAGTAGCCGCGCATGGCTTCGTAGGTCAGCGTCCGGGCAAATGAGCGGTCCTGGTCAGTCGCCGCGCGCAAGTGAAACGTCATGTCATCGCGCCCCTTCAGCCCACAGTGCTACCGCTTGACCGGTCCAGCGCCCGCCATCGCGACGGGCAATGACCAGCGCGTCGCCCACCCCCGGCGCGGCGGCAAGCACCTGCCCATCGGCGCCCCAGATAGCACTGCGCCCCGCGCACGCCCAGCCGCCCGAGGGGCCACCGTGATTGGCCATCAATACCACCAGGCCATGCTCGGCGGCGTAGCCCTGGAGCAACGCACTGTCCGTTGCGTAGCCGCCTTCACTGATCAGCACGCCGGCGGCGTATACAGTGGCGCCCGCTTGCGCAGCCTGACGTGCATGGCTGGCGTGGGAAAAGTCGGCGCAGACCGCCAGCGCGATCCGATCATCCCGCCACTCAAGCACGTCACCGCCCTGCCCCGCGACAAACGCCACCTCTTCGCCGGGATGCAGATGCTGCTTGGTGTAAACCGCAAGCGAACCGTCTGCTCCCAGCACCAACGCGGCGATCGACACGCCCGCCCCTGGCGCCAAGCGGATCGGCATGCCCACCACCGCCGTCAAGCGCAGCTCCCGCGCCATCTCGCGCAGCGGCGTCAACAGCGCGTCCTCGGGGGCGATTGCCAGCTCAGCCGCCAAGGACGGTTCATACCCGCTCAACGACAGCTCCGGAAACACCAGCACTTGCACACCCTGCTCAGCCGCGGCGCGCATGAACGCCAGGTGCCGCAGGATATTGGCCGGTACGTCGCCGGCGATGGAAACGGATTGAGCAGCGGCAAGGGTCAAGGCAGTCATGGTTGCGTCCCGGCAAGCATTATTGAGTGGCCACCAGCATATCGACACTCACCCCATAGTCGTAAGTACCTCCACGCAATAGAAATTACCGATTGAATCCACCCGTGCGCCTCTAGTAAGCTGCCACCATCATTTGGAGAGCCACCATGTTGCAACTCACCCACACCCAGGTTTGCCCTGCTGCCAGCGCCTCGCGCTCGGTATCGGCTACCCGTGTGAACGGTTTGAGCGCACTGGTCAGCTTTTATTTTGGGTATTGGTTTAGCCACTGGCGCGCCTGATACCTGAAATCGGCGCCCACTGCTCAAGGGGTCGCCTACCAGAGAAATCTAACCCCCGGTCGGCTCCCCGATCGGGGGTTTTGTTTTTTCAGCCCTGAACACTTTGTTTGATCAAGACCATTTAAAGGAATCACGACATGAACTACGCCACCTATTACCGCTACGACACCAGCACTGCATGGCGATTTAGCAAGCTCCGCTCGGGACAGCCTGCCGCCTCCGATCGGTCACCTATCGGTGGCAAGCCAACACACGTAGCCACTACGGCCAATTGTCGAACACCCCAGTAGGGCAGAGCGTGCGGGAATCGCCCGCCGCTTGCCCAGGAAGCCTTGAAGATGAACTCCTCCGTCGCCGCTCTGCCCGTTTCTACCCTGACCAGCGCCAATGAAGCGCTGACCCTGCGCTTGCCCAGTTCCCTTGAACTCAAGCACCAGTTACCTCTCAGCCCATTCCTCAATGAGCAAATCCACGCCCATCGCCAAGCCGTGCGCGCCATTCTCAATGGCGAAGATTCACGTTTGCTGGTGATCGTCGGTCCGTGTTCGATCCACGACCCGGAATCGGCCATGGAATACGCACGCAACCTGAAGAAACTGGCGTTGGACGTCAGCGACCAGATGCTGCTGGTAATCCGCGCCTACGTCGAAAAACCACGCACCACCATTGGCTGGAAAGGCCTGGCCTACGACCCGCACCTGGATGGCAGCGATGACATGGCCGCCGGCCTCAGCCTGTCCCGCGAACTGATGCGTGAGATGCTGCGCCTGGGCCTGCCGGTCGCCACCGAGTTGCTGCAACCGATGGCCGCCGGCTACTTCGACGACCTGCTCAGTTGGGTCGCCATCGGCGCACGCACCACCGAGTCGCAGATCCACCGCGAAATGGCCAGCGGCCTGGGCATGCCCGTCGGCTTCAAGAACGGCACCGACGGCGGCGTCGCCATTGCCTGCGATGCGATGCGCTCGGCGTCCCACCCGCACCGGCACTTCGGCGTCGACAGCCAGGGCCACCCGGCGATCATCCAGACCCCGGGCAACCCCGACACCCACCTGGTGTTGCGCGGCGGTCACCGTGGGCCGAACTACGATGCGCAGAGCGTGGCCCAGGTGAAACAGGACCTGGCCAAGTCCAAGGTGACCGCGCGGATCATGGTCGATTGCAGCCATGCCAACAGTGGCAAAGACCCGCTGCGTCAGCCGGCAGTGTTCAATGAAGTGCTGGAGCAACGCCTGCAGGGCGACACTTCGCTGATCGGCATGATGCTCGAAAGCCACGTGTTCGAAGGCTGCCAACCATTGGGCCCGGCGATGAAATACGGCGTGTCGGTGACCGACGGTTGCCTGGGTTGGGACAGCACCGAGCAGCTGTTGCGCAGCGCAGCTCAACGCTTGCGCGAACACGCCATCGGCTGAGCAATGGACACCGGCTTGCCTGCAAAGCGCGGGCAAGCCGGACGGCCGCCAACCTGGAGAGCAACCTCAAGCCCCTGCAACTGACCTTGAGCGCTGCCGACATGCTGCAGGTTGCGGGCCGTGACGGGGCCAGCGCCCAACAGCCCCAATGGCATCGCGCCGACGCGGAACTAAACCCCGGCCACCGGCGTGCGCGATAATTCCCGCAGCCAGGGCAATACCCGCAAGCCCGCGGCGGCCTCGGGTGGGTCGATGATGTCCATGAAGTGCTCAAGATTGATGTTATCCGGTACGCCGGGCAAGCGGACCAGTACCTGCGGTGTCGAGCCGACGGGTACGCCCAGGTCCAAGTGATCGTAGACCAGCACGTGGCGTACCTGGGCCTGCGGCCCACCGGCGTGGGTCGCCAAGCCTGCATTGACGATCAGCACATCAAAGGGTTCGGCCGGGATCGCCGTGAGGATCTGGACCTCTTCAAAGGTTTGCACCGGCACAATCCGGTGATACCCCAATCGGTTGAGCATTTTTTCGATATACAACCGTTGCAGGTGCTGTTCATCGGCAATCAGGATGGTCAGTGCTTTGTTCGGCATGGCAAACCCCTGGCAGGCTGTGCTCGTTGAATGAGAGCAGCCCATTTTCCAGACATATCCCGCAGACAAAATCAGGCATGTTCCCCCTTCATGTAGGAGTTGTCCCAAATCCACCGAATAACCACCCAACCGCGTCAAGGTTGATTGCAATAAACGCTCAAGCTGTGATGCAAATCATCGATCGCCTGCTCGACGTCCTCAACCGCTGCCCCCAACGCCTGGAGGTCCTGCCGTTCGCACACGGCCTCCAAGGTTTCGCAACAAGCGATCAGCGCGTGCGCCTTGACCATCCGCGCGCCGCCTTTGGCGCGGTGTGCCAGGTCATGCAACTGGGCAAAGTCGGCCTGACGTCGCAATGACGGCAATAGCCGTTGATCGGCTTCCAGACTGTCGAGCAGCGGCATCAACAATTCGTTGAGCGCGGCATGATCGTCCCCCGTCAGCATGATCAGCGCTCCCAGATCGAACGCCGGTTCGGCTTGCGGCTCGCATAGGCTCGCCATGCGCGGCGCCAGGGCCGATCGCAAGTCTTCGAGCCCGGTGGGCTTGAACAGGCACCCGTCCATGCCCGCCTGGCGACAGCGCTCGGCTTCTTCGGGTTGGGCATTGGCGGTAAACCCCAGCAGCAGGCACGGCACCAGGCCTCGCTCGTGCTCTTGAGTACGAATATCCCGCGCCAATGTGTAACCGTCCTTCAGAGGCATATTGCAATCGGTGATCACGCCATCAAAGTGCCCGGCCTGCCACAGCGCAAGCCCCTGCACACCGTCCTCGGCCGTGGTAATGCGATGCCCCAGGAAGCTCAACTGCCGGGCCAGCAGCAAACGGTTGGCCGGGTAGTCATCCACCACCAGGATACTCAACGCGCGTGTCGGTGGGCTGTGCGGAGCAGGCGCCGAAGCCGGCACCGGCAGCGCGGCCGCCAGGCTCAGCGCCACACTCACGTCCACCCGGGTGCCCTGCCCCAACACGCTGCTCAGGTGCAACTGACCGCCCATCATTTCGCACAGACTGCGACTGATCACCAACCCCAGGCCGGAACCGCTGCGCGCCGATTGTTCAGCGTTGCTGCCCTGGCTGAACGGGTTGAACAGCCGCTGCTGGTCCTGAGCACTGATGCCCATACCGGTGTCTTGCACCCACAACCTGAGCCATAGTTGATCCTCGGCGACATCGCCCTGGGCGCCCAATTGCACCTGGCCTTTGCTGGTGAACTTGATGGCATTGCTGAGCAGGTTCGAAACCACCTGCTTGAAGCGCAGCGGGTCGATCAGCACCGGGCGATCGAGCGCCGGATCGAGCGTCACGCGCAGCGCCAGCCCTTTGGCCCGCGCGAGGCCTTCGAAAACCCGCACCACCGAGGCCAGCAGCTCACGCAGGTTGGCGGGCTCCTGGGCCAGGGACAGGTGGCCGGATTCGATCCGGGCGATGTCCAGGATGTCGCCGATCAATTCCAGCATGCCGCGCGAGGCCACCGACGCCACTTCCAGCGCATCGCGATCCGCCCGACCTTGCTCGGCGCTTTTGAGCGCCAGCTCGATCATGCCGATCACCGCGTTCATCGGCGTCCGGATCTCGTGGCTCATGGTGGCCAGGAACGTCGTCTTGGCGCGGTTGGCGGCGTCGGCATCGTCCTTGGCTTCCTGCAACTGGCCTAGCAAGCGGTGGCGCTCACTCACATCCACCCAGCCGGCAATCATGCCCACGACCTTCTCGTCGCCGTCGCGGTACGGCAGCATCCAATGGTAAATCGTGAGGACTTCGCCGCCCGGCACCCTGAGGATCCGGTCATGAATCTGCGGCTCGCCCCGCGCCATCAACTTCAGGTAGTCGTCATGGTACGACTGGGCTTGCGGCGGGTTACCGGTGTCGGTTTCCACCACGGTCTTGCCGATCACGTCTTCGAGCTTGAAACCGAACACGTCGAGGTAGGCATTGTTGCAGGCCATCAACCGCCCCTGGCGATCGCGCACGTAAATCGGGTGAGGCGTGCCGTCGATCAACACGCTCATAAAGCGCATCTGATCGCTCAACGCCCGCTCGGCCTGGGCGCGCTTGCGAATCAGGCTGCGCAGGTAAAAGGCCCAGCACAGGGTGATCAACAACAGCACCGCGGCGAGACTGAAACCCTGGATGATTGCGTTGCGATGGCGCAGCCAGTAGCTGTCTTCAATGATGATCTCGCTGCGCCAGTGATTGGTCAGTTCATCCAGCTCCTCAGGTGTGATGCTCAACAATGCCTTGTCGAGGATCGAATACAACTCCAGTTGGCTGCGGTTGACGCCAAACGTGATCCGCGCCGGCTCCGTGCCGACGGTGCTGGTCATACGCAAGCGGTCGCGGTAATGACGCGCGATCATGTAGCGCGCACTGATGAGCGAAATAACAGTCGCATCGGCCCCGCCATTGGCCACCAACTCCATGGCGGCTTCGGGGTTTGCGCTGTCGATAAACTCAATACCGGGGTAATCCCGCGCGATTTGCTCACCCAGGCTGTTGCTGCGAATGAACGCCAGGCGCTTTCCGGGCAAGTCCTCCAGGGTAACCAGCCGCTCGTCTTCGGCGCGCACCACCAGCACATACGGGTTGGACAGGTAAGGCCGGGTGAAGCGCAACTTCTCGGTCCGCTCGACGCTGGGGGTAATCACCGCCAGCATGTCTGCCTGTCCAGCATTGACCTCATCGATTTGTCGAGGCAACGAACTGCCCTTCACCACATCGAACTTCAGGCCCGTGCGCAAGCTGATCCGCGCCAGCACCTCCGCGCTAAGCCCTTCGAATTGCCCTTGCTCATTGAAAAACGACAATGGCACGAACTTGTCGAGCACCGCCACTTTCACCCGCGGGTGTTTCTCCAGCCAGCGCTGCTCGCTGTCACTCAGGCGCAGCCGTTCGGCTTCCATGAAACCGCTGCCACCAGCACTCCAGCGGCGCAGAATATCCATCTGCTGGTTGACCGGCACGATGGCCAACGCGGCGTTGATGATATTGCGCAGGCGAATATTGTCCTTGGTGAACGCAAACCCGAAAGGGTTGACCTCCAGGCCGGAAAAATCCGCCACGCGCACGTTATTGAGGTGGTTCTTGTTGATCAGGTACCGGGTGCTGATGGCATCGCCCAGGTACGCATCGGCCCGGCCGAACGCCACCGCACCGATGGCTTCGAAGGTCGAGGCAAACAGTTGCAACTGCGCGTGGGGGTAGAACCGCTGCACGGCATCGGGCTGCATGTAGTGATACAGCATGGCCACGCGTTTGCCGGCCAAGTCCGCGCTCAGGGCCTGGGTGTCTCCGATGCGGGTGACCAGGGTGGGTTGATCGTTGGCGTAAGAGCGTGACAGCTCCAACTCAGGGTCTGCGGCTTCATAGCCGTTGGCCGAGCCAACGAAATCCACCGCGCCCTGCTTGAGCGCTTCAATCACTTCATCGCGGGTGTCGTAGCGTCGCACCTCGATGATGATATTCAACGCCTGCGCCACCAGCGCCGCATAATCGGCGGTAATGCCCTCAAGCTCGTCGTTGTTGTTGCTCAGGTCGAATGGCGCGTAATCCGGCGCCGACACCCCCATCACCAACGTGCGCCGCTCACGTAGCCAGCGCCAGTCGGTTTCATCCAGTATCAGGCGGGGGTTTTCGAGCTGAGAGTGCCCCAACAGGCGCAGCGCGTGTGGCTGATCGACGGCCACTGCGAGCATGGGCAACAGGCCCATCAACATGATAGCGGCGAGCCGCCTGAACGCAGTGGCAGTCATTTCAGATCAAGTGATTGCGCTGGGCGAACTTGGATAAATGCACGACGGAGGACATGCGCAACTTCTCCTTCAGGCGGGTTTTGTACGTGCTGATGGTCTTGTGGCTCAGCAGCATGTCCTCGGCGATTTCCTTGTTGCCCAGGCCCAGGGCCAGCTTCTGCAGCACCGTCAACTCGCGGTCCGAAAGAGCTTCCACCAACTCGTGCTCGGAGGTCTGCAAATCATCGCGGCGCACCGAACTGGTGGGCAGGCTGGGAAAGCAGCTGTAGTTGCACATCACAGCCTTGATTGCTTTTTGCAGCTCGTCCAACTCGCCGGTCTTGGCGACAAACCCCATGGCACCGGCCCGCATGCACCGGGTCGAAAAAAACACCGCCAAGTAGGACGTGAGCACCAGGATCTTGCACGGCAGGCCCAAGGCCTTGATCCGACTGATGACCTCCAGGCCACCCAACTTGGGCATCGCCAGGTCGAGAATCACCAGGTCCGGGCGCCCTTCTCTGGCCTTCTGCACGGCATCCGCGCCATTACCCGCTTCATCAATTTCAGTAAAACCTTCCTGCTTCAACAGAAATTTGACAGTGGCACGAATAAACGGGTGGTCATCCACTACTAACGCTTTGCTCATAAAACACCCCTGAGAGGACAAAGTACGCTGACACATCACACGGGATCCAGCCACCTGTGAGAATTGACAGTCCCGACGAACGGTACAGTCCCTCAGAGCGCCAACAGACGGGTGCCTGGTCCCTTCCCTTGAAAATCACCACGAACATATGAAGCCGTATCATTGCTGCCGGCCAGCCGCAGCGATCAACCTTAGCAATGGGGTGATGTTTCTTACGAAGGGATAATCCTGACTGCGTGTAGGACTTTTCCTTACAAAAGCAAAGCCAATCCTGGGTATGCCTAGGCTTGACCAGGGTGGATCAGTCGGTGGTACTTGGGCTCCAGAAAGCCTGCACCACCAGGCTCGACATGGAAATGCGCGTCACCAGGGCGTCCAGTTCATCACCGTCCACGGAAGTGGCCGCCAGGGTCGCCTCGATCTCCACTTCTTCGCTGCCAAACGGGCGCACATCGACATCGCTGGCGGGGTAGTTGCAACGTGCCAGCTCGGCTTCCAGCAACACCATGACCGCCTGTTGCTGGCTACGCCGTGCAATCACATAGAGGATGTTGGTCACCTCCGCCGACACCACATCCAGCGGCTGGCGGTTGATGTTATTGACGATCGGCCGCAGCAGCGTATTGGCCGCCAGTACGAACAGCGTGCCCAGCAGCGCTTCGAGGATCAGGTCGGCACCGGCACAGGCGCCCACCGCGGCCGAGGCCCAGAGGGTGGCGGCGGTGTTGAGCCCGCGCACGTTGCCTTCTTCGCGCATGATCACGCCGGCCCCCAGAAAGCCGATGCCCGACACCACATAGGCGACCACCCGCACAGCACCGTCTGCACCGCCCAGGCGGTTGGCCATGTCGACGAAAATCGCCGCGCCCACTGCGACCAGCACGTTGGTGCGCAAGCCCGCCGTGCGCTGGCGGTACTGGCGCTCGAAGCCGATCAAGCCGCCGAGGATAAACGCGGCGGTCAGGCTGACCACGGTATCGATCAGGGAATCGAGGTTGATGTTGTTGATTGCCTGCATAAAAACTCCATGAATGCGGCGGCAGCCCCACTGCCATCGCGGGCAGGCCCGGCTCCCACCGGGCCCAGGGGCGTTCGATACAACTGTTATTGCCAGCCAAACTTACGGATGTAGTAGCCCTTCACCGCTTGGGTCAACGCCATGTACCCCAACAGAATCACGGGCAGGAACACAAAGTACAGCGACGGCAACGCCTGCAGTTTGAAGTAGTGCGCCAGCGGCCCCATCGGCAGGAAAATCCCTACAGCCATGATCACCCCCGTCATCACCATCAGCGGCATTGCCGCACGGCTTTGCAGGAACGGGATTTTCGGGGTGCGGATCATATGTACGATCAGCGTCTGGGTCAGCAACCCCACCACGAACCAACCCGACTGGAACAGGGTCTGGTGGTCCGGGGTGTTGGCATCGAACACATACCACATGAGTGCGAACGTGGTGATGTCAAAGATCGAACTGATCGGCCCGAAAAACAGCATGAAACGGCCCACATCCCCCGGTTGCCAGCGTTGCGGCTTGGCGAGCATTTCTTCATCGACGTTATCGAATGGAATCGCGATCTGCGAAATGTCGTACAGCAGGTTCTGCACCAGCAAATGCATGGGCAGCATCGGCAGGAACGGAATGAACGCACTGGCGACCAACACCGAAAACACGTTGCCGAAGTTGGAGCTGGCGGTCATTTTGATGTACTTGAGCATGTTGGCGAAGGTGCGCCGGCCTTCGAGCACGCCCTCCTCCAGGATCATCAGGCTCTTTTCCAGCAGGATGATGTCAGCCGCTTCCTTGGCGATGTCCACCGCGCTGTCCACCGAAATACCGATATCGGCCGTGCGCAGCGCCGGTGCGTCGTTGATCCCATCGCCCATGAAGCCCACCACATGGCCGTTGGCCTTGAGCAGGCGCACGATGCGTTCCTTGTGCGACGGCGTCAGCCTGGCGAATACGTTGGTGGTTTCCACGGCCTTGGCCAGTTCGGCGTCGGTCATGTCCTCGATGTCGTTGCCCATCAGCAGGCCTTGCTGCTCCAGGCCCACTTCGCGGCAGATCTTGGCGGTGACCAGTTCGTTATCGCCCGTCAGCACTTTGACGGCCACGCCGTGGGCTTTGAGGGCCTTGAGGGCAGGCGCGGTGCTTTCCTTGGGCGGATCGAGGAAGGCCACATAACCGATCAACGTCAGGTTTTTTTCATCCGCCAGGTTGTAGGTATCGCGCCCCGCTGACATCGGCTGCGCGGCGACCGCGACCACCCGCAAGCCTTCTTCGTTGAATGCCGCGGTCACTTGGCGGATGCGCGCCAGCAACTCATCGGTCAGCGCTTCGTTGGAGTCACCGTGGCGCACCCGGTTGCACACCGACAGAATCTCTTCCACCGCGCCTTTGCAGATCAACAGGTGCGGCTGGCCTTGCTCGGCCACCACCACCGACATCCGGCGCCGGTTGAAGTCGAACGGGATCTCATCGACCTTCTGGAACGCGGTGGCGACTTTCAGCTCGCGATGCACTTCCACGTGTTCCAGCACCGCCACGTCCAGCAGGTTTTTCAGACCGGTCTGGTAGTAACTGTTGAGGTAGGCCATTTCCAGCACGTCGTCGGACTCTTCGCCCCACACGTCCACATGGCGCGCCAGGAAAATCTTGTCCTGGGTCAGCGTGCCGGTTTTGTCCGTACACAGTACGTCCATGGCGCCGAAGTTCTGGATCGCGTCCAGGCGCTTGACGATGACCTTTTTGCGCGACAGAAACACCGCGCCCTTGGCCAGCGTCGAGGTGACGATCATCGGCAGCATTTCCGGGGTCAGGCCCACGGCAATCGACAGCGCGAACAGTAGCGCTTCGGTCCAGTCGCCCTTGGTGAAACCGTTGATGAACAACACCAGCGGCGCCATCACGAACATGAAGCGGATCAGCAGCCAACTGACTTTGTTGACGCCCTGCTGGAACGAGGTGGTCGCGCGATCCGTGGCGGTGACGCGCTGGGCCAACGCGCCGAAATAGGTGCTGTTGCCGGTGGTCAGAATCACTGCCGTCGCTGCGCCGGACACCACGTTGGTGCCCATGAACAGGATGTTTTCCAGGTCCAGCGGGTTGCGCGTCTTGGCATCCTTCTGCTGGGCGAACTTCTCCACCGGCATCGATTCGCCGGTCATCGCCGCCTGGCTGACGAACAGGTCCTTGGCATTGAGCACGCGGCAGTCGGCGGGGATCATGTCGCCGGCCGACAGCACGATCAGGTCGCCCGGCACCAGTTGCTTGATCGGCAGCTCGATGGGCTTGGCCGCCTCGCGGCGCAACACCGTCGCGGTATTGCTCACCATGTCCTTGAGTGCGTCGGCAGCCTTGTTCGACTTGGCCTCCTGCCAGAAACGCAGCAGGGTCGACAGCACCACCATGGAAAAAATCACCGTGGCGGCCTTCATGTCTTCGGTCAGCCAGGAGATCACCGCCAGCAAGGTCAGCAGCAGGTTGAAGGGGTTCTTGTAGCAATGCCACAGGTGGACCCACCAGGGCAGCGGCTGTTCGTGTTCGACTTCATTGAGGCCGTATTGCTCCCGCAACGCGTCGGCTTCCTGGGCGTCCAAGCCTTCGGCGTGACTGCCCAGGGTGCCCAGCAATTGTTCCGCGCCGCTGTTGGCCGCAGCCACCAGGGTTTGCGCCAGGCTCGGCGGGACTTCGCGGCTGACGCTGGCGTCAGTGACGCTGTCGAGCAGTGCCAGGCGACGGAAATGCCGAGCGATATGCCGGGTCCGCAGGAAGCCGGCAAAGAACTCTTTCAACAGAGTGAAGTTCATGGTGTTACTCCTGCGCGAGGAAACCGTCGTGCAGGTACGGCCAACTGCGCCGCGCCCGATCAAAAAGGCACAGCCAGCCTGGCCCGCCCGCCGCAAAAAGGCAGGCGCGTCCGTAGCAACCTGAGGTGAATCAGGTGCTGGTCAGCGTCGATGAGAGTGGATCGAGGCAGGCGCCAGAACTGGTCGCTGCCGGGATGCCGCTTCTCGCTGTTTGGCGAGACAACGGCATCGGAAGAATGCGCGTTACCTTGCCAAGTCTGTGCCGGTTACCGAAACCGGCCGACGACTGTCACTTGAACAAGTACCCACTGAGGGTCTCCGCTATTGATGAAAACGCGCGAAGCTTACGCCCCGATTACAGGAGAGTAAACCGTAGGAAAGTACCTGCATGATGAATAAGAGGATTCTTCAGGATGGGTTCAGGAACCCCTATCTTGAAGCCCTCCAAGGCTTAAATGTGGGAGGGAGCTTGCTCCCGATGGCGATGGTGCAGCTAGAGATAAGCTAACTGCCCCACCGCCAGCGGGAGCAAGTCGAGTCGTCGTACCGCCCCTCCCACAGGTTGAATGTGTCTATCCGCAGCTAAGGTGCAACAGGTCGATCTCGCGGCACCCGTATCAGGTAATCATCCACCTGCCCACCCACCAGCGCCTTGACCTGAGTCGACACCGTATTCAGCTGTCGCCCCATCCTGATCCCCTCGCGAATACGCACCGGCACATACCCCAGTTTCGGCCAGAAACGCTCGGCCTTGCGATTACCGACCACCACCGTCAGGCGCGGCCACTCGGCACCCTGCGTGACGGCCCATGCTTCGAGGTCGGCGTGTAACCGCCGCCCTCAATCATCACGCGTCAGTACTTCCAGCAATTCAATTTCAAAGCGCAAAGGGCTGTTCGGCTTGATATGCGCGCCCATCGAACGTTCGCCATACGCCAGGTGCGCCGGTACGAACAATGTGCGTACACCGCCGACTTGCATGCCCATCAACCCCTGATCCCAGCCCTTGATCACCCGGCCCGTTCCAATCACACACTGAAACGGCTTGCCCCGTTCCCACGACGAATCGAACACCGTGCCATCTTCCAGGGTGCCGGTGTATTGAGTGGTGATCAACGCGCCCTTGACCACGGCCTTGCCGGTGCCGGGGCGGATGTCGGTGATCTGGAGTTGTTCGTCGCTCATGGGGGGCTCTCGTTGACTGCGCAAAGGCTGGGGTTTTCCCAGAATTGGGTGGGTTTGGCAAGTGTAGGAAGCGTCGGCTCAATGACATTTCTCTTTAACCTGCGGGGCGTTTCCGCCGGCTGGGCAGCACCTCGCGCACAGGCGCTATTTCGAGATCGCACTCGGTGAACATAATCGAGGGGGCGGTGAATTGATCGCTGGAGTGCATGCTGCCGAGCTGAACCGGCGGCACGCGTTGTGAGGAGGGACGATTGCCTCACCACAACAAAAGCAATCACCGCCTCAAAGCTCAAGGCCGGATAGTAAGGTTTTGTCGCGAGAGAGCAGACCTAGTGTCTGCAACACGTCATTGACTGCGCCGACAACGCCCACATTTTTAGGCTGGGGCTTCCCATCGACAACATCCTTCAACGCTGTCAAAAACTCCACCCGGCCCGAATCGACCTTATCGGACTTGCTGTCCTTGGATGAGATACGGCCCTGGGCAGTATTAATCTCTTTATCAAGGTAAGCGCTAAATTCAGACTTTTTCATTGTCAGTTTCCTTCTTCAACAATGCGTGAGGGCACACGCAACAGCTTAAGAAGCTCACTGCATCCTGCCTACTGTCAGAGTTCACAGGTCTGTACCAGTCGCCGGGTGTCGTTCTCACAACCAATGCTAGTGCATGTCGATCCAATTTCGCTGGGACCGAAAGACCTGACCTCTCTCCACGAATAGGGGCAGCGAACTATCAAGAGCCCACTGACACCTCAACCGGAAGCGCCCGATTTTCTCCCGCCCGTCAGATCACCTCTTATGGAGCGCCAGCCACTTCGGCGGTAACCATCCAAAGAGATCACCCACAATGAACCAAGCCACAAGCCCTGTACGTGTTTCTGTTGTGCAATTCGATCCCCAGGTCGGTGTGGACCACCGTACCGCAAACCTGCGACGTAGCCTGGACCTGGCAGCCGCGGCAGCGAACGGCGGCGCCAATCTGATCGTGCTGCCGGAGCTTTCCAACTGCGGTTACTTCTTTTCCAGCCGCAAAGATGCGTTCGATCACGCCGAAGCGGTGCCAGACGGTCCGAGTCTGCGGGCATGGATCGACTTTGCCGGCCGGTACCAGGTCTATCTGGCGGCGGGCCTGAACGAAATCGACGGAGCGCAATTATTCAATACAGCGGTGCTGCTCGGCCCGGACGGTTTTATCGGCAAGTACCGCAAGGCCCATCTATGGAACCTGGAGAAGCTGTGGTTCACCCCGGGAAACACGGGATTTCCAGTCTTCGAGACACCGATCGGGCGGATCGGCATGCTGATCTGTTGGGACATCTGGTTTCCCGAAGTCCCGCGCATTCTCAGCCAGCAGGGTGCCGATATCATTTGCAGCCTGAACAACTGGGTCTGGACGCCGCCCCCGCTGTTCGACGACGCCGGGCGGTGCATGGCGTCCTACCTGACGATGACGGCAGCACACGTCAATAACGTGTTTATTGCCGCCGCCAGTCGAATCGGCGAAGAGCGCGATGCCCGTTACCTGGGGTGTTCGCTGATTGCCGGGACCAATGGGTGGCCTATCGGCAAGGTGGCGTCGGCCAATCGACAGGAAATCCTGTTCGCCGATATCGACCTGAGCAGCGCGCGCAGTGCGCCCATCTGGAACAGCCTCAATGATCTGCAAAGGGATCGGCGGGTTGACCTGTACGATCAGATGCTGGGCTATATGCAGCATCGAGCATTGCCGCGTTGAGCACGAGCGGCCTCACAACCAATGCCAAAACCGGCTCCAGAACCCACGCCCCAAATCATTCTTGCAACCCGCATATTGCTGCGCATACAGCTGCGAGCGAGCCTGCACTTTGCTGGCCACGGGGGGTAGCCAGGCTTTGCTGGCGTAGGTGCGCTGGCGATAGCCGCCCCAGCCTTCGTGGTAGTTCAGGTATTGGCCGTAGGCGTCGTACTTGTAAACGCCGTTGATGGTGTAGGTCTTGTCCATGTACCAACCGACGAAGTCGATGGCGTCGTCGAAGTCCTGACGGCTGGCGCCGCTGCGGCCGGTGCTTTTGCGGTAGTCGTTCCACACTTCATCCTTGGCCTGGGCATAGCCGGCGGCGGTGGAGACGCGGCCCCAGGGGATGATCCACAACAGGTAGTTACGCGGAGCCTTGGCGTCCTGCCGGAAGGCCGATTCCTGGTACATGATGGCGAACGGCAACTGGATCGGCACGCCCCAGCGCTTTTGGGTGACTTGGGCGGCGTCGTACCAGTCGGCCTTTTCGCGAAAGATGCCGCAGAGGTCGTTGGGCGTGCGGGGTGGCGAGGTGCCGCAGGCCGCCAGCAGCGAAGTGAGTAATAACAAGCCGACAGCTTTGCCTGCGTTCAAGATGCACCTTTGCGGGATACGCGTAAAAAGCCGGCATTTTACCCATTCAACGCGGCAGGTGAAGAAAGGAAACGTTCAGCGCCGTGCGCAACAGCAGCGTGCGCCAGATCGCACGGGGCAGTTGCGCTGCACTATCGCGCAGCCTGGGTGTCGTAACTCGCATGCGCCCATTCCCAGGAGAAACCATGAGCCAGGACGTCCTCGCCAAAGAAACCAACCGCCGCCAATTGCAGCAGATCATCTCCGGGTTGTCCGACGGGGTGATTTTGGCCGAGCTCGACCAGACCATCCTCTGGGCCAACGAGGCCGCGCTGACCATGCACGGGGTCAGCGCGGTCGAACACCTGGGCGCCAACAATCAGGCCTATGCCGAGCGGTTCGCCTTGCGCTATCGCAATAACCACCCGCTGTTGCCGGACAACTACCCGCTCAGCCGGGTGGCGGCCGGCGAAGCGTTCAGCGACGTGATCGTGGAAGTCAGCCCCACCGGCGACGACGAGCGCAGTTGGGTCCATCGCCTGCGCAGCCTGGTGCTGACCGATTCACGCGGCGAACCGGAGCTTTTGGTGTTGATCCTCAGCGACGCCACCGAATGGGCGAGTGCCGAGCAGCGCTTCGAAAAAACCTTCAACGCCAACCCCGCGCCCGCCGTGATCTGTCGCCTCAGCGACCTGCGCTATATCAAGGTCAACCAGGGCTTTCTGGAGATGACCGGCTATAACCGCGACCAAGTGATCGGCCGCTCGGTGTATGAACTGGACGTGCTGGAACACGCCGAGCGCAAGGACCTGGCCATCCAGCGCCTGGCCGAAGGCGCGACCATCCCGCAGATGCAGGCCGAATTGCGATTGCCCGAGGGCGGCAGCAAGTTGGTGATCGTGGCCGGCCAGCCGTTGGACATGAACGAGGAAGACTGCATGTTGTTTTCCTTCACCGACCTGGAACCGCGGCGCAAGGCAGAAATCGCCCTGCGCCAGAGTGAGGAGCGCTTCGCCAAGTCGTTCCGCCTGACGCCGGTGCCAACCCTGGTGTGCAACGCCGACAACCGTCAGGTGGTGGATATCAACGAAGCCTTCATGAGCATTACCGGCTACACCAGTGAAGAACTGATCGGCAAAGCCATCGAAGACATCGACTTCATCGACAGCGCCCAAGCCTGCGCGCAGTTGTTCGCCACTCTGGAAAAAGCCGGCAACCTCGACGGGCTGGATCTGAAGGTGCGCAAGAAAGGCGATGAGGTGATCGACTGCGTGGTGTCCGCCGATACCGTGAGCATCCAGGACGTGCCCTGCTACCTGCTGGTGCTGATGAACATCACCGAACGCAAACGCTCGGAGCTGGAACTGGTGGCGGCCATCGAAGAAGTGATGCAGGACGCCTCCTGGTTCAGCCAGACCCTGATCGAAAAGCTGGCCAACGCCAAAGGCGCCAACCGACCCAATGTGCCGGGCATTGCCTTCACTGACCTCACCACCCGCGAGCGCGATGTGCTGGGTTTGATTTGCGAAGGCCTGGCCGACAAAGAGATCGCCTCGCGCCTGAAGCTGGCGCCCAACACGGTGCGTAACCATGTGGCCACGGTGTATTCCAAACTGGGGGTGCATAGCCGTAGTGCAGCGATCGTCTGGGCCCGTGAGCGCGGGCTGTTCGCCGGTGAACTGCGTCTGAAAAACAAGCGCTGAAAGTGCAAATGCACTAGTGCGGCTAGTGCGAATTCGCCTTATTGCGCCTAGGTGTAATGCTTAACCTTCCTGAGGTGGGCACAGGCTTTCGATCCTGTGTCGTCGTATTCCACACCCGGAAGGAATTAGCATGTTTACCCTGTCTCAATTGCGAAATTGCATCGAAGAAGGCCTGTCGCCGCTGACGTGCGAATTCACCCTGTGCCGGGACGCGTCGCTGACCCTCAAAGTCTTCGACGCCGAAACCGGCCGGGTCGACCTGGTGGTCACCGGGATCAGCACCAATCGGCTGCAGACCCCGCAAGAAGTGGACAAGATGGTCGAAGAATTACGCTACGAGCTGCACAGCAACCACCTGGGCAAACTCACTCTGGATGACTTGCCTTCAGCCTCGCACCCATGAAATAGAACACCCCGCCACCGACGATAAACGCCCCCAGCATGTAGAACATGTAATGCGCCGGCAGGCTGGCCAACACCAACCCGCACAGCACCGGCCCCAGCGCGGCGCCGAGGTTGGACAGGTTTTGCGCGCCGTAATACATGCCGCGCAGGTGGTCCGGGGCAATACGGTCGATAAACATGTACTCGGCCGGGAACACGACGATTTCCCCCACGGTAAACACCGCCATCGCCAGCACCCACCACAGTACGCTGGTGGACAGCGCAAAGCCGATCAACCCCAGCATGAACATGCTCAAGCCGAAGATCAGCCACTGGCTCAGGTAACGGTGCGAGATGCGCCGACCAATCACGTATTGCAAGGCAATCACCAACACGGCGTTCGTCGTAAGCACCGCGCTGATGACCTTGTAGGTGTATTCAGCAGTGGTGGTGGTCACCAGGTATTGCGACAGGTAAGCCGTGAACTGGCCGAACACCACCGCACTGAGCACGCCGCCAACGGTGAAGCACACCAGGCGCCGATCCTTCAACAGCACGCGGCCGACAGCCAGGAATGACACCGGCTTTTGCGTGGCATCGACAGTGGCCAGCGCACGATCGCCCCAGCGCCAGTACAGCAGGAAAAAACCCGCCCCCAACAGCGCCGACAGCATAAACGGCAAGCTGATATCCAGCCTGGCCACCATCGCACCAAAGAGCGGCCCCACCGCATAGCCGATATTGGTCAGGGTGTACTTGATGGAAAACACCTCACTGCGCGCGTCTTCCGGCAACAGGCTGGCAAAGCCGGCTTTGATCGCAATATCGATGACCGCGTAAGCCAGGTTGATCAGGATCAGGCAGCCGTAGAACGCCCAGATAGTCTGCGCGAGCACCGTACCGATAAAGCCCACGACAAACAGCGCACTCAAGCCCAGCAGTAACCGATAGCTGCTGATGCGATCGACGAGAAACCCGCCATACACGCTGAGCAACGAACCGACGATCAGCGAACTGCCGATCACCAGGCCGACCTGGGTGATGTCCAGGGCAAAGTGCCGGGTGAGGTAGATAACCAGGTACGGAAAGGTGATCGCCTTGGCCAGCGTCAACATCAACGTGGCGGACAGCAACAGCTTCACTGTGCGGGGGTAGTGTCTTAGGGTGGCAAGCATCCTGCTCTCATTCCATGAAGGTAACGCGGCCATTGCAGCCGGCCACCTTACCTCAGGAACCCGAAAAAAGCAGGCGTTGCCAGCGGATTATTGCTTGACCGGGGTGATCTCGAGGACGGTGCCGTTAGTGGTTTTGAGCAGCACAAACCTATTGCCCTCGTGAAATTTATCCTGTAATTTTTCATGAAATTTAACGAAATAAATTTCATGAACCAACAAGAAGAACTCGAAGCCCTGGCGATCCTGATCCACGACCTGCGCAAGTACAAGAAACTCACCCTCGCGCAATTGGCGCAAAAGATCGAGCGTTCGGTGGGTTTCCTGTCTCAGGTCGAACGAGGCCTGTCACGCCCGACCGTGGCGGACCTGACCGCGATCAGCCACGCCCTTGACGTGCCCACCACCTATTTCTACAGCCTGAGCAAACCCAAGGCCATCAACTGGGTGACGCGCCCCAACGAGCGGCGCACGGTGTATTACGCCAATGGCATCACCGACATCCTGGTCTCCCCCAACATGAACGGTGCGTTTTCGATGCTCGACAGCCTGCTGGCCCCCGGAGCCAATAGCGGTGAGCAGACCATGAGCGACCGCGCCGAGCAGGCCGGGTTTGTGCTGGAGGGTGAGTTGACGCTGTGGGTGGAAGGGGAAGCCGACTCGGTCACCCTGCACCAAGGCGACAGCTTCCACCTGGCCAGTTTCGCCCGTTGCCGCTACGCCAACCTGACCGAACTGCCCGCCCGCGTGCTGTGGGTTTACAACTAGGAGCTACACCCGTGAAAAGCCATTCCTCCACGCTGCTGGCCGAAGTACGGAGCTTTCGCCAGAACCACCCCGACGTGCGTTATGTCGACCTGATCGCCCTGGACATCCCCGGGCATTTCTACGGCAAGCGCTACCCGGTGGAGATGCTGGAAAAAGTCGCCGCCGGCGGCCCCTTGAAGCTGCCGCAGAACGCCGTGCTGCTGGGGGTTCAGGGCGGGTTGTTCAAGATCGGTGATTACTGCTTCAACGACGGCGACCCCGACGCCAACCGCCGCCTGGTGCCGGGCACGCTCAAGCCGGTGAGCTGGGAGTCGCAGCCGCTGGGCCAGATGCTGATCACCTCGGACGGTACGCAAGCGCCGATCGAATTCGAACCGCGGGAAGTATTGGCCAAGGTCCTGGAACGCCTGCACCACAAAGGCATTCACCCGGTGGTGGCCTTTGAACTGGAGTTTTACCTGTTCGACAAGCAGCTCGACAACGGCCTGCCGCAATTCGCCCGCGACCCGCTGAGTAACGACGCCGACGACCAGCCCAACCTGCATATCGAGCGACTGTCGCGCTTCAGCGAGGTGCTCGACGATATGGCGCAAACCGCCAAGGACCAAGGCATCGACATCACGGTGATCACCGCAGAACTCGGCCCCGGCCAGTTCGAGATCAACTTCGGCCACTTGGACGATGGCCTGCGCGCTGCCGACTGGGCCGCCCTGTTCTGCCGCAGCACCCGCGGCGTGGCGCTCAAGCACGGCTACCGCGCCAGCTTCATGGCCAAGCCCTATCTGCAATTCCCCGGTAGCGGCATGCATGTGCATGTCAGCCTGTACGACGGCGCCGGCAACAACATACTCGCGGCCCATCAACAGCAACCCCTGCGCCACGCCGTGGCCGGTTGCCTGGAGTTGCTGCCGCACTGCATGCCGATCTTCTCGCCGAACCACAACGCCTTCCGCCGCCTGGGCGGTACGGTCAACGCCGCCACCCGTGCCAGCTGGGGCTTCGAAGACCGCGATGCGTGCGTACGCATCCCCGAGTCCGACCCGCGCAACCTGCGTATCGAACACCGCCTGGCCAGCGCCGATGCCAACCCGTACCTGGTGTTGGCGGCGATTCTGGTGGGGTTGGAGCATGGGCTTGACGCCAAGCGCGAACCCATCGCCCCACTGAACGACGACCGCAACAGCGGCACCGACTTCCCCCTGGAAATGCTCAAGGCCGTGCGCGCCATGCAACATCAAGCGGTATTGCGCGATAAGCTGGGCGCGGAATTTGTCGACGTGTACTGCGAGAACAAACGCCAGGACCACTTGGCGTTTCAGCAGGAGATCAACGCACGGGAATACCGCTGGTTTCTCTAACCCCCCATGGAATCACCGATGACCGACCAAAGCGCCCCGGCCCTCAAGGAAATCTTCAACGCCGAACGCCTGCAACACATCGCCACCGAGATGACGGCGGTGTACCCGGCGTTCGACGCCCAGGGCTTTCTCCAGCACGCCAAGGCCGGGCTGGCCGAGTTGTCGGTGATGCAGCGCGTGGCGCGGGTCAGCGACAGCCTGCATGCGGTGATCCCGCTGGATTACCCACAGACTCTCACGCTGCTCTATGCCCTCGCGCCGCGCTTGAACAGCGGCTTTGTCAGCCTGTTCCTGCCGCACTACGTGGCGAGTCATGGCCGGGATGACTTCGAGCGCTCCATGGCCGCGCTCAAATATTTCACCACCTTTGGCTCCGCCGAATTCGCGATCCGGCACTTCTTGCTGCACGACTTCCAACGCACCCTGGCGGTGATGCAACAGTGGTCGCTGGATGACAACGAACACGTGCGCCGCCTCGCCAGCGAAGGCTCGCGACCGCGCCTGCCGTGGTCATTCCGCCTGGCCGACGTGCAGGCCACCCCCGCGCTGTGCGCGTCGATCCTCGACAACCTCAAGGCCGACAGCAGCCTCTACGTGCGCAAGTCCGTGGCCAACCACCTCAACGACATCACCAAGGACCACCCCGATTGGGTCCTCAGCCTGATCGAAGGCTGGTCGCTGGATAACCCGCACACCGCCTGGATCGCCCGCCATGCACTGCGCAGCCTGATCAAGCAGGGCAACACCCGCGCGCTGACGATCATCGGCGCGGGAGCCAAGGCCGAGGTCAAGATTCATCACCTGCGCGTCACGCCGGCGGTGATCACACTGGGGGAGCGGATCAACCTGACCTTCAGCCTCGAATCCACCGCCGCCGCACCACAAAAACTGGTGGTGGACTACTCCATCGACTACGTAAAAAGCGCCGGCCACCGTGCGGCCAAAGTGTTCAAGCTCAAGGCCTTTACCCTTGGCGCAGGCGAGCAGCAGCACATCAGCCGCGAACAACATATCCGTGAACTGACCACGCGCAAGCACTACCCGGGCAAGCACGCGGTGCATGTGCTGGTGAATGGAGAACGGCTGGGCAGCGCGGAATTCGTCTTGCGCGATTGACTCAGTTCAAGCAACACCACATTTGGATCTCCATAGATCAGATAGACCCTGATCTGCTTTTGCTCTGCTCTTGCTCTTGCTTGGCCTTATAGCCGACCCGATCTTGGAAGCTGAATCCGGTCAAAAGTGTGGGAGGGGGCTTGCCCCCGATAGCGGTGAATCAGTCATGCATGTTTGGGCTGACACTCTGCTATCGGGGGCAAGCCCCCTCCCACATTTGGATCTCCATAGATCAGATAGACCCTGATCTGCTTTTGCTCTGCTCTTGCTCTTGCTTGGCCTTATAGCCAACCTGATCTTGGAAGCTGAATCCGGTCAAAAATGTGGGAGGGGGCTTGCCCCCGATAGCGCTGCTTCAGTCATGCATGTTTTGGCTGACACACTGCTATCGGGGGCAAGCCCCCTCCCACATTTTTGATCCAGGTTCTTCAGGTGGACCCGCCGAGCAACAGTGCCTGCTCCCGCGCGCACAACTCCACCACGTAATCCCACAACACCCGCAGCCGCACCGACTTGTGCAGTTCCCGGCGCGAGCTGATCCAATAGCTGCGCTGAATCCCCTCCCCCGGCAACAACGCCACCAGGTCCGGATCACCGGCCGCCATGAAGCACGGCAACACCGCAATCCCCAGCCCGGAACGCGCCGCCTGGTGCTGGGCGATCACGCTGGTGCTGTGGAACACCACTTTGGGGTTGCGGCAGAAGCTGCTGAGCAGTTTCAGTTCCTGGCTGAACAGCAGATCGTCGACGTAATCGATCCAGGCATGGGCGGCGAGGTCTTCGCGTTTTTCAATCGGCGGGGTGCGCGCCAGATACGCGCGGCTGGCATAGAGCGCCAGGCGGTAGTCGGTGAGTTTGCGCGTGACCAGTTGATCGACGCTGGGACGTTCGAGGTGGATGCTGATTTCGGCTTCGCGGTTGAGGATGCTGACGAAACGCGGCACGGCCACCAGCTCCACTTCCAACCCCGGATAGCGCTCGAACAGCCCGCCCATGCGGCTGGCGAGGAACATCACCCCCAGCCCTTCGGCCACGCCCAGGCGGATCTTGCCCAGGGGCGCGGCGGTGTGGGTCAGTTCGTCTTCGGCCAGCAGCGCGACGTTTTCCATGGCTTCGGCGTGTTTGAGCAGGGCCTCGCCGGACGGCGTCAACTCATAGCCGTGGGCGTGCTGCACGAACAACGCGGTGCCGAGGCTTTTCTCGATCGCCTCGATATGCCGCGCCACGGTGGCGTGGGTGGTTTTCAGGCGTTGCGCGGCGGTGAGCAGGCGGCCGCTGCGCTGCAACTCAAGAAAAAACCGCAGGTCATTCCAGTCGAACATAGCGCCTCCAATCCGTGAGCCTGGACCGCACTGTTTAAAAACGCACAGCCACTGGGTAAAAACTAACATTTTTAAGACGAAAACTAACAACTAGGATGGAGCCAATAAGAAAAACAAGCGAGACCTCAGATGCCCACTGCAACTGCTGAATACGATTACATCGTCGTAGGCGCCGGCCCCGCAGGCTGCCTGCTGGCCAATCGACTGTCCGCCAACCCCGCCCACCGTGTGCTGTTGCTTGAAGCCGGTGGTCGCGACAATTACCCCTGGATTCACATCCCCGTCGGCTACCTGTTCTGCATCGGCAACCCACGCACCGACTGGTGCTTCAAGACCGAAGCCCAGGCCGGCCTGCAAGGCCGCGCCCTGAGTTACCCGCGGGGCAAGGTGCTCGGCGGTTGTTCGTCGATCAACGGCATGATCTACATGCGCGGCCAGGCTCAGGACTACGACGGCTGGGCGGCGGCAGGCAACCCGGGCTGGGCGTGGGAAGACGTGCTGCCGCTGTTCAAGCACAGCGAGAACCATTTTGCCGGCGGTTCGGCATTTCACGGCGACGGCGGTGAGTGGCGCGTCGAGCAACAGCGATTGCATTGGCCGATACTGGATGCCTTTCGCGAGGCCGCGGCGCAAAGCGGCATCGCCAACGTCAGCGACTTCAACCAGGGCGATAACGAAGGCTGCGGTTACTTCCAGGTCAACCAGAAGGCCGGCGTCCGCTGGAATGCGGCCAAGGCGTTCCTCAAGCCGATCCGCCAACGGCCGAACCTGACGGTATTGACCGAAGTCGAAGTCGACCGCGTGTTGCTGGAAAACGGCCGCGCATCGGCAGTGGTCGGGCGTCAGCACGGCCAGTCGCTCCGTTGGAAGGCCCGTAAGGAAATCGTGTTGTGTGCTGGCGCCGTGGGTTCGCCCGGCATTTTGCAGCGTTCGGGGATTGGCCCCGCCAACGTGCTCAAGCCGCTCGGCATCAATGTGTTGCATGAACTGCCGGGGGTTGGCGGCAACCTGCAGGACCACCTGCAACTGCGGCTGATCTACAAGCTGGAAAACGCGCGCACCCTGAACCAGATCGCGGGCAGCGTGTGGGGCAAAATGGGCATGGGCCTGCGTTACCTGTATGACCGCAGCGGCCCGCTGTCGATGGCGCCCAGCCAGCTCGGCGCGTTTGCCCGCTCGGGCCCGGAACAAACTTCGGCCAACCTTGAATACCATGTGCAACCGCTGTCCCTGGAGCGCTTCGGCGAGCCGTTGCACGCGTTCCCGGCGTTTACCGCGTCGGTCTGCGACTTGCGCCCGCAAAGCCGCGGGCGTATCGATATTCGCTCGGTCAACCCGGCGGATGCGCCGTTGATCCAGCCCAATTACCTCAGCCATCCGCAAGACCTGCGGGTGGCTGCCGACGCGATTCGCCTGACTCGACGGATCGTCGCCGCGCCGGCCCTGAGCCCGTTCAAACCGGTGGAATACTTGCCCGGCGATGCGCTGCAAACCGAAGAGCAACTGCACGAAGCCGCGGCGCGCATCGGCACGACGATCTTCCATCCGGTGGGCACCTGCCGCATGGGCAGTGACCAGGACGCGGTGGTCGACGCGCAGTTGCGGGTGCATGGCGTGCCGGGGCTGCGCATCGCCGATGCCTCGATCATGCCCCGCATCACATCCGGCAATACCTGCTCACCGACGCTGATGATCGCGGAGAAAGCCGCGCAACTGATCCTTTCACCGAACACTGTAGGAGCGAGCTTGCCCGCGAAAAACACAAAGGCGCCGCGTTCATCCAGATTTCCCGCGTAATCGTTGGCGATTTTCGCGAGCAAGCGCGCGCCTACAGAGGAACGGAAAACAGACCGGCGCTGAGGTTGGCGCCGACAGTGGAACAACAATAAATAATCACTGTGAGGGATACCCGATGTCAGAACATGCTCAAACCCTGGGCTCGGCGGTCAGCACGAGCACCGTCAGCGAATCGAGAAAAGTCATCTTCGCCTCGTCCCTGGGGACGGTATTCGAGTGGTATGACTTCTTCCTCTATGGCGCCCTCGCGGCGGTGATCAGCAAACAGTTCTTTGCCGGGGTCAACGACACCACGGCGTTTATCTTTGCCTTGATGGCCTTCGCGGCCGGCTTTGTGGTGCGCCCGTTCGGCGCGCTGGTGTTTGGCCGCCTGGGCGACATGATCGGGCGCAAGTACACCTTCCTCGTGACCATTATCCTGATGGGTGTGGCGACGTTCTGTGTCGGCCTGCTGCCGACGTATGCCAGCATCGGCATTGCCGCGCCGGTCATCCTGATCGCCCTGCGCATGCTGCAAGGCCTGGCGTTGGGCGGCGAGTACGGCGGCGCGGCGACCTATGTCGCCGAACACGCCCCCGCCGGCAAGCGCGGCCTGCACACCAGCTGGATTCAATCCACCGCCACCCTGGGGCTGCTGTTGTCATTGCTGGTGGTGCTGGCCTGCCGCTACTTCACTGGCGATCAGTTCGAAGTGTGGGGCTGGCGCATTCCGTTCCTGTTTTCCATCGTGCTGCTGGGCATTTCCACCTGGATCCGCATGAGCCTGCATGAATCGCCGGCGTTCCTGAAAATGAAGGAGGAAGGCAAGGCCAGCAAGGCGCCGATCCGCGAGTCCTTCGGCAAGTGGGAAAACCTCAAGGTGGTGCTGATTGCGCTGTTCAGCATCAACGGCGGGCAAGCGGTGACCTTTTACGCGGCGCAGTTCTATGTGCTGTTCTTCCTCACGCAGTTCCTGAAGATGGACCCGGCCCTGGCCAATATGCTGCTGATCATCAGCGTGGTGATTGGCGCACCGTTCTTTATCTTCTTCGGCTGGCTGTCGGACAAGATCGGGCGCAAACCGGTGCTGATGCTCGGCCTGCTGCTGGCGACCGCGCTGTACTTCCCGATCTTCAAGGGCCTGGCGCACTACACCAACCCGGCGATGGACCAGGCCAGTCGCCAGGCGCCGATCACCGTGCTGGCCGACCCGGCCACCTGCACCTTCCAGTTCGACCCGGTGGGCAAGGCGCGTTTTGACAGCCCGTGCGACAAGGTCAAGACCTTCCTGGTCAAGCAAGGCCTGCCCTACAGCAGCGCCGCCGCCCCCGCAGGCAGCCCGGTGCAGGTGAGTGTGGGCGACGTGCACATCGATGGCTTTGACGAGTCGGCCCTGCGCGCCGCCGTGACCCTGGCCGGCTACCCGACATCGGCGGATGTGGCGCAGGTCAACAAGGTGATGGTGGTGGTGCTGATCGTGGTGCTGATCCTGATCGCGGCCATGTGCTACGGCCCGCTGGCGGCGTTGATGGTGGAACTGTTCCCGACACGCATCCGCTACACCTCGATGTCCCTGCCCTATCACATCGGCAACGGCTGGTTTGGCGGCTTCCTGCCGACCGTGTCGTTTGCCCTGGTGGTGTACACCGGCGATATCTTCTATGGCTTGTGGTATCCGGTGGTCGTGACCGGGGTGAGCCTGGTTGTCGGGATGTTCTGCCTCAAGGAAACGCGGCATGTGGATATCGACAACAACTGACCCGACCACCTGAACACCGCAGGTCCCCTGTGGGAGGGAGCAAGCCCCCTCCCACATCTGCTCTGTGGCGCCACACAAATTGCTGTACATCCATACAGATAATGGTTGCTCAAATCCCTCGGACTACGCATCCTGCAAGGCATCAACCCGATCTGATGTGATGACCATGCGGCTGTTCCTCTGTGAAAAACCCTCCCAGGCCAAGGATATTGCGGCCGTGCTCGGCGCCACGCGCCGTGGCGACGGTTGCTGGCTGGGCAACGGGATGACCGTCACCTGGTGCATCGGCCACCTGCTGGAAACCGCCCCGCCCGACGCCTACGACGCCAAGTACAAGCGCTGGGTGCTCGCCGACCTGCCGATCGTCCCGGACAAATGGAAGATGCGGGTCAAGCCCAAGACCGCCGCCCAGTTCAAGGCGGTCAAGCGCCTGCTGGGGGAAGCCTTGGAACTGGTGATCGCCACCGACGCCGACCGCGAGGGCGAAATGATCGCCCGCGAGCTGGTGGAACATTGCCGCTATCGCGGGCCGATCCAACGCCTGTGGCTGTCGGCGCTGGACGACGCCTCCATCCGCAAGGCCCTGGCCGCGCTCAAACCCGGCGCCGAGACCTTCAGCCTGTACCACTCGGCCCTCGGCCGTTCCCGCGCCGACTGGCTGATCGGCATGAACATGAGCCGCCTGTTTACCTTGCTCGGCCGCCAATCCGGTTACCAAGGCGTGCTGCCGGTGGGCCGGGTGCAAACCCCGACCCTGCGCCTGGTGGTCGACCGCGACCGCAGCATCGCCGATTTCGTACCGGTGGCCTACTGGGCCATCGACGTCGACCTGCGCCACGCGCACATGACCTTCACCGCCCAATGGCGCGCCGTCGACGATGCCTGTGACGACCAAGGCCGCTGCCTCAACCCGCAACTCGCCCGGGACGCCGCCGACGCCATGACCCACGCCGCCAGTGCGCGGCTGGTGAAGTTGCGCACCGAACGCATGCGCGAGGTCGCGCCCCTGCCCTTCGACCTGGGGACGTTGCAGGAAATCTGCTCGAAGAAGCTCGGTCTCGGCGCCCAGGAAACCCTGGACATCGCCCAATCGCTGTACGAAACCCACAAGGCCATCACCTACCCGCGCAGCGATTGCGGCTACCTGCCATTGAGTCAGCATGGCGACGCGGCGAAGATCCTTGCCGCCCTGGGCCGGGCCGACGCGGCCGTCAACGAACTGATGCCGCATCTCGATCCCCAGCGCCGCTCGCGGGCGTGGAACGACGCCAAGGTCAGCGCCCACCACGGCATCATTCCCACCGGCGCCGGCAAGGATGCCGGGCAGCTCACCGGCAAGCATCGGGCGGTCTACACACTGATTCGCGCGCGCTACCTGGCGCAGTTTCTGCCCAACCATGAATACGACCGCACCCAGGCGGATTTCGACTGTGCCGGCCAAGCGCTGCGCGCGGTGGGCAAAGTCGTCATCGAGCCGGGCTGGAAACGCGCGCTGCCCGAAGCCCTTGCACCCGCCAAAGGCCGTGAGGCGCCAGTGCCGCAAGCCCTGCCGGCGCTGGTGCAGGGCCAGGATTACGCCGTTGCCAAGGTCAACCTCAAGGACCTGTGGACCCAGCCGCCCAAACCCTTCACCGAGGGCGACCTGATCAAGGCGATGAAAAACGTCGCCAAGCTGGTGGAAGACCCGTTGCTCAAGCAAAAGCTCAAGGACACCACCGGCATCGGCACCGAAGCCACCCGCGCCGGGATCATCCAGGGCCTGCTGGACCGAGGCTACCTGGTGAAGAACGGCAAGGCCCTCTCGGCCACCCCGGCGGCGTTCAGCCTGATCGATGCGGTGCCGCGCGCCATCGCCGACCCGGGCACCACGGCGATCTGGGAACAGGCGCTGGACATGGTGCAAAGCGGCGAAATGAGCCTGGAAGAATTCGTCGCCAAGCAAGCGGCCTGGATGAGCAAGCAAATCGCCCGCTGCAACGGTATGCGTATGACCATCACCGGCCCCGCCAGCCCGGCAGGCCGCGGCGCCACCCCGTGGAAGAAGAAACGCACGGCCGCGCCCCGCAAGACGGCGGCCAGCCCAAAGCGGGCGAAAAAGCCGACAAGTACCGGGTAAACCATGAATAAATCCGGCGGATGACGTTTTTCGACAGTTTTAACGCCGCTTTGGTCCTTGCTCCGGCGCCGGCCGTCTAGGATTCTGTAGGGGATTGCTGACTTCCTAACAACAACACCGGAGTGGCCACCATGAAAACCGTCTCAGAAGTACTCAAAGCCAAAGACAAGCAAAACCAGGAAGTCCACACCATTGAATGGGACCACACCGTATTCGAAGCGTTGGTGGTGATGTCATCGAAAAATGTCGGGGCCTTGCCGGTCGTCAAGCAGGGTGAGGTGGTTGGCATCATCAGCGAGCGCGATTACGCACGGAAGCTGATACTCAAAGGCCTTTCTTCCGTCACCACCAAAGTCCACGAGGTCATGAGCTCTCCAGTCATCACGGTCGATGCCCACAAGACGGTCGAAGCCTGCATGAACATCATGACCGACAGTCACCTGCGCCACTTGCCGGTGGTCGTCGACGGAAAACTGCTGGGCCTGCTCTCCATCGGTGACCTGGTCAAGGAAGCCATTGCCGAACAAGCCAACCTGATCAAGCAACTGGAGCAATACATTCGCGGCGAATAGGAGAGCCCATGCTCGACATGCTCGAACATCAAGAAGCTCACCTCGAGACCCTGCACCGGGCCATGGCCGCACGGCGTTTTCTGGTGCTGACCGGGGCGGGGATCAGCACGTCATCAGGTATCCCGGATTATCGGGACAGCGAAGGCGTGCGCCGAGGCAAGGCGCCGATGATGTACCAGGAGTTCCTGGCCACCCCGCAAGCGCGGTGCCGTTATTGGGCACGGGCGATGCTGGGCTGGCCACGGGTACGGATTGCGCAGCCGAACCAGGCCCACCTGGCGCTGGCCGCCTTGCAACATCGCCAGCGTATCAGCGGGCTGATCACACAAAACGTCGACACGCTGCATGACCAGGCCGGTAGTGAGGATGTGATCGAGCTGCATGGCAGCTTGCATCGCGTGCTATGCCTGGATTGCCATCGGCCCAGCGCACGCGATGTGATCCAACGGTTGATGGAGGCCGAGAACCCGTACCTGGCGGGCGTCGACGCCGTGCAGGCACCCGACGGCGATACGCTGCTCGACGCAGCGTTTGAACAACGTTTTCGCGTGCCCCGCTGCCCCCATTGCGACGGTGAACGGCTCAAACCGGACGTCGTGTTCTTCGGCGAAAACGTTGCCCAGGCCACCGCCGCCAGGGCGATGGCGGCGGTGGAACACGCCGAGGGGCTGTTAGTGGTGGGGTCGTCGCTGATGGCCTATTCGGCGTTTCGCCTGTGCAAGGCGATGGTCGAGCAAGGCAAACCGGTGATTGCCATCAATCTGGGCAAGACCCGTGGGGATGAGTTGTTGCAACTGAAGATCGCGGCATCCTGCGAGCGGTTGTTGCCGCTATTGGCAGAGCGCCTGGGATAGCCAGGGCACCGCCCCTCAAAAATCAGCGGGAGACCCGGGCAGGCCAACGAACTGCAGCGACCCACCGCACAAAAAATGACGCCTGAGTCACACCTCCTCGCATGCCCCCATCCCCACGGCGATTTATGTAGTGATAAAAAATAATCACTACATAACCGTTGACGTAACCTTTTTGTCCTTGCATGATCTAGACGTCTCCCGGATCGGGAGCGTTGGTAACAAGCGTTTTGAACAAGCTCGTCTGACCGCCGAGCTGTTTCTTCCGGATGTGCACTGCCCACAAGGCAGATTGATGAAGCTGACCGACCCGAAGGGTTCGGTACAAGGAGCTCAAACGCTGCTTGTCTTCGTTATGAAACCATTGCGTAGCAGTTCATCAGCAAGACTACATGCATCAGGTTCAAGACCCTGCCCGTATTCGGCAGACCGTCACTGACGCCCGGTTTTCGGAACCGGAGACAACTAAGCAGTTTTAACGAATCAATTGATAGATCGCCAACTGGTCAAGGGGCTTACACATGAATCTGAACAACCAACCAACTATCGAAGAATTGGCTGAGATGTTCGCAGCGCAGAAAGACACACTCGACGACCATATCCTGTGGATTGGCAAATCGGGCAAAGTCCAAATTGACTGCCTGGCGCCCCACACCGAAGAAGCCGAGTTCGACAAAAACAACCGTGAACTGGCGGCGCGCCTGAAGATGTACCGCCGTGGCCAGGGTTATGTCGGCAAGAAAGCGGCGGCCGATCGCAATTTCATCGAGCAAGTGTTCGACACACTTAACCACGCGTGGGAGTCTTTCAAAGACAACTCGCAAGTTAAAGTAATCGACCGCTACTACTAAGTACTTCTCAACTAATGTGGGAACTGGCTTGCCAGTTCCCACATTTTTTATGCAACTTCAAAAGTTGGGGTAACGCCCTTTCCCCGCTTCATCGCGGAAAATATCAAACAACACCTGTGCCGCCGCCGACAGTTCATGCCCCGGTTTGGTCAACACACCAATCGGCCGCTCGATCACCGGATCGGTCAAGGTGATGCAATGGGCGCCCGCCTCCTGCATCTGCTGCGCACATAATGCCGGTACGGCGCTGACCCCCAGGCCACTGGCAACCATCTTGCCCACCGTCGCCAATTGATGACTCTCCAGCGCCACCGGCAATTTCATCTGCAAGGCGCCCAGATGCTCCTCCAGCATCACCCGTACCGTCGAGGGTCGTTGCAGGGCAATGAACGGTTGCTCCAACAGGCTTTTCCAGTCGATTTCAGCACGCAGTGCCAAGGGTGAATCCATGGGCACCACCGCAATGAAGCGGTCCAGGTATAACGGCGTAAACGCTAGCGACGACCCCTCGGACGGTTCGAACGCCACGCCCAACTCGACCTGGCGATCACGGACCATTTCCAGCACCTGTTCGTTGATCAGGTCATGCACCGTCACGTTCACATGGGGGTAACGCGCGCGGAATATCTTCAGGATCGGCGGCAGCAGGTTGCCCGCAAACGACGGCATCGCCGCCACCGTTACGCGCCCGCGCTGCAGGGTGAAGCGCTGGCGCAGTTCATCCTCGGCGTTGTCCCAATCGGCAATCAGCCGACGCGCCAGCGGCAATAAGGATTCCCCTTCAGGGGTCAGCGCGACATTCCGCGTATTGCGGCTGAACAAGCGCCCGCCCAGCCCTTCTTCCAGGCCTTTGATGGTCAGGCTCAGCGCCGACTGAGAGAGGTGCAGGCGCTCGCAGGCGGCGGCAAAACTCAGGCTTTGCGCCACAGCCAAAAAGGCACGCATCTGTTTGACGGTCATGACATTACTCCGGACGACGGCTCGACTATGCAGTTTTTTAAATCAATCAACCTTAAAAAACAACTTAACAAATCAATCCGTCGGCGCAACACTCGAGGCATTGGCTGGCCCACTAACAATAAAAGAGGTGCATATGGCAGGTTTCGATAAACGCGTGGCGTCCTATGAAGAAGCCCTCGCAGGCCTGGAAGATGGCATGACCGTACTCGCTGGCGGCTTTGGCCTGTGCGGCATTCCGGAAAACCTCATCGCCGAGATCAAGCGCAAAGGCACCCGCGACCTGACCGTGGTTTCCAATAACTGCGGCGTCGACGGCTTTGGCCTGGGCGTGCTGCTGGAACAAAAGCAGATCCGCAAAGTGATCGCGTCTTATGTGGGCGAAAACGCCCTGTTCGAGAAGCAACTGCTCAGCGGCGAAATCGAAGTGGTGCTCACCCCTCAAGGCACCCTGGCGGAAAAAATGCGCGCCGGCGGTGCTGGCATTCCGGCCTTCTTCACCGCCACCGGCGTCGGCACCCCGGTGGCCGAAGGCAAGGAAACCCGTGAATTCAACGGTCGCCCGTACCTGATGGAAGAATCCATCACCGGTGACTTCGCCATCGTCAAAGGCTGGAAAGCCGACCACTTCGGCAACGTCATCTACCGCCACACCGCCCAGAACTTCAACCCGCTGGCCGCCACCGCCGGCAAGATCACCGTGGTCGAAGTCGAGGAAATCGTCGAACCGGGCGAGCTGGAACCGTCGCAGATCCACACCCCTGGCATCTACGTCGACCGGATCATCTGCGGCACCTTCGAGAAGCGCATCGAACAGCGTACCGTCCGCAAATAATCCCTCCAGCCCGAAGAGAACAAGAGGAACAGCACAATGGCTCTCACCCGCGAACAAATGGCTCAACGCGTCGCCCGCGAAATGCAGGACGGTTTCTACGTCAACCTGGGCATCGGCATTCCGACCCTGGTGGCCAACTACATCCCGGAAGGCATGGAAGTGATGCTGCAATCGGAAAACGGCCTGCTCGGCATGGGCCCGTTTCCCACCGAAGACACCATCGATGCCGACATGATCAACGCCGGCAAACAAACCGTGACCGCGCGCATCGGCGCCTCGATCTTCTCCTCCGCCGAGTCCTTCGCAATGATTCGCGGCGGCCATGTCGACCTCACCGTGCTCGGCGCGTTTGAAGTGGACGTACAGGGCAACATCGCCTCGTGGATGATCCCGGGCAAGCTGGTCAAGGGCATGGGCGGCGCCATGGACCTGGTGGCCGGCGCGGAAAACATCATCGTGATCATGACCCACGCCTCCAAGGACGGTGAGTCCAAATTGCTCAGCCAATGCACCCTGCCGCTGACCGGTGCCCACTGCATCAAGCGTGTGCTGACGGACCTTGCATACCTGGAAATCGACAACGGCGCCTTTATCCTAAAGGAGCGTGCCCCAGGGGTCAGTATTGAAGAGATTGTCAGCAAGACAGCCGGTAAACTAATCGTCCCCGACCACGTTCCAGAAATGCAATTCCAGTGAGGACACATTCCATGCAAGACGTTGTGATTGTTGCTGCCACACGTACCGCCGTAGGCAGTTTTCAAGGATCGCTCGCGAGCATCCCGGCACCGGAGTTGGGCGCTGCCGTAATCCGTCGCCTGCTGGAGCAGACCGGCCTCGACCCGGCCCAGGTGGATGAAGTGATCCTCGGCCACGTACTCACCGCAGGCTCAGGCCAGAACCCGGCGCGCCAGGCGTCGATCCTCGCCGGCTTGCCCCATGCCGTACCCGCGATGACCTTGAACAAGGTCTGCGGTTCGGGCCTCAAGGCCCTGCACCTGGGCGCCCAGGCCATCCGTTGTGGCGATGCCGACGTGATCATCGCCGGCGGTATGGAGAACATGAGCCTGGCCCCCTACGTATTACCTGGTGCGCGCACCGGTTTGCGCATGGGCCACGCCAAGATGATCGACAGCATGATCACCGACGGCCTGTGGGATGCATTCAACGACTACCACATGGGCATCACCGCCGAGAACCTGGTGGACAAGTACGGCATCAGCCGTGAAGCCCAGGACGCCTTCGCCGCCGCGTCCCAGCAAAAAGCCGCCGCCGCCATCGAAGCCGGCCGCTTTGCCGATGAGATCACGCCGATTCTGATCCCACAGCGCAAGGGCGACCCGGTGGCCTTCGCCGTGGATGAACAACCGCGCGCCGGCACCACCGCCGAGTCGTTGGCCAAACTCAAACCCGCGTTCAAGAAAGACGGCAGCGTCACCGCGGGCAACGCATCCAGCCTCAACGACGGCGCCGCCGCGGTGCTGCTGATGAGCGCCGACAAGGCCAAGGCCCTTGGCCTGCCCGTTCTGGCGCGTATCGCCAGCTACGCCAATGCCGGCGTCGACCCGGCCATCATGGGCATCGGCCCGGTCGCGGCCACCCGCCGCTGCCTGGACAAAGCCGGCTGGAGCGTCGGCGACCTGGACCTGGTCGAAGCCAACGAAGCCTTTGCCGCGCAATCCCTGGCGGTGGCCAAAGAGCTGGAATGGGACGCCGACAAAGTCAACGTCAACGGCGGCGCGATTGCCATTGGCCACCCGATCGGCGCATCAGGCTGCCGCATACTGGTGACCCTGCTGCACGAAATGATCAAGCGCGACGCCAAAAAAGGCCTGGCGACACTGTGCATCGGTGGCGGCCAAGGCGTAGCCCTGGCCCTTGAGCGCAGCTGATTCAAGAGCAACACACGAAAAGGCCCGGTTCCACGAAAAACCGGGCTTTTTTTCGTCTGTCAGTCCGCACGCGGCACCGCAAACACCGCGTTCGCCCGCGCCACGACTTTCTCCTCCACCTGCAGACTCACCGTGGCAAACGCCATTTGCCGGCCACGCTTGTGATGCTCCAGTCGTACCACGATCCACTCCCCCACTTGCACCGCGCCCAGGTAATCGACAGTCATGCTCGCGGTAATCAACGGCAATGGCGGCTCACTGGAAAACGCCATCGCGTAGCCCATGCCGATATCCGCCAGAGTCGCCAACACCCCGCCATGCACCGTGCCGCGGCCATTGGCATGACGGTTGTCGGCGCGCAGGCCGATTTCCAGTTGCAGACCTTCACCCCGGCAATACGCCGGGCCCAACAAGTCGAGCAGCGGGCTGCTGCGCGGCAGTGAGACAAAACCTTCGGGCACGGCGTGAGCAATCATCGCGGAGTCTTCCTTGGAGTCAGGCATGAGGTGTACCCCAGGCCCCACACGGCGACCATTACCATCAGCCGCACATATCCTCTGCAATGCCTGGGGCTGATTCGCCAACCCCGCTCAGGACCGGCCTCAGCGCTTCATACAGCGCTGATAACGCTCATCCACCCGCTGGGCGAACCAGGCAGTGGTCAGGTTGCGGGTGATCTTCGGACTCTTGAGCACGATGCCCGGCAGGATCGCCCGCGGCAGCGGTTTGCCGGCCGCCGTGTCGGCCAGGGCAAACACGCGTGTGTAGAGCGTGGTCTGCTCAAAATCCAACTGTTCGCCCTGCTCCAGCTGACTGCGGATGCTGGGGTTGCGCATGTCCAGCCGGGCGCCGAGGGAACGCACTGCCAATTCGGTGCTGCCGGGCAGCAGCGAGCCGTAGCGGATCAAATCCCCGTCCAGCGCCAACTCGGTGCCTGAGACGCGGCTGACGGCGGCCTGGAACGCGGCGTTGCGGCTGGCGTACCAACCGGCGTTGAAGTCGGCAAACCGGTACAGCGGCCGGTCATAACTCACTGGGTAACCAAGCAAATGGGCGATGCCAAAGTACATGCCGCCACGTCGCGTGAACACTTCCCGACGGATCGTGCCGTCTACCGTGTAGGGATAACCCCGCGCCTGCTTCTGCGCAAAGTCGATGCTGACTTGCATCGGGCCGGCGGTGTGTACCGGGTTGAAGCCGCCAAACAGCGTATTGCCCAAGGGCACCATGCTGATGAAGTCATCGAAGATCCCGCTCAAGTCTTTCTCCGTGCGGGCGGCATTCAAGCGATCGGCGTAGGACTTACCAGTGGGCGAACGCAGTTGCAGTGCCGTGCGGACCAACACCGCCGGCACATGCACCTTACCGGCACGGCGCAGGATTTCATCCTGGGCGATCTTGCCCATGTTCGGCACAGGTGGGTCGACCTGGTAAGTGGACTCTTGCTCAGTCACCGCCAGCACGGCGCAGATGTTTTCGGTACTCGGGTAGATGTGCTGGGTGTCGAAAGCGGTGTAGATATCCTGGGCCCAACCGTTGCGATCGGCGACCTTGGCGGGCAGCAAACGCACGATCTGCGCCTTGACCTCAGCTTCACTGCGCTCCGGCTGTTGCGGGCCGCGTGCGGTCGAGCAACCGGCCAGCACCAGCAAGGGCGTGAGACACAGGATCAGGCGGCGTAGGTGCATGGGGCTTCCTTGAGGGGCGATGGGCCGGGCGATGCAGATATCGACCGATAAGTCTAACGCGGGTTCGCCCTGTGGCCCCCTCGCCAACACAATGCGAATATGACAGGATCTTTCACCGACCATTCGTACAAGGAGTTTGAATGCCATGCTCAGCATGAACTTTCTCATCACCTGCCTGATCGTTGTGCTGATTCCCGGCACCGGCGTGATCTTTACCGTGTCCACGGGGCTCATGGCCGGCAAGCGCGCCAGCGTGTTCGCCGCGCTGGGCTGTACCGCTGGGATCATCCCGCACTTATTGGCATCCATACTCGGCCTTTCCGCCCTGCTGCACACCAGCGCATTGGCATTCGAAGCGCTGAAATTCGCCGGAGCCGCCTACTTGCTGTACCTGGCCTACGCCACTTGGCGCGATCGTTCGGCCTTCGCGGTGAATGACACACCAACGGCAACCACGGCCCGTGGCCTGATGCTGCGCGGTTTTTTGCTGAATATTCTCAACCCCAAGCTGACGATTTTCTTCCTGGCCTTCCTGCCTCAGTTCGTCACACCGGCCAGCACGGCGCCGGCCTTGCAAATGCTGGTGCTGAGCGGCGTGTTCATGGCCATGACGTTTGCGGTGTTTGTGGTGTATGGCCTGCTGGCCAATGTGTTTCGCCGCGCAGTGATCGAGTCACCACGGGTACAGAACTGGCTGCGGCGCAGTTTTGCGGCGGCCTTTGCGGGGTTGGGCTTGAACCTGGCGCTCGCACAGCGCTGAAAAACGCTGCAACCCACTGTGGGGGACGGGCTTACCCGCCCCACAGGTTGGGCGCTTTAGATCCCTGCCAGCGCCAGGTCCATGGCGAAGTAAGTGAAGATCAGGTCCGCGCCGGCGCGCTTGATCGAACCCAGGGTTTCCCGCACCACGCGGTCCTCATCGATCGCGCCTGCCTGAGCACCGAATTTGATCATCGCGTACTCGCCGCTGACCTGATACGCCGCCACCGGCAGGCGCGAGGCTTCGCGGATGTCACGGATGATGTCGAGGTAGGCACCGGCCGGTTTGACCATCAGCGCATCCGCGCCTTCCTGCTCGTCCAGCAGCGATTCACGCACGGCTTCGCGGCGGTTCATCGGGTTCATCTGATAGCTTTTGCGGTCTCCCTTGAGCGCGCTGCCACCCGCTTCACGGAACGGGCCGTAGAGGGCCGAAGCGAATTTGGTGGAGTAGGCCATGATCGGAATATGGGTAAAACCGGCGTCATCCAACGCCCGGCGAATCGCCTGAACCTGGCCGTCCATCGCCGCCGACGGCGCGATCACATCGGCACCGGCACGAGCCGCCGCCACGGCTTGCTTGCCGAGGTTGACCAAGGTCGCGTCGTTGTCGACATGGGCGCCATGCATCACACCGCAATGGCCATGATCGGTGTATTCGCAGAAACAGGTGTCGGACATCACGATCATTTCCGGCACGGCATCCTTGATGATCGAGGACATGCGCGAGACCAGGCCGCGCTCCTTCCAGGTGTCGCTGCCACTGGCGTCCAGGTGGTGGGACACGCCAAAGGTCATCACCGATTTGATCCCGGCGCGGGCATAGCGCTCGATTTCCCCGGCCAGCTTTTTCTCAGGGATGCGCAACACACCCGGCATGCTGGTGATCGGTACGAAGTCGTCGATTTCTTCTTCGACGAAAATCGGCAGCACCAGATCGTTGAGGGTGAACTCGGTTTCCTGGAACAAGCTACGCAACTCCGGGGAGCGGCGCAGACGGCGTGGGCGGGCTTGAGGGAACTGGCTGGTCATGGCTGTCCTGAATAAGGCTAAAAACGTTGGGGCGAAAGCGTATGCCCCCCGACCCCGGCAGCGCAAATGCCAGGCAGGCAATAGTTTATGGCAAGGCCCACAACAATTGCATTGATCTAGAGCTGTAGACGCCCTTCGATGCACACCGCCACAGCACCGCCGACCCAGATCTCATCGCCCTGGCGCTCGATGCGGATACGCCCCGCGCGCCCCATGGCCGTGCCCTGGCTGACCACGTAACAGTTCGGTGCCAGGCCTTCGTCCAACAACCATTGGGCCACCCCGGCATTCAAGCTGCCGGTGGCCGGGTCTTCCGGGGACCCGTCGCCGGCGATGAACGCGCGCACTTCAAAGTGCGTGTCTACAGCGTCGCGTTCGGGATCGCAGGGGGCAATCACGCCCACCGCCAGACCGAGCAACTGCGAGTAATCGGGCTGCAGATCGAGCACCGCCTGGCGGTCGGCCAGCATCACCGCCAGCCAACCTGCGCCGTTGTCCACCCACTGACTGCGCACAATAGCCTCCGGCGCCAGGCCCAACCCCAGCCGCACGCGCTCCAGCAACGCCGCCTCCAGCGGGCCCGAGCGCAACAACGGCGGCGCGATGAACGCCAGCTCATCGCCTTGGCGACGGATACGCACCAGGCCGATTTCGCACTCCTGGATAATTTCCTCCCCTCGCGCAATGCCCCCCGCCTGCAACCATGCATGGCAACTGCCCAGCGTCGGGTGCCCGGCGAACGGTAGCTCCTGCAAGGTGGTGAAGATTCTTACCCGGTAGTCAGCCCGTGGATCGCGGGGCGTGAGTAAAAACGTGGTTTCGCTGAGGTTGGTCCATTTGGCGAAGTCGGCCATCTGTTGCTCGCTGAGGCTGTCGGCCCCCAGCACTACTGCCAGCGGGTTGCCTTTGAGCGACACACTGCTGAAGACATCCAGTTGTTTGAAATCGAAAGTCGGCATGGGCTCAGCTCGGAATGTTCAGGCCACGGATCACTGCCGGACGTGCGACAAAGCCGTCCAGCGCGCGCAGCACATTGGGGAAATCGGCGATGCCGACCAGGTCACCGGATTCGTAGAAACCGATCAGGTTACGGATCCACGGAAACGTCGCGATGTCCGCGATGCTGTAGTCGTCGCCCATGATCCAGGTGCGGCCCAGCAGGCGTTTTTCCAAGACTTCCAGCAAGCGCCGCGACTCGGCGACGTAGCGGTCACGCGGGCGCTTGTCTTCGTAGGCCTTGCCGGCGAACTTGTTGAAGAACCCCACCTGGCCAAACATCGGGCCGATGCCGGACATCTGGAACATCAGCCACTGAATGGTTTCATAACGTGTCGCCGGGTCTTCGGAAAGCAACTGGCTGGTTTTTTCCGCCAGGTACAGCAGGATCGCACCGGACTCGAACAGCGCCAACGGCTGACCGCCGGGGCCGTTGGGGTCGATGATCGCGGGAATCTTGTTGTTGGGGTTCAGCGACAGGAACTCGGGCGACAGCTGGTCCTGGGTCTCGAAGCTGACTTTGTGCGCCTCGTAGGGCAGGCCCAGCTCTTCGAGCATGATCGAGACTTTTACCCCGTTGGGCGTGGGCAGCGAATACAGTTGCAGGCGTTCCGGATACTGGGCGGGCCATTTGCGGTTGATCGGGAAAGCGGCGAGTGAATTCATCGGGATATCCCTCGGCGGAAACCCCCATGATAATCATCTGCCCGGCATCCTGCATGGGTCATCATTGCGCAACATGCCCTCGCTACTCTCCCCCACGAGCGAACCAAAGTGGCCGAGTGGACTCTTAAGTGCGCTGAACGGTGAATGGAGGCACCCTGTTAATAAGACACGGAACCCGCAGGACGCCGCGTGTGTCACTGGGGCCGGGCTTGTCCGCCTTAATCCGATGCACTGAAGACTCGAGCCCAATGACAATAAAGCCTCTGTGCCTTGCGCAACGCCTCAAACGATATTCATACATCATATTACCGCTGTTGCTGGTCGGCGGCGCCCTCGACCTGACCCTGCAATCGCGCATCAGCCGCGCCGAATCGGTGGACGGCGTGCAAACCCTGGTGTTCCTGCGCCACGGCGAAAAACCCGTCGGCGGCCTGGGCCAACTCAATTGCCAGGGCCTGAACCGTGCGATGAACCTGGCCACCGTGCTGCCGGAAAAGTTCGGCAAGGCCAACTTCGTCTTCGCCGCCAACCCGACGCGCAATGTCGAGGAAGGCGAAAAAGATAATTCCTACAGCTACATTCGCCCACTGATGACCATCAGCCCCAGCGCGATCAAGCTCGGCTTGCCGGTGAACATCAAGTTTTCGGCGAATGACACCAGCGCCCTCGCCGACGAACTGGTGGAAAACAAGTACCACAACGCCATCATCTACACCGCCTGGTCCCACGGCTATCTGCCGGAATTGATCAACAAGGTGGCCAGCGAAGCGGTGGGCGAAAAGCACACCATCACCCAAGACTGGTCCGGCAATGACTACGACACGTTGTATGTGTTGACGCTCACCTGGCATAACGGCAAGGCCTCGCTGCTGAGCCGCAACTACAAGCAGGGCCTGAACAACGGCGAACAAACCTGCCCACCGGCGACGCAGGTCAGCGCAGACCTCTGAAGCCTGAGCAATAGAGGCGTATGATGCGCGGCTATTGACTCATCTGCGGATCAACACCATGTCCAACCTCGTCTCCACCCAGCCCAACCGGGGCTGGTCGTTCTGGTGGAAACCAGCGCTGTTCCTGCTGGTCGCCTGCATCGGCCTCTACTACGTGAAGTGGTCGCCCTACTACTTCAAGGCGTTCGTCGCCGCCGACAACCACAGCATCGGCGCGTCGATTCTCAATGACCAGCAAACCTCGCCACTGGCCGCGGCGCTGGCCTACGCCCAGGTGTATTTCCTGGCGATCTGGAAAGCCGCCGTTTTGGCGGTGATCTTGGGCTCGTTGCTGCAAGTGTTGATCCCCCGCGACTGGCTGCTGCGCCTGTTCGGGCGTGCCGGGCTGGGTTCGACCCTGCGCGGCGGGCTGTTCGCGCTGCCCGGAATGATGTGCAGTTGCTGCGCGGCACCGGTGGCGGCAGGCATGCGCCGGCAGCAAGTGTCGGTGGGCGCGGCGCTAGCGTTCTGGATCGCCAACCCGGTGCTGAACCCGGCCACCCTGGTATTCATGGGGTTTGTGCTGGGCTGGGGCTTCACGGCGTTAAGGCTGGTGGCGGGGATTGTGCTGGTGGTGGGCGTGTCCCTGGTGGCCCAGCGCATCGCGCGCCCGGAACAAGTGCCGGAAGCGGCGCTGGGCGCGGTGGCCGAGGCCAGCGTGATCGAGTCGCAACCGTTTTTCAGCCGCTGGTTGCGCACCCTGTGGCAACTGTTCTGGAGCACGATCCCGGTGTATATCCTGGCAGTGCTGGTATTGGGCGCGGCGCGGGTCTGGCTGTTTCCTCATGTGGATGGGGCGATGGCCGACAGCCTGCTGTGGCTGGTGCCGCTGGCGATTGTCGGCACGCTGTTCGTGATTCCGACCGCCGCGGAGATTCCTATCGTACAAACCATGATGACGCTGGGCATGGGCAGCGGCCCGGCCGTGGCCCTGTTGATGACCCTGCCGAGCGTGAGCCTGCCGTCGCTGCTGATGTTGCGCAAGGATTTCGACGCGCGGGTGCTGGTCACCGTGGCCGGCTTGACCATGCTGGTAGGCGTGGTCTGCGGCTTGATTGGAGCGGCGATTCTGTAAGTGGCAGGCGGGGTTGAGGGCCTTATTGCAGGCAGGCATCAACCTCGCAATGCACCACGCTCGCGCAAATACTCCACCACCGCTGCCTGCTCCCCGACAAACTCGATGCGCGCGCCTTTGCTTTCACGCTGGAAGGCGTACATCGGGTCGTAGTACTCGCGCAGCAACCCTTCGATCCACACCCGGTGCAGGTCCACAGCGCCGCTGCGGGTCTGTTCCGCCAGGGCGTCCTGCAGAATCGCCTGCAACCGCTGGAAACGCTCGCCGCCCAGGCGCTTGTGGATATTGGCCAGGCTCTGGGTCAGGCGCTCGCCAAACAGGACGTAGCCGGTTTCGCCAAATACCGCGATGAATTCAGCGCAAAGGTCGACCACGTAATCGCGCAGGATACGTTCGACCCGGCCTTCGACAGTGTCTTCCAGCCACACCATCGCAAAGGTCTGCATGCCCTTGTGCAACGGCAACGGCAGCGCACAACTGCCGATCATGCGGCTCTCATCCTCGACCACAAACTGCTCGACGCCGCCCGCGCGTTTTTTCAGCAGGTCCACCGCCAGGCGGTTCTCGAAGTCGATGTTGGACGGTTGCACTGTGGCCCGCTTGCCGAAGCTGGAACCGCGATGGTTGGCGTGGCCCTCCAGGTCCAGGGCGTTGCGCAGTTGGCCGAGCACTTCGGTCTTGCCAGTGCCGGTCATGCCGCCCAGCAACACGAAATCACACTCGGCGACCGCCTGTTCGACGGTCTCCAGCAAAAATCCACGCATGGCTTTGTAGCCGCCGCCGACGCGGGGGTACTCGATACCGGCTTCGGTTTTCAGCCATTGCTGCACGATCTGCGAGCGCAGCCCGCCACGAAAACAGTACAGGTAGCCATCGGGATTGGCCTGGGCGAACCGCGCCCATTGCTCGATACGCCCGGCCTTGATCGCCCCGGACACCAGTTCGTGTCCGAGCACGATAGCCGCTTGCTGGCCCTGCTGTTTGTAACAAGTGCCGACCCGCTGACGCTCGTCATCGGTCATCAGTGGCAGGTTGACCACGCCCGGGAACGCGCCCTTGGCGAACTCGACCGGCGCGCGGGTATCCATCATCGGCCGGTCGTTGAGGAAGATGTCGCGGTAGTCGGTGATGTCAGTCGCCATCAAAACACCTCTACCGCGTGGGTCTGTCGCTCAACCAATTCACCGATGGCCTCAAGGGTCAGGCCCAGTTCGCTGGCGACCGCATGAAACTCGGCGTCGCCCGCGGGCGTAACGGCGATCAGCAGGCCGCCGCTGGTCTGCGGGTCACACAGCACGCGCTTGTGCAGCTCCTGCAGGCGCCCGAGCTTGCTCGCGTAGCTGTCGAAGTTGCGCAAGGTGCCGCCCGGCATGCAGCCCTGGTCCAGGTAGTCCTCGATCCCGGGCAGGCGTGGGACTTTGTCGTATTCGATGCGTGCCGTCACGCCGCTGCCGTCAGCCATTTCCACCAAGTGGCCCAAAAGCCCGAAGCCGGTGACGTCGGTCATTGCCGTGACGCCGGCCAGTTTGCCGAAGCGGCTGCCAGGCTTGTTGAGGGTACACATCCAGTCACGAGCCAGGCCGATATCCGCCTCGCGCAATTTGCCCTTCTTTTCGGCAGTGGTCAGGATGCCGATGCCCAGGGGCTTGGTCAGGTACAAACGGCAGCCGACGGTGGCGGTGTCGTTGCGCTTCATATGGCGCTTTTGCACGATGCCAGTCACGGCCAGGCCGAAGATGGGCTCCGGCGCATCGATGGAGTGGCCACCGGCCAGGGGAATGCCAGCCTCGTCGCACACGGAGCGGCCGCCACGGATCACTTCGCGGGCAACCTCAGGCGCCAGGACATTCACCGGCCAGCCCAGAATGGCGATGGCCATCAACGGGTCGCCGCCCATGGCGTAGATGTCGCTGATCGCGTTGGTGGCGGCGATCCGGCCGAAGTCGAACGGGTCATCGACAATCGGCATGAAAAAATCAGTGGTGGAGACCACGCCGCGCTCGTCGTCGATGGCGTACACCGCCGCATCATCCCGCGAGGCGTTGCCCACCCACAGGTTGGGGTCAAGGTTCTGTGCGCCGCTGCCGGCGAGGATCACTTCCAATACCTGGGGCGAAATCTTGCAGCCACACCCCGCGCCATGGCTGTACTGGGTAAGGCGAATCGGCTCGTTCATGGTGGACCTCAAGCTATCAAGTGCGCGGATTCTAACAGACGGCAAAAAGCCGGCGGGGCTCTTACGAGCACAGCCGGCCTTTTTTGGGGTGCTGCGATTACTGGCGGGCGGCCAGCAACCGCTTGTGGCGGTTGCGCCGGGCGATGTTCAAGCACTCGATCGCCGCCGAGAACGCCATGGCCGCATACACGTAGCCTTTTGGCACATGGGCGCCGAAGCCTTCGGCGATCAGGGTCATGCCGATCATGATCAGGAAGCCCAGGGCCAGCATCACCACGGTCGGGTTGTCGTGGATGAACTTGGCCAGCGGTTCAGCCGCCACCAGCATCACGATGACCGAGGTCACCACGGCAACGATCATGATCGGCAAATGCTCGGTCATGCCCACGGCGGTGATGATGCTGTCGATGGAGAACACCAGGTCGAGCATCAGGATCTGGCCGATGGCCGCAGCAAAGCCGATGGACACGACATTGCCGCTGCTGGCCTTCTCTTCAGGCTCCGGGTCCATGCTTTGATGGATCTCGGTGGTTGCCTTCCAGACCAGGAACAGGCCGCCGGCGATGAGGATCATGTCCTTCCACGAAAACGCCTGGCCGAGGATCTCAAACACCGGCGTGGTCAACTGCACGATGAACGCAATGGTGCTCAACAGGCCCAGGCGCAACACCAACGCCATGCTGATGCCGATGCGCCGCGCCTTGGCCCGGTGCTGCTCGGGCAATTTGTTGGTGAGGATCGAGATAAAGATCAGGTTATCGATGCCCAGCACGATTTCCATCACGATCAAGGTCGCCAGTGCGACCCAGGCGGTGGGGCTGGCGGCCAGTTGTACAAGGTAGTCCATAGATCAATCCTGACGTTGTGCTGGGAAATTAGGCTTCTTTACGCGTCGATTCAGACTCGTTTTGCGGCTGATCGTCTTTTTTCTGCGGACTGATCAGGCCTTGGGTCGCTTCACTCAATGCCTGCTCGGCGGCCTTGTGGGTGTCATCGATCACTTGCTTGGCCGATTCGCTGGCCTTGCCCATCACCTGCTGTGCGCTTTTTTCGACCTGATCACAACCGCTGACCACTACTAATGAAAGCGCAAGCAACGATGCCGCGCCCAGAGAATTGAGTTTCATGATGTTTTCCTCATTAGAACCATTGGGTCCAAATAGTGGCCCCTCGATAGCGATGCATTCTATGCAGGGGAACACTTCAGGAAAATTCGTATTTTTCTCGCGTATACTTCGGCTTTAACGAAGTGTAGGCCGGCATGCTCAATTACCGACAATTGCATTACTTCTGGGTGGTGGCCAAGACCGGCAGCATCGTGCGCGCCTGTGAGCAACTGAACCTCACCCCTCAGACCATCAGCGGGCAGATCAGTCTGCTCGAGCAAACCTTCGGTATCGCCCTGTTTCAGCGGGTTGGCCGTCAGCTCGAGCTGACCGAAGCCGGGCGCCAGGCGTTGCCCTATGCCGAGCAGATGTTCCAGACCGGCAACGAGTTGGAGGCGATGTTGCGCGCCCAGCCGAATGAGCAGCAGATTCTGTTTCGCGTCGGGGTGGCGGATGTGGTGCCCAAATCCATCGTCTACCGGCTGATCGCGCCGACCATGGAGCTCAGCGAGCCGATCCGCATCACCTGCCGCGAAGACAAACTCGAACGCCTGCTCGCCGACCTGGCGATCCAGCGCCTCGACCTGGTGATTTCCGACAGCCCCATGCCCACGCATCTGGACATCAAAGGCTACAGCCAGAAGTTGGGCGAATGCGGCATCAGTTTTTTCGCTACCCAAGCACTGGCTGACCGACACCGCGGCGTTTTCCCACAGTGTTTACAGGGCGCGCCGCTATTGATTCCGGGGGCGGAGACCGTGGTGCGCAGCCGCTTGCTGCGCTGGTTTGCCGAGCAACAGATCCAACCGAAGATCATCGGCGAGTTCGACGACAGTGCCTTGATGCAGGCATTCGGCCAATCCGGCAGCGGGATCTTTATCGCCCCCAGCGTGATCGCCGATGAGGTGGTGCGCCAGTACGGCGTCGCGCTGATTGGCCAGACCGAGGCAGTGACCGAATCGTTCTATGCGATTTCGGTGGAACGCAAGGTCAAGCACCCCGGCATCGTGGCGATTACCGAAGGCGCCAGGCGAGAACTGTTCACCGCCCTGCCCTGAGGGTTCAAGCGCCAGTCGGCAGCGGTTTGGCGCTCATCAGCCACAGCGCCAGCAGCATCGACACCAGGATGAACCCGGACGCAGCCAGGCCCAGGCTGGCCAGGCCGAGGGTGTCGATCACATGCCCACCGACCAAGGCGCCGAGACCGATACCGAGGTTTCCACCGGCAATATTCAGCGACGCGGCAAACGCCGGCGCATGCGGCGCAGCCTTCATCAGCCGCACATGGCTGACCAGGAACATCGCCGCCTGGGTCACGCCCCACACGGCCATCGCCGCCGCCAGGCCGATGGTGGAGTGAATCGCCGGCACCAACGCGACCATGCCGCCGATCATGAACCCGCAGAACACCATCGACGCAATCAAGGGGTGGCGATCCACCGCGCGGCCGCCCAGGGAGTTGCCGATCAACCCGACCGCGCCAAAGCCCATCAGGCACCAGCCGACCAGCGTGCCGTCGAAGCCGGCCAGGCGCTCAAGGATGTCGGCGAGGTAGGTGTAGGCGGTGAACATGCCGCTGAAGACCAGGATCGACAGCAGGATATGCCCCTGCATCAACGGGCTGCGCAGCAGCTTGAATTGCGAGCGCAACGTCACCTGCGCGTTCTTCGCCTGTGTCACCGGCAGGTAGACAAACAGCAGCAGCGCCTTGGCCAAGGCAATCACCGCGAGGACCGCAAACGCGCTGCGCCAGCCGAACATATCGGAAATCAACGTGCCCACCGGAATGCCGAAGACGGTGGCGCAGACGATCCCGAAGCCGATCTTCTCGATGGCGCGACCGGCGTATGCCGGGCCGACGATGTCCACCGCCGTTTCACTGGCCAGCGCCCAGAACACCGGCAAACCCAACGCCGGAATCAAGCGCGCGAGGGACATCACCCAGATATTCGGCGCCAGCGCCGCCACGCCATTGGCCACGGCGAACATGATCAAAATCGTGATGAACAGGCGCTTGCGCTGGAACCGCGCGCAGTAGGCCGTGAGAAACGGGCCGAACGCCGCCACGGTGAACGCAAACAGCGTCACCAGCAGGCCGGCCTGGGACACGCTGACGTTCAGGTCCCGGGCAATCGACGGCAACAGGCCGACGATAATGAATTCTGTGGTCAGCACGGTAAAACCGGCGGCCGACAGCAGCAGGATGGGAAACAGCATGAAAACTCCAGAAACGACAACATCAACGAAAGCCCGGAGGCCCGCTGACGAAGAAGAAAGATGAGAGACGGCGATATTAACAGGATCTGTGCGAATTGGCCGCAAATGGGTGACGGAATGCCGCATCAACAGGGACATTTCCTACAGCATGATAGACTCCGCGCCCGCTTCCTACAGCGCGCTCCACCTGCAATGCTGCGTCCTACTAAAAAAACCAGAGACAACCGTTTATGACTGCTGCCCCTTCCCTTTTCCAACGACTCACGCGCGTCAGCCTGGTCACGCAAATCGTCATCGGCCTGATCGCCGGCATTCTGCTCGCCTTCGTGTCGCCCGACGCCGCCAGGGCCACCGGTTTCATTGGCAAAGTGTTTGTCACCGCGCTGAAGGCCGTGGCGCCGATCCTGGTGTTCGTGCTGGTGATGGCGTCGATCGCCAACCACAAACACGGCCAGGAAACCCACATCAAGCCGATCCTGTTCCTCTACCTGCTAGGCACCTTCGCGGCCGCCGTGGTTGCAGTGATCGCCAGCACGCTGTTTCCCTCGCCGCTGGTGCTCGCCACCCACGACGCCACCGTGAGCGCCCCCGGCGGCATCGGCGAGGTGTTGCAGAGCCTGTTGCTGAGCGTGGTGGACAACCCGGTGAGCGCGCTGATGAACGCCAACTTTATCGGCATTCTGGCCTGGGCCATCGGCATGGGCATCGCGATTCGCCATGCCGGCGAAACCACTCGCACGGTGCTCGATGACCTGTCCAACGGCGTGACCTTGATCGTGCGCGTGGTGATCCGCTTCGCGCCCCTGGGGATTTTCGGCCTGGTGGCCTCGACCCTGGCCACCTCCGGCTTCGGCGCCCTGCTCGGTTACGCCCACCTGTTGGTGGTGCTGATCGGCTGCATGCTGTTCGTGGCGCTGGTGATCAACCCGGCCATCGTATTCTGGAAACTGCGCCGCAACCCCTACCCACTGGTATTGATGTGCCTGCGCGAAAGCGGCATCACGGCATTCTTCACCCGCAGTTCGGCAGCGAACATTCCGGTGAACCTGGCGTTGAGCAAACGCCTGGGCCTGCATGAAGACACCTACTCGGTGTCGATCCCGCTGGGCGCCACCATCAACATGGCGGGTGCGGCGATCACCATCACCGTGTTGACCCTGGCCGCCGTACACACCCTGGGCATCGTCGTAGACCTGCCCACCGCCGTGCTGCTCAGCGTGGTCGCCGCCATTTGCGCGTGCGGTGCGTCGGGCGTGGCCGGCGGTTCGCTGCTGCTGATCCCGCTGGCGTGCAGCCTGTTCGGCATCTCCAGCGATATCGCCATGCAGGTGGTGGCCGTAGGTTTCATCATCGGTGTGTTGCAGGACTCGGCGGAAACCGCGCTCAACTCGTCCACCGATGTGCTGTTTACTGCGGCGGCGTGCCTGGGCAAGGAAGAGCAGCCGGTTTAAACAGTGCTCGCAAAAAAGCCCGGGGCCGTTCACAGCGGAACGACCCCGGGCTTTTTTATTTTATGCGCTCAGTACACGGTTATTCAGAAAGCGCCCATGTAATCACGCTTGCCCACTTCCACACCGTTGTGACGCAACAGCGCGTAGGCGGTGGTGACGTGGAAGAAGAACTGCGGCAGGCCGTAGGTCAGCAGGTAGGACTGGCCGCTGAAGCGCTTCTCTTTCGGCGTGCCTGGGCGAGTGATGATCTCGATGCCTTCTTTGCCGTCGATTTGCTCGGGCTTGATGCTGTCCATAAACGCCAGGACCTTGGCGATCAGCGCTTGCAGGTCGGCGAAGGTCACTTCGTTGTCTTCGTATTTCGGCACTTCGATCTCGGCCAGGCGCGCGGAAACGCCCTTGGCGAAGTCGACGGCGATCTGCACCTGGCGCACCAGTTGGAACATGTCCGGGAACAGGCGCGCTTGCAGCAAGGCGTTGGGTTCGATGTTCTTCGCGGTGGCGTGGGCTTCGGCTTTGTCCAGCACACCGCTCAGGGCGGTGAGCATTTGCTTGAAGACTGGGACGGAAGCGGCGTACAGGGAAATAGTCATGACAGTCTCATCGGTAAGGGCTGGGTTGGAACCAGCAGCGATTATAGCCATGCCGGCCGCTTGTCTTTTATTTTTTCGGGATTAGGCTAGTGCGTTCACTGCATAGGGAAAGCGCGATGACCGCTGAACACGATATCGACACCCCTGAGCCGCGCCTGAACAGCACGGAAATCCGCATCCTGGGCTGCCTGATCGAAAAACAGGCGACCAACCCGGAAACCTACCCCCTGACCCTCAACGCGCTGGTGCTGGCGTGCAACCAGAAGACCAGCCGCGAGCCGGTGATGAACCTCAGTCAAGGCCAGGTCGGCCAAAGCCTGCGCGTGCTGGAAGGCCAGGGTTTCACCCGCCTGGTCATGGGCAGCCGCGCCGACCGCTGGGAACACCGGGTCGACAAGGCCCTGGAATTGGTGCCGGCCCAGGTGATCCTGACCGGGCTGCTGTTTCTGCGTGGGCCGCAGACGGTCAACGAACTGCTGACCCGCAGCGGGCGCATGCATGACTTCGAAGACGCCGACCAGGTCGTACACCAGTTGGAACGCCTGATTGCGCGGGGGCTGGCCGTGCTGGTGCCGCGCCAGGCGGGGCAACGCGAGGATCGCTATACCCACGCGCTGGGCGACCCGGCGGATATCGAGGCGATTATCGCGGCGCGCGGCAACCCGGTGGAACGCGGGGCCGGCGGGGTCTCAGTCGAGCGCATCGAAGAGCTGGAAGCGCGGATTGCCGCGCTCGAAGAACGGCTGGCACAGCTGGAACAGGCCTGACACGCTCAACCCCCTGTAGGAGCCGGCTTGCCTGCTCCTACAGGTGATTGGCCGCGCTGTTCAGCCTCGCGCAAACGCGACGGCGCTTTCGAACTGCTCCTGGGTCGGCCGCACCCCGGTGTACAACACAAACTGCTCCAGCGCCTGGATCGCGATCACTTCCAGCCCGGTGATCACGCGCTTGCCTTGGGCACGTGCGCGCACGATCAACGGTGTTTCCGCCGGGATCGCCACCACATCGAACACAGTCTGCGCCTGGTCCACCGCGTCAGCCTCGAAAGCCAACTGATCGGCCTCGGCCCCGCCGGTCATGCCGATCGGCGTGACGTTGATCAACATCTGCGGGCGCAGATCGCCCAATTGCGCCTGCCATTGATAACCCAGGCTCTGCGCCAGCGCCCTGCCCGCCGCTTCGTTACGCGCCACGATCACGCCATTGGCATACCCGCCGTCGCGCAGGGCGCTGGCCACGGCTTTGGCCATGCCGCCGCTGCCGCGCAGGGCAAAGGTCGAATCTGTCGGCACTGCATGCTTTTTCAACAGTTGCGCGATGGCGATGTAGTCGGTGTTGTAGGCCTTGAGATGGCCGGCCGTGTTGACGATGGTGTTCAGGGACGCGATGGCTTTGACCGAACTGTCCAGTTCGTCCACCAGGGCAATACTGGCCTCCTTGAACGGCATCGACACCCCGCAACCGCGAATCCCCAACGCCCGGATACCGCCGATCGCGCCGGCTAAATCCTGGCTGCTGAAGGCTTTATAGTAGAAATTCAGACCCAGTTGTTCATACAAATGGTTATGAAATCGCAGGCCGAAATTCCCGGGACGCGCCGACAGTGACATGCACAGTTGGGTATCCTTGTTGGGGTGCATCTGCATGGGTAACTCCTTGAAGTAAGCAAATCGGTACAGACCTTACACAATCTTTACCAATCGGCCGTGCTGTTTTTCAGAAATACGTTGTCTTAAAAGTATCCCCGCGACATTACTTGAGCCAATTGATTGCAGGCCACAAGCGCAGGGGCTAACCGAGGAATGACCATGATTCGTAAAATCCCCAAGATCGCCTTGCTTATCGGTGCACTCGCTATGGCAGGCCAAGCCTCCGCCCACGGTGGTGGATGGGGTGGTCCGGCCGTCTTGGGTGCGTTAGTCGGCGCCGCCGTCGTAGGCTCCGTGGTTGCCAGCCAACCCCGTGAAGTCTATGTGCAGCAGCCGGTGTATGTGCAACCGCAACCGGTTTACGCCGCACCGCCGCCTGTGTACTACGCACCACCGCCGCCGGTGTATGTGCAACAAGAAGTCTATTACCGCCCGGCGCCGGTGTATTACGGGCCACCGCGTGGCTATTACGGCCACCCCCACGGCTACTATGGTCGCGGTTGGTAAGCTTGAACCGATCTGCCTGAACCGGCCTCGCCCACCCGCGGGGCCTTTTTTTGCATGGCGTTTTATCGCACCTCGCGCGGATTGATCGTACCAAGGTCGTTATAAGGACAATGGCCGAGTCGTAATCCCACATCATCGAAGCCGAAAGTCTACTTGCCCGACCGGGTCTCGCGCTGTCATGTTTGTGTCACGACTCACTTTCACTATCCCACCTCTGAACCCGATAACAACAAGGACGGCTGACCATGCCCACGCAAAATCCACACCACGTAGCCGGACTCTGTACGTCCAGCAAGGTCTACAGCGCACTGACCGAACTCAAGCACCTGGAAGGCCACCGCAGCGCAAAATTCCTCGCACTGCTGACCGAAAGCCTGGTGCGCAAAGGCCTGCTCAATGAGCAAGAAGTGGTACACATGCTCGATCAAGTGGTGGAGTGACGCCTGGCGTTGATGTCGACTATCAAGCCGGGTGATTTTTCCTCGACGCTGGCACCCCGTAAGGTGACCCTCATAGCGATTGGAGGTCCATATGCCCACTATTCAGATCATGTCCGTCATCGGCAGCGCCGTTCCTGCCCCCCTGCGCAAGCTGGGTGTACTCGCCTGCTGGTACCTGATGCACGATGGCGAACCCGTCAGCGGCCCGCTCACGTCGTTATCGGCTGCCGAGCAACAAGCGGCAACCTTCAGGCTGCGCGCCTGAGGCCTAGGGCAACGGCAACTTGAGCCGCGGCTTGCTTTCGACAAACAACGCCCAGCTGGACATGAACAACGCCGCCACCAGCGGCCCGATCACAAAGCCGTTGAGGCCGAACACCGACAGGCCGCCCAGGGTCGAGATCAGAATCAGGTAGTCCGGCATCTTGGTGTCCTTGCCCACCAGGATCGGGCGCAGCACGTTATCCACCAGGCCGATGACGAACACACCAAACAGGCTCAGCACCACGCCTTGCCAGATCGCCCCACTCAGCAGGAAGTAGGCCGCCACCGGCCCCCACACGATCCCCGCGCCCACCGCCGGCAGCAGCGACAAAAACGCCATCAGCACCGCCCAGAGCAACGCGCTGGGAATGTCCAGAAACCAGAAGATCAAACCGCCCAACGCGCCTTGGGTCACGGCAACCAACACGTTGCCCTTGACCGTGGCGCGCACCACGCGGTTGAACTTGAGTTGCAGGCGGCGCTTTTGCGGCTCGGCCAGCGGCACCGCCGTGCGGACTTTTCGCACCAGCTCCGGGCCGTCACGCAGCAGGAAAAACAGCAGATACAGCATGATGAAAAAACTCACCAGGAAATCGAACGTGCCCTGGCCAAAGCTGAACGCCTGACTGGCGAAGAACTGGCTGCCCTGCATCGCACTCTTGACGATTTTCTCGCGCAGGCTTTCCAGGTTGCCCATGCCGAAGCGGTCCAGAAGGTGCTGAAAATAAGGTGGCAGGAAGTTCTTGAACTGTTCGATATACCCGGCCACGTCCAGCTTGCCGCTTTCGACATTTTTGTACAGCGTGGCCCCCTCCTGCACCAGCAAGGCGCTGGTGATGATCACCGGCAGAATCGCAATCACCAGGCACACCGTCAGGGTGGCCAGGGAGGTCAGGTTGCGGTTCCAGCCTGATTTCACCTGCAGGCGCCGCTGCATCGGGGCAAAGATGATGCCCAGGATGACCGCCCAGAACACCGCGCCGTAAAACGGCAGCAATATCCAGATAAAGGCAACGGTCACCAGGGCCAGCAGTAACAGCAGAGTCTTGAATTGCAGATTGGTTTGATTCATGTCCGATCCAGGTCAAAAAGCCGGGCGCGCGCTTGCGTCCACGTGCTTAGTCCGTCGCAAATCCCGGGAGTGCCTTTTTTGTTGCAGCAAGCGTAGACCTGGATCAATAAATCCCTATACGCGTTCGGCTACGCTCGCGGCCTTTTGGGCCCCACTCCCCATGTCTCTCGTCCTTGCACCCGAACTGCTCGCCCCCGCCGGCACCCTGAAAAACATGCGCTACGCCTTCGCCTACGGCGCCGATGCGGTATACGCCGGCCAGCCGCGCTACAGCCTGCGCGTGCGCAACAACGAATTCGACCACGCCAACCTGGCCCTGGGCATCGAGGAAGCCCATGCACTGGGCAAGCGTTTCTACGTGGTGGTCAACATCGCGCCGCACAACGCCAAGCTGAAGACCTTCCTCAAGGACCTGGCCCCGGTGATCGCCATGGGCCCGGATGCGTTGATCATGTCCGACCCCGGGCTGATCATGCTGGTGCGTCGCCACTTCCCGATGATGCCCATCCACTTGTCGGTGCAGGCCAATACCGTGAACTGGGCCAGTGTGGAATTCTGGCAACAGCAGGGCATCTGCCGGGTGATCCTGTCGCGGGAATTGTCCTTGGAAGAGATCGGCGAAATCCGCGAGCAAGTGCCGGCCATGGAGCTGGAAGTGTTTGTCCATGGCGCGTTGTGCATGGCCTATTCCGGGCGCTGCCTGCTCTCCGGCTATATGAACAAGCGCGACGCCAACCAAGGCACCTGCACCAACGCCTGCCGCTGGAAATACCAGGCCACGCCGGCGGTGGAAAACGTCACCGGCGATATCGTCCAGGAATATCAGCCGGAGCCCACACTGGGCATTGGCGCGCCGACCGATCAGGTGTTCCTGTTGCAGGAGGCCAACCGCCCGGATGAACAGATGCCCGCCTTCGAAGACGAGCACGGCACCTACATCATGAACGCCAAGGACCTGCGCGCGGTGCAGCATGTGGAGCGCCTGACCCGCATGGGCGTGCATTCGTTGAAGATCGAAGGCCGCACCAAGTCCCACTTCTACTGCGCGCGCACCACCCAGGTGTATCGCCAGGCCATCGATGACGCCGTGGCCGGTCGCGAATTTGACCGCAACCTGATGACCAACCTGGAGTCACTGGCCCAACGCGGCTACACCGAAGGTTTCCTGCGTCGCCATGTACACGACGAGTACCAGAACTACCAGAACGGAAGTTCGGTGTCGGAACGTCAGCAGTTCGTCGGCGAATTGACCGGCGAGCGCCGGGGCGAGCTGGCGGAGGTCAAGGTGAAGAACCGCTTTGCAGTGGGCAATCACCTGGAACTGATGACCCCCGCCGGCAACTTTCACTTCGACCTGGCCACCCTGCACAACGCCAAGGGCGAAGCCATCGAGGTGGCGCCGGGGGATGGGCACACGGTGTATGTGCCCTTGCCGGCGCAGATGGATCTGCGTTTCGGCCTGTTGATGCGCGACGTCGAGTAACCCCCCTCAGATCCTGAACTGGGCCACCAGTTGGCCCAAGCGCTGGCCGAGGTCGGCCAGGCTGCGCGACGTCTGGGCGCCCAACTGGGTTTCATCGGCCACGCTGTCGACCGCCACGGCAATCTGATGCACGCTGCGGTTGATCTCTTCGGCGACCGCGGTCTGTTCTTCGGCGGCGCTGGCAATTTGCGCGTTCATCGAGTTGATGGTGCCGATCAACTGCGCCATGGTGTCCAGCGACGCCCCGGCTTCGTTGGCTTGGGCCGAGGTGCCGTCCCCGGCATCGCTGGAGCGGCGCATGGCCTCCACGGCGGCGACGGTGCCTTTTTGCAGGCGGTCGATCATGCCCTGGATTTCCTGGGTGCTTGTCTGGGTACGACTGGCCAGGGCACGCACTTCGTCGGCGACCACGGCAAAGCCGCGACCGGCCTCCCCCGCCCGCGCCGCTTCGATCGCGGCGTTAAGGGCCAACAGGTTGGTCTGCTCGGCAATCGAGCGGATCACGCCGAGCACGCTGACAATCGACGACACGTCCTGCTGCAAGCTGTCGAGGGACACGCCGCTGCTGCGGATATCGTTCACCAGCGCATGGATCTGCGCGATGCTGCCGTCCACCACGCGCTTGGCAGCCTGGCCCTCGGCGTCGGTCTGTTGCGCAGCCACGGAAGCGCCTTGGGCACTGCGCGCAACCTCCTGGGCGGCGGAAGACATTTGATTGATCGCGGTGGCCACCTGGTCGGTCTCGTGACGCTGACGCTCCATGGCCTGCTCCGAACGCTGCGCCTGGTCGGACACCTGGCCCACCAGCCCGGTGAGTTGCGCGGTCATTTCGGTGATCTGGCGCACCAAACCGTGGATCTTTTCGACAAACCGGTTGAAGGCCCCGGCCAGATCGCCCAGTTCGTCCTGGCTGGTGATAGCCAGGCGCCGCGTCAGGTCGCCCTCACCGGCAGCGATATCGTCGAGGTTGGCTTTCATCAGGTGCAGCGGACGCAGGATGGTATTGGCCAGGATCATGCCCGCCGCCGCAATCACCAGCAGCACCAGCACGGCCACACCGAAGATACTCAGCAATACGCCCTCCATGCGCTTCTTGACCTTGGCCTCGACCACCGCCACCTGGGCATCGATGCCATCCAGGTTGACCGAGGTGCCGAATACCATGTCCCACTTGGGCAGGTATTCGGTGTAGCCAAGCTTGGGCACCAGTTCGGTCTGGCCGGGCTGGGTCGAGCTGTATTGCAGGTAGTGGGTGCCGTCCTTGCCGACCTTGACCAGGTCGCGGTTGACGTAGACGCCATTGGGGTCGCGGTTGTCCTTGAAGCTCTTGCCCACGCCGTCCGGGCTGTTGCCCTTGAACAGGCGGATGGTTTCGGAGTCGTAGCCGAAGAAGTAGCCATCCTTGCCGTAGCTAGTATTGGACAGCAGCTTGACCACCTCGGCACGCGCCGCCGTATCGCCCGGGGCGGCGGCGTCGTAGAGCGGCTTGATGGTGGTCATGGCCACTTCCACATAACTCTGCAGAGTGGCCTTGGCGGCGTCGAGCAAGTGCTGGCGGGTCTCATCCACCTCGTTGCGCGCTTGCCCCTTGAGGATCCACACCGTGGTCAGGCTGATCACCAACGCAAACAACAGCACCGGCACGATGGCCAGGCACAGGACTTTGACCTTCAGGCTCAGACGCATGGCTTTTCTCTCTTATTAGTGGCGGCTTAAGAGGTTAACGGCCAGTTGCGCAGATTCTGTAGGACGACCCCGTCAGAGCGTCATCGCCGCCACCCAGCCGAACACCAGCAGCGGGATGTTGTAATGCAGGAACGTCGGCACCACGGTGTCCCAGATATGGTGGTGCTGGCCGTCGATATTCAGGCCGGAGGTCGGGCCCAGGGTCGAGTCCGACGCTGGCGAACCGGCATCGCCCAAGGCGCCGGCCGTGCCGACGATGCACACAATGGCCAGCGGGCTGAAGCCCAGTTGCACACACAGCGGCACGAAAATCGCGGCCAGGATCGGCACCGTGGAAAACGACGAACCGATGCCCATGGTCACCAGCAGCCCCACCAGTAACATCAGCAACGCCCCGATCCCACGGCTATGGCCGATGAACGCCGCCGACGTTTCCACCAGCGAGCGCACGTCACCGGTGGCCTTGAGCACTTCGGCGAAGCCTGAAGCGGCAATCATGATGAAACCGATCATCGCCATCATCTTCATGCCTTCGGTGAACAGGTCGTCGGTCTCGCGCCAGCGCACAATGCCCGATACCGAGAAAATCAAAAACCCGGCCAGGGCGCCGATGATCATCGAGTCCAACCACAACTGAATGATGAACGCCGAGGCGATCGCCAGGCCGGCCACCAGCAGGGTCAATGGGTTGTATTGCACCGCGACCTGTTCGACCCGCTCGATTTTCTCCAGGTCGTACACGCGCTTTTTACGGTAGCTGACAAACACCGCCACCAGCAGGCCGACCACCATGCCCAGCGCCGGCAGGCCCATGGCGTGGGTCACATTGACCTGGCTGATGTCCACGCCGCTCTTGGCCACGTTGGCCAGCAGGATCTGGTTGAGAAAGATGTTGCCGAAGCCCACCGGCAGGAACATGTAGGGCGTGATCAAACCGAAGGTCATCACGCAGGCGATCAGGCGACGGTCCAGTTGCAGTTTGGTCAGCACGTACAGCAACGGCGGCACCAGCAGCGGGATAAACGCGATATGAATCGGCAGGATGTTTTGCGAGGCGATCGCCACCACCCACAGCAGGCCGATCAGTAGCCATTTGACATGGCTGCCGCCGCTGGCTTCCTGGCGATCGACCAGCAGCAACGCCTTGTCCGCCAGGGCATGGGCCAGGCCGGACTTGGCAATCGCCACCGCGAAAGCGCCGAGCAATGCGTAGGACAAAGCCACTGTCGCGCCACCACCCAGCCCACCGTTGAAGGCCTGGAGCGTGGCGTCGATGCCCAGGCCACCGGTCAGCCCGCCCACCAGGGCGCCGACGATGATGGCGATGACCACATGCACGCGGGACAAGCTGAGCACCAGCATGGTGCCGACCGCGGCGATGACTGCGTTAATCATGGTTACCTCAAGCAAAAAACAAAATACAGGCATGCCCGCACCGGCATGACTGCCGGTGTGCAGGCTGGAAGGAGGTCTTATTAGAGGGCGCGCACTTTGCAGCAGGCGCGGTCGCATGTCAAAAAACGACGTCGCTTTCAAATTTAAATTGAACGTTTGAATAAAGAAAAAAATACAGCCGCCGATATAAAGGCTCTCTATGTTTTCAGGTAAAGGATGCTCCGCGATGTCCCTCAGACAGCTGTCCATTCAATGGAAAATCACCCTGCTCGCCGGCCTCTGCCTGCTGGGGATCGTGACCCTGCTGGTGGGTCTGTCGCTGTACCGCATGGAACAGAGTTCGCAGCAGGTCAAAGCCTCCAGCATGCACATGCTCGACGAAGCGGCCCAGGCGCGTATCGAAGCCCAGGGCGAAGCGCAGGCGCTGGGCATCCGCCAGCAGTTCATGGATGCCTATCAATACGGTCACGGGTTTTCCCGCCAGGTGCTGTTCCTGCGCGAACAGGCAGAAAAGCGCTTCCTTGACGCCTTCGACACCCGTGAAGACTTGACCCGCCAGGTCAAGGCCGCCTTGCAGGCCAACCCCGACCTGCTCGGCTTGTCCCTGGTGTTCGAAGCCAATGCCCTGGACGGCAAGGACGAGCTGTTCGTCAACCAGCCAGAGCTGGGCAGCAACGACAAAGGCCGATTCGCCCTCTATTGGTCACAGCCGACGCCCGGCAAACTCACCGCCATGTCGCTGCCCGAAAGCGACATGTCCGACACCAGCATCGGCCCGAGTGGAGAAAAGGCCAACGCCTGGTTCACCTGCCCGCGCACCACCCTCAAACCGTGTGTGATCGAACCGTACTTCTATGTCATCGACGGCCAAAACGTACTGATGACCAGCCTCGTGTTCCCGCTGATAGTGAATGGCAAAGTCATCGCCTCGCTGTCGGTGGACATCAACCTCAACAGCCTGCAGGCGGTGAGCCAGCAGGCGAGCCACACGCTGTATGACGGCCAGACCCAGGTCAGCATTCTCAGCGCCACCGGCTTGCTGGCCGGCTACAGCCCGGATGCGAGCAAGCTCAGCCAGCGCCTGGACCAGGTCGACACCGCCAGCGGCGCGCAATTGCTCAGCGCCCTGGCCGGCAGTACGCGGATCAGCAGCCTGCGTGCCGACCATCGACTCAAGGTCCTGGCACCGTTCACGCCGATCCCCGGCGGCAAGCCGTGGGGCGTGTTGCTGGATGTGCCGGAAAAAGTCCTAGTGGGCCCGGCCGAAGCGCTCAAGGCGCAACTGGACGCCGACAACGCCCGTGGCACCCTGCTCGAGTTGAGCCTGGGCCTGCTCGCCGCCGTGATCGGCCTGGGACTGGTGTGGCTGATGGCGCGCAGCGTGACCCGGCCGATCCTGAGCGTGGCGCACATGCTCGAAGACATCGCCAGCGGCGAAGGCGACCTGACCCGCCGCCTGGACTACGCCAAACAGGACGAACTGGGGCAACTGGCCGGCTGGTTCAACCGCTTCCTCGACAAACTGCAGCCGATCATCGCCGAGGTCAAACGCTCGGTGCAGGACGCCCGCGGCACCGCCGACCAATCCGCCGCGATCGCCAGCGAGACCAGCGCCGGCATGGAGCAGCAATACCGCCAGGTCGACCAGGTGGCCACCGCCTCCCATGAAATGAGCGCCACCGCCCAGGACGTCGCCCGCAGTGCGGCCCAGGCCGCCCAAGCCGCGCGCGATGCCGACCAGGCCACCCGTGACGGCCTGCAGGTGATCGACCGCACCACCACCAACATCGGCCATCTGGCGGCGGACATGAGCACCGCCATGGCCCAGGTTGAAGGCCTCGCGACCAACAGTGCGCAGATCGGCTCGGTGCTCGAAGTGATTCGCGGCATCGCCGAGCAGACCAACCTGCTGGCCCTCAACGCCGCCATCGAAGCGGCCCGGGCCGGTGAGGCCGGCCGTGGGTTTGCCGTGGTCGCCGACGAAGTGCGCAACCTGGCGCGTCGTACCCAGGAGTCGGTGGAAGAAACCCGCCTGGTGATCGAGCAACTGCAAAGCGGCACCACCGATGTGGTCGGCGCCATGGGCAACAGCTATCGCCAGGCCCAGAGCAGCGTCGAACAAGTCGGCGAGGCGGTCACCGCCCTGCGCCAGATCGGCGCCGCGGTCACAGTGATCAGCGACATGAACCTACAGATCGCCAGCGCCGCCGAAGAGCAAAGCGCAGTGGCCGAGGAGATCAACAGCAACGTGGCGACAATCCGCGATGTCACCGAGTCACTGTCGGAACAGGCCAACGAATCGGCGCGCGTCAGCCAGGCGTTGAACCACCTGGCCAATCAGCAACAGGGGTTGATGGATCATTTCCAGGTGTGAGTGACCGACACCAACTCTGAAGGAAATCCAATGTGGGAGGGGGCTTGCCCCCGATTGCAGTGGGTCAGTCAAAGGCTACATCGACTGATTCACCGCTATCGGGGGCAAGCCCCCTCCCACACTTTTGATCGGCTGGTCATCGCCTGGCCATGATTAATACATGTAAACGATGTCTCCGGTTTCAAACGTAAAGGATGTCTCCGGTCTGCACCGGGGGTAAGCCCCTCCCCCCATTTTTGATCGACCTCAGCGTTTGGGCAGTTCGATCAGCACCTTGAGCCCGCCCAGTTGGCTTTCCTGCAACTGCAACACCCCGCCCCACACCTCGACGATATCGCGCACGATTCCCAGGCCCAGGCCATGGCCGTCGGTCTGCTCGTCCAGGCGCGTACCACGGCTGAACACCCGGTCGTGTTGGGCTTCGGGAATGCCGGGGCCGTCGTCTTCCACCGCCAGCAGGTAACTGTGCGGCGTCTCGCCGATGCTCAGGCGCACCTGCGCATCCGCCCATTTGCAGGCGTTGTCCAGCAGGTTGCCGAGCAGCTCCAGCAGGTCTTCGCGGTCCCAGGGCAATTGCAGGCCAGGGACGGCGTGGTGGCTCAAGTCCAGGTGGTCGCCGTGGACCATGTTCAGGGTCGCCAGCAAGCCCGGCAGCTCGTTCGCGCAATCAAACAAGGCGCCCGGCAGGGTGTCGCCGGCCAGGCGTGCGCGGTTGAGTTCGCGGTCGAGGCGCTGTTGCACCTGTTCAAGCTGTTCGCGCAGCAGCGTGCGCAAGCGCGGCTGATCCTTGAGCGCTTCGCTCGACGCCGCGCTCAACAGCACCGACAGCGGGGTTTTCAGCGCGTGGCCGAGGTTGCCCAGGGCATTGCGTGAACGCTTGAGGCTGTCTTCAGTGTGGGCCAGCAGGTGGTTGATCTGCGCTACCAGCGGTTCCAGCTCCTGCGGCACCTGGGTGTCGAGTTGCGAGCGCTGGCCCTGTTGCAGCTGGGCGATCTGGTTGCGCGCAACTTCCAGCGGGCGCAAGGCACGACGGACCGTGACCCGTTGCAGGATCAACACCAGCAACAGGGCCGCCACCCCCAGCACCAGGCCGATCTGACGCATCAGCCGAAAGCTTTCGCGCACGGGCGTGTAGTCCTGGGCCACGCTGATGGAAATCAATTGGCCGAAGCGCTTGTAGTCCGAACGCAGTACCAACAGTTGCTGGCCTTCCGGCCCCAGCTGCAGATTGCCCTTGAGCCCGGCCGCGGGCAGGCGTGGCAGCTCCTGGTCCCACAACGAGCGGGAGCGCCAGTGGATGTCGGCGAAATCGATACGGAAATAATGCCCCGAGAACGGCCGCTGATAGGCCGGCGCCAGGCGTTGCTCGTCGAGTTGCACGCCATTCGGCCCGCGCACCAGCGCCACCAGCAGGTTCTCGCTGTCGTTGCGCAGGCCGGCCTCCAAATAGCGCTGCAAACCGGCTTCGAACAACCACAGGCTGGTTTGCGCCAGCACCACGCCGACCACCACCATCACGCTGATCAGCCCCAGGCTCAGGTGCCGCTGGATCGACTTCATGCAGGACTGGCGCCGAACCGGTAACCCTGGCCGCGCCGGGTTTCGATCACGCTGCGGCCCAATTTGCGGCGCAGGTGGTTGACGTGGACTTCGAGCACATTCGAATCGCGCTCGGTCTCACCGTCATACAAATGCTCGGCCAGATGGCTTTTCGACAGGATCTGTTGCGGGTGCAACATGAAATAGCGCAGCAAGCGAAACTCGGCGGCGGTCAGCTGGATTTCGTCGCCGTCGCGCAGCACGCATTGGCGCCCTTCATCCAGGTGCAGGCCGGCCGCTTGCAAGGTCGGCTGGTTGGCCTGGCCATGGGAACGGCGCAACAGCGCCTGGACACGCAGGTGCAGTTCTTCGGGGTGAAACGGTTTGCTCAGGTAATCATCGGCCCCGGCCTTGAGCCCTTCGATGCGCTCGGCCCAGGAATCGCGCGCGGTGAGGATCAGCACCGGGGTGGCCAGTGCGGCCGCGCGCCATTGCGCCAACACCTCGAGCCCGGGCAAGCCGGGCAGGCCGAGGTCGAGGATGATCAAGTCATAGGGTTCGCTGCGGCCCTGGTACGCGGCATCGCGCCCATCGGCCAGCCAATCGACGGCATAGCCCTGGCGCTGCAGGCCGGCCAGCAGTTCATCGGCCAGCGGTACGTTATCTTCCACCAACAGCAGGCGCATCAGTCTTCCTCGTCTTTGATCAGCGCACCGCTGGTGGCGTCGAGTTTGATCTCGCGCACCACACCGTCGGTCGTCACCAGTTCCACTTCATAGGCATATTGCTCGTCCTTTTTCTCAAGCTCGGCCTCCAGCAGCCGCGAGCCGGGGTGGCGCGCCATGGCCTGCTGCAACAGTTGCTCGAGCGGCAGGATCACCCCCTGCTGGCGCAGTGCCAAGGCTTCGTCCTGGTTGAGGTCGCGGGCTGACAGGCTTGAGCAAAACGCCAGGAGCACCAGCCCCGCCCAGCCAGCGGCGCGTCGATATACCTTCATTACGTATCCTGATGATTCTTGAGCACATGCCCGGTGAGCGCGTCCAATTCAACCTCCCATTCGATGCCGTCGACATCCTCCAGTTCGACCTCGTAGAGGTACTTGCCGTAGACCTCGTCCAGGTCGGTGTCCAGCAGGGTCGAACCGGGATGCAAGGCCAGGGCCGTGGCGTCCAGCTGATCGAAGGCGACAATAGTAACAGTGCCGGGCCCGCGGAGTGACTTGTCGGGGTCGGCTGCCAGGGCCTGTGCCGCCAAAGAGGCCGCGCACCCGGCGGCGACCAGCATTGTGAGACGCTTCATGCTGAGTCTCCGTTTCACGATATTTGTCCTACACCCGCCAGCGTATCCGCGGCAACTTAACTGAAACTGAATTGCCACCATGGCAATTCGCGTCACCCGCGTTTTCCTTCACCCGACGAGATTTTCTATACTGCCCCGCTCGCTTCAACAGAGACCGGTATGACAGCCATCCACATCAAGTTTCCCGCCCTGACCCTCAAGGCCGGCAAACGCGCCTTTGCGCGCATTCGCGAGCAAGGCCTCAAGCCTGCCGATGTCGGTATCCTTCCCGGTGCGGCAGGCGGGCCCAAGGCCTTGGGCATCCAGGGCCTGGACCTGGCGCTGTTCGGCGAGTGGCTGCCCCGCGCGCCACGCGAACGTGCGCTGATCGGTGCCTCCATCGGTTCCTGGCGGTTTGCCAGCGCCTGCCTGCCCGACCCGGTGCAAGGCCTGCTCGACCTCGGCCGCCTGTACAACGAACAACGCTTCGCCAAAGGCGTGACCATGGCCGAGGTCAGCCAGAGCTGCCGGCGCATGCTCGACGACCTGCTGGCCGGGCGCGATGCGCGGGTGCTGGACAACCCCGGCTATCGGCTGAACATCATGGTGGTCAAGAGCCACGGCCTGCTCGCCGATGACCACCGCGGGCGGCTGGGCCTGGGCCTGTCGTCGGTGATTGCCGACAACCTGCGCGGCCGCGCGCGGCTGGCGCGGCATTTCGAGCGGCTGATCATCCATGACCCGCGCCAGGCGCCGCCAGTGCATGCGCTGCGGGATTTTCCGTCGCGCTTCCTCGACCTGAACCTGGGCAACCTGCGCCAGGCGCTGCTGGCGTCCGGCTCGATCCCCATGGTGATGCAAGGCGTGCGCGACCTGCCGGGCGCTGGCGCGGGCACCTACCGCGACGGCGGCCTGCTGGATTACCACCTCGACCTGCCCTACCACGGCGATGACATCGTGCTGTACCCGCACTTCACCGACCGCGTCATCCCCGGCTGGTTCGACAAGGGCCTGCCGTGGCGACGCAGCAATCAACAAGGCTTGCAGGACGTGTTGCTGCTGGCGCCGTCGAAGGACTACCTGGCCCGCCTGCCCCACGGCAAACTGCCGGACCGCAGCGACTTCAAGCGCTTTCTGGGCGATGACGCGACTCGCAACAAATACTGGCAAACCGCAATGAGCGAGAGCCGGCGCCTGGGCGATGAGTTTCTGCACCTGGCCGACCAGGGTGGCCTGGGCGAGCGCTTGCAGGCGCTTTGACCCAGCGGTATGCGCGAGGCGCGATGTAGCTGTTAAACTCGCCGCCTGCCAGAAACCTGACCGAGCTGAAAAATACTGTGGAAATCTTCAAGGAATTTACATTCGAATCCGCCCACCGCCTGCCCCACGTGCCAGACGGCCACAAATGCGGGCGCCTGCATGGGCATTCGTTCAAGGTGGCGATCCACCTGAGCGGCGACCTGGACCCCCATACCGGCTGGATTCGCGACTTCTCGGAGATCAAGGCGATTTTCAAGCCGCTCTACGAACGCCTCGACCACAACTACCTGAACGACATCCCCGGCCTGGAAAACCCCACCAGCGAAGTACTGGCCAAGTGGATCTGGACCGAATTGAAACCCCTGCTGCCCGAACTCAGCGCGATTCGCATCCATGAAACCTGCACCAGCGGCTGCATCTATCGCGGCGAGTAACCCTCACGTCAACGCCCTGCGGGAGCACCCCATGGAAAACACCTGGCTGGCCCAGGCCAAACGCTTGCAGGCATTGGCTTCCACGGGGCTGCACTTTTGCACCGACGACTTCGAACGCGAGCGCCTGGAAGAAATTGCCGAGATCGCCCACAGCATGCTCGCGCAATTGGGCAATGTGCCGCTGGAGCGCATCAGCGGGCTGGTCCCGGATTTCGCCCAGCGCTATTCGACGCCAATGATCGATGTCCGCGGCGCGGTGATCGACGGCGAGCGCATTCTGCTGGTGCGCGAGGCGACCGATGGTTGCTGGGCGCTGCCGGGGGGCTATGCCGATATCGGTCTGTCGGCCGCAGAAAACATCGTCAAGGAGATCCGCGAGGAAGCCGGGCTGACCGTGACGGCGCGGGCGCTCTACAGCGTCACGCACAAGGCCAAGGGCTTGTATCGCCCGGATGTGCGGGACTTCTACAAGCTGTATTTCCTGTGTGAACGGGTCGACCAACTGGCGCCGACGGCCGGGTTCGAAACCACCGAGGTGGGCTTTTTCGCCCTCGACGACCTGCCGCCGCTGTCCCGTGGGCGCACCATCGAAAGCGATCTCGAGGCGGCCTTTGCGTTTCATCGCGGCGAAACCACGCTGACGCTGTTCGACTGATCCAATTTGTATCACCGCTGCACCGCTTTCGTGCCCGATTGGGCACCGCGACCACTCCCGCCCGCGTTCCGCGCCTGTCTGGCGATAAATCCTGTGCATACTGCACAACACCCACCGTGCGCCCGTCACTGCTGCTCAATTGGCACGCGCGGTGCAATAGGCCTGCGTCACTCATTCAGGGAGCAAGGCACATGACGCAGCAAGAACCGGGCAACGATTACCCCCTCAGCGAAGTCCCGATGCACGCACGCAAGGGCCTGGCGTCCACCGCCATGGTGCTGCTGGGCTTCACCTTTTTCACCGCGACCATGTTTGCCGGCGGCAAGCTGGGCGTGGCGTTCAGTTTCGTCGACATGCTCGGCGTCGTGGCCTTGGGTAACCTGCTGTTGGGCATTTATGCCGCAGGCTTGGGTTACATCGCGTTCAAGAGCGGCCTGAACTCGGTGCTGATGGGGCGCTTCTGTTTTGGCGAAGTCGGCAGCAAGCTCAGTGATTTGATCCTCGGTTTCACCCAGATCGGCTGGTACGCCTGGGGCACCGCCACCGCCGCCGTGGTGCTGGGCAAATATTTCGAGCTGAGCCAGGGCAGCGTGCTGGTGCTGATGGTGCTGTTTGGCCTGCTGTTCTGCGCCACGGCCTACGTGGGCTATCGCGGGTTGGAGATTCTGTCCTACATCGCGGTGCCGGCCATGGGCATTCTGTTGTGCCTGTCGATGTGGGTCGCCACGGTGAAAGTCGGCGGGCTGCAAGGCTTGCTGGCGGTGGTGCCGACGTCGGAACTGGACTTGTCGACGGCGATCACCCTGGTGTTCGGCACCTTTGTCAGCGGCGCGACCCAGGCCACCAACTGGACGCGCTTTTCGCGCTCGGCCAAGGTCGCGGTGCTCGCCAGCCTGATCGGTTTTTTTGTCGGCAATGGCTTGATGGTGCTGATCGGGGCTTATGGCGCCATCGTCTATCAACAGCCCGACGTGGTGGAGGTGTTGCTGCTGCAAGGCTTTGCCACGGCCGCGATGGCGATGTTGCTGCTCAATATCTGGAGCACGCAGGACAACACCATCTACAACTTCGCCGTGGCCGGTTGCAACCTGCTGCGCACCCGCCGCCGCAAGACGGTGACCCTGGCAGGTGCGGTGATCGGCACGCTGCTGGCGCTGCTCGGCATGTACGACATGCTGGTGCCGTACCTGATCCTGCTGGGCACGGTGATTCCACCGATTGGCGGGGTGATCATGGCGGACTTTTTCTATCGCTACCGTGGCCGCTACCCGCGCCTGGCCGATGCGCGCCTGCCGGCGTTCAACTGGCCGGGGCTGACCGCCTACGCCGTGGGCACCGTACTGGCGTTCAATTCGCCCTGGGTGGCGCCGTTGGTGGGGATCGTGGCCGCGTCGCTGACCTACATGCTACTCAGCGCCGTACTGCGCGTGCGGGCACCGTTGGCTGACGCACAGGCATGAGCCTGACCATCGCCGATGTGCTCGCCCTGCCGGGGCTGGATTCCCTGTGCCTGCGCGCCGGGGCGGCGGGCCTGGAGAATGCCGTGCGCTGGCCGTATGTCGCAGAGAACAGCGGCATCGCCGAGTGGGTGCTGGGTGGCGAACTGGTGTTCGTCACCGGTATCAATCACCCACGGGACGAAGCGAATTTGCTGCAACTGCTGGAGGAAGCCTGCCTGCGTCAGGTGGCCGGGTTGGTGATTCTCACCGGGCCGGCCTATATCCAGGCGATTCCCCAACGCTTGCTGGACGCCGCCGAAGCCGCCGACATGCCGCTGATCGAACAGCCTTACTCACTGAAAATGGTGCTGGTGACCCAGGCGATCGGTTCGGCGTTGATCCAGTCGGAGCAATTGGGCCGCTCGCGGCACGATGTGCTGGAGCGGTTGCTGGCCGGTGACTATCAATCGTTGGATCTGCTGCTGCACCGCGCCGCCCAGTTGGGCATGCCCCTGGCCGGCCATTGGCAAATCGTGCAGTTGCAGTTGGAGGGCAGCGACGCGTTATTTGCCCAGGGTGAGGCCGCGCAGATGGAAGCGCAGTTGGCGCGGCAACACGACAGCATTACCCGGCGCTTGCGGCAGTTGTCGGCCGCGGTGCCGGTACTCGGGCGCGCCGGCCAATGGACGTTGCTGCTGCCGGCCGCCGATGCCGTCGCGGCGCTGGCTAACCGGGAGCAACTGGCCAATTGGTTGAAGCCGCTGAACCTGCGTCTGGCGCCGCTGAAACTGTTCATCGGCCTGAGCGCCGCCGCCCACCCGCCGGCGCGCCTGGCCCAGGCGCAGGATGAAGCGCGCCAGGCGTTGGCCGCCGCGCGGCGCTTCAGCGAACGCGCCGGGCTCTGCGTGTATGACGAACTCGGCGTATTGAAGCTGCTCAGCGGCGTGCGCGATCGTGCGCTGCTCGACCAGTTTCTCAATGACCGCCTGGGCCCGTTGCTGCGCCACGACCTGCACCATGGTCCAAGCCTGCTGCCGACCCTCGAAGCCTGGTTCCACGAGAATGGTAACCTGGTGGCCGCCGCGCAGCGCCTGGCCGTCCACCGCAATACCCTGACGCACCGCGTCCAGCGCATCGAAGCCCTGTGCGGGCTGAGGCTGGATAATTCGTATGACCGCCTGGACATCGGCATCGCGCTGATGATCTGGCGGCTGTCTGCCTGATTGTTTTTAGCCAAGAGGAACTTGCCCATGCACATCATCAACGCCCGCCTGCGCAACCGTGAAGGCCTGCATGATCTGCACCTGGAACACGGCCGGATCGCCAGCATCACGCCGCAAACCACAGCCCCCACGGCGGGGCCCGACGACCTCGACGCGGCCGGCAACCTGGTGATACCGCCATTCGTCGAACCGCACATCCACCTCGACGCCACCCTCACCGCCGGCGAGCCGCGCTGGAACATGAGCGGCACCCTGTTCGAAGGGATCGAGTGCTGGGGCGAACGCAAAGCCACCATCACCCACGAAGACACCAAGGCCCGCGCCAGGAAAACCATCCAGGCCCTCGCCGCCCACGGTATCCAGCATGTGCGTACCCACGTCGACGTCACCGACCCGGACCTCACCGCGCTCAAAGCCATGCTCGAAGTGCGCGAGGACACTGCGCACCTGATCGACCTGCAAATCGTCGCCTTTCCCCAGGAGGGCATCGAGTCGTACCGCAATGGCCGCGAGCTGATGGAAGAAGCCGTCCGCCTGGGCGCCGACGTGATCGGCGGCATCCCCCACTTTGAATACACCCGCGACCAGGGCGTGAGTTCGGTGAAGTTCCTGATGGACCTGGCCGAACGCAGCGGCTGCCTGGTCGACGTGCATTGCGACGAAACCGACGACCCGCACTCGCGTTTCCTCGAAGTGCTCGCCGAAGAAGCGCGCAGCCGCGACATGGGCGCCCGCGTCACCGCCAGCCACACCACGGCCATGGGTTCCTACGACAACGCCTACTGCGCCAAACTGTTCCGCCTGCTCGGGCATTCCGGTATCAGCTTCGTCTCCTGCCCCACCGAAAGCATTCACCTGCAAGGGCGCTTCGACAGTTTCCCGAAACGGCGCGGCGTCACCCGCGTCAACGAACTGCTGGAAGCCGGCATGAACGTGTGCTTCGGCCAGGACTCCATCGTCGATCCCTGGTACCCCCTGGGCAACGGCAACATCCTGCGGGTGCTCGAAGCCGGGTTGCACATCTGCCACATGCTCGGCTACCGCAACCTGCAAAACGCCCTGGACCTGGTCACGGACAACAGCGCCAAGGCCATGGCCCTCGGCGATCGCTATGGGCTGGAACCCGGCCGGCCGGCCAACCTGTTGATCCTCTCGGCCGACAGCGACTACGAGGTGATTCGCAGCCAGGGCCTGGCGCTGTACTCGATCCGCAACGGCAAGGTGTTGATGAAGCGCCAGCCGGCGCAGGTGACGTTTTTGTAGCACGCGGGGTTCGATGGACAGCCGCTGATACGACTCGACGCGATCAGCCGCGCGGCCCTGCATCGAGCTGCGGCCGCGCAGCCCCGAACAGGCTGACGCTCAGCACTGTCGCATCCTGAATCTGCAACCGAACCGGCACCGTACCGCCCGGCATCACCACCGCGACCTCCCCGCCCGCGACCCAACCGGCGCGCCACGCGGCGCACGCCACGGCACAGGCGCTGGTCCCGGAGGACGCCGTCGGCCCCTCTCCCCGCTCGAACACCCGCGCAAGCACTCGATTGCCGGACGCCTGGGCAGCCCATTGCAAGTTGACCCCGGCCACACAGGGCTGGCCACGCCCGGCAGGTGGCGCAAATGCAATCGCCTGCAAGGGCTCGAACAGTGCGCTCTGGTGCATCGGCAGATTGTCCGGCAGCGCAGCGGCCTGGTACACCAACGTCACGCAATGGGGGTTGCCCACCCGCACAAACTGGCTGCGCGTCCATGCCGGGTTGATCGCCGCCAGCGCGGGCAGATGGCTGAACGCCCCCTCTTCGGCGCCAGGCAGGTCCGCGCCGACCGCCAGCGGGCCAAACGCCGGCTGCCCCAACGCCAGCCAGAACCCACGCACCTGCTCGTGCAGTGCCGGTTCGACATAGGTGGCCAGCGGCGACTTTGCATCCTGTTTATCGTGATGCACCCGCAGCTCGCAACCCTGCGTCATCAAGCCCTGATCGCTCAGCGCCTGGGCGAAGATGGTCAGGCCATTGCCACTGCGCTCCGCAAGGGAGCCGTCAGTGTTGACGATCAACAGGTCGAACGGCGGCGCCGCCTGGAACGGCCCGACCAACAACCCATCACAACGGTGCGCCTTGGCGCCGGCCGGACGCGGCGAAGGCCCCCAGCCACATTCGGCGGCAATGGCCGGCAGTGCCCAAGCGTCGCGCCGGCTCGCCGCGAGGGCCGCAGTGTCGGGCACCTCGACCCCGTGGCGACGCAAACAGGCCGGGCTGACCACCCCATAGATATTGCCGCGGGCATCGTAGAACCGGGTCATGGGGTCGCCTGGCTGAAAGTCCTTCATCGCTTCGTCCGTCCAATCGTCTGCACACAGAAGCAGCAGCGTATTACAGAACGGTCGGCGCGTGGGAAGTAGTCTGGAAGGTGCGTCATCCGCCGCAGGAAGCCTGGGGTTCAGCAATTCTCACGGGGATTACGCACCTTCCAGACCACCTCCTACACGTCGATGTCCTCTAGGTGGCAGCCAGTGTCCAGAGCGTTCCGTGCTGGCGAAAATAAAACCCGTCGCCAGCACGAACGCCGCGTGAACCTGGCTCGCTCGATCAGGCTTGATGTGTAAGGATGTCCCGCCGGACATCGTTCGTTGAATGCAAAACCAAGGATTCTCCATGACTGCCATCCCCACCCCAGCGCCCGTGGTTCCCGGGCGGCTGGAGCAAATGTCGACGCGCATCGCCTTCTTCATCGCCGGCTTCGGCATCGCCGCCTGGGCGCCGTTGGTGCCGTATGCCAAGGCCCGCGTCGAACTCAACGAGGGCACCCTGGGCCTGTTGCTGCTGTGCCTGGGGGGCGGCTCGATCATCGCCATGCCGGTGGCCGGCGCACTGGCCTCGCGCTATGGTTGCCGGCGCGTACTGAGCGCCGGGACGGTCCTGATCTGCCTGGCGTTGCCCATGCTCGCCACGGTCAGTTCGATCCCGTTGCTGATGGCTGGTCTGTTCCTGTTCGGCGCGGGCCTGGGTACGGTCGACTCCACGGTCAACCTGCAAGCGGTGATCGTCGAGCGCGCCAGCGGCAAAACCATGATGTCGGGCTTCCATGGGTTGTTCAGCCTGGGCGGCATCGTCGGCGCAGCGGGGGTTTCCGGGTTGCTGGGGCTGGGGTTTTCGCCGCTGCAGGCGACCCTGGTGGTGATCGTCATCATGGCGCTGGCGCTGTTCAAGGCCGCCCCCCACTGGTTGCCCTACGGCAGTGAAAGCGTTGGGCCGCCGTTTGCCATTCCCCACGGCGTGGTGCTGTTTATCGGCGGCTTGTGTTTCATCGTGTTTTTGGCCGAAGGCGCCGTGCTCGACTGGAGCGCGGTGTTCCTCAGCGCCGAACGCGGCCTGGACGAAGCCTACGCCGGCCTGGGTTATGCGGCCTTTGCCCTGACCATGACCGCCGGGCGCCTGACCGGCGACCGGATTGTCCGTCGACTGGGGGCTGCCCGGGTGATCGTCACCGGCGGGGCGTTGGCGGCGGCCGGGATCTTCCTCGCGACCCTGTCACCGGCCTGGGCCATGTCCCTGCTGGGCTATGCGCTGGTCGGCGCCGGATGCTCAAATATCGTCCCGGTGCTCTACACCGCTGTCGGCAAGCAGACCGTCATGCCGGAACACATCGCCGTGCCGGCCATCACCACCCTCGGCTATGCCGGTATTCTCGCGGGGCCCGCGGTGATCGGTTTCATTGCCCATGGCAGCAGCCTGGCGACTGCCTTCCTGTTGATCGGGGGATTGCTCGCAGCGGTGGCGGTCAGCGGCAAAATACTGCGGGTATGAGCAAAGGACATGAGCGGCCTGAATCCTTCAAGTAGCTCATGTACGCCTGATCGTTTCTTCCCTGCCTTATCGTTTCCCGTCCGCAGCGCTGTGCCTGGCAGAACGGTTCAGTGGTTAGCCCAGATGCCGCTCGGTGTCATTGGCCAGACGGCAAGACAACTTGTGCCATAACCCGGCGAGCGTGGAAAACACAGGGCTGGACAACGGTTCCTCCGTGAATGTTCGAGAACCTTTATCGAAGTCTTCGGCGGTGGGCGCCCTGAAGCTGAACTTCGGCGAAGACATGAGGTTGAGTGCCTGCGAACGGGATGTGCTTGGGAGGCCTGCTTCCCGTGCCGGCATCGCCAGGCTCGCAACCGTGTACTGGGAGGGCTGAGATTCAAAGGATGTCGAATTCATAGTCCAGACCTGATTCGGTAGGTGAAGACACCGGCAGCCATTCAACGGCCGATGGCAATCTCTTCGTGGTAAAACCCTTCCTCCCTGGCTGAAGTGGTGCTTCCTGCTCACTACGCTTACCAACCTATGCCGCGAGTGACGCGGCATTCGGCTGTGCCAGAGTTAACGCAGCAGTTTCAGCAGTTCGCGTCGCGAAATCTTGCCGTCGCGCTGCCACTCGTCAACATTGTCCATCCGCCCCTGCAGAATCGAACGGGCCATGACTTCCTTGGCCAATTGGATGAGATGGTCAGTGAAGGGGTTGCCCGTCAACGCTTGCGCCGCAAACTCTTTGAGCTTGTCGAGCTTGATGCTGTCGCCCCGACCGTTGCCCTTCAACTGTTGGAAATGGCCGAGCATTTCCTTGATCAGCTGTTTGTCGTCTTTGAGTTTAAAGGGGTTATCGGAACCGATGACGCTCATAATGTCGTCCCTGGACAAGCGGCCATCCGAAGCACCGGTGCTCATGTTTCGATCAAGCGCGCGTACCAGCTCGGGACGCCGCAGCAGTTCCTTCGCCAGGCGGATATTGGCGTCCATCTGCGGGTTGCCGGTCAATGGTCGCTCGGCCATTTTTTTCAGGCTTTCGAGGGTGACTTGCCGCGAAAAATGCCCTTCCCTGAACGCGCCGTAATTGCTCAGCAGCGCCTGGGCCAGTTGCTGATTGCTTTGCTTGGAGTAATGCGGGTCCGGCCGCTCGGGGGTTGGGCGCGGTGGTGGGCCGGGGTTCGGGCGCACATTATCGGGCAGCGGACGTTGCGGCGGCCCCGAGTGATAATGACCGTGGCCGAAGTACGGGCGCGACGACGTGCTGCCGAATGCTGAGCCGAAGTGATACGAATCCCAGAACAGGCTCTGGCTGGCCGATGAGCTCATAGACCGCTCGGCAATGGACATGGGGTCTCTGAAAGACTTGTCATCAGAGGAGTGAGCGACAGACTGCATGAATACTGATGCCGACATTTAGTTCTCCAGTTCGGTTTGATCAGACGCCTTGCCTCAGCGCTCCAGGCGCCCCGACGATCGACAAATCGTCAAGCAAACCAGCGGAAGCAGGCTTATCCTGTGTGGCAGAACTGTGGGAGTCGGTTCCTGATCGCGCTGAAAGTTTCCAGCGCCCAGGTAGGAAGAGCATCTGCTGAGATACGGAACTCATCACCTTCCCAAGCCGTTTCGGCGCAGCCAGCCCCCTCGCCGCCCAACCCGACCCAGGCGCGCAAAAAACCTCGGTTCACCAGCATCAACCGTCAGCGGCGCAGGTGCATGGACTGCAGAATCGCGGCTGGAATTTGTTCGAGCGGCAACTCGCGCTCCACCGCACCGAGCTTGAAGGCCTCCTTAGGCATGCCGTACACCACGCACGACTCTTCATTCTGGCCCAGCGTCAGCGCGCCGTTGTCGTGCATCTCCTTCAACCCGCGAGCGCCATCGTCCCCCATGCCCGTCATGATGATGCCCAGCGCGTTGCCGCCGGCGCTGCGGGCGACCGAACGAAACAGCACGTCCACCGAAGGGCGGTGCCGGCTGACAGGGGGCCCGTCAACGATTTCAACCAGGTATTGGGCGCCGCTGCGCTTGAGCAACATGTGCCTGCCGCCGGGAGCAATCAACGCACAACCGGGAATGACCCGGTCGCCATTTTTCGCCTCCCTGACTTCGATCTCGCACAGGCGGTTGAGCCGCTCGGCAAATGCCGCGGTGAAGTGTTCCGGCATGTGCTGCACGATCACGATTCCCGGGCACACCCTGGGCAAGGCAGTCAGCACCAGCTCCAGGGCTTGCGTGCCGCCGGTGGACGTACCAATGGCGACGATGTTTTCGGTGGTGCGCGCCATGGCCTGCGTGCTCGCCGGCAGTATGACGTCGGCAGTCAGCTTGACCGGGGCTCGCTCGCTGGACGGCACCATGCGTTTCATGTTGGCCCGGGCTGCGGCCTTGACGGCACCGGCCAATTCATCGGAACTGTCGGTCAGGAACTGACGCAAATTGAGTTGCGGCTTGGTCACGATACTCACCGCACCGGCGGCCAGCGCTTGCATGGTGGTGGCCGCGCCCTTCTCGGTCAGCGTGGAACAGATGACCACTGGCGTCGGATGTTCGGCCATCAGTTTCTTGAGGAACGTAATGCCATCCATCCGCGGCATCTCGACGTCCAACACGATGACGTCCGGCCATTGCTTATTCATCTTGTCCATGGCGAACACCGGGTCCGCCGCCGCGCCGATCACTTCAATGGCCGGGTCTTGCCCAAGGGTCGCCGTCAGCACCTGGCGAACCACCGCGGAGTCGTCAATGATCAGTACTTTGATAAGGCTCATATCGCACGCTCTCCATGAGGGCTGCTGAGTGGCCAATGCAGGGCCAGATAGTTGAGTTCGATGTTGCCATTGGCCAGATCGAACACCACGGTTCGATAACCCACGCCTTCCACATGAAAGTTGTGACACCGCAACTGATGCGAATCGAGCAGGTGCCTGGCTTGCTCGACATTGCGCTGGCCAACGTAGTGATTGTCCGAACGCGCCAGCCCCGGAAACATATCCCCGCCGCCATACACGCTGATTCTGAACTCCGTCGGCGGCACCTTGATCGCGTGCATTCGGCCGAGCAGCAATTGGAGCGCCTCATCGCCGTAGCGACCATCCAGTGCAGCCGATCTCTTCACTGCGCGCCGGGGCAACAGGTAGTGGCACATGCCGCCCAACAAGCGCCGCGGATGCCAGACCACCAATGCAACGCATGAGCCCAGCACGGTGCGCAGCCGAATGGCGCCTGAACCGAAAAACCACTCGCCGGGATTCAGGTACACCTCGCGGGACGGTGGGGTGTCAGGCATGTGGCCTCCGATAGATCGAAGGCTTGACCAGTCGCAGTTCATCGGTCACGCCATTGAGACTTTCCGAATGGCTGACCAGGAAATAGCCGCCGGGCTTGAGGTGGCTGACCAGGCGCTTGACCACTTGCACTTTGGTCTCGCTGTCAAAATAGATCATCACGTTGCGCAGGAAGATCACGTCAAACATTCCCAGTTTCGGCAACGGATTGTTCAAGTTGATGGCCTGGAAATCGATCTTCGACGCCAGCGCCGGTTCGACCATGAAGCAACCGTGGTTGGCGCCGACGCCCTTGAGGCAATATTTGTTGAGCAACGCTTGGGGAATGCCGCGCGTGCCTTCGAGGGGGTAGCGCCCCTGGCGGGCCGTTTCCAGTACCCGGCTGCTGATATCCGATGCGACGATTTCCCAGGGCCGGCCGCCGAGGCTGTCCGCCAGGACCATGGCCAGGGTGTAGGGCTCTTCACCGCTCGAGCAGGCGCCGCTCCATACACGCAAAGGCCCGGCGCCACGCAGTTCGGGCAGTGCGACATCGCGCAGGAAATCAAAATGCTTGGGCTCGCGGAAGAAGTAGGTTTCGTTGGTGGTCAGCATATCGACCGCCACTTGTAGTTCCGTCGCGTCCTTCATCAACACTTTGTAGTACGCGCCGTAGGTATTGAGCTTGAACACTTGCAGGCGCTTGGCGAGCCGAGCGCTCACCAACTGTTTTTTGGCATCCGACAGGCTGATGCCGGCGATTTGATGAATGAGAGTGCGAAACTGCAGGAACTCCGCATCGGAGAGAATCACGTTCATGAGGACACTCCCAAAAAACAATCAGGCAGTTGAAGGCAGCAAGGGATCAAGGGTTGCCAGCACATCGACCTGTTCCAGGGACAACACGCGACCGATATCCAGCAACAACACAAAACCGCTCTCCAATTTGCCGATGCCCAACAGGAAGTCCGCTCTGACATCGGTCCCGAAATTCAAGGACGGTTCGATATCCTGATCGGCGATTTCAAGGACCTCGCTGACCGCATCCACAATGATGCCCACCGGCTTGCCCCCGGCATTGGCCTGTACCTCAAGGATCACAAAGCAGGTCCTCGAGGTCTGCACCGTGCGCTCGCCGCGAAAGCGCACACCCAGGTCCAGCACCGGAACCGCCGCGCCGCGCAGATTGATCACGCCGCGGATGCTGGGCGGCAACAACGGCACGCTGGTGATCGGTCCGTATTCGATGATCTCTCGCACGTTGAGCGTGCCGACGGCGAACATCTCATCCCCCAACTCGAAGGTGAGGTATTGGCTAGGGCTCGAGACCGTGGCTTTACCTGGACTTGCGATGGATAACGCCATGACTCACCTCGCATCGATTACTTTGCGGCCGCGCCGGGAGGCGCGGTCGTACACGTCAAGCTCGCATCAAGCCGGCCATCTCATCGACACACAACACCTGCTCGATTTGCAGCAGCGTGACAAACGCACCTCGCACCTTGGTCATCCCCCGGATGAAGTCGGTACGGATAGGGTTACCAAAGGCCGGCGCGGGCTTGATATCAATATCGAGGATCTCGATCACTTCGCTGACCGAGTCCACCACCACCCCCAGCACCTGGGACTCGCCCTCCTTCGCCGCTTCAAGAATGACGATGCACGTTCGGCTGCCCAGCACCGTCACACCCTTGCCAAACCGTGCCTTGAGGTCCACTAACGGCACCACTGAACCGCGCAGGTTGATCACCCCGCGCAGGAATGTCGGCATCATCGGCACCGTGGTCACCTGGTTGTATTCGATGATTTCGCGAACGTTCAGTGTATTGACCGCATACATCTGCTGGTCAGCCAAGAAGGTCAGGTACTGCAAGGGCTCATCGACCTGCGGCGCTGACTCCAAAGTGTTCGGCATAACGGCTGTGGCGCTCATGGGTCAGCTCCCGAAGCGGACGAAACCGCTCTCCACCGCACGGCTATCCTGGTCGAACGTGGATGCCGCGCGATTGATCACGGGCATCGAGGCGGTCCGCCCGGCGCGCTTGCTCTGTACGCTGAAAAAGCCCATGAGTTCCTGCAACTGCTCGGCCTGGCCGCTCATTTCCTCAGCCGTCGCCGCCAGTTCCTCGGAGGCCGAAGCGTTTTGCTGGGTCAGTTGGCTCATCTGCGACATCGCGCTGTTGATTTGCTCAGAGCCGATGGATTGTTCTTCCGAGGCGGCCGCGATTTCCTGCACCAGGTCAGAGGTCTTGGCGATCGAGGGCACAATCTCGTCAAGCAGGTTGCCCGCCCGTTCCGCCAAGGCCACGCTGTTCTTGGCCACTTCACTGATTTCCTGCGCCGCGATCTGGCTGCGCTCGGCCAGTTTGCGCACTTCGGCCGCCACCACCGCGAAGCCTTTGCCGTGCTCGCCGGCACGCGCCGCTTCGATCGCCGCGTTGAGCGCCAACAGGTTGGTCTGGTAAGCGATGGAGTCGACGATGCCGATTTTCTCAGCGATGGTCTTCATCGCCGCCACCGTGTCCTTCACGGCGCGACCGCCTTCCGAGGCTTCCTTGTTGGCTTTACCCGCCATGCCGTCGGTCACCTTGGCATTTTCGGTATTTTGAGCAATGGACGCCGACATCTGCTCCATCGATGCCGAGGTCTGCTCCACCGACGCGGCCTGTTCGGACGCCGACTGCGCCATGCTTTGCGCAGTGGCGGAGATCTCCTCGGAAGCACTGGACAGCGAATCGGCCGAGCCGCGCACTTCGCCGATGATTTCCGAGAGTTTTTCCACGGTGCCGTTGACCGAGTTTTTCAGTTCCAGGAACTTGCCTTGATAGTCGCCGTTGATGGTCCGGGTCAGGTCGCCATTGGACATCGCCGACAAGACATCCATGGCTTCAGTAATCGGTACGATGATCGCATCCAGCGAACCGTTGATCCCCAGGATGATGCGGCGGAAATCACCTTGATGCCGAGCGGCGTCAGGCCGGGTATCGAGTTTGCCGATCAGCGCGCTGTCGCTGATCTGGCTGGTGTCTTCGACGAGCGCCAGGATATTGGCCCGCAGTTGCTCGATGTTCTCGTTGATAAAGGCTTTTTTGCCGGGGAATTGCTCAAGCGGTGCTGACAGATTGCCTTCGCCGAACGCGCGGATACAGGCCATGGCTTTTTTCTTCACGCTGATATGGCCACTGACCATCTGATTGATGCCCTGACCGATATCGCGGTACGAACCCGAGAAGCGATCGACGTCGATCATGACGTCAATGTCGCCTTTTTCATGCTCGCTGGACATGTGCTGCATCTCATGGATCAACGCCAGCACATTGCTGCGCAGCAGCTCGATGTTTTCATTGATAAAGGCTTTTTTGCCCGGGAATTTTTCCAGCGACGCCGACAGATCACCTTCACCAAAGGCGCGGATGCAGGCCATGGCTTTTTTCTTCACGCTGATATGGCCGTTGACCATCTCGTTGATGCCCTGGGCCATGGAGCGGTAACTGCCATGAAAGCGGCCAGCATCGATCTGTGCATCGATGTCGCCCTTGTCGTGTTCACTGGACATGCGGTTTATCTCCGCGACCAGCCCATGCAGGCTCGCGCCCAGTTGTTGCATGGACGCCATCAAGCTCGTGGTGTCACCGGGCTTGAGCGTGGCTTTGGCATCCAGCTCCCCCGCTGACAAGCGAGCGGCGAAAGCGCGCACGGCCACCGGTTCGCCGCCGAGTTGGCGCATCAGGTTGCGCCCCAGAAGTGCGCCCACCAACGCCGTGGCTAAAAATGTCAGCGCGCTGACCAGCAGGATGAGGGAGCGGGCATTCTTCTCAGTGGCGGTGGCAACCAATTGGCCCTTGCGCCCCAGTTCCAGGTTGTATTCGCGCAGCTCACCGATCGTCGTCAGCACCGCGCTCTGCAATGGCTGGCTGGCCTCGATCAATGCGCGGGCCGAGGCTTGGTCACCGTCGTCGATGAACTTGTCGAAATGCGCCTGCAGGGTCGCGAATTCACCCAAGCGGCCACGTAACTGCTTCAACAGTGCTGCGTCATGGTCGTCGGAGACCAATGCGGCCTCATAGTGATCCAGGGCTTTGCCAATCGCGCTGAAGTTCTGTGCCACGTTCTGCGCATAGCTGGACACGAAGTTTTTTTCGGAATCGTTCAGACGCTGCCATTCCAGGGCGTGAAGGTCGGTGAACGCAGCCGCCGCACGGTCGATTTCCAGCAAGCTGGGCACGGTATTGACGTTGGCATAACTGGCGCTCGTATTGATTTCACCGGCCAGGTAAAGGCTGGTACCACCCAACACGACAACGCCGAGCACTGCGGTGAAAACCAACAGCATGATATTTCTGATAACGGTCATGGCGAGGAACTCCTGATGACGCTCATTAAGTCGATAACGGACTTGGGATCGAACGGTGGGTGGCGTCCTTGGCAACGTGTCCTAACAAATTGGGTATATCCAGAATCAGGGCGACGGCTCCACTGCCAAGGATGGTGAACCCGCCGAGCCCATGGGCCTCACCAAACACTTTGCCCAATGGCTTGATCACGGTTTGAAACTCCCCCTGCAAGCGATCGACCACCAAGCCAGCACGCAAGCCGGCGTATTGCACGACGACCACGTTTTCTCGACTGCCTCGAGGTTCTTGCACATCGAACATGTCCCGCAGGCGCAGGATCGGCAGCACATCTCCACGCAGGTCCAGGTAGCCGGTGTCTGCGCCCTGTCCAGGCGCCAGCTCGATGCACTCCTCCACCATGTTCAGCGGGATGACGTAAGAAGCCTTGCCCACCCCGATCAGAAAGCCGTCGATGATGGCCAGGGTCAGCGGCAGACGAATCCGTACCGTTGTGCCCTGCCCTTCTTCGCTCTCGAGGCTCACGCTGCCGCGCAACGCGGTGATATTGCGCTTGACCACATCCATGCCCACCCCGCGGCCGGACAGGTTGCTGACCTGGTCGGCGGTGGAGAAGCCCGGCTCGAAAATCAAGTTCAGGATGTCTTTATCCGCCGGTAGCTGGCCGTCCCCCACCAGGCCACGCTCGCGGGCCTTGGCCAGGATTTTGTCCTTGGCCAGGCCACCGCCGTCGTCCGACACTTCGATCACGATACTGCCGGACTCGTGGTAGGCATTCAGGCGTACCGTGCCCTGGGCCGGCTTGCCCCGTTGAAGGCGCGTCGACACAGCCTCGATGCCATGGTCCATGGCGTTGCGCACCAAGTGCGTCAACGGGTCGCCGATACGTTCGACGACGGTCTTGTCCAACTCGGTCTCGCCACCGCCGATCTGCAGCACGATGTCCTTGCCCAGTTCCTTGGAGACGTCGCGCACCACCCGCTGGAAGCGCGTGAATGTCGCGCCGATCTGCACCATGCGCAGGGTCAGTGCCGAGTCACGCACCTCTTCCACCAAGCGCGATAACAGGCTGGTGGCTTCGATCATCTCGCCAATTCCGCTACGCACTGCCACCAGGTTGGCTCCGGCGCCGGCGATGATCAGCTCGCCAACCAGGTTGATCAGTTGGTCCAGCTTGGCGGCATCGACGCGGATCAGGTTGCCTTCGTTGCTCGCCGCACCCTTGCCGGCCTTGATCAACGGCGCGACTGAATCGGGTACTGCGTCCAGCTCGCCGCGCATCTCGACCGGAGCTTGCTCACCCTCCTGGGTGACGAGCAGGGCCTGGGACTCCGTCAATGTGCCGCAACGCACCAGCAGCTCAAGCAGCACGGCATTGTCTTCCGGCAATCCGTCGAGATGCGCGCGACAGGCTTGGACAGAGGCTTGCGGTGCAAGGATCTGGACGAGCGCGTCATCGCGCACAAAATCAAAGGCCCCGTCGATGACCTCCCGCGAGGCATCGCTGAGCAGCGCGAGTTCAAAGCCCAGGTAGTTGGTTTCCGGGTCCATCGACGCAAACGGCGGCAACCCCTCGCACAGTGTGACGGTATGCAGCAACTGCCCCAACGTGCTCAGGTAACGCAGGAACGCCAGCGGGTCCATGCCGTTGCGCAATACATCCGGACCAAAGCGCAGGGACAAGTGCCAGTGGCCGGGACTTGCGCCCGGCTCGTCCGCCGGCAACGTGGCTGGAGCGGGCGAAGCACTCGGCACCGAGCCTTCCAGGTACTGCGCGAGCCGCTCGCCCAGGCATTGGCCCTGGACCCGCAGCGGTTCGTCCAATCGGTCAAGGTTGCCATCCTCGGCCAGCAGGTCGATCAACTGGCCGATATGGTCACGGGCATCGAGAAACAACGCACTCAATGCCTCGTCGACGCGCACTTCCAGGCTGCGGACCCGGTCCAGGACGCTTTCGGCGACATGGGTGAACTCAACGATGGGCATCAAGCCAAACAAGCCGGCCGAGCCTTTGATGGTGTGGGCCACGCGGAACAAGCCGTTGATGGTGTCGAGGTCCTGCGGCGACCTCTCGATCTGCAGCAGTGCGTCTTCCATTTGCAGCAGGAGCTCGCGACTCTCGGCAATGAAAGTCTGCAGCACGTCATCCATGTTCATGGGCTGGGCCATACGATCATGCTCCAAGCGACTGGGCGAAAAGCGGATTGGCGAAGTAGTCGTCAAGACCGCTGAGCCGTATTGCTTCGATTACGGTCGCGCTCGGGTTGCTCAGCAACAGCTGCGTTCCGTCCTTGAGCGACTCGCGTTTGATGAGGATCAACAATTGCAGACCGGCGCTGTCCAGTTCGTCGACATTGGACAAGTCCAACTCAACCTCATGCGCCAGCGGAAACAACGACAACAACAGGTCTTTTTGTTCAGTGGCGGTGTAGATCGTCAGGGGGCCTTCCATGACCTGGATTCGACGTAGCATCGGTACGGTGCTTTTCATGGAAACCTCCTGGCCAGCGGTCGCTGGTCATTGCTATGGCAGGATCAACTTGGAGACGGCAGTGAGCATTTGCGCCGGCTGAAAGGGCTTGACCATCCACGCCTTGGCACCGGAGGCCTGGCCTTGCTGCTTCATCGCATCACTGGCCTCGGTGGTCAGCATGATGACCGGCGTGAACTTGTAGGCCGGCAATAGCTTGGCCGCCTTGACGAAGCTGAAGCCGTCCATGTTCGGCATGTTCACGTCACTGACAATCAGGTGGATTTTGCGTCCGTCCAGTTTGCTCAGCGCATCTTTGCCATCACAGCCTTCGATCACGTCATAACCCGCGCCTTTGAGAGTGATGCTGACCACCTGCCGAATGGAGGCGGAGTCGTCGACGATCAGAATGGTTTTGCTCATCGGAAAAGCTCCTCTAGAAAAAGGTGATTTCGCTGTCATCGGACTTGGCGTGCGTGTTACCGCCATGGATAGCGTGTTGCTCCGGCATGGTGTAGGCCGTTGAAAGCTCTTGCAGCCAACGATCACTGACCATCGGGCTGAGGGTATGCCCGCTCAGGCTCGATGCCTGGCGCTCGTCCAATTGCTGCTGGAGCTTATCCAGGTCGCGGGTAATCAGCGTCAGCATCTGGCTGACGCGGTCCTGGAACTGCAAGGCGACCAGCACCTGGGCAATCTCGTCGGCGACGTTGGCGCTCTGCTGTTGCAGGTCATGGCTGTTGCGCACGAGGGTCTGGGCGGTACCGCGAAAATGTTCGATGACCTGCGAGACCACACGCTCCGAATCCGCGAGGGTCAAAGTGTCTTGTTCAGCGTGGTGGCGGGACATTTGCACCGTGCGGGCAATGGCCGCATTGACGGTATTCACGGTTTCACTGATCTTGCGCCCGGTCTCGCCGGACATACTCGACAGCTTGCGCACTTCATCGGCGACCACCGCAAAACCTCGCCCCGCCTCACCGGCGCGCGCGGCCTCGATGGCGGCGTTGAGGGCAAGCAGGTTGGTTTGACTGGCGATGTCACCGACAAACTTGGCCATCTGCTGAAGTTGTTCGGTGAAGCCGGAGAGCTGCAGGACTTCTTTGAGTTCGCTCTCTTTATTGGAGAGCGCGGAGCGCAGAGCCAGCACGATGGAATTGAGGTCGCGCTGGCCGACTTCCAGCAAGTCGACCAATTGCTGGGAAGCATCTTGCCCGCCGTTGCTGGCCACGCTGTGGCTGATGTTCGATGACAGCGTGCCAAAGCGTTCGCTGAGCTTGAGGATGGACGTTTCGCTGATCAGGCGCGCGGCTTCGATCTGCCTGGACCAAACGGGAAGCACGCTGAGGCACACGTCTGCCAGGCCGTTATCGACGGCCAATGTCGCCGAGACCTCGGGCGGCTGATCGAGCTGGCGTTGCAGGCTGTTGCAATGCGCCTGGAAGCATCTGTTTGCCCAAAGGCCCAAGCCAACGCACAGCACCAACAACGCGCCCCCTGCCGCCACAGCCCATGCGCTGAAGTCATTGCTGTAGGCAACCGCAAGACCTCCGAGCAGACCGGCCAAGGCGACCGGAAACACTATCAAAGCAGCCGAGGGGGGTGTGGTCTGTTCGCTCACGGTCTGTCTCCCAATCGAAGCATCTCGTCGCCGGTTGATCGGCAGTTCGATTGCTTGAGAGGGATACTGGCCCAATAATGGCACCACGGCCATCGGACCATCCCTATTCCAGGGTAGGGATACCGGCAACCAAGGTAGGAAAATCCCTACACAAGGGGGTTGTTCACGAAATACCCAAGGTCATGGCGAAGCGCACAATGTCCGCCGTAGAGCCGAACCCCATCTTTTCCATGAGCCGGGTCTTGTGGGTGCTGACCGTCTTGTTGCTGATGACCAACTGCTCGGCGATCTGGTTGACGCTCATGCCATGAGCCAGCAAGCGCAGAATCTGAAACTCGCGATCGGACAGGCTTTCAACGTAGGTCTGTTGCTTCAGGCCACTGCTTTGCAGGGCAATCTGCTCTGCCAGCGCCGGGTCCAGGTAACGTTGGCCGCTGGCCACTCGTCGCATGGCAACCAACAGGGTCTCGGGGTCGCGGTCCTTGGTGAGGTAGCCGAGCGCACCGGCGCGCAGTGCGCGTTGCGCAATGTGGATTTCGTTATGCATGCTCAACACCAGGATCGGCAGCTCCGGGTACTGGGTATGCAGGCGGGCGATCAGGATTTCGCCGCTGATACCCGGCATGTTCATATCGAGCAGCAGCAGGTCGATCTCGACCTGGCGCAACAGCTCGATCACTTGCGTGCCACTCTCGGCTTCGGCCACCACCTGGACATCGGCGACCAGCATGAACAACTGCTTGAGCCCTTCGCGCATGATGGTGTGGTCATCGGCGATCAGCATGCGAATCATTAATACGTATCCTTGTGCATCGGAATGAATGCCTGGACTGTTGTGCCCTGTCCGGGATGGCTGAAAACAATCACTTTGCCGCCCAACATCAGGCCACGCTCACGCATCCCGGCCAACCCCAGGGTCTGCCGGGTGACGGCGTCGGGGTCAAACCCCTTGCCGTTATCCTGGACCTCCAGCAGCCAGTTGGTTTCCTGCGGGCTCAGGGTGACGCTGACCTGTGTCGCTTCGGCGTAACGCGCGATATTGGTCAACGACTCCTGCACGATGCGAAACGCGGCGGTGACGTGGGTATCGGGGAGCGTCAGGGGAATCGACGGCAGGTGTAACACACAGGGAACCCGGGTCAAGGTGACGAACTCGGTGGTCAGCCACTCAAGACCGGAAACCAGCCCCAGGTTTAACGCGGACGGTCGCAGGCTGGTGGAGACATCACGCACGACCTGGATCGTCTTGTCGGTCAGCACCATCAGCCGCTCGACCTGCGGGGTCAGCTCGGGTGTCGAGGCGCCGAATTGAAACCTCAACAGTGATATCCCCATGCGCAGTGCCGTCAAGTGCTGGCCCAGCTCATCATGGATCTCCCTGGCGATCAGTTTGCGCTCCTCTTCCCGCGCCGTTTCGCGACGGGTCGACAGATCGCGCAATTGTGCATTGGAGTTGGCCAGGCGCCGCTCGGCAGCCCGCAGCCTGGAAATATCGCGCCCCACCGCCAGCACACTCACGACCCGCTGGCCGTCGACCTCTGGAACAAAGTGGATCAGTACCACTTTGGGTGCGCTCTTCAACCCCGAGAGCAGAAACTCCTGCTCCGTCGCTTTATTTTCCTGAATCACTTGGGCCACCAATTCGCGAAACAGCTGAGACTGGTGGTTCAGCGGCGCCACCGCGTCCATGGGCATGCCCATCAGTTCCGGCCAGGCCCCGCCCACCCATCTTCGCAGCTGCGCATTGACGTAGAGCACTTCGCCATGAGCACTCAACCGAGCGATAGCGTCCGGGCTGTTTTCGACCAGTGCGCTGATGTCGTGCTGGCGTCCGAGTTCTTTCTGCCGGGCCCTGATCAACAGGGTAATGTCGCGGCTGATCACCAATATCCGCGCCGCCACACGCCCTGAATCCGCCACCGGCACCAGCGTAAAGTGCAGTTGACGGACTTCGTTGCGAAGCACCATGCCCTCATCCGACTCAACCACCCGCCCGGCGCTTGTGCATTGCTCACAAAGCGCCTGGATTTTTTGCGCGCCCAACCGACCAAAGATCAACTCCAGCGGCTCACCGATAACGTCGGCATGCGGTTTGCCCAGCGCGCGCAACAACGCCGGGTTGACCTCGACACAACGCAGGCAACCGACCGCCGTCATTTCCAGCAGGCAAAGCATGTCCAGGGTATGGTCGAAAATGTCACGGTAACGACGCTCGCGCTCGCGGAGCAACGACTCTGACTGCCAGCGTTCGATCGCGATCGCCGCAATATGACAGGTCTGGCGCACGCGCAGGATGTCGCTCTCATCCGGCCCGGTGCCGGAGGCCTGGGACAACTCGAAAGTGCCGAGCACATGGCCTTGTTTGTCCACGATCGGCTCGGACCAGCCTACGGCAGACGCCGTATTCATCACCGCGCCGGTGCCGAGCGGCGCTACCAACTGCACCCGGCAGGACCGATGGGGCAAGGCCAATTGCAGATAGTCCACCAGGAGCCCGAGCGTTTCTTCCAGGGGCGCGCCCGTCGCCATTTTTTCGAAAATCCCCAAGCGCGCGTCTTCCAGGACCTGTTGCTTGCACAACTCGGTAATGTCGTGGGCCAGCGCCAACACGCCGATCACCTCGCCTGTCGGGCTGCGCTCGGCCGTCAGGCTGACCGCACAACTGACCAACTCGGTACTGTCCGCGAAGGTCCAACTGTCGAGGAATTGCGCGGTTTCGCCCGTCGCAACGACATGGCGCAGCTGGTTGATATAGTCACCCGCATCCTCGTCGGGGCTCACGCCTATCGACTCGTCATAAGACATGCCGGTCAAGCGCAAAAAGGCCGGGTTGACGTAAGTGCGCAACAGGTTGCGGTTGTAGCGCACGATGATGTTGGGTGAACTTTCCGCGAGGGTGAGAAATTTGAGTTCGCTGCCCACCAGCGTTTCGCGCAGCTGCCAGTTCTCGGTGATGTCCTCCAGTTGGGACACAAAGCAGAGCGGCTGCCCCTGATCGTCCCGCACCATTCCCACGGTCAACCGCGCCCACACCACCCGCCCGTCGCGATGGATATAGCGTTTATGCAACGTCGCGCCCGACCTTGCACCGCGCTTGAGTTCGTCGATCAACTGCTTGCCGACCTCGCGGTCCTCGGGGTGGGTCAGTGCCATGAACGTGGTGGTTTGCAACTGCGCTTCGCTATACCCAAGCAACCTGCAGATGACGCCATTGGCCCGTAGCCAATGACCGTCCAGCGACACCAGCGCCAGGCCGGTACCGGAGGAATCGAAAATCGACCTGAGCGGGATCTGCGCGTAGCTTTCGGTTTCGGATGACGGGGCCGACGCGCCCTGGCGGGCAACGACCTCGACAATAAAATACGCATCGCGCCACAGCGTCAGGGAGACGTCCAACCCGCACGCCCCTCTGCTCAATGCCGCGAAACCAGCCCGCGTGTTCCCTGCGGCCGTTTCCAGCGCGGCATAAAACAGCCCATGGTCTTCGGGCCGCAGGAGGGCTATGAACTCGCCGCCCGCTGCCGGAGAAACGCCATTTTGAACTTGCAGTTGGGCGAACGCGGGATTGCCGGCGACAACCCGAGCGGCGCGGTCCAGCGCCACAACCGCAATGGACAGACAGCCGAGCACACTCTCGAGGGTTCGCAACGTATCGTCGTCAGCCACTGCCTGTGCGTCGCGAGCCATCATCCCTGTGCCCTCGGTCGTTGAACGGACTTAACGATATTTGCAAGGCGGGTAAAACGCCTAGCAACCTTCTACGCAGCGCTGGAAATCGGAAACGCCTGAACATTGACCTTTTTACGAGAGCACGGCCCCTCACCGCCAACTTGTCTATCTCGCGTTAAAGCGCCTTCAGACCCACGACTCAATCCTTTGCTCGAACTGTAGCCCAATATCAGGCTTCAAAGAGCTGCAGCACGATAGAAGAGAAGGCGCTACAGGAGATGATCCAAGTCAATACTTGTGGGCCGTCGCGGGTTTTGCATCACCTCTTGTCTGTGCTCACCCGCACCGCCGAGGCGCAGACCGCTGAGCGTTGCAGCGAACGAAAAAATGATATCATAATGACATCATCACCTGATACCTTGTAGATAGAACCAAGCAATTGCGAGGGTCATCATGGGCGAAGGCGCTCCTATTCCGTCGAATGAAGCTGAAAGGCTAAAAACTGTCACGCGCGCGCCCATGGGCGATTTGGACAGAGGCATGCTCAATGACTTCGCTGAACGGGTCATGATGCGTATCTGCAACATGCGCGCTCGTAACTTCGTAGACCAACCCACCGGGTTGTTTAATCGATTGAGGTTTGAGGAAGATATACATCAAACGAACCGGGTAAACAGCGCATGCGAGATTGACGCAGTCGACGTCATTACGCCGAAAGTCCTCAACGATATAGTCAAGGCACCGGGTTATATCTGTGCACAAGACGTGATCCTGACGATAACGTCGCGCCTACAAAAGTGCTACCCAATAATTGCTTGCTTTATAAAATCAGTCCGACGCGATTCGGCTTCATTCTCAATGAATGAGCCGGGCCCTGAGCAAATTTGCGAGCGTATTCTGCATAACTTCAAAATATCGGCTACCGAGTCGTTGCAGAAGGCGTAGAAAACCAAGAAGTTCTGCAGCGTTACTTGATAGAAAAACCTATGAGTTCCAAGGCCTTAGAAACCTGGATAGGACAAAGAAACTAGGAGGCAATCATGACGTTGAAGGAATCGCACGCGGCGATTGCGCGCTATTTATATAACGCCACGCCTCCGTCAGTCGTCTACCGATTATATAAATCACCGCTGCCGGGCCGTTTTTTATTACAGCCCTTACTTACCGCCCCGGTAAAACCGAATTATTTTACCGCTGACCGACGACTGACCTGTTCTGCGCTCAAGTTGATCTTGGCCCGAGCCGATAGGCTGATGTGAGAAGGATCGCTATTTACTGATTCAGGGAGGAACCTATGTCGTCATACGGCAACTTGCAGCCGCTTCCTCAGGCTCGCACTTTTTTCCGCTTATCGCTCGTACCCGCTGCCTGTGGCGCGTGCGCCCTGCTATTGAGCGGCTGGCGCACCGACAACCAGACAACGCGCCCAGCAAACGCCTGGGCAAACCGCTGTTTATTCCTCGAACGATAGCAAACCCGGCAATTCAGCCAACCGCACCGCACATGGAGAGGCCTTTCAATGAAATGGTTCTACGATTTAAGGATAGCTACCAAGCTCATCACTTCGTTCTTGCTGGTGTTGGTGCTGACGGCCATGACGGGCGTGTTCGCCATCATCCAGTTGGGCCTGGTTAACGAAACTGCCGCTGAGATGCGCGACAACTGGTTGCCTTCGGTGCGGGTTGTCTCCGGCATTCGTTTTTTTGTCGCCAACTATCGGGTCAAGGAACTGCGCTATCTGATGGCCGACAGCCCGACGGAACAGGCGCAATATGAACAGGAGATCGTCGATGCCCGCAAGGAAGTCGAGACCCGCATGGCGCGCTATGAAAAAGAGCTGATCTCAAGCCCGGCGGAACAGGCGTTGTTCGATACGCTCAAGACCAACTGGAACAGCTACCTCAACACCAGCAAGAACCTGTTGGCCGAGTCGCGGCAGGGTTTGAAGGAACAGACCAGTGTCATTCTCAAAGGGGATTCGAAACGGGACTTCGAACAGATCTCCAGCGACCTGGTAAAACTCATCGACCTCAACGACGCCGGAGCCACGGCAGCCAATCAACGCGGTAACGAAATCTACGCCAATGCGCGACTGTCCATCATCGCCGCGGTACTCGTGGCTTTGCTGGTGGGTATCGCGCTGGCGTTGTTTATTTCACGCATCATTTCCACCCCGCTGAAAAGGGCCGTGGATGTGGCCAGCCAACTGGCCGAAGGTAACCTGGCCGTGAAGATCGAAGGTGGTTCCAAGGACGAAACCGGGCGTGTGCTCACGGCGATGCAGGCAATGATTGGCAAGCTTTCGCAGATTATCGGTGAGGTGCGCAATGCCGCCGACGGTCTGGCCAGCGCGTCGGAGGAAGTCAGCGCTACCGCCCAGGCCATCAGCCAGACCACCAGCCAACAAGCCGCAAGCGTCGAAGAAACCAGTGCGTCCATCGAACAAATGAGTGCCAGCATTAACCAGAACACCGAGAACGCCAAGATAACCGACGGCATGGCCAGCAAGGCGGCCAAGGAAGCAGGAGACGGCGGCGACTCTGTTCAGCAGACGGTGCAGGCGATGAAAAAAATCGCGCAACGCATCAGCATCATCGATGACATTGCTTACCAGACAAACTTGCTGGCCTTGAACGCCGCCATCGAAGCGGCACGAGCCGGCGAACATGGCAAGGGCTTCGCGGTGGTGGCGGCCGAAGTGCGCAAACTGGCCGAGCGCAGCCAGGTGGCGGCTCTGGAAATAGGCGAGCTGTCCACCAGCAGTGTCGAAATGGCCGAACGGGCCGGCCATCTGCTTGGCGAGATGCTGCCGTCGATCAACAAGACCTCCGATCTGGTCCAGGAAATCACGGCCGCCTCCGAAGAACAGGCAGCCGGCGTGGCGCAGATCAATTCGGCGATGAACCAACTCAACCAGGTCACTCAGCAAAATGCCTCCAGCAGCGAAGAGCTCGCTTCCACCGCCGAAGAAATGAGTACCCAGGCCGAACAGTTGCAGCAGGCCATGAGTTTTTTCAGGCTGGACGCAGGCGATCAGGCATCGAACGTCACACTGGGCAAATCCAGCCAGGCAAGCAGCGTATCGCGTGCGGTGGCGCGGGCACCGCGAGCGGTCCCGCAGAAAACCTTCCTCAAGAGCGCAGGCCCCGACGAAAGCGAGTTCACGCGGTTCTGAGCGCAAACCGGACGCGGTGCTTTTTTCATGCAGGAGAGCGACATGGGCGCGTTAACCGATACCCGACAGACGACGGCGATTCAAAAGCAGGAGGCGCAGTACCTGACGCTCCTGCTGGGCGGCGAAATGTTCGCCATCGATATCCAGGGCATCAAGGAAATCATCGAGTACGGACACGTGACTCCGGTGCCGATGATGCCCGACTTCGTGCGCGGCGTGCTTAACCTGCGAGGTGCCGTGGTGCCGGTGCTGGACCTCAAGGCACGGTTCGGGCAGCCCTGCACGAAGGTCTCTCGACGCAGCTGTGTGGTGATCCTCGAAGCCAGCAGCGAGGACCACCAGCCCCAGGATATCGGGCTTCTGGTGGACAGTGTGTCAGAGGTACTGGAAATTCCGGCGGACGAGATCAAGCCAGCCCCCAGCTTTGGCGCGCGCATTCGCCCTGACTTCATCAGCGGCATGGCCAAGGTCGCCGGCACGTTCGTCATCGTCTTGCAGGTGGACAAGGTGTTGTCGATGGATGAAATGTCTCAACTGGCGGACGCCGGTGACAGCCCCAGCCTCCAGGAGCTGTAAGTCACGAACAAGGAGTTCGGATTGAAACAGATCAATCTTGAAGATCGTGAATTCACCCAGTTCCAGTCCTGGCTCTATGGTGCAGCGGGCATCCACTTGTCACCCATGAAAAAAGCCCTGGTTGCCGGGCGTCTGTTCAAGCGCCTGCAGTTCCATGAACTGGAGAGCTACGGCGCGTATTTCAAAATGATAATGGGCAAGGAGAACCCCGACGAACTGCAGTTCGCCCTGGACCTGTTGACCACCAACGAAACGTATTTCTTTCGTGAACCCAAGCACTTCGAGTTCCTGCGCGAACGGGTATTGCCCTTCGCGTCGCCAGGCAAGACCTTCAGGGTGTGGAGCGCGGCCAGCTCCTCGGGCGAAGAACCTTACAGCCTGGCCATGACCCTTGCCGAAACCCTGCGCAGCACGCCCTGGGAGGTCATCGGATCGGACATCAGCACCCAGGTACTGGCCAAGGCCCGGAACGGGCATTACCCGATGGAACGCGCCAACAGACTGCCGCAGTCCTTGCTCAGTCGATACTGCCTCAAGGGCATCGGCCAGCAGGAAGGTACCTTCCTGATCGATAAATCCCTGCGCCAGCGGGTCAGTTTCGTGCAAGTCAACCTGATCGAAACCCTGCCCCAACTGGGCGAATTCGATGTGATTTTCCTGCGCAACGTGATGATTTACTTTGATCAGGAGACCAAGCGAAAAGTGGTCAGTCGCCTGCTCCCATTCCTGCGACGTGGCGGCTATTTCATGATCAGTCATTCGGAAAGCCTGAACGGCGTCAGCGATGCGTTCAAGCTGGTGGCGCCTTCGATTTATCAAAAACCGTGAGGCGCCGAAGCTGTCGAGCCACTATTCGCTGATGAGCTTCTTCGGGTTGTCACGTTCACGCAGCACACATTGCATTTCCAAAGCCTCATCGAGGGTGAGCTGAAGCTCTTCATCCTTCCAGGGTTTGCTGATGTAGCGGAAAATGTACCCATCGCTGAGTGCCTGCGTGATCATGCTCATGTCGGCATAACCGGTCAGCAGGATATTCATGCAGTGCGGATCGCGCTTATGCACCTCACGGAGCAGGGTCGGGCCGTCCATGAACGGCATGCGCGCGTCGCAGACGATCAGGTCTATGGGGTGCAGTTCGAAAAGGTTCAGCGCCTGCGCGCCACTGGTGGCCAGCAGCAAATCGTAAGGCTTGCCACGCAGCAAGCGGCGCAGGCTGTTGAGGATACTTTCTTCGTCGTCCACCAGCATGACGGTGTAGCGTTTTTCGCTCAACTCGGTGGTGTTCATGCTCAGCATCCTTCAACGGCAGAGGTAGCGTGGGCCTGTACCTGGGGCTGACGTAACGGGAGCCACGCACGGAAGCAACTGCCCCGGCCCGGTTCACTTTCGACGGTGAGCCTTCCATGGTGCTTGACGATGATGCTGTACGACAGCGACAGGCCCAGGCCCGAGCCCATGCCTACCGGCTTGGTGGTGAAGAACGGTTCGAATATCCGGTTCTGGATGTCCAGCGGGATGCCGTGACCGTTGTCGACGACCTCGACGAACACACCGCCGTCTTCCCTGCCACTGTTGATGATGATTTCGCCATCAACGCCCACGGCATGGCTCGCATTGATGAGCAGATTCAAGAACACCTGATTGATCTGCGAGCCCATGCACTCGATAGGCTCGATATCGCCGTAGCGCTTGATCACCTGAGCCTTGAACTTGATCTCGTTCCAGATAACGTTGAGGGTGCTATCCAGCCCCTTGTGCAGATCGGCCAACTGCCATTCGTAGCTGTCGACATGGGAGAACTCGCGCAGGTCCTTGACGATACGAGTGACCCGGTCCAGCCCCTCGACCGACTCGACGATCAGCTCGTCGATGTCCTGCCGCATGAAGTCGTAATCCGCCTTGTCCCGCATGGCCGCAAGCTCGGGATGAGCCTGCGCATGTTTTTCGTCACTGGCCTGTTCATAGGCGTCGAGCAATGCGAAAAGATCCACCAGGTAACGCCGCAGGCTGTTGACGTTGGAGCACACAAAGCCGATCGGGTTATTGATCTCGTGGGCCACGCCCGCCGCAAGCTGGCCTATCGCTGCCATTTTCTCGGACTGCAGCAACTGCGCCTGAGCCTCCTCGAGCCGTGCGATCAGCAGCGCCTGGGCGCTCTTTTCCTCTTCCAGCAACTCGTTGAGGTGCGTCAGTTCGAGTTGGCGGGCAGCGGTATCGGTCGTATCGCTTATCGCCAGGCCCACCCCCAGACTGCCGCCATCGGCGTCCTGCACCGGGAAGAACGTGCAGTTCTGATACATGTGCCCGACCAAGCCACTGATCGGCCGGGTGCTTTCGAAGTTGAACAGGTGCGGCCGTTGCTGCCAGGAGGTGAACGCAAAGTTTTGCAGCGTGACGACGCTGTTGATCTTCTGCCGGGTCCAGACCTCGGGCAGTTCCGGAAACACTTCGAACAGCGTGCGACCGACGAGCTCTTCGGCGCTGCGGCCGCTGTTGATGGACATGAAGTGGTTGGAGAACAGCACTTTGCAGTCATGATCGACCAGCAGCACGCCCATGTTGATGGCCTTGAGCATCGACTCAAGGGTTTCCCGGGAAATTGCCTTGTTGTCTGTCATGAAGACGCCCCTTCAAAGCTCATAGAGCAAGCGATCGATGGCCCGGACCACAACGCCTGCTGTACGTTCGGTAATACAGATCAGCAGGTCGCAGGAGAATTGATGAGCCTGCACCTCGAAACGGATTTCCAACACCATCGCCAGGTGTTCGTTCAGGTTCAATTCATTCAGTGCGTTCGCGGACTCTTCTCTGTGGACCAGAATCGACGGCGCGTCATAACTCACTTGTATCGCCACCTGCTTGGCCAGGCCACTGATGCAGGCGCCGGACAGGATGTTGGTGACATCCAGCATCAGTTCTTCCTGCTGCGCAGGGCCGCCGTCGCTATAGCCGAGCAATTCGGCGAGCTTGTCGGCCCCCATGGAACCAAAGCAAACGAACACCTCTCCGCGCAACTCCCCCAGGAACGACTGGCGGGTGACGATCATGGAGCTTCGACGAAGATGGTCCGGAATCAACAGGTTGTCCTGCTCCCGGATCAGTGGGTGAATGAAAGGAACCGAAAGCGTAACCATGGTGTTGGTCAGCCGGGCCAGTCGTTCGGCGGCCTGCCCCATGGCAATGTTCATCAATTCCTGCAAGGCATCACGTTGGTCTTCGGTTAGCGCGGCCAAGGTTTCCATCAAAGTACCCCTATGACGTGCAAGGCATTGAGTACAGCTTGCGCCGTAACCGGCTTGGCGACGAATGCAGCAGCGCCCAGATCGGATACGCGCTGCCTGGCCAGCGGCTGGATGTCGGCGCTGATCACCACGACAACCACATTCGCGTCCTCGCGCTTGAGCGCCTCAAGGGTCTGGAAGCCATCCATGACCGGCATGGTCAGGTCGAGAAAAAGCAGGTCCACCAAACCGGCGTGATACGCCTCCATCACCTCGGCACCGTTACAGGCCTGGCGAACATCTTCGGTCAGTGATTCTGGCAGGGAACGCAAGACCAGCTTGCGGGACATGGATGAGTCATCAGCGATTAGGACTTTCATGATGCACTCCACATTATGAAGTGTCCTGCAGCCTCGGGAGGGGTCGCAGAAACGAAGATTCGCAAGAACCTTTTAATCACTCTAACCCGACATCTAGCAAAGAGCCATCATCCAATCCTGATATTGCGCGAGGGATTTTCGGAGCCTGTAGGGGTTTCCCTACAGGCCGCCAAAAAGTGTGGCTGCGTGACCTTCGCCCGGCATACCACCGGATCAAGCGACGAGGCACATCGCGCCGGGCGCTGACCGCGCTACAGAGTGTAGGAAATACCCACTTGCACCGTGCGCGGCTCGCCAGGGTAGGCGTAGAAGTTCAAGAACGAGCCCTCTTCGTACTCGCGATTGAACAGGTTCTTCACGTCCAGGTTGAGCCTGACCTTTTCGTTGACCTTGTAGTAACCGAGCAGGTCGACGACCGTGTAAGCGTCCATCGCGAACGTGTTGTTGGCCGTCTGCCCGGCACGCTCGGCCACGTATTTGCCACCGGCGCCGAGGCCCAAGCCTTTGAGCGCGCCGTCCTGGAACTCATACACGTTGAGCAGGCTGAAGCTATTGCGCGGAATGTTGGCCAAACGCGTTCCGGTACGGACAGTGGTGTCCTTGGTGACGGCGGCATCCACATAGGCATAGCCGCCGATCATCCGCCACTCGGGCGTCAGATTGCCGGCCACGTTCAGATCAAAGCCGCGGCTGCGGACCTGGCCCGTCGCGACATTGAAGTCGGAGTTCAAGGGGTCGAGACCCTGGACATTTTTCTTCTCGATCTGGTAGATCGCCGCATCGACGCTCAACTGTCGGTCAAGCGCTTCCCACTTCACGCCCATCTCGTAGGACTTGCCCTTCTCCGGATCGAACCCGCCGCCCTGACGACTGGCGCCGGTGTTGGGCTTGAACGAGCGCGCGGCATCCGCGTAGAGCGCGACGGTGTCGGTGAGGTCATACATCACGCCGACGCGCGGGGTGACAGCGTTGTCGGCGGCGTTCCAGCTTCTGACACCGGGTACGTAGGACTCGTAATCGTGCTCGAAGCGCTCGAAGCGCGCACCGGCGAGGACTTTCAAGCGCTCGGTCAGTGCCACCTGGTCCTGAACGAAGGCCGCGTAGGTCTTGAGGTTTTCTTTATCGTGTGTCGGCGTGCGGGTCAGCGCCGGACGAGGCTGGCCGTAGACCGGGTTGTAGATATCGATCGGAAAGGTCCCCGCCAAGACGGCGGAACGCTGGATGATCGACTTGTAGTCGTAGTCTTCGTATTCGATGCCAGTGAGCAAGGTGTGATCAAAGCCGCCGGTGGAAAAGTGCCCGGTCAGGTTGAGTTGGTAGTCCTTGTCGGTCCATTCCAGCTTGCGGTAGTTGAAGTTGCGCTGAAGTGTGCGGCCATCGGCATCCAGGCTGGTCGCGCCGTTGGCCTCGACACCATTGCCCTTCATCGTCCCGTCCAGCCACTGGAAACCACCGCCCAGGGTCCAGTTGTCGTTGAGCAGATGTTCGAAGCGCAACTGGGCCATGTTGTTATCGTTGTGCAGGTCGCCGGCGTACTTCTCACCCCAGAAGGTGTCACGGGACGGCGTCCCACGCTGGTTGGCGAAGCGTGTCAGGCCGCGATCCAGCGGGCGATTGTTACGCATGAAGTCGCCTTCGAAGATCACCTTGGTGGCGTCATTGGCCTGCCAGGTCAACACCGGGGTCACGCCGTAGCGTTCGCTCGAGACATGGTCGCGGAAGGTGTCGCCGCCCTCGCCCACCACGTTCAGACGATAGGCCAGCGCGCCTTGCTCATCCAGCGGGCCGGACGCATCGAGGGTGCCGCGCTTCATGCCCTGATCATTCAATTGGCTACCCAGCGTGACCGTGGGCTCGGCCAGCGGCTGTTTGGATACCACGTTGAAGGTGCCACCGGGATCGCCACGGCCATACAGCATGGTCGCCGGCCCGCGCAGCACTTCAAGGCGCTCGATGCTGTTGGCGTCGGGCATGCTCGGGTAGCCGCGGTTGATCGGGAAACCGTTGCGGTAGAACTCGGCAGTGGTAAAGCCTCGCACGGTGAAGCTGGTAAGCCCTTGCCCGCCGAAGTTGTTCGCCCGGCCGACGCCGCCCGCGTAGTCCAGGGCCTCCTGCAGGCGAGTCGCACCAATGTCCTCGACCACGTCCTTGGGCACTACGCTGATGGACTGCGGCGTTTCATGAATCGAAGTGTCGGTACGGGTCGCACTGGCTGAACGTGTTGCGCGGTAGCCCTTGACCGGCCCTTGAGCCGTCTCGTAGTCCATTTCGCCGGTGACCGTGGTCGCCTGCAACTCGAGGCTGGGTTGTTCAGAGGCGGCAACCTGTGCCCAGGCAAAAGGAGTAAACGCCTGAAGCACGCAGAGGGAAATCAGGGTGTGACGCATGGATGTTGGACCTCATGGATGAGCCGACGCGCAGGCAAACCTGCCAGGAATTCGCGGCGCATGATATACCAAACCATTCGCGTATGACATTGATTCTCATTAACTGTTTTTCGCGTATCAGCTTTGTATCAACCGCGTAAAAATCCAGGCAAAAAAAAACCACTCGCTGGAGTGGTTCGCCTTTGCCATGCCGGGCACCCTAGGTTTTTGTGCTTTCCAGCCCCAGCCAGAGAGTCGCGTCCTTCCACGCGCCGACCGTCACCAGCTCTTCCAACGTCTCCAACAGAATCTTTTCCCAACTCAACGCCAGGCGGCTGCTTCTACGGTCTTTGAGTGTCGTCAACGAAACCGTGGATCGGATGCCCGGTCGTTCGATGGTGTGACCGACCAACAGCCCCTTCGCGATATCTTCCTGAACGGCTGCGTGAGCAAGAATGGAGTACCCCATGCCTTCGGCGACCAGACGCTTGGTCAAGCTCACGCTGTCCACTTCGAATATGACGTTCAGCCGCAGTCCATTCTGCGCGGCAACCTGCTCGATCAAGCGACGATTACTGTGCGGCAGGCCCGGAAGGATCAGCGGGAAATCAGCCAGGCCGGTGATACGCACCGATCTCGGCGCTTCCCCTGGAGGCCCGACCAGCACCATGCGCTCACTGAAAATGGGTTTGACATCAAAGGCCTCGAGCAGAGGCTGGTTGTACACCACGGCTACCTGGATTCGGCCATCCAGCAGCCATTCCTGCAACGACGTGCTCAACCCTTCCAGCGCGTGCAGCGACGCCTTCGGCCAGCGTTCGTGAAAACGACGGATCAATTGCGGCCCCACAATGGTCCCGATCGCAGGAGGCAACCCGATCGCCAAATGGCCGCGCTCTTCAAACGCACTGTTTCGGACATGATCAGCGGTGTCCTCCATGTAACGCAGCATTACATCCGCCCGCTCCAGCAGACGCGCCCCGGCGGCAGTCAGCTCCACCCCCCTTCCGTGACGAATGAACAGTGCCACCTGAAGCTGCTCTTCAAGCTTGGCGATCTGCCGACTCAGAGCCGGCTGAGCAATGAAGAGCTCTTTGGCCGCACGGCTGAAACCTCCGCACTGGGCCACTTTTACGAAGGAGCGTAGTTCCCGAATATCCATCGTTATCACCATGCCGTAATGGCATAGCTTTGTATCAAAATAAGGTTTTTGTGCCTAGCTTTAGTTTTTTCTATGCTCATCGCTGATAGCTGAAGGCCCAGCTTGCCCGTCAAGGGACGTGTTACCACAAGAATAATGATGCCCATTCTCGGGCCAGGAAATGCCATGAATCAGTTGAAGAAACTCCACGTACAGGTGCTGATAGCACTTGTTGCTGCCGTCATCCTCGGTTTCGCCGCACCGCAATGGGCGGTCGCCATGAAGCCCCTCGGACAAGCATTCATCGCGCTGCTGAAAATGATGCTGGCGCCGATCGTTTTCGTCACCCTGGTTCATGGCCTTACCCATGTTCAGGACATGCGCAAACTCGGCCGACTCGGTATCAAGTCGCTAGTCTATTTTGAAGTGGTCAGCACCGTCGCGATGCTCATTGGTTTCATTCTGGTCAACGTCGTTGAACCGGGCGTGGGCCTGCATGCGACGAGCCTGAATGAATCCAGTGAAGCGATCAAGGCCACCTCTGCGGCAGGCAGTGTGTCGATGATCAACTACCTGCTGGGGCTCATTCCCCACACACTGGTCGATGCTTTCGCCAAGGGCGACATCATCCAGGTACTGATCATCTCGGTATTGGCCGGTATCGCCATCAACCGCGTCTGCGGCCCTGATTCGGTCGCCGTCAAAGCCCTTGGCGAGGCGCAGAGCATCCTCTTCAAAATGCTCGGCTTCATCATGAAGCTGGCCCCTCTGGGCGCGTTCGGCGCCATGGCTGCGGCCATCGGCAGTTACGGTGGCGACACCCTGCTCTATCTGCTCAAGTTGATCGCGGTTTACTACGCCGCTTCACTGATCTTCGTCTTCGGCATTCTGGGCTCGATCAGTTGGTCTATCGGCCTGCCCTTCGGCACTGTGCTGCGCCTGATTCGCGATGAGATCCTGCTGGTGTTCGGCACGGCGTCCGGCGAAGTGGTATTCCCACGCCTGATCGAAAAGCTGCAACGCAGCGGTTGTGACGAAGTGGTCGTCGGTTTTGTACTGCCCGCCGGCTACAGCTTCAACCTTGATGGAACTGCCATCTACATGGCGGTTGCGATCGGGTTCATCGCACAAGCGACCGACACGCCTTTCTCCCTGGTGCAGCAACTGGGTCTGCTGGCGATCCTGAGTATCACCTCCAAAGGCGGTACCACCGTTGCAGGCGGTGCCTTCATCAAGCTGGCCGCGACGTTGCAATCGGTACAAACCCTTCCGCTGAGTGGCCTGGGGTTGCTGTTCGGCATTGACCGGATCATGGCCACCGCTACCGCCCTGACCAATATCGTCGGCAACACCGTCGCGGTGTTTGCCATCGCGCGCTGGGAAGGCGCATTCGACCCCGACGCTTTCGAGCGGGCAACCGGCCGCAAGCCGAGCCGAAGCCTGCTGCGCCCACCGGTCGAAAGCCCGTCAGCCGAGGCGGCCATCGCGCCCGCGCACAAACCGTCTATTCAGTCACCGCGTCCCTGACAGGAAAGCTCCATGAATCGTTTAAAGCCTATCGACCCGAACCACCTCAGCGACGCGCAGCGCCCGGTTTACGAGCGCATCGCCAATGGCCCTCGCCAAGGCGTGCGCGGCCCTCTGGCGATCTGGCTGCATCGGCCAGCGCTGGCCGAGTGCGCCCAGGCACTGGGCCGCTACTGCCGCTATGACACCTGCCTGGACCCGCGCCTGTCGGAGCTGGCCATTCTGTTGATGGGCCGGCACTGGCTCGCCGAATACGAGTGGGCGGCGCACAAGCCTTTCGCACTGAAGGCCGGGCTGGCGCCACACATCATCGAAGCGATTCGGGATGACCGCGAGCCGGCGTTCGAAAACGCCGATGAAGCCCTGGTCTACCGCTTCATTCGCGAACTGCACGCCCAACGCGCTATCGGCGATGGCCTCTACGCCGAATTCGTCGAACAGATGGGTACCGATGCGGCCGTCGATCTGGTCGGCATCGCGGGTTACTACACCCTGATTTCCATGACCATCAAGGTGTTCGAAGTTCCGCCACCTGCGGGCGCCACTGCCGAACTGCCGACTACATTGAACTGAGGATACTTGCATGACTGATACTCTCCCAAAAAGCGATCGCCTCAAGGGCAAAGTCGCTATCGTCACCGGCGCCGGCTGTGTCGGCAGTGGCTGGGGTAATGGCCGTGCGGTCGCGGTGATATTCGCCATGGCCGGGGCGAAGGTGTTCGCGGTCGATCGCGACCTGGGCGCCATGGAGGAAACCCTCGAACGCATCCGTGAAGCCGGCGGTGAGGTCACCCCATTCGCCTGCGATGTCACCGACAGTCAGGCGGTCGCCTCGATGGTCGCCGCGTGCAAAGCGGCTTACGGCCAGGTCGATATTCTCGTCAACAACGTCGGCGGTTCCGCCGCGGGCGGCGCTGTGGCATTGGCCGAAGACAAGTTCGATGCGCAGATCGCCCTGAACCTCAGAAGCGTCTACCTGACCTGCAAGCATGTGCTGCCACTGATGGAAGCACAGGGCGGCGGTTCGATCATCAACACCGCCTCGACGTCCGGCACGCGCTGGACGGGCTCGGCACAAGTGGCTTACGCCGCCAGCAAAGCCGGCGTCATTCAACTGTCTCGCGTCACCGCCGTCGAATACGCCCCCAAGGGCATCCGCGTAAATACGGTGGTTCCGGGGCAGTTGCATACGCCGATGGTCGAAGTGCGCCTGGCCGGGCAACGCACGGGCGGCGATGTGAGCAAACTGCTCGATTCGCGTGTGGCACGCATTCCACTCGGGTTCATGGGCGATGGCCGCGATACGGCGTTTGCAGCGCTGTATCTGGCCAGTGACGAATCACGCTTCGTCACCGCCACGGAAATCATCGTCGATGGCGGCATGACCGCACGCTGCGACTGACTCATTCCAAAGGGCTGTGCAAATCGCAGCCCTGCCCGCCTACCCAACCAGGGCCGAACATGGACGACTTTTCCTGCGTTCAGACGTCACGTCGTCTGTTCATCAAACACACCATGATAGCTGCCGCCGGTATCGGTCTGGCAGGCGGCGTATCGGGGCAGACTTTCGGAGCCAGCATGTCGATTTCATCCAGCGCTACAGGTGCCTGGGATTGTCACACCCATATCTATGGCCCGTGGGCGCGTTTCCCTCTTCCGGCCAACGCGGCCTATACGCCTGAGCCTGCGCCTTTCAGCGAACTGCTGGGCATGCATCGTCGACTGGGTATCAGTCACGGCGTGCTGGTGCAGGCTGCGCCCTATGGCACCGACCACAGCGCCATTCTGGAGGCGATAGCCAGCAGCAACGGGCATTATCGCGGTGTCGGCATCATTGATGAAACCACCACCGACGATCAGTTGCAGGCTCTGCACGACGGCGGCCTGCGCGGTATCCGCTTCAACTTGATGGGCCATCTGCCGGGGGCCCGCGACCCACAAAAGCTGCGCGCATTGGCCGAGCGCGTCGCTCCGCTGGGGTGGCACGTGCTGGTGCACGGGGAGTTGCCGACGCTGTTGCCATTCCTCCACACCTGGCGCGACCTGAAGACGCCACTGGTCATTGATCATATGGCGCGCCCGGACCTCACCCAGCCGGTTGATCCGCGGTTGATGGACGAACTGCGGGCGGAACTGGGCCACGCGAATCGCTGGATCAAACTGTCGGGCATCGATCGTGCCATGCAGGGTCAGCCCGGCCCTTGGCCGCAGGCGCTGGATCAGGTTCGCGCGTTACTGGAGTGCGCCCCCGAGCGCGCCATCTGGGGATCGGACTGGCCGCATCCGAATATCAAAGGGCCGATACCTGACGATGCCCAGCTTCTCGCCTTCATTCGCCAGGTGTGCGACAGCCCCGCCTTGCAGCAGGCGGTGCTGGTCGACAACCCGGCGCGTCTTTACGCCTGATGTGCGTCCATTCAGGAGATCAAACGATGAACGAAATTACCTGGGTTCCCAGCTCCCGCGTGCCCGACCCGAGAGTTCGCGAATTGGACCCTCGATTTGCGCACTACCGCCTTGCCCATGCCAAGGTTGAGCGTCTCGGTACAGGCCTGCGCTGGGCGGAAGGCCCCGCCTGGTTCGCCGACGCGCGCTTCCTGCTGTTCACCGATCTGCCGAACGATCGCATCATGCGTTGGGACGAGACCACCGGCGGCTTGAGTGTCTTTCGCCAGCCCTCGAACCAGGCCAATGGCATGACGCGCGACCGTCAAGGACGCCTGCTCGTTTGCGAGCATGGCGGCCGGCGCGTCACCCGCACCGAATACGACGGCAGCATCAGCGTGCTGGCCGACAGCTTTGCAGGAAAGCCGCTGAATTCGCCGAATGACATCGTCGTGAAGTCGGACGACAGTATCTGGTTCACCGACCCACCGTTCGGCCTGATCAGCGACTACATGGGCCGGCAAGGCACCGCGCAACTGCCGGCCAACCTCTATCGCCTCGATGCGGACGGCAGCCTGCACTGCGTGGCCGAAGACCTCGACGGCCCGAACGGCCTGGCCTTCTCCCCGGATGAAAAGACCCTCTACCTGGTTGAGTCCAGGGCTCGCCCTCGGCGCATCGTCGCCTACAGCGTCGATGAGCAAGGCCAAGTCAGTCATCGGCGTGAGCTGATCGATGCCGGCAGCGGGTTGCCCGACGGGATACGCGTGGATGTGGACGGTAACCTCTGGTGCGGCTGGGCCACGCCTGAGCCCGGACTGGACGGTGTACGCATCTTCGCCCCTGATGGCACCGCGATTGGTCACATCGACCTGCCGGAGCGTTGCGCCAACCTGTGCTTCGGCGGCCCACGCGGGAATCGTCTGCTGATGGCGTCGACCACATCGTTGTACTCGTTATTCGTCAACACTCGCGGCGCTTGAAACAGGCGCCCATTGAAGAAGGCAGCACCATGAAAAAAACAAGATCTGCTCCGATACTGCTGTCCACCGGTTTGGTCAGCCTGCTCGGTTTTTCTCAATTGAGCCAAGCCGCTGAACTGAAGATCATTGCCAGTGGCGCACTGCGGGGTGCCATGGAACACCTTCAGCCGGCCTACGAAAAAGCCAGCGGCAATACCCTGAGTTTCAGTTGGGGACCTTCAATGGGCACATCGCCCGAATCCATTCCAGAACGCATCAGGCATAAAGAGCCGATGGACCTGGCGATCATGGCGGATGAAACCCTGGAACTGCTCTCGCCCACCGGCGCGTTTGATATGACCACCCGCCGCGAGATCGCCGACTCGCGCATCGGTGTCGGGGTGCCTCACGGCAAACCCAAGCCGGACGTATCAAGCGTCGCCGCGCTCACCTCGGCGTTGCTCAATGCCGACAAGATCGCTTACTCCCAAGGTGCCAGCGGCGTGTATATCCGTACCGAGCTGTTCCAGCGGTTGGGCATCAGCGACAAGATCAAAGGTAAAACCGTTGAGATCGCCGGCAAGGAACTGGTGGGCACGGCGCTGGCCAGAGGCGATGCGGACATCGGCATGCAGCAAATCAGCGAGTTGAAGGTCACCCCCGGCGTCGACTACCTGGGCCCGCTTCCCGAAGAGGTACAGAAAATCAGCCGGTTCTGCGCGACAGTCGCCCGCGAGACGCCTCATACACAACCTGCCCGTGAGTTCATTGCCTTCCTCAACAGCCCGGCCGCACGTCATCTGCTGACCGAAAGCGGCCTCGAACCGGCCAACAATCCAACGGCACAGGAGCGCAAATAATGAAAACCCTCTCGCGTATTCTGCTCGGCGCCACCTTTGGCCTCACTTGCGCCGTTGCGATGGCTGCTGGCACACCGATCAAGCAAACGCTGGTCAACTATGACAACGTGCAAATCGAGGTCAGCTCGCAAGGGAAAGGGCCGGTGATCGTGATGCTCCCTTCATTGGGGCGTTCGGCTCGCGATTATGACCAGGTCGCCCATTATCTTCAGGTGGATGGGTTCCGCGTTCTCAGGCCCGAGCCGCGTGGCATAGGGCAAAGCAAAGGGCCGATGGAAAACCTGTCGGTACACGACTTTGCCCGGGACGTCGCAGCAGTCGTCGAACATGAAAACACAGGCCCTGTCGTGGTGGTCGGTCACGCCTGGGGCAACTTCGCCGCGCGCATGCTCGCCGCCGATCGCCCTGACCTTGTCCGCGGTGTAGTGATGGCCGCGGCGTCTGCCGGCAAAGTGCCGCCGGGCTCGACGGAAAAACCGATCAATGCCGAGATGCGGCAGGCCATCGATGGTGCCGGCGACCTGTCGCTGCCCGAAGAGCAACGCCTGATCTACCTGCGCAAGGCCTTCTTTGCCCCCGGCAACGATCCTACTGTGTGGCTGGGCGGTTGGCACCAGGCCACCCACGATGCCGAGTCCCATGCACGCAACACCACACCGGTAGACGACTACTTCGCCGCCGGCAGTGCCCCGATTCTCGATCTGCAAGGTGAAGCGGACACGGTTGCCCCGCGGCGCTTCTCCGGCGTGCTCAAAAGCATGCTCGGTGACCGGGTCCAGGTCGTGGTCTTGAAAGATGCCGGACACGCCATGGCGCCTGAGCAACCCAAAGCGATGGCGGATGCCATCGCTGCGTTTGCCAAGGCCCAGTACGCCCGCAAGATGTAGTGCGCAATACACGCCGCGCAACAGATGAGGAATGCTCCGAACCGAAAGGTCCGGAGCATTTTTCCGTCAGGCCACGGCCAACGCATGCACCGCCCGTCAATCAAATCGGCGACAGACGCCGATCACTTGTCCGCATACACGCGTTTAGCGAAATCGGCGATGGCACTCGCCATTTCACGCGGCTGCTCGGGGGCCATGGCATGTCCGGCGTTGGCAATGGTTTTATGTTCGACCCGATCGCCGAGCATGGATTTAAGAATGTTCGGGATAACGACGGCGTCATGCTGCCCTTGCAGGTCGAGAATCGGCACGGTTGCGCCGGCTGACCAATAAAGATCCACGGGTGTGCTGTCCCGTGCATGGTCTTGAGCCTGGTGGGTCTTGTCGTACCATCCGCTCAGCCAGGCGCGCGGATCGTTGCCGGGGGCGAAGAACGCTTCCTTCAGATAGCTGATTCGCTGGGCTTCGGGTAACGCGTAATTGCCCGCGCCTTTGATCGCTTCGAGCATGCGGCCGTAGGGCTTTTCAGATGAACCGGCAGGCAACTTACCAATCGACGCGGCGGCCAATACAATCCCCTTGACCAGATCTGGACGATCGACCGCCAGCACACGCGCAGGTTGGCTTCCCCAGGCATGCCCGACCACCACCGCAGGCCCGGTGCTGGCTTTATCCATCACCAAGGCGACGTCGGCCGCAAAATCGTGCAGCGTCGGCGTATCCATGGGCGCCTTGCTGCCCTTGACACCGCGAGGCTCCGGACGGATCACGCGATAGCCGTCACCTACCAGGTAACGGGCCACTTCGTCATAGTCGTTCGCGCCACGGCCTTTTGAAGGCAGGATCACGATGACATGCCCCTTGCCCTGATCCAGCGCCTCAATGTGTACATTGCCTTTCTCGGCAACAATTGTTCTGACCATGTCGTCGGTATGTCCCGGCAAGCTATAGGCAACTAGCCCTGCCACTATGAGAGATTTAATCATCTTAGTGTATTGCATTACATGAGCCTTTTATTATTGTTTGGCACGCCAAACCGATGGGTGTGAGCCATCAGGTTTATGCACTTTCAAGAAAATAACCAATGCTGATGCGTCATGGTTTTCGATGCCTGTCGGGCATGGCAGGAATCCCCGCAAACACTGCCACGGCCCCATGCCCTGCGGTTATAGCGACCTATGGTTAAAAGGTGTTGGCGAGGATAAGAAGCGCGCCCCTATGCTTCCAGGTTCCTCACTACAACAATAATGGACGCGCATGAACATACTCACAGCAGGCGAAGTAACAAGACAGGAGGCGCTGGAATCGAGTGCCTGCCGTAAAGCCGCGATAAGGTTAATCCCACTGCTCGCCATCGCGTATTTCTTTAATTATCTCGACAGAACTAACGTCGGCTTTGCTTCACTGACAATGAATGAAGATTTGGGGCTCACTGCTTCCCAGTTCGGTTTTGCAGCCGGCATTTTTTATGTGGGCTATTGCTTGTTCGAGGTACCCAGCAATCTGGCGCTGTACCGCTTCGGTGCGCGGCGATGGCTCGCAAGAATCATGATTACCTGGGGGCTGTTCTCCGCCTCCACCGCGCTGGCCCAAGGGCCGCTCAGTTACGCCTTCATCCGCCTGCTGGCCGGTATCGCAGAAGCCGGGTTCTTTCCTGGCGTCATTTTCTTCTTGTCGCTGTGGTTTCCGATCCAATACAGGACGCGGGTCATGGCCTGGTTTCTGTTTGCCATCCCCGTCTCTTCCGTCCTCGGTGGGCCGCTCTCTGCCGCCATGCTCTCGATGGATGGTCTTTGGGGGTACCGGGGCTGGCAGTGGCTGTTGGTGCTACAAGGCCTTCCTGCATGTGTGCTCGGCGTACTGTGCTTGAAGTGCCTGGCCGACAGGCCCGCAGACGCCAAGTGGCTGACTGTGCACGAGCGCCAAGCGTTGCAGTCGGCACTCGACGCGGAACATGAGTCAAAGGGCGCGCACAGCTTTCGACAGTCCATCAACGACGTCAGGGTATGGCTGCTCGCCGCGATTCTGTTCAGCTACATCATCGGCATCCTGGGCATTGGCGTATGGTTGCCGCAAATCCTCAAAAGCCATGCGCTGACGACGACTCAGATCGGCTGGGTGTCGGCGATACCGTATCTGATTGCCAGCGTCGCGATGCTCGTGTGGGCGAAGGTGCTCGCGCGCAAAAGGCGGTATGTGCTCCACCTGGCCATTACCTGCGCCACCGGAGCGGCCGGGTTTATTTTCTCGGTGGTCTACAGCGACCTGATTCCGGCACTGATTGGCCTCACGGTGGCGTTGATCGGGTTGAGTTCGGTCCGCACGTGCTTCTACAGCATCCCCGCGACGTTTCTGAGCAAGCAAGCCGCGGCCGGTGGCATTGCGTTCATCAACGCCGTGGGTAGCCTCGGGGGGTTGGTCGGTCCTTACGCGGTCGGCTGGCTCAAAGACCTCACCCACTCATTCAACGCCGGCCTTATCGCAATGGCCGCGATGCTGTGTGTCGCGACGGTCCTGACGTTGATTCTGAGGCATGTGATCAAAGAAGCCTGACGCAATGCCCCGGCGGGCTCAACAACCCGCCGGGGCCGATCGTCAATGAGCGTGGAAGGTTTTGCGGCGCGTCATGAACGCCAAGAGTGCCTTTCCAGCTTCAGGGTTATAGCGCGTCAGCGCTTTTGCCACATAGCCCAGCCCCCTCTGGTCGGCATGGTAAGTCAACCCGCCCTTGTAGCGCGGAAAGCCATATCCATGAATCCACACCAGATCGATATCGCCAGGGTGCGCCACGATATCGTTGTCGATCAGCCAGGCGGCCTCGTTGATCATTGCAAACAAACAGCGCTCTTCGATTTCCTGATCGGTGATGTTCCGCGGCGTGATGTGCCATTGCTGCCGGTGCTGGTCCAACACCTCGGTCAACCAGGGGTCCGGCACGGCCTGGCGGCTGCCTGGCGCGTATCGATAAAACCCAACACCGGCTTTTTGGCCAAGACGGTCGGCGGCGTACAGTTTATCGACCCAATCGCAGCGCCGCTCACGCTCGTTCAACCGAGAAAGGCGCCCCTGGCGGTTGCGCCAGGCAACATCCACGCCGGCCAGATCACGCAGTTCAAAGGGGCCGATGGGGAAGCCGAAGGCACGCATCACACGGTCGACATCCTCGGGGGGCGCGCCCTCCTCCAACAGGAACATAGCTTCCCGCTCCCGCGCCGCCAACAGCCGATTGCCCACAAAACCGTCACACACCCCGACCGTTACCGCAACCTTGCCGAGCCGCTGCGCCAAAGCCAGCACCGCCGCCAGCACTGCCCGGTCGGTCTGGGTGGTACGCACCACCTCCAGCAGTTTCATCACCGGCGCGGGGCTGAAGAAATGCATGCCCAGGACCTGCTGTGGACGGCTGACGCCATCGGCGATGGCTTCGATGTCCAAGTAGGACGTGTTGGTCGCCAGAATGGCGTGCGGCTGACACAACCTGTCCAGTTGTTGAAACACCGCACGTTTTACCTGCAGGTCTTCAAACACCGCTTCGATGACCAGGTCGGCGTCCGCCACCGCGTCCATTGAGGTCGACGGCCGAATCAAGGCCCGGCAGTGTTGCGCAGCCTGGGCATCGAGCCGCCCTTTGAGCAGCGCGTCCCGGTAATAGTCGTCGATGTTTTTCACACCGCGTTGCAACGCGGCATCCTGCACGTCGATCAGGCTTACAACGAGGCCTGCATTGGCGATGCAGATGGCAATCCCGGCGCCCATGGTGCCTGAGCCAATCACCGCGACCTTTTGAATCGAGGGCGCGTGGCCATTGGCAGCGAGCTGACGCGTGCGGCTGGCCAAGGCGCGCTCAGTGAAAAACAGATGCCGCAACGCCTTGGCCTGGGCCGATTGTCGGCGCTCGATAAACAGCCTGCGCTCCACGGCCATGCCTTCGTCAAACGGCACGGTCAGGGCGGCCTTGATCGCCTCGAGGGCAGCCAGGGGCGCTTGTTGCCCGCGCATTTTTTTCATAACGCCGGCGACTTTCGCCTCGAATTCAGCGGCGTCATGTTCGGCAATCAGCCGATCTCGCGTTCGCCGCCAGAAGGGTTGGGCCACACTGAAGCGCCGTGCGTACTCAATCGCTGCGACGTGGACGTCGGTCGCCACGCAGTGATCGATCAGCCCGGCTGCGTGTGCCTGCGCCGCCGTCAGACGCTGCCCGGCAATGACCAGGTCGACGGCGATCAACGCGCCACACAGGCGAACCAAGCGCTGCGTGCCGCCGGCACCGGGGATCAAGCCCAGGCTGACCTCGGGCAGGCCAAGCACCGCAGACGCATCCGCGACCCGCAGATGACACGCCAACGCCAGCTCCAGCCCCCCGCCGAGCACGGAGCCGTGAAGCGCAGCAATCACCGGTTTGGGGCTGTTTTCAATGGTGTTCAGAACGTCCGGAAGGTGCGGCGCCATCAACGGCTGGTCGAACTCCTTGAGATCGGCTCCGGCCACAAACGTCGTGCCCTGGCAGGCGAGGACGATGGCGCGCACCGTGGGGTCGGCCTGAGCCTGTGCCAAACAGTCCGACAGTTGTTGCCGGACGCCTTGGGACAACGCGTTCACCGGCGGGTTATGGATGACGATGACACCAATGCCATCAGCTGAATTCAAACTGACCAAGGATTCCATGAGCGTTACCTGAGTGATGCGACCGTCGCCTGGTAACGATCCTTCGTCACCAGGCGGAAGGGTCACAGGAAGGAAATGGGATAGCTGAGGATCACCCGCGTGTCGTTGGCATTACGGGAGAAGTCCGAGCGGTACACCGCGTTGCGCAGGCGTATGTCCAAGGCCTTGAGCGGCCCGCTCTGCACCCGATACTGCAGTTCGACATCCAGCTCACGCTCGCGGCCGGAGTCGGTCGTGCGCAGCTCTGCGTCGGAGCCCTTGATGTAGCGGGTCATGAAGGTCATCCCCGGCAAGCCCCACGACGCCAGGTCGCGCGCATAACGCACTTGCCATGAGCGTTCGCCCTTCTCGGCAAAGTCGCCCACCTGCACGAAGTTGACCAGGTAAGGGTCGGTACCGTCGACGTAGGGAAACGCCGAATCCCCGTGCATGGCTTGATACCCCAGGCTGAATGCGTTGCCCCGCCATTCATAGGTAGCCAGCCCGCTGAACGCACGATTGTCCACCTGCCCGGCGCGCGCTTGCCCCTGATCGTCGCTGACAAACAGGCGCAGATCCGCCTTGAACTTACCCTCACCGACGTCGTGGGTACTGTTGAAACCGAGATAGTGCTGCTGATAGACATCCTCCAGTCGTCCGACCTGATAGGTCAGCTGGAAATGCTTCCAGCGGTAAGCGGCACCCGCCAACTCGAAGTTGCCGCCGTCAAGCGCGCCGGAAAAGCGCCGATTCTTGTTATTGATCGACAACCCTCGCGCACCGGTGACATCGCGATCGGTGACCTGATCAAGGTGCCCCCCGATCAGCTCCAGGCCATTCCACTCCCGGGACTCGATCATGCCTCCGCGAAACGTTTGCGGGAGCAAGCGTCCGAAGTTCGCTTGCAGCGTCGGCAGCTTGGGCATCAAGGTGCCGACCTTCAGTTCGGTTTTGGACACGCGCATTTTCGCGGTCAACCCGGCCTTGGAATACTCGCCCGGGGCGCTGCCGTCATCGCGAACCGGCAGTAACCCCGTGCCGGTTCGATCCGGACTCGAATCGAGTTTCAGGCCCACCATGGCGATCGCATCCAGGCCAAACCCGACGACGCCGGGCGTGTAACCCGACTGTGCGCGCAGAATGAAGCCCTGCGCCCATTCATCGCGTTTTGATGGGCCGCTGCCGTCGCGAAAATCGCGGTTCATGTAGAAGTTGCGCATTTCCAGGTCGACCTTGGAGTCGGCGAAGAAGTCGGCTGCCTGGGCGGTGGCCAGGCAGGGCCCGACGGCAACCATCACGCCCCACGATATGCTTGTTTTTTTATTATTCATGAGAAAATCCGGGCGGTACGCAGCCACACCGCGCTCGTTCGAGATCGGTGGGCCGCTACATCCATCAGGTGAGAGGGGGTGTCAGTGCATCGCGGTCATGTAGTCGCCGGCCTTGCCGGGAATCGATTGACCTTGGACTTTGCCGAGAAACGCAATCGCCCGGGCGACGTCTTCCTCGCTCAGATAAGGCGTTTGAGGAAATGAGTGTTTGTTGGAGGCCCAGGCCGCCGCGTACACGTTATCCGGCGTGCCTTCAAAGCGCGCGCGCACCAGTTTCATGGCTTGCTCAGGGTGCTCGTTGATCAGCGTCGTCGCTTGCGCCAGCGCGTCCAGGAATGTCTTCACCGTCTGCGGGTTTTCATCGGCCCATTGCTTGCGCGCACTCAAGGCGATGGAGGGATAACCATCAAGCTCCTTGACCTGCCCTTCGGCCATATCCAACAGGGTGAAACCTTTGTGTTCGATAATGGCGCTGTCCGAGGTCGGAGAGGACAGTGCGAACCCGTCGATACGTTCCTGGGCGAATGCCGTCAGAATGGCGCTGGCACTGTTCAGGTATAACAACGTGAAGTCCTTTTCTGCCGAAAGGCCGCCTTTTTCACCGAGAAACCGCACCAGGAAATCAGCACTGCCGCCCGCGCCGCTGACCGCAATCTTCAAGCCCTTCATCGCTTTCAGCCGCTGCTCCATCGGCGTTTGCGCGGTCAGGCCCAGTTGGTCGGCTTTCTTCTGGCTGATCACCACGTTGCTTGCGTACTGCCCCACCAGCCGGCCCAGCAGGGTCAAGTCGGCGCCCTTCAATTTCGCGTTGATCGAGTTCTGGATCGCACAGGAACAGAACTCGACGGTTCGACTGGCCAGGCCCGAGGTCGCGGCACCGCCGCCCTTGAACTTGACGAGTTCGACATTCATCCCCTGCTTCTTGAAATAGCCGCCATCCACCGCCACGAACAGCGGCATATGCACGAACCCATCGGTGCCCAGGGCAACTTTTATATCCTGCGCATAAGCGCCAGTGGCGCCAGCCAGCAACGAAGCGACAAGGCCCGCCTTTGCGATCAGTTTTTTAATAGACATGCGTACACCTGTATTTTCTTGTGAGTTATGAACAGGTCAAACCGAAGCTTCACGATCACCCAGATCTTTTTTCCATGGCATCAGGCGTGTCTCGACCATACGCACGATCGCTTGCAGCAGCAGCGCCAGAGCGATGATGGCGACCAACGCGGCGAACACCCCAGCGGTGTCCAACTGCCCCGCCGCATCTTGCAGCAGATAGCCGAGCCCACGATTGGACGCCATGATTTCGCCGACGATGGCCCCGATCAGCGCGTAAGGCACCGAGAGCTTGAGCCCGGTGAATACCCATTGGATGGCCGAAGGGAACACCACCTTGGTGATCAAGTGATGCTCGCGTGCGCCCATCAAGCGCAGGATCTCCAGCTGCTCGCGGTCGACCGCTCGCACGCCGCTGTAGGTGTTGAGGAAGACAAGGAAGAACACGATGGTGGCGGTCAGGATGATCTTCATCTCGATCCCGATGCCAAACCACATGATGAACAGCGGGGCCAGGGCCACTTTCGGCAAGCTATAGATCGACACCAGGATCGGATCGAGCAGCTTGGCCAGCAATTCGTTACGGCCCAACAGCAACCCCACCCCGATCCCGACCGTCGCCCCGAGCACGAAGCCGGCAAGGGTTTCCACCACCGTGATCCCACCATGGGAAAACAGCCTTCCGCTGATCACCAGCTCGTAGAACTTGCCGGCGATTTCACTGGGAGAACTGACGAAAAAGGGATCGATCAACGGCCCCGATGACAGCTCCCACGTGGCGAACAGTGTGATGAAGATCGCCAGACGTCCAAGGAATATATTCATGCTCGGTTACCCTCCGCTGCATCGTTCAAAGACGGGGTCATGAAGTCCCACAAATCGCCGCAAAGCTGGTGGTACCTGGGGTCCTTGCGCAGTTGGAGAATGTTGCGCTCCTCGCCCAGCGGGATCGGCACGTCCTTGACAATGGTGCCGGGCCGGCCGGCGAAGATCAGGCAGCGATCCCCCAGGGCGACGGCTTCATCCAAGTCGTGAGTCACGAAGATCACGGTCTTGTTCAAGCGCCGGCTGAGCCGAATCAGCTCGGTCTGCATACGCATGCGCAGTTGCGCATCCAATGCCGCGAAAGGCTCGTCCATCAGCAGCGTTTCCGGGTCATAGGCGAGCAGGCGGGCCAGCGCCGCACGTTTGCGCATGCCGCCGGACAGTTGGCTGGGGTAGGATTTTTCGAAGCCTTCAAGACCGACCAGTTTGATCAGTTCCTGAATACGCTCGCGCCGTTGCACCTTGGGCATGCCTTGGATTTCCAGGGGCACGGCAATGTTGCCGACCACATCGCGCCAGGGCAGCAAGTGGTCGCTCTGGGTCATGTAGCCGGTACGGCCATTGACCCCGCATACGGCTTTGCCGTTGTAGACCACCTGCCCTTCGGTGGGCGCGAACAGCCCCGCGACCATGTTCAGCAGTGTGGATTTACCACACCCCGATGGCCCGACCACGGTGACCACTTCACCCTTCTCGATCGACAGGTTGATGCTGTGGGATGCCTGTTTGGCCACGCCCTTGACCGTGAAGGATTTGGAAACACCGATAAATTGGATCAGCGCCGACGCGCGCTCATCCCGTTCCGCGCCAGCTGGCGTGGTGATGGCTTTTAATGCGACAGGCATGATGGGCTCCTTCTCTGAAAATGCAGGTTGCCCAGAGGGAGCCGTTGGTTCGATGTGCAGTTGAGTACGTTCATAGCGACCTACTTGTTTTTATGAGTCGTTGATGAAGCTGTCTTGATTATGAAACCGGGGCTGTGAGGGTCAATCCACCTATTCCACAGAGTGGAACAGGTGCTGCCTCACGCCAGCAGCGCCAGGCCATCCACCGCCCTGACACCCTGCCCTTGCGCGAACACGCGCAAAGGGTTGATTTCGGCTTCGTGGAGCTTGGTGCCCAAGGTCGTTGCCATATCGGCGAAGGCCATGATGCAGTCGACAAGCGCACCGATATCCGCCTTGGGGGCGCCGCGATAGCCGTCGAGCAGGGCAAAGGTTTTCAGTTCTCTGAGCATTGCCTGCGCGTCGTTGCGGCTGATCGGCAGCAGCCTCATGCTGGTGTCCCGCAGCAGTTCGGCGCTGACACCGCCCATCCCCAGTAGCAACGCAGGCCCCAGTTGCGGGTCTCGATGGAAGCCCAGGATCAGCTCGTGGCCGCCGCTGACCATCTCCTGAACCAGAAAGCGCTCGGGGACAAAACCCACCTTGTCCGCGACCACGCCGCGCATGTGTTCCAGCGCCTGGCCAATGGTGTGTTCGGTAAGACCGAGCGCGACGCCGCCCACTTCGGTTTTGTGGGGAATGCGCTCGGAGAGCACCTTCAGCACAACCTTGGGGCCGAGCGCACGAGCGGCGTCTATTGCCTGGCTCGTATGCTCAACCGCCCGTTCGCGGGTGACCGGCACGCCAAAGCGGCTGAACAGCGCCTTGCTGTGCCGTTCATCCAGGGTGCCGCTCGGCAATTGCTCAACTTCCGTCGCGGTCATGGCTTGATTGCGCGCTTGCGTCGGCGCCGCGCACGGCTCGACAGCGCTGTGGCCTTTCAAGGCCAGCAACGCACTGGCACACGCCTCAGGCGCGGTAAAGGCGATGCCTTGGTTGCTGTTGATGCGCAGCAAGGCTTGCGGTGCATAAGGACTGACATAGGCGAGGACCGGCTTGCAGCTGTCGCGCTGACTGTCGCGGATTGCATCCGCCATCAATGTCGGGCGGGCGACGCCGGACGACCCCACCACGCTGATGACCGCGTCGTAGTCCGTGCTTTCCAGCAGGATGCACATGGCCTGCTGCATGATATGCGGCTGCAGGCCGGCCAGCGTCAGGTCGATGGGGTTGCGATCCAGCACGGCCTGGTCGCCGATGTCGAGATCGCGCAAACGCGCGGCGGTGGCCTCGCCCGGCGGTGGGGTGTCGAACCCGCTGGCGCCCAGGGCATCTGCGATCAGCGTACCGGCGCCGCCTGTGGAGGTCAGAATCGCCACACGATTGCCCGCCATCGTGCGCCGGCTGGCCAGTGCGAAAGGCAGGTCGAGCAAGTCGGCAAAGGTCTGGGCCCGAACAATGCCCAATTGTTTGAAGTAGACATCGTAGAGCGCGTCGGCACCGGCCAGGGCGCCGGTATGGGACGCCGCCGAGCGGGCACCGGCCTCGGAACGTCCGACCTTGAAGACGACGATCGGTTTGCCGGCAGCGCGCGCCTTGAGCGCGGCACGGCTGAACTTGGCCGTGTCGCGAAGCCCTTCCAGATACAGGGCGATAACGTCGGTTGCCGCGTCATCCACCAGGTAATCGACGAAATCGGCGACGTCCAGATCGACCTCGTTGCTGGTTGCCACCAGCTTTGAAAAGCCAATGCCGGCAGCCGCGCCACGGGACAGGATAGAGCCGAGAATCCCGCCACTTTGCGAAATCACCGCGATATTGCCGGCCCGCAACGCCTCCTGATCAAGTGCGCCGCTGGCAGACAGGGTGATGCCTTGAGTGAGGTTGATCAGGCCGATGGTGTTCGGCCCCAGCACGCGCATGTTGCCTCGCGCGGCTTGCAAGGCTTGCTGGCGCGCGATGCCCTCCTCGCCGGCTTCGCCATAACCACCGGCAAGCACGATGGCCGCCGGCGTGCCCATGGCCGCCAATTCGGCCACGGCCTGGTTGGCGCGTTCGGGGCCGAGCAGGATGATGGCGGCGTCCGGCACTTCCGGCAATGCGGCGATGTTGGGATAGCACGTCAATCCATCGATCTCGGCGTAGCGTGGATTGACCGGGTACAAGCGGCCGGCGAAGCCATGTTTACGCAAGAACGCGATGGGCCTGCCGGAGGTTTTTTGCGCGTCCCCGGAGGCGCCGATCACGGCGACACTGCGCGGGTTCATCAGGCGGGAAATGCTGTCCATGCTCACCCCCTCTTCGCCTTGGCCGCCAGAAAAGCGGCGACCGATGCCTGGTGCTCGGCGGAGGTGTAGCAGATGCCCTGGGCCTGGCTGCCCATGGCCAATACCTGGGCCTGGGTGAGTTCGAAGCTGTTGTTCAGGATGGATTTGCTCAAGGCCAGCGCAGTGGCCGAGCCGGCGGATAACTCAAGGGCCCAGCGCCGAGCCTCCACAAGCAGGTCGTCATGCGCCACCAGCCGGTCCACCAGGCCGATCGCCAAACCTTCTTCAGGCTGCACGGTGCGCCCGGTATAGATCAGCTCCTTGGCCTTGGGCAGCCCGACGCGACGCGGCAGCAGATACAAGCCACCGCCGTCGGGAATCAGGCCCCGTGCGATGTAGCTCATCGCATAACTGGCTTGCCGCGAGGACACCACGAAATCGCAGCTCAACGCCAGGTCGCACCCCAGGCCCGTGGCGGCGCCGTTGACCGCGGCGAGCGTCGGCTTGGGCAGGTTGAGCAACAGGGACACCGCATGATGCACGCGCTGCTGGCGCTTCCAACCGTTGTAGGCCACCTCGCCCGCCGGCGCATTCATGCGCTTTTCCATGCCTTTGATGTCGCCTCCGGCGCAGAAGCCCTTGCCGGTGCCGGTGATGATGAGTGCGCGAATCGCGCGGTTCGCGGCGACCTCCTCCAGCAGCTCGATCATCTGGCTGCGCATCTCGTCGCTGATCGCATTACGCGCCTCGGGGCGGTTGAGCGTGAGCACGGCGATACCGTCGTCATCAACGGTCATGTGGATCGGCGAAGTAACACTTTGCAACATCGTCATGGGGAATCTCTCTCTTGTTGTTGGCATGGCAGCGGCCCAAACTGAAAGGCCTTGCGCTGATCCGAGTCTATGGAGCTCCCCATGATTAACAATCCGCCAATTCCACTGGGTGGAACACGATGAGAGAGGATGACGGCCTGGACAGACCCGGTGCGGGCAAGGCGCCCCTCAACCGCTCGCTTGAGCGGGGCCTCGAGATTCTGCGGGCCTTTCGCGCGGGCACCGAGTACCTGGGGAATGGCGATATCAGCGAGCGCACGGGTTTGTCCAAGTCGACCATCAGTCGCTTGACCCAGACGCTGATTCACAGCGGGATGCTGGTGTACGACGGCCAGCGCAGCGCCTATCGCCTCGCGCCCGCCACGCTTTGCTTGGGCAACGCCATGTACAACAGCAGTTCACTGATTCAGCGCGCTGCGCCACTGATGCGCGAGGCGGCTCATGCACTCCGGGTGAATGTCGGGTTGGCCGCCGCCGACCGCGATGAAATGATTTACCTGGAGTCGATCCGCCTGAGTCGCAAGAACACGCCACGCACCGTACAAACCGGGCAACGGGTACCCATGGAGTTCACCTCGCTGGGACGCGCTTACCTGGCGACGATTCCAACGCAGAAACAGCAAGCGCTGCTGGCGCTGTTCAAGGCCAGGCGCTGCGACGCCAGATGGGAGGGGTTGGCGGCCGAGATCGCCGAGGCCGATGAAAGCATCCGCCTTCGCGGGTATTGCGCGGCGTCCTGGCAGGCCGAGGTGGTGGCTATTTCGACCCCACTCGGCATACGCAATTATCAGGACCACATTTTGAATATCAGCGTGTCGACCCCGCAGCCGATCGAAGCGGTGGTCGCGCAGTATGCCGCGCCGTTGCTGGCGCTGGCGGACAAGATCCGCGCCAGTCTCGATGCGGCGTAAACGTCAGTGCCGGTGCGCGCTTGCCTTCATGGGCTGGGAGTCGTGAGGCTGGCGAGAAAGTCAGCGACCAGCCGGTTGAACGTCTCGCCCTGATCGTCGTGGACATAGTGACTGGCGTGCGCGACTTCCACCGTCTGCACCTGCCGATTGCTGTCACGCATCGCCTGCAGCGTCGCGGTGGGCAGGAAGTCCGAACGCCCGCCACGAATGAACAGGGTCGGGCAGTCCAAGGCCCGCACCGCCGGCCACAGGTCGGTCGGCTCGATGCTCAGGCGCGCCTCGGCGATGCCTTGCTGATCGTGCCGCCAGCTGATCAGCCCTTCGTGCTCTTTCATCGAATGCGCCAGCCTGGAAGCGAGGCCCTGCTCCGACAAGCCCGGGCGCGACGCCTGCCAGAAAGCGCGGGCGCTCGCCCAGCTGTCGAAGTGCAACGGCGTCTGGCTCATTTCACGGCGAATACGCGCCGCGCCGTCGCCCTGGCTCGAAGAGCCGGGACCGATGTCTTCGATGATCAGCCCGTGCAAACGCCCTGGGTTTTGCCGCGCATATTCAAGGGCATTGGCGCCACCCAGCGAATGCCCCAGCAACACGAAGCGTTGCAAACCGAGGTGGGCGACGAAGTCCTCCACATCCTCCACATAAGATTGCGTGTGGTAGCTGCTCGGCGTGGCCCAATCGCTCAACCCGCGACCGCGCTGGTCCAGGGCGTAAACGCAGTAACCGGGGCCCAACGCCTGCACCAGCGACTCCCAGGTCTGCGCATAGGCCCGCAAGCCGTGCAGCAGAACCAGAGGCACGCCGCTCGGCGCGCCCCATTGCAGAAAATGCAGGCGCAAGCCTGTGCGATTAGTAAAAAAACAGCTGGCAGGCGACATCGTTGTGCTCCATGAAGGCTGGGCTTGGGCCGGCTTAGAAACGATCGAAACGATACGGGCTCGGATCGATGATCGGGGTATCCCCGCTGACGATATCCGCCGCCAGATGGCCGGCCGCCGGCGAGGTACCGAAACCGTGCCCCGAGAAACCGGTGGCGACGGTCAACCCGGGAATTTGCGCGACCGGCCCAATCACCGGGTTCGAGTCCGGCGTCACGTCGATGGTGCCCGCCCAGGCCTGGGCGATCCGCGCCTGCTCGAATACCGGCCAGGCGGCCTTGAGGTTGTTCATCGCATCGTTGTTGAGCCGCGGGTTGGCGGCCGGGTCCTGCACCCGCACCCGTTCGAACGGGCTGATACTGTCGGCCGACCAACGCCGGGCCAGCGCCAGGTCGTTAAAGAAATACTTGCCCAGCGACACGTTCAACACGCTGCGCTGCGCGCGAAACTGCGGCATGTATTGCTTGGCGAGCAACAGGTGATCGAGGGTCAGGTAGGCGTCCAATTTGCCGCGTTGGGTAATGATGAAACCGCCGTCCTTATGCTTGCGAAAGGAAAAGTCCGGCGCGCCTACGGCGATTTCCGTAGGCCCATCCATCGGATGCGTGCGCAGCACCGAACAGGTCAAGGCCAAGGTCGGCAACGCCACGCCGAGGTTGCCCAAAAAGCGCCGCGACCACATCCCCCCGGCCAGCAATACCTGATCGCAGCGAATCTCACCCTTTTCAGTGACCACCCCACTGACCTTGCCGGCGGACATCTGCAGTGTACGCACCGCACACTGCTCGATGATCACCACGCCCTTGGCCATGGCCGCCTTGGCGATCGCACTGCTGGCCAGGGTCGGCTCGGCCCGCGCATCGGATGGCGTAAAGATACCGCCGGCCCAGTCAGCCACGCCTCCCGGCACCCGTTGCGCGATCTCGCGCTGGCTCAGCAACCGCGAGTCGAGGGACAGATGTTCGACCGATTTCAGCCAGCTTTCATGCATCGCCATCTGCGCCTCGTTGCGGCCCAGGAACATGATGCCCTCTTGCCGATACCCGACGTCGGCGCCGACCCGCTCAGGCATCTGCGCCCACAAGCGATCTGCGGCGAGGGCCAAGGGGATATCGGCGGCGTGCCGGCTGGTCTTGCGCACCCAGCCGAGGTTGCGTGAGGACTGTTCGCCGGCGATACGGCCTTTTTCCAGCACCACCACCGCGATATTGCGTTCGGCCAATGTCAGCGCAGCCGTCAAGCCGATGATCCCGCCGCCAATGATGACGACGGACGTCGCGAAGGGGAACGTGGTTGACGTGTTCACGGGCGCTATAGTCGGGGCCATGATCAAGACTCTGTGAGCGATTGAGGTCGGCCGCGCAAGCGCACGGCCGCGTAGCGGTCATTGCGACAGGCGGATGACTTCGACCTGCGCCTTGGAGGCGTTGCGATAGGCCGTCACTTCCAGTTCCACCTTGTAGACCGTCGAGCCCAACGGCGGGCAGGTCACGGTACTGGCCGGATCGACACCGCGAAACTTCTCGCCGATCAGGCCCATGACCGCCGGAACGTCCTTGGGGTCCTGGATGAACACCCGCGAGCACACCACATCGGCCAGGCTGGCGTCGACGGCGGCGAGGGCCGTTTCGATGTTGGCGAATACCTGATGCGTCTGTTCGAGGATGTCCTCGGGGATCAACTTGGTTTGAGGGTTGCGGCCTGCGGTATTGGAGACATAGATCCAGTTGTCCACCACCACCAGGCGTGAATAGCTGGCTTGGTCTTCAAACGGGGAACCGGTCTTGAGCTTGATGATTTTGGTCATGTCGTTGCCTCTTCAGATGGATAAGGGTGGCTTAGCGCAACGCGGGGGTTTCCCACAGATTCAGTTTCACGCCGATGCCTTTTGCGATGGCATTGCGATACACCACCGTGCCCCAGGCCACGTCTTCCACGGGCATGCCGCCCACCGACATGATGATGATCTCTTCGTCGTTCCGGCGGCCCTGGGCATCGCCGGCAACGATCTTGCCGATGTCTTCGAGCTCGTCGCGCTGCATCTTGCCTTCGGCGATCATGTCCATGAACCGCACACCGATCACCGGCACGCAGTGGTGCGCGGGCTTGGGCAACTCTTCGAACCAGGCTTCATAGAGGCCGGTGTTATCCAGCACCTTGCGCACCTCGGAGCTCTCCATGCCTTCATCCAGGGAGCAGGACGCCGGCATCGCCATGAAGGCGCCCGGTTTGACCCACTCACGCTTAATGATTGGGTAGTTCGAGGGGTCGCCGACCTCACCGGAGCTACAATAAGTAACAAGGTCGGCGTCGCGGACCACATCTTCGAGGGTGTCGACGACTTTTATCGTGGTCACCTGTGGGTAGGTTTGCTTTACCCAGGCAATAAAATCGTTGAGGCTTTTCTCGCCGCGTCCCTTGATCTTCAAGGTATCGATCTGCGGGCACACCGCGATGAAAGCGGCCAGCGTGGTCTTGCCCATCACCCCCGGGCCCAGCAGGCCGACGACTTTGGCATCCTTGCGGGCCAGGTGGCGCGCGCCCACGCCGGGAATCGCGCCGGTGCGATACGCCGACAGCAGGTTGGCCGACATGTGCGCCAGCGGTGCGCCCGTGTCGGGGTCGTTGAGCGTGAACATCAGGATCGAGCGCGGCAGGCCTTTGTCGCGGTTGGCGATATTGGAGCCGTACCACTTCACGCCGGCGGTGCAGAAGTTGCCGCCCAGGTAGGCCGGCATCGCCATCATGCGTCGGTCAGCGGTGGGTTTGGGCATGTTCGGGAATGGTGATTCCTTGGGGAAAATCACCATCGCGCCGTGGGAATCGTTGTTCGGGCCCGCCATGCGGTAGTCGCCGATATACAGCAGGCCGAACATCTCTTCCATGGTGTCGACACAGGCAAGCATGTCGGTGACGCCAGCGCGGATCATGTCCTGCTCGGACAGGTAGATGAAGTCTATTTTTGTAGTCGTGGACATAATTATTCTCGGGCTGAAGGTGATATCGCTGCGGTAGGCGCGGCTCCCACGCTGTCGAGTCCGAGTATCGGGCTGGGCTTATCGGCGGTATTGTAAATTTCGGACATCGGCGCTTGCCGCGGGCACCTGAGTTGGCGCGATAAATGCCTGAATATTCGCGCATATTGCCAATCGAAGGTTCCGTCATGGTCAACCTGTGTGCGCCGAGGCCGCGGCACCCAACCGCCTACGAACAGCCCTGGTTCGTACTCAACTCATCGCGGTATTCGGTGATGCCTTCCGAACACCCGGCGATCTCGCATTTCTATGCCTTCGATGTCGCCCAATCGACCGATGTGCTGGCGGTGCCGGATGGCTGCGTGGACATCGTTTTCGACTGCGATGCCACACGTCCCACCGTGCGGATCTGCGGCACGCCGCTGGAGGCGCAGCGCGTCGAACTGCACCAGCATCATCACTACTTTGGCGTGCGCTTTTCACCGGGGGTCATTCCAGGCTTCATCAATGTGCTGGCCGCGGACCTGACCGAACAGGAGCTGGATCTGCTCAAGGTCTCGGGGTTTGCCCAGCGCATGTTCGAGAACATCGTGCAAACCCCACGGCTGGAAGAGCAGATGAGGCTGTTCAATGACTACCTGGCCCCGCGCCTGATGGGCAGGACCTCGAAACTGACGGCGATGGTGATTCAACAGGCCCTGGTGCATCGCGGTGACCTGCGCATTCAGCAGCTTGAAGACCTCAGCGGCTACACCAGCCGCACCATCCATCGCCAGTTCAGCCAGGACACCGGCATGTCGCCGAAGATCTTTTGCCGCATCATTCGCTGCCAGGCGGCCCTGGAAACATTGAATACCCAGCACGATGTATCCTTCTCGGAACTGGCGCTGGACCTGGGCTTCTCCGATCAGTCACACTTCCTGCGCGACTTCAAGAAGCTGGTCAGTACGACGCCCTGTGACTACCAGCGCAAGATTGTGCAGAACGCCTACAGCGACCGCATCAGCTTCGCCTGAACGCGCCGCATCAGGCAGCGTTCACCCCCCTCCCCCGCGCGACGAAAAATAAACCTGCGTCTCCATCATTTCTCCATAAAACCTACGCTGAAAGTGCATGCTTGCCGTGCATCATCCAACCCGTTGCCAGAAAACCGCGCGCCGTTGCAGCATGGCCCGGTAGCACAGGGCACATCGACCGAGCAGAACATGACCGAATCACTCGTTGCATCAACCGCTAATCAGGCACTGATCCTGATCGCCGAAGACGAACCGGAAATCGCCGACATCCTCACGGCCTATCTCAAACGCGCCGGCTTTCAAACCGCGCATGCGCAGGATGGCCGTCGCGCACTCGAACTGCATCAAACGCTCAAGCCCGACCTGGTGCTGCTCGATGTACTGATGCCGAAACTGGATGGCTGGATGGTACTGGCGGAGGTTCGTCACCGCGGCAACACGCCGGTCATCATGCTGACCGCACAGGACCAGGACGTGGACAAACTCATGGGGCTGCGTATTGGCGCCGACGATTACATCGTCAAGCCGTTCAACCCGGCCGAGGTCGTCGCCAGAACCCAGGCGGTGCTGCGCCGCTGCATCGACAATGGCTATTTGACGGGGCGCAGCGTGCTGCGCGTGGACGCCTTCGAAATCGACATCGACAACCATGACGTGAGCGTCAGCATCGATGGGCAGAAACACCCATTGAACCTGACCGTGACCGAATTCAAGTTACTCGCGCAATTGGCAAAGGCGCCCCGGCGCGTGTTCAGCCGCGCCGAGTTGCTGGCCCTCTGTTCGCCCGAGAGCGACAGCCTGGAGCGCACGGTCGACAGCCATATCAGCAAATTACGCAGGAAAATCGAGGACCTCGGACTGCAAGGCGTACCGGCCAGTATCCGCGGGGTCGGCTACCGGTTCGGGAGCCTGCCATGAAAGGCGCCAACAGCTTGAGTCGGCAGATTATCCTGTCGATGTCGGCCGTGGTCCTGTGTGTGATAACCCTGGCGATTGTCGGGACCTATGTCTTTTATGGGCTGCTGTGGTCGTTTGCTCCGCTGAGCGACGCGGAAATGGATGAGTGGCTGCCCAGCGGCATGGAGTGGGCCTGGATGAGCCTGATCACCTGCGTCAGCCTGGGCGTCGGCGTCGCAGCGGCGATCAAGTTGTCCCGGCGCATTCTGATGCCCTTGAACTCGGTGGCGGCCAGCCTGCGCAGGCTGGCCGATGGCGACCTGGATGCCCGCGCAGTGGCGCCGGATCAATCCTTGGGCGAAGCCGCCTTATTAGTGGATGACTTCAACAGCATGGCCAACCGATTGAAACGCATGGCCGAAGAACAGGCGTTCTGGAACGCAGCGATCGCCCATGAGTTGCGCACGCCGCTGACCATCTTGCGCGGCCGCCTGCAGGGGCTGGCCGAAGGTGTGTTCGAGCCGGACACCGCGCAGTTCTACAGCCTGCTGACGCAAGTGGAAGGGTTGACGCGCCTGGTTGAAGACCTGCGCGTGGTCGGCCTGGGAGACAGCGGCTACCTCAAGCTCGAACCCGACTACGCCGACCTGGCCGCCGACCTGGAAGCCGAAGCACGGTTGTTCGAATCGAGCCTGCGCAGCGCCGGCTTCGTGCTGCACCTGGACCTGCTCAAAGGCCCGATACGCTGTGACCGCGCGCGGATTCGCCAGGCGTTGCTGGCGCTGCTGGACAACATCCGCCGGCATGCGACGCCGGGCAACGTCTGGGTGCAACTCGGCAGCCAACGCTCGCGCAACTTCCTGAGAGTCACGGATGAAGGGCCGGGGGTGGACGATGCGTTCGCGACGCATATTTTCGATGCGTTCCAGCGCGGCGAAAGTTCTCGCTCCCGTGCCCAGGGAGGCAGTGGGCTGGGCCTGGCCGTGGTGCGCGCGATTGCCATCGCCCATGGCGGCACGGTGAGCTGTCGGACATCGATTAATGGCGGCACCGTGTTTGAACTCAGTTGGCCAACAACAACGCAAAGCCTGGATACCTACACGGAGTCTACTGAGGTGTAACTGCATATAACGCCAAACCCGCTTGAATATTCAAACCGACAAAGGTGATGGCATGCGCCTCTCTATTTTTATAGTTAATAGAGCCACGAAATATCGCCACTTTGCCTTATTGAACTCACAAGGACGTTGTATCGCGTTCAAGAGCTGCGAAAGGATGCCAACTCAGGGCGAATGGGTCGAAGTCACAGCAATCAATCTTGCCTGGTTCAATCAAACCCTTCCAGGCCACGGGCGCCGGGATAATGAAGCAACACCTGGCAAATGACGTTCAATGTTTTACGCGGACAATTGTTATGCCGACTCTGCATTCCGCTCGCCCCCTTGTTGACTCGAAACAGCTGGAAGCGTCACTGACGCTCTACACACTCAAACTGCGAAAGTTGCAGCGCTTCTGGATTCCCCTGCAGAAGTACGCGCCGCATTGCGTATTGGCGTTGTGGTTGATTGGTGTGTGCGCGTCGTTGATCACACAGTCTTATTGTCACTGGCTGATTACAGCGCCGGCCATTTGCATATTGATCGCCCTGGAAATCGTTATCGAAGAAGTGCAGATCAACTTGTTATTGATGACCGAGGAGGCGCGCTATCTGCTCGGCGTCGCCCGCGGTATCTATCCTCCCATGATGCGCTCGACAGGTGGCCCATGCCGTCCGTAACCCCTAGGATTGTGCTCGAAGAAAGTAAAAAGCTCGGTCAGCAATCCGCCAGCCAGACCCTCAAGGCCATTGCCAGGGCCTACCCCGGCAAGCTGTTCGCGACCTTGTCGCTGGTGGCGCTGGAAAATGCACTGCTGCTCGCCTACCCGCTGTTTGCCGGGTTTGCCGTGGACTCAATCATCCGTGGCGATGCCGCCAGCGCATTGCTCTATGCCGGCGTGGTGCTGGGGTTCTGGGTGGTGGGGGCGGCGCGGCGCGCGCTGGATACGCGCACCTTTACGCGCATCTACGCAGATCTTGCGGTGCCGGTGATCCTCAATCAGCGCCTGGAACGCCAGAGCACGTCCAAGGCGGCGGCGCGGGTGGTGCTGGCGCGGGACTTTGTCGACTTTTTCGAGAAGCACGTGCCGATCATCGCCACCGCGCTGGTCTCGATCATTGGCGCGGCCGGCATGTTGCTGGTGATCGAGCCTTGGGTTGGCGTGGCATGCCTGCTCGCGCTGCTGCTATGCGTCACCGTGATGCCCGGCTTCGCCCGGCGTAACCAGCGCTTGCATGAGCGCTTGAACAATCGCCTGGAAAAGGAAATCGGCATGGTGGAAGCCGTCGGCGCGCATACCCTGCACCGTCATTATCACCTGCTGTCGCGACTGCGCATCCGCTTGTCGGACCGTGAGGCCATCGCCTTCCTGTTCATTGGCATCCTGGCGGCGCTGCTGTTTGTGGTTGCCATCACGCAACTGGCATTGTCGCCGGCCGTAAAAGCCGGGCATATCTATGCGGTGATGACTTACCTGTGGACTTTCGTCAGTTGCCTGGATGAAGCCCCCTCGATGATCGACCAACTGGCGCGGCTCAAGGACATCGGCAAGCGCGTGAACCCCGGGCTTGGCGAAGCGGCAGACTGATCGCGCATCAGCGCTCGGCCCTGCGCGTTTCCGAGGGCGACTCGCCAAACAATTCGCGGTAATGCGCCGCGAAGTGACTCAGGTGAAAAAAGCCCATGGCCACGGCGACCTCACCGACGTTTTTCTCGCTGGCCGCGGTCGCGATCAACCGCCGCCGGACCGCGTTGAGGCGCAGATTGCGCAGGTACTCGACCGGGCGCAGGCCGGTCACCGCCTGAAAACTGTTCTGCAGGGTCCTGCGGCTGACGCGCAATTGCTCGCACAGGTCGAGGATGCTCAACGGGGTATCGCCACTGGCAACGATCAACTCCTGGCAACGCCGGACTAGGTAGGCACTGACGGCGAAATTGCCGCGCCGGCAACGCACCTCGTCGCTGGCATGGGTGAACAGGTCCAGGAAGGTGCCGAGCAGCTCATCTTCCAGGATCTTTTCCGAAACGGCGCTGATCGCGTCGGTATGTTCCAAAAGGTGACGAAACAACGGGTGAATACGCTGGTGTATACGCAGCAGTAACGCCTCATCCACACGCAGCTGAGACACAGTGGTCAGGCGTTTAAGCTGCTCGCCGGATAATTCGAAAGCCGCCAGTTTGGCAAAGCGTACTGCGTCGACGTTGATCGCGAAAAAATGCGTGCCTTCCGGGGCATGCAATACGAACTCCTCTGAATCGCGCAGCAGCACCACGCTCTGCGCGTCCACTTGCTGCCCTTGCACCACCGGCGAGCTGCCCAATGACATGGCGGCGCACAACCGGCCTTTGGGCGAGGAACCATGCTGCACCACTCGCTTGTCCAGCACCTCCTGGAAAATCTGGAAGCGATCGCAGGACAACTGGCGCAGTTCACTGGTGAGACAGCCACGGCCCAGTTGGTCGTAGATCTGCTGCCAGCCCTGGATCGAGCCGGCGTGCTGTTGAGGATCATTGAAGGTTCGGACTTCAGCGAGCATATTCGTCGTTCCTCGGCGGCCTGTGTCTGGTCATTGGCCTGAAGGGGGCTCAGTCATCCCTGACGGCAGCTGGCATTCACACGGGCACAGTGTCCGCCTGGAAAACCAAAGCCAGTTCCGTGCCAAGCATCTGCAGACGATAGGTTCCCGGCTGTATATCGATCGGTGCCAGCAACGCGCCCGACAGCACCACCTGCCCAGCCTCGATACGGTGACCGTCCGCCAGGAGCCGGCGCACCAACCAGCACAGATTGAACAGGGGGTTGTCTTCCCGAGCCTGCGTATCGCCGCTGCCCAGGTGAACCCCTTCGTGCTCCAGACGATAGGGCACGCAGGCATGCTGTTGCGGCTCGAACGGCGACCTCGGCCCCACACAGTAAAGCCCCGCCGCCGCGTTATCGGCGAGGAAGGCGCCAAGCCCGAAACGCCAGCCTTGCCATCGGCAGTCGGCGATTTCGAACGCGGGCGCCACCTCGGCGATGGCCGTCAGAATGTCCTGGTCGCGGTAGTCCCCCGGCGCCAGCGCGTGCCCGAAGACGAACGCCAGTTCGACCTCCAGCTTGGGCTGGATCAGCCGCGCCAACGGCACCGCGCTCCCCGGCTCAACCTGCATCGCATCCGTGAGGCCGCCGTACACCGGTTCGTCGAGAGCAAAGCGTGCTTGCGCGGCTCGGCCAGCGAAGGCGACCTTCCAGCCGCTCGGTTTCTCCCCGGCGGCCACGCGTCGCTCCAGGGTCTGGCGCAACAGCGCGTAGCCTTGCTGCCGGTCCAGCGCCTGCGGTGCCAAAGGCGCTATGGCATGAGCGCTGAGCCTCGCTTGGCGCAGTTGGCCGAGTACATCGTCGGACGTGCTCATGACAGTTGCTCCGCCAGCTTGCGCAATACACCGTCCAGCCGCTCTGGGGTGGTAATGGCCGCGACAAAGCGGTCCGGACGCACCACGACGATGCAGTCGCGCACCTTGGAGAACCACTCGCCCAGCCGGTTATCCACGTCCTCCACACTGATCGCGTCCATCGCCGTCAGCGGTTGGTTGCGCCCCACGCCGCTGCGCGAACGGTTGACCTGGATAAAGCGCGTGTTCCAACGCGCCCAATACGCGGCCATGTCCTCGCTCAGTGGCGCCCGGGGATTGGTGCGGTAACCCAGCACGGCATACGAGTTGCCCAGCATGTCGTCGAGGCGCCGACGTTGGCCCTGGGCATCTTCGATATAAGGCTGCACGAACAGTTGCCCGACCAGATCGTCTTCGCGCAGCTCGGCACGCTCGTGATAGACCAGGCCTTGGGTGATGGTGGCCTTGGGTTTGAACTTGAATTCCAAGAGGTGCGAGCGCAGGTTGTCGACACTGTTGACCGCCTGGAACAGCCAGTCGCGCACGCCGGCCATCAGCGGGTTGGTCAACCCCAGCACGGCGCCCATGTTGTCGGCCAGCGCCACCAGCTCGGTGGCGTGGCCGCGGCGTTCCTGGTCGTAGCTGGCGAGGATCGACGGCGCCGCGCGGCCCTGAATGATCGCCGCCAGTTTCCAGGCCACGTTGGCCACGTCGCGCAGGCCGGAATTGAGCCCCTGCCCGGCCCAGGGCGGCGAAATATGCGCCGCATCGCCGACCAGCGCGACCCGCCCCTGGACAAACCGCGCCGCAACACGGGAGTGGTGGGTGTAAGCGCGGATCCGGATGACGTTCAACTGATCCACGGCCGCGCCGATATGGCCGCGGATCAGTTCACGAATCGTCGCCTCGTCGCACATCTTCGCTTCGTCTTCGCCCTCCAGCAGCATGAACTCCCAGCGCCGCTGCTGATAAGGCAGGTAGATGCACACGAAGGGCCGTTGCGGATCGGCATGCAGGGCGGTGTACGGCGCATCCAGGGTGTCGTTGGCCGTATCGACCACCACCCATTTGCGCGGATGCGTGAGCCCGAGCAGTTCGACGCCCAACTGTTTGCGCACGGTGGAACGCCCGCCGTCGGCGCCAATCACATAGTCGGCCTGCAATTGGTAGAGCTCGCCGTGGGCATCGCGCACCTGCAAGGTCACGCCCTGCTCGTCCTGCTCCAGTTCGAGCAGTTCATGGCCCTGGCGCAATTGGACGCTGGCGTGCTGCACGAGATGTTCGCGCAGGGTGCCTTCGAGCAATTGCTGCATGAAGATGTTCCGCATCGGCCAACCGTACTGCGCGACGCTCGGCTTGACCTCGGCGAAACACACGCCGCGCGCGTTGTAATAGCGCAGCGGCACATCGCAGATCATGTCACGTGCGGCCAGCTCGGCAATGCCGATCCCCTGCAACACGCGCAGCGCTTCATCGTCCATGCCGACTGCGCGGGGATAAGGCAGGATGCCGTCGGCCAGTTCAAGGACGACGCAGTCGATACCGTACATCCCCATATAGTGTGCGGCGGTGATCCCGTTCGGGCCGCCGCCGACAATGACCACCTGGGTTTTGTCCTGCTTCATCGCTAGTCACCGCTTTCTTGTTGTGGTTTTGATCGGATGCCACGCAAGGCCTTGCGCCCGGGCTCAGTGCAGCCCGTCGAGACCTTGCACATCCGCCGCCTGCAAACCGCCGAGCCGTGCATGCAGGCGTCCGCGCGTGGCGAAGGCCCAGATCACAACGATCTCGTCCGGCGAAGGACCGTCACCGAACATCAGCGACATGCTGTCGTAATGGGAGCGCACATACAGCGCGTCCTTGTGAGCCAATGGCACGTCAACGGTCGAACCCGGACCGCCACGTTTGCCAGTGGACGGCACCCACGACTTGCCACCGCCCAGCGCGACACGGATCGGATCGGCGGCAGGGTTGGTCAGGAACGCGTTGCCGTGCTCGTACTCGCCCTCGGTGCCCACCAGGATAGCCTTGCCGTAGCTGACAATCTCGTGCTCGCCGGCCAGTGCGTTGATGCGCCGGCCGAACTCTTCGCCCAGCAACGGCGAGTCGTCCACCAATGCATCCAGCGTCTGGCTGAAGCGGCCGGCATAGGGGTTGGCAATCACTGCGGCGATGGCGTACTTGTACACAGGTTCGCCATCGGCCAACTGGCCGGTTTCGTTGGCCAGGGTTTCTTCAATGAAGCTGTACCATTTACGGATGTGATAGCTGGCGAAATTCGCGGTTTTCATCAGAGCTGCCTCTATTCAAAGTGGGTCGAGTTTAAAGTTCCGGCTCGGCGCGCCGGCGGCCTTGAAGCGGGCCTTGCCAAGTGCGTCGTCGTGCTCGGTCTCGAGAAAGAATTCCATGCGATTACAATCCGGATCGTGGAAATACACGCCATGGCCGATTTCGTGATCGGTGATTTTCACCACCTCGACGCCTTTGCTCAGCAACATGCCGTAGAGCTGGCGCAGGGTGGTCATGTCGCCGGCGATTTCCAATCCGTAGTGCTGCAACCCCAACCCGCCCTGATGGGCGCCGGGTTCGGCACGAATCAACGCAATGTCGTGGTGCTTGGTGCCAAACGCCATCATCACCCAGCTCTCGCCACGGGCACTTTCGTGCATACCCAGGATGTCGGCGTACCAAAGTGCTGACACATCTGGATCACTCACCCATAGCGATAAGTGAGTACGAAGGACTTCGACTTTCATCACGCACTACCTCAGTTTTTCTTGACGATGGATTGATGCCCCGCCTTGATCTGCGCCACGGCGGGGGTCCACAGCACGTCAGCGATCTCACTGAATTCGCGCCACTGCTTCTGCCAGCCGTCACCGCCGTTCTCGGAGGTGAACAAATGGCCGTACTTGGTGCCCGCCACGATTTGCCGAGGGTTCGCCGGGTTGAAGGCGATAGCCCACACACAGGAATTGGGCTGTTGCGGCAGCGGCAACACCTGCCAACTGAGCGCGGCATCATGGGAGACCAGGATCTTGCTGGTGGTGCCCGGCGTGCCGTCGGAGATGCTCAGGTACAGCGTATCCTGCGTGCCCAATGGCGCACTCATGGCGCGCGCGTAGTACAGGCCAAACGCTTCGCGGGCGACGATGCCGGTCCAGGTCAGCCCTTCATCGAGGCTGCGGTAAACCGCATTGACGCAAACCACCACGATGACTTTCTCACCGTGATTGGGCAGGACCAGGATGTTGTGGATGTCCGAGTTGAAGTCCCACAGCAGCCGATCATCGACGCGCATCCAGCTTTCGCCGCCGTTACGCGAATGGAACAACCCGCCCTCCTCGAGGCCGAACCACACCTGGTTGCGGTCGGTGGGGTCGTAGGCGAAGGCCAGCAACCGTGGACGACTGACGCCATCACAGAACTCCGGGATTTCCACCGGCGCGCGATCCCAGCTCAGGCCGCCGTCCAGGGTGCGCCACAGCTCGGCGCGCGAAGGCGCACCGGTGCCGACGAATATCCGCAGAGCATCCTGCGGGTCGACCGCCACCTTCCACACGGTCTGCCCGTTGAACGGCGTGTCGACCTGCTGCCAATGGCCGCCCGTGTCGTGGCTGACGCACAAACCAATGTCGGTGCCGGCATAAATCACGTCCGGCGTGCCGGGGTGAAAGCTCAGCGAACGGGTGATCGCATCGAACTCCAGATCCTGCCCGAGGCCGAGACGATGCCAACTGCGGCCATCGTCGGCGCTACGGATCACGGCCTGGCCGACGGTGGCGACTAATAGGGTTCCGTTACTCATCGCAGTTACTCCTCAGATGAAGATGCCACGGGTCAGGCCGCCGTCGATGCCGATGGATTCACCGGTCACCGCGCCAGCCTTGGGGGACGCCAGGAAGCCGATCAGCCAGCCCATTTCAATGGGCGCCAGCGTGCGGCGAATCGGCGTTGCGTCGATGTAGCCCTGCTCGACCTGCTCCGGGGTCTTGCCCTGCTTGATCCCTTCGCGCTCGTACAGCTCGCGGATGTGCGGGGTGTCGACCACGCCCGGGTGGATCAGGTTGACCGTGATGCCGAACGCGCCCAACTGGTCGGACAGGGTTTTGGTCATGTGCGCGATCGCCAGGTTGCGCATCCCCGAGAGGACTTTGCTGCTGCGCCCGGTGAGGCCGCCGATGTTGATGATGCGGCCGAAACCGCCCGCCTTCATGTGCGGGGTCACGGCCTTGGCACAGCGGAAGTAGCCGATCACTTTGGTGTTGAGGTCCGACAGCAACTCGTCGTCGCCGGCATGCTCGATGTCATTGCGCACCACGCCCGACGGCGCCGCGGCACCGTTGACCAGGATGTCGATGCGGCCGAAGTGCTTGTGCGCGGCGGCGACCATTTCCGACACGGCCGACATATCGTTGGTGTCGCAGAACAGCGGCAGTACTTCGTTGCCGGTCTGCGCGCTGATCTCTTCGGCGGCCAGCTGGAGAAACGCCATGCGCCGCGCGCAGATCACCACCTTGCAACCTTCTTCGGACAGAAAGCGCGCAACTTCCTTGCCGATGCCCATGCCACCTCCGGTGACGATTGCCACGCGGCCTTTCAATTCCAGATCCATAGCAGTTCCTCTTGTGATTATTCTGTTCAGCCGAGATCGACAAACACACTTTTGGTCTCGGTGTAGGCGTCGATAACGTTCTTGCCCATTTCCCGGCCCCAGCCGGATTGCTTGTAGCCGCCGAACGGCGAAGCCGCATCGACCACGTTCCAACAGTTGATCCACACCGAACCGGCCTGGAGCTGCGCCGCCAGGCGGTGCGCCGAGCGCAAGTCGCGGGTCCACAGGCCGGCGGCCAGGCCATAGGGCGAGTCGTTGGCGCGCAACACCAGGTCATCGACGTCGGTCCAGCTCATGACGGTGAGCACCGGGCCGAAGATCTCTTCGCGGGCCACGCAGGCACGCTCGGCACGATCGAGGAACACACTCGGCTGGATGAAGTGCCCGCGTTCCAGGTGCTCGGGGCGGCCGCCGCCGCAAATCAGTTCGGCGCCCTCCTCCTGGCCGCGCTGCAGGTAGCCCTTGACCGTATCCAGCTGCCGCGCGGACACCAGCGGGCCCATGCTGTTGGCCGGGTCCAGGCCGTTGCCGAGGACATGGGCGGCAGCGTGGCGCTGCAATTCTTCGAGCACCTGATCCAGCACGCTGGCGTGTACGTACAGACGCGATGCCGCCGTACACACCTGGCCCTGGTTGTAGAAAATCCCATCGGCGGCGCCCTTGGCGGCGCGCACGATGTCGGCGTCGGGCAAGATGATGTTCGGTGATTTGCCGCCCAGCTCCAGCGAGACCTTCTTCATGTTGCCGGTGGCCGCCTGGGCGATCAGCCGCCCGACCTGGGTCGAGCCGGTGAAGGCGATCTTGTCCACGTCAGGATGCTGCGCCAGCGGTGCGCCGGTCTCGGCGCCCAAGCCGGTGATCAGGTTGACCACACCCGGCGGGAAGCCCGCCGCCTCGATCAACTGCACCAGCCGGATCGCCACCAGCGGCGTCTGCTCGGCGGGCTTGAGCACCGCCACACAGCCGGTGGCCAGCGCCGGGCCGAGCTTCCACACGCACATGTTCAACGGGAAGTTCCACGGCACGATCAAGGCGCAGACGCCCACCGGCTCGCGCAACGTGTAGTTGAGCATCGGTGCGCCGCTGGCCGGCGATACCGGCAGCGTGCTGCCTTCGATCTTGGTCGGCCAACCGGCGAAGTAACGAAGGATGCTGGCCGCGCTGGCCGCCTCGGCGCGTGCGTTGGTAATCGGCTTGCCGTTTTCCAGGGTGATCAGTTGCGCCAGCTCTTCGCGGTGCTGGTCGAGCAAGTCCGCCAGGCGAAACAGCAACACGCCGCGCTGGGCCGGTGACTGCTGCGCCCAAGCCCCCGTGAATGCGGCGCGGGCGGCGGCTACGGCGGCATCCACATCGCGCTCGTCGCTGCGCGCGACTTCCGTGAGTGTTTCTTCGGTGGCAGGGTTTTCCACCACGAACCGGCGACCGCTGGCCGCGTCCTGCCAGGTACCGCCGATGAACAGACGGCCGGGTTGAGACAGGAACGCCTGGACGGCGGGTAACACGTCAAGCTGATTCATCATCGACTCCTTCACAGTGCCATTTCGATCAGGCAAGGGCCCGCATCGGCGGCGGCATTGGCCAGCGCCCGTTGCAGTTCGGCATTGGTGTGTACGGTACGGGCCGGCACGCCGTAGCCGGTGGCCAGGGCTTTCCAGTCGATCCGTGGACGGTCCAGCACGGTCAGGCTGAGGGCTTGCGGGTCGAGTTCGGTCATGCCGAAACGGCGCAGTTCGTTCTGCAGGATCGCGTAGCGGTGGTTGGCGGCGATCAGGATCACCACCGGCAATTGCTCGCGGGCGATGCTCCACAGGGTTTGAATGGTGTACTGCGCGCTGCCGTCCGATTGCAGGCAAAACACCCGGGTACCGGGCTCCGCCAGCGCGGCGCCGAACCCGACCGGAATGCCCTGGCCAATCGCGCCGCCGGTGTTGGTCAACACACGGTGCCGCGCCGCACTGGCGGAGGCGGTGAAAAACGGATAGCCGCAAGTGCCCCCTTCGACCGAGACAATGCAGTCGTCCGGCAGCGCTGCGGCCAACACTTGGCCGACCGACTGCGGCGTCAACGCGGCCTCGCCTGGCGGCAGCTCGATCCCCCGCGGGGTCGGCACATAAGCCGGTGCATTCAGCGCGTCGGCCAGCGCGGTCAACGCCCCGGCCACGTCGTCGCCGACTTCGGCCAGCGACAGCAAGCGCTCACGTTCGGCCAGCCGCGACGGAATACCTTCGTAGCCGAAGTAACTGATGGGTTCCGGGACACCGGCACAGACCACCTTGTCGTACTGCTCGAGGATCTCGATGGCCACTTCCGGGAAGTACGGCAGGCGGTCCAGGTCCGGCAGACCGCCGCCCCGGTAGCTGAGCCGGGGAAAGGTTTCGGCGAACAGCCGCACGCCGGGCAATTGCGCCAGACGCCCTGCCGCTTCCAGGCCGGCAACCGACAAGCCTTGATCGCCGACGATGAAGACCAGCCGCTGACCATCACGCAAGGCCTGCGCGACCGCTTCGATACGGTCGCCGGCAAAGCGGCGGATCGGCGCCTGCATCCGCGTGAACACACCGTTGTGCGTCACCGCGGCGGCTTGCAGGTCCATCGGCAGGATCAGGCTGGCGATCTGGCCCTTGGCTTGCCAGGCGGCACGCACAGCTTCCTGCAGGTCCTCACCGATCGCCGAGGCGGTGCGCGACGTGCGAACCCAGCCGGACACGGTGCCGGCCAGGGCCTGGATATCGCTGGCCAGGGGCGGGTCGTAGTTGACGTGCCATGAGGCGTGGTCACCGATCACATTGACGATAGGCGTGTTGGCGCGCCGCGCGTTGTGCAGGTTGGCGATGCCATTGGCAAACCCCGGGCCCAGGTGAGTCAGCGTCATCGCGGGCTTGCCGGCGACGCGGCCGTAACCGTCCGCCGCTCCGGTACAGACGCCTTCGAACAACGACAACACCGGCTTGAGGGCGGGCGCGCTGGCCATGGCCGCCACCAGCGGGATCTCCGTGGTTCCCGGGTTGGCGAAGCAGTACTCGATACCGCTTGCCGCTGCCGCATTCACTATCAGTTGCGCACCATTCATTATCAGCCCTCTCGCTTGAGCATCTTCTTTGATGAGATTTATCACACATAAAACCACATCAAACAAGCTGTTTTTTACCATTTGTCTCTATTTATGAGATAAATGCCAATTAATCGGTTATGAAAAGTGCTTCGACGATTGCTTTTTCGCTTAACTGCGATAGTGTGGCGTGACGGCCCCCCATCGGGCCGGCCGTCTTTTCAGCGCGGGCGGGCGTGCCTATAGTGCTCACCCGCGTGCCATCCCCTTTTCTAGGAACGAAATGAGCAGTCTGAGCAAGTTGTTGAGTGTCCTGGACCTGTTCGGTCCGCAGACGTTGAAGATCGATCCGGACACCATCGCCGAGCGCATGGGCCTGTCGCGCGCCACCGTGTATCGCTACGTCAAGGACCTGTGTGACGCCGGCCTGCTGACCCGCGTGGATGCCGGCAGCTACGGCCTGGGGCCGCGCGTGATCGAACTGGACTGGATGATGCGCCAGTACGACCCCATCCTCCTCGCCGGGCGCGAGCTGATGCACGAACTGTCCGCCCAGACCGGCCTGGCCGTGTTCGCCAGCGTTTTTTATGACGGGCGCATCATCAACACCTACATCGCCGAACCCAGCGACACCTACCACTTCTCCTTTGGCCGCGGACACCCGCTGCCGTTTTTTCGCGGCGCGCAATCCAAGGTGCTGATCGCCTTTCAGAAAGGTCGACGCTTGCAACGCCTGTTCGAAGAACACATGGCCAACGACCCGGACAGCCCATACGACTGGGCCAGCTTCTCCAAGGCCGCGAAAAAGATCCGCAAGGACGGCTACTGCCTGACCCACGACGAACTCAACCTGGGCCTGACCGGCATCGCCGCGCCCATCATCCGGCCGGATATGGACGAGGTGGTTGGCAGTCTGTCCGCCGTCGGCAGCAGCCAGAGCTTCAAGCTGCTGCGTCAGGAAACCGTGATCGAAATGGTGATGGACACCACACGGCGAATTGCCGAAAACATGCGCAACCCACCGAGCGCCCCCGCGTCCTGAGGGTCAGGAACGCGACGGCCGTCAACCTCAGAACGGCACCGCGACCGTGAATTGGCTGTACAGGTTGGTGCCATTGCCGACCGTCTGGTTGCCGCCGCTGGTGGAGTCCTGCTTCGGCTTGTAGAGGCCGATCAGCGGCGTGACGATCAGGTGCGGGTTGACGGCCCACTCGACGTAGACGTCCAGCTCCCGCGCATCGAGGTTCAGCGCATTGCTTTTGCGCAACGTGTCGAAGTCGAAGTACAGCGCGCCGACCGTCAGGTTCTCCAATGGCGTTGCCTTGAGACCGACGTGATGGATACCGGTGTTGCTGTTGAACGGGCCGGCATAGTTGGAGGCCACCTCGCCCTGGAACCAGGTGCCGTAACCCGTGCTGAGCCCGGTGAACAGCGGGTCCCATTTTTGCGAATAGCGCGTGTAGCGGTAGGTCAGCTTCGGCGCCCAGGCGATGTCGGCAAAGGTGTAGCCGGCTTCGCCGTACCAGGCTTTTTCAGGCCCAGCGTCTTTGTCCTGCCAGGCATACTCGAATGCCAGGCTGACGTTCGGCAGCCCGGCATCGCCTTCGCCGCGCACGCTGTAGACATTCATGCCTTTGCGCTGGCGCTGAAAATCGCTGGCCCAGCGCTCGTTCACATCGATGCCATGCACCCAGGTCAACCCCAGGGTGCCGGGCTTGGCGGTGTAGTCCAGGGTGCCGGCGGCCAGTTCGGTTTCAGCCTGGGCGCGGTTGTCGGACTTGAGCCACAACACGCTGCCATGCACGCCCTCCTGCCCGCCCAGGCGCAGGACCGCGGTTTGATCGAAGGCATGCCGCGCCGCCAGGTAAAAGGCCCCGCCACGGTTCAGCGCGCCATCCGCCGGGCCCTTGCCCAGGTTCGGCCCGTCGTCGTTGATCAGGAAACCACGACCGATCTTGACCACCTGGCGCCCACCGGAAATATCCACACCGTCCTTGCCCAGTGCCGGAAACAGGTCGCCGGAACGCCAACCGAGGTAAGCGTCTTCAATTTTCGTGGTGTGTTCGGTGCCGAGGGTATTGCCGGCCGGATCACCGTCGCCCCAGGTCGCGGAACTGACCAGCGCGAACGCGCCATAGGCCGTGCCTTTGCCTGCCAGGGCCTGGTCGCCGCTCAAGCCGTATTTGATGAAGCCTTCGCGCCAGGTCGAACCGCCCGGGGCGCCGTCATAGTTTTTGCGACTGTTGAACTGACCGAATACGGCGGTCATATCGGCGTTGAGATGCCGGCTCTCGTCGCTGTAAACCTCATAGGCATGGGCCTGGCCGACGGCGCAAAGCGCCAATGTGGCAGCCAGGGTGCCGCGGCGAAAGGGAGGGGATGGATACCGCATGGTTGAAACTCCTTGAGGTGCACCTTCAAAGGCTGTCTTAGGTATTCGCATAACACTGGCGCAGCCGCGCTGCGCCAGGCTCGCAAGGGCTAGCCGCAAGCGGCGAGCGCGGTGTCCAGCGCCGCGACGATCAATTCGGCCTCCCCGCCCGTGAGGGTCAGCGGTGGCGAAAGAACGATTTTGTTGCCGATCGGCCGCACCAGCACCCCGGCGCGGCGTGCCGCGTCAGCGATCCGCAAAGGCTGCCCGGCCGCCGGGTTCAGCGGTTCGCGGGTGGTTTTGTCCGCCACCAGGTCGAGGGCAATCATCAGGCCCTTGCCGCGCACTTCACCGACCACGGCGTAACGCTCGGTCAGTGCTTGCAGCTGTTCGAGCAATTGCCCGCCGACCTTGGCGGCGTTGCCCGGCAGGTCCTCGGCTTCGACGATATCCAGCACCGCCAGGGCGGCCGCGCAGGCGGTCGGATGCCCGCTGTAGGTGTAGCCGTGCATGATCACGTTGCTGAAGCCTTCGCCGTGCTCAATCGCGTCGACGATGCGCTGATTGAACATCGTTGCGCCCAGCGGGATATAACCGGCGGTGATGCCTTTGGCCAGGCACAGCATGTCCGGCGCGACACCCCAGCCGCGGCTGCCGAGCATGCAGCCCGAGCGACCGAAACCGGTGACCACTTCGTCGGCGATCAACAGAATGCCGTGGCGGTCGCACACCTCACGCAGGCGCTTCCAGTAGTCGTCCGGCGGCACGATCACGCCGCCGGCGCCTTGCACCGGTTCCGCGATCAACGCGGCGATGGTCTGCGCGCCCAGCAAGGCGATCTGATCTTCAAGCTGGCGAATGCAGTGTGCGGTCAGCGCTTGCGGGTCCCGGCAGTCCCAAGGGTTGCGATACAACCATGGGGTGTCGAGCAAATGGCATCCGGCCAACAACGGCCCGTGGTTGTAGTGATAAACCCCATTGCCGCCCACTGACGTGCCACCCATGTGTACGCCGTGATAACCGTTGCGCAGGGACAAAAAGCGCGTGCGCCCCGGCTCGCCGCTGGCGATCCAGTACTGGCGGGCCATTTTCAGTGCGGTCTCCACCGCATCGGAGCCACCGGAACTGAACAGCACACGCGTCATCTGCTCCTGGGCGAACATCGACGTCAGCCGCTCGGCCAGGTCGAACACCCGCGGATGGGCAATGCCGTCGAAGGTCTGGTAATACGCCAGTTCGTCGAGTTGCGCGGCAATCGCGGCCTTGACCGACGCACGGTTGTGCCCGATGTTGACGTTCCACAGGCCGCCCACGCCGTCGAGCATGCGCTGGCCGTCGATGTCGGTGATGTAGTTGCCGTCGCCACGGGCAATGATCAAGGTCTTGGCACGCTGCGCCGGGGCGCTGGAACTCATCGGATGCCAGAATTTCTTCTGCGCAGTTTTGTATTTTTCGTACATGGCTCAGGCCCTTACTCAGCGTCACGGTTGTGGACAAACAACAGCTGTTGCCCGGTGAATTCCAGCAGCCCTTCAAGGCCGAACTCGACACCGAACCCGGACATCTTGCTGCCGCCGAACGGCGTGTTCGGCTGGATGCGGGCATGGCAGTTGACCCATGCCACGCCGCTTTCCAGACGACTGGCCAACGCCGTCGCCTGTTCGACGTCCGGCCCCCAGACCGAGCCGCCCAAGCCCATGTCGCCCGCATTCGCGCGACGCAGCACATCTTCCACATCCTGATAGGCGATCAACGGCAACACCGGGCCAAACTGCTCCTCGTCGACCAGCCGCTGGCCGTCCGTGACATCGGCGACCAGCGTGGGTGGATAAAAGAACCCCGGACGCTCCAGGCGCGCGCCGCCGCACAAAACCCGCGCGCCGTGTTCGCGCGCATCGGCGACCAGTGCCTCGACCAGTTGCAGTTGCTCCAGGTTCTGCACCGGACCAAACGTGACCCCCGGCGCCAGGCCGTCACCGACGACCTGGCGTGCGGCGATGCGCGTCAATGCATCGGCAAACGCCGAGTACTGGGACTCATGAACGTACAAACGCTTGAGGGCCGCACAGGTCTGGCCCATGTTGAGGAACGCTGCCTGGAAAATCGCTTCGGCGACCTCTTCCACCGGCGTGCCCGGCAGTACGATGGCGGCATCGTTACCGCCCAGTTCGAGGGTCAATCGCTTGAGGTTGCCGGCAGCGCCGCGCATCACGCTTTGCCCGGTGGCGGTCGAGCCGGTGAAGACGATCTTCTGGATACCGGGGTGGGAGGTGATCGCGCTGCCGAAACCTTGCTCACCGGTCACGCAATTGATCACCCCGTGGGGCAGATGCCGAGCGATGATGTCCACCAGGCGCAAGGTGCTCAATGGCGTCAGGCTCGAGGGTTTGCTGATCACGCAATTGCCGGCACGCAACGCAGGCATGATGTGCCACACGGCAATCATCACCGGCCAGTTCCACGGTGTGATGGAAGCCACCACGCCCAGCGGCTTGCGGTGCAACTCGACACGCTGGGTGGGGGTTTCTTCCACCAGTTCCACGGGGATCTGTTGCGCGGCGGCATAGCGGGTCCACGCGGCGGCGCCCATGACTTCGGACAACGCCAGCTCCAGCGGTTTGCCCTGTTCGAGAACGATCAACCGGGCCAGGGCGTCGGCATCCTGTTCGATCGCCTCGGCAATCGCCAGCAGGCGCTCGCAACGCAGCGCGTGAGTGCTGTGCCGCCACGTCTTGAAGGCCGCCTGGGCAGCCGCCACCGCCTGGTCCAGTTGCGCCAGGGAACCGGCCGGGCACTGTGCGAATGCGGTGCCGGTGGCTGGGTTGATCACGTCAAACTGCCCGTTTTCACCGGCAACCTGAACCCCGTTGATCAGCATCGTGTAATGGTGCATGTGCAATTTTCCTTTAACGCAGGCACGCCTTGTCGGACACCGACAAGCGCACAGTTCGCAGTAGAGTTGTACCGGGTTGATGCCTTAGAGCTTGTGGCTGCCCAACGCCAGGAACCGCTGGGGCGATACCTTGCGCAAGCGCGCGGCGAGAAAGATGCCGCCGAGCAGGGCCAGGGGGATGACGGCGCACAGGCTGTACGACAACAGCTTGCTGGCGCCCGTGAGCACATCGAAATGCGCCACCGCCAGTACCAGCACCATCAGTAATGCCAGGCAGGAGATCCCCGGCAGAATGCGCCCGCGCAAAACGCTGACGTTGAGCTCGGGATGCCGGTGAAAATACACACACACCGCGACCGAGGTCATCGCCATCAACAAAATCACGCACAGGGTGGCGAGGTTGGAGAACCAGGCGAACAGTTGCAGGATCGGGTCCGCATCCAAGGCGGCGAAGATCAGCACTACCACTGCCGCGATCAGGCTCTGCAAGGCCGAGCCCATATGCGGGCTCTGATGCACGCGGTGCGTGGTGCCCAGCAGACTGTGCAGCAGGCCGTCGCGGCCGATCGCGTAGAAGTAGCGCGCGGCGGCGTTATGGAATGCCAACAGCCCGGCGTAGATACTGACCATGAACAGCACGCGGATGATCTGGGTCAGGTAAGGCCCGACGAAGTGATCGGACATGCCGTAGATAAAGGTCGTGGGGTCCTGCAATGCCTGCAGCATCGGCACGATCTTGTCCGCGCCCACGCCCACCACCATCGCCCAGACCGACAGCGCATAGAACCCACCGATCAACAGCACCGAACAGTAGGTGGCAATCGGAATGGTGCGCTGCGGGTTTTTCGCTTCCTCGCCGTAGATCGTCGTGGCCTCGAAGCCGATGAAGGCGGCGAAGCAGAACAGCAGGCCGATCGACGGCGTACCGCTGAACACATGCTGGCTGCTGAATGCGTCGAGATTGACCCCGCTGTCACCGCCGCTCTTGAGAATGGCGAAGTCGAGGGTGAGGATCGCCAGGTACTCGGCGATCACCACGACCGACAATACCCGGGCCGACAGATCAATCTTGCGATAACCGAGGACCGCAATACTGGCCATCGCCATCAGCGAATACGACCACCACGGCAACACCAGGCCAACCACGCTCTCCATGGTGCCGCTGACCACGCCGCCGAACATGCCATACAGGGCGATCTGGAGAATGTTATAGGCAAACATCGCCAACACCGCCGCCGAGCCCCCGGCCAAACCGCCCAGGCCACGCGAGGTGAAGGCATAGAAACCGCCAGCGTTGGTGAGGTGCCGGGACATGGTGGTGTAACCCACCGAGAACGCCAATAGCACCAGCAAGGCGAGAAGCAGCAACGCCGGGGTGCCGGCACCGTTACCCAGCATGATGCCAATCGGAAAACCGCCGGCGATGACACTGAGCGGACTCGCCGCCGAAACCACGAAAAAGATGATGAAGCCGACACCCAGGGCGCCTCGCTTCAACTCCGTGGAGCTGTTGACCTGAATAGATACACTCATGTTATTGACCTTATTGTATGAGGCAGTCGCTGTGGGGTGGCTCCGATCAAGGCTCTATCGGCACCGGGTAGCGCTTTTATTTTTTGGCTTGCACGCTGTATTCGATCCTATGCCCCCCTACAAACCCCTCGCTATCCCAAATCGGTAGCATCGCCTGCACCGCCCCAAAACAGTTCAGCGTCCAGCACCGTTCCCCGCCGATTTGGGATAACCCCCCGGATGTTCATCCCTGCACTCTAGGGTCGCCGTGCTATGCCCGGATGTCGGCTAGCAACAATAAGAAACGACGGCGCCCACCAGGCTATTACAGCCCATAGAGCCCTCACGCGCAGGAACCCCCAGCCATGCCTTTTGCTCACCTGACTATTCAATGGCGCATCACACTCCTGAGCGGGCTGTGCCTGCTGGCCGTTGTCGCCGCATTGACCGGCGCCTCGCTGTACCAGAATCAACAAAGTGCAGAACTGCTCAAGGCACGCAGCACTCAGTTGCTGGCGCAAGCGGCCACGGAGCACTTGCAGGCCCAGGCGGTTGCCCACGGTCAGCAGGTCGCGCGGTTTTTCAATGAGACGGCGCTGTATGGCGAAGGCTTCGCGCAACAGGTCCTGCAACTGCGCGAACAAACCCTCAATGGCCACCTCTCGGCGACACAACTGCGCGAAACACTGGTGAACATTACTCGCCAGACACTGCTCAAGCGCGACAAAGTGCTCGGCCTGTACGTGGTGTTGCTGCCCGATGCGCTGGCGGGTGCCGACGCGCAGTTCACCGCGCAACGTGCGTTGGCAGGCAACGAAACAGGCCGGTTCGCGCTGTATTGGTCGCAGAGCCAACCGGGGCAGTTGGTCCAGGAAGTACTCACCGAGCCGCAAATCACCGCCAACCATGCGCCGACGGGCAGTGAGCCGGAAAACGCCTGGTACGTCTGCCCGCAGGCCCAGGGCCGCACCTGTGTGGTGGCGCCCTATGAAAGCGAGGTGGAGGGCCGCAAAGTCCTGATGAGCAGCATTTCGATTCCACTGATCGCCAACGGCACGACGATCGGCGTGGTCGGCATGGACATCGGCCTCGACACCCTGCAGAAACTCGCGGCCAACCTGCGCCAGGATCTGTACCAGGGCGCCAGCGCGGTCAGCATAGTCGCAAACTCGGGCCAGGTGGCCGGGCGCAGTGGCGAGGTCTCGGGCGCCAGCATCGACATCAGTCAGGCCGTCCAGACCGTGGCGGGCAGCCCACCGTGGACGTTGCAGCTGAAGGTGCCGCAAGCCGTGGCGCAGGCCCCCGTTCGGCAGATGCAGAGCGAACTGGATGCCCAACGCCGCCAGGCCAATTGGCTCAACCTGGGCCTCGGTTTGCTCGCCAGTTGCCTGGGCATGCTGCTGATCTGGCTGGCGGCCTACGGCGTGACGCGCCCGCTGCTGAAGGTGGCCAGCCTGCTCGATGCGATTGTCGACGGCGACGGTGATCTCACCCAGCGCCTGCCGGTGGCTCGCCACGATGAGCTGGGCGCACTGAGCAACGGTTTCAACCGTTTCCTGGACAAATTGCAGCCGATCATCCGCGACATCCAATCCGCCTCGCGGGACACGCGCACCAGTGCCGACACGTCCTCGGGCATTGCCCGGGAGGTCAGCGCAGGCATGCAGCGCCAGTACCGTGAAGTGGAACTGGCGGCGACCGCGCTGCATGAAATGAGCGCCAGTGCCCAGGAAGTGGCGCGCCACTCGCACTCTGCCGCCGACGCCGCGAGCGCCGCGGAAAGCGCGAGCCGCTCCGGTCAGGCCGTCTTCGCCAGCGCCGTACACAACATCGAACACCTCGACCAGCGCCTGGACGCCACACTCAAGCAGGTACACGCCCTCGCCGACAGCAGCAGCCAGATCAGCCAGGTGCTGGACGTGATCTGCACCCTCGCTCAACAGACCAACCTGCTGGCCTTGAATGCGGCCATCGAAGCGGCCAGAGCGGGCGAACAAGGGCGCGGTTTTGCGGTGGTGGCCGATGAAGTCAGGCACCTGGCCAGCAACACCCAGAGTTCGGTCGAACAGGTGCGCAACGTGATCGAGAGGTTGCAACAGCTGAGCCAGGAGGTGGTACACAGCACTCAACTGAGTCGCGAACAAGCCGGCAGCAGCGTGATTCAAGTGCAACAGACGCGTGCGGCGCTGCAGAACATCTCCCAGGCCGTGGACGTGATCGAGCAGATGAACCAGCAGATCGCCAGCGCCGCCCTGGAACAAAGCACCGTCGTGGACGATATCAGCCAGCGTGTCAGTGACATCCGTGGCATCAGCGAAACACTCAGCACGCGCATGAACGAGGCCTCCAGGGCCAGTGACTCACTGCATGAAATGGCCAACCATCAGCAGAACCTGGTGGGCCATTTCCGTGTGTGAGGGGCAATGCAGCGCAACTGAGCTACAGTGGCCGGCCTTCGACACCTTACCCATCGAGCCCTGCCCATGACCGCTTCGCGACGCTGGTTGATCCTGGCCATTATTTCCAGCGCATTGCTGCTCATCGTGATTGACATGACCGTGCTGTACACCGCGTTGCCGACACTGACGCGCGAGCTTGGTGCGACGGCGTCGCAGAAACTGTGGATCATCAATATCTATGCGCTGATCGCCGCCGGGCTGTTGCTGGGCATGGGCACGCTCGGCGACCGCCTGGGGCATAAACGGCTATTTATCGGGGGCTTGAGTGTATTTGGGCTGTGCTCGCTGATCGCAGCCTTCTCGCCTTCGGCCGGCGTATTGATCGGCGCGCGGGGGTTCCTGGCGGTCGGCGCAGCGATGATGATGCCCGCCACATTGGCCCTGGTCCGGTTGACGTTCACCGACGAGCGCGAACAGGCCATGGCGTTCGGGATCTGGGCCTCGGTGGCCTCGGGGGGCGCGGCGTTCGGGCCGGTGGTGGGTGGCCTGTTGCTGGAGCATTTCTGGTGGGGCTCGGTGTTTCTGATCAACGTGCCGATTGTGCTGCTGGCGTTGCTCGTCGGCGTGCTGTTGATCCCCGACCACCCGGGAAACCCCGAACGACGTTGGGATTGGCTGGGTTCGCTGCAGGTGATGATCGGCTTGATCAGCATGGCGTATGCCGTCAAGGAGCTCGGCAAACGGGTGCCCTCCTTCGACGCCATGCTGGTGGCGGTCGTGCTCGGTGCGCTCTGCCTCACGCTGTTCATTCGGCGCCAACGCCGAGCGACGCAACCGATGCTCGATCTGTCGTTGTTCAGCACGCCCGGATTCAGAAATGCCGTGATTGCAGCGCTCGTGTCCGCCGCCGCCTTGATTGGCATGGAACTGGTGTTCAGCCAGCGCCTGCAGCTGGTGCTGGGCCTGTCGCCACTGGACGCGGCGCTGTTCATCCTGCCGTTGCCACTGGGCTCCTTCGTCGCCGGCCCGCTTGCCGGCTACTACCTGCCGCGCCTGGGCAACCAACGCATGCTGTTCTGGACATTGCTGCTGTCAGCCGCCGCGATGCTGGCCTATGTGTCGCTGTACAACGCCGCAGTGCCGCTGCAAATCGTCAGCCTGGCGCTGCTGGGCCTGACCATGGGGGCGGCACTGACTGCGGCGTCGAGCACTATCATGCTCAGCGTACCCGCCGACAAGGCCGGCATGGCCGCCTCCCTTGAGGAAGTCTCGTTCGAACTGGGCGGTGCGGTGGGCGTGACACTGGCAGGCAGCCTCTTGTCAGCGATCTACGCGTACTCGACAGGCTTGATGATCCCGTCATGGCTGAGCCGAAACCCCATGACATTCGAGAGCCTCGACGACGCGCTGAAAGTCGCAGAGACCTTGTCACCCGAGGGCGCCGCCATGCTGACGGCGTTCGCCCGTTCGGCGTTTGATGCAGGCTTCGTGGTCGTGCTGGTGACGATGGCGGTACTGCTGTTGATGGCCGCACTGCTGGTCAAGCTGAGCCGGCAGGCGCAGTGAAACCGCGCCCTTGGGCTCGATCAGCGGCTCACCACACGGCGATATGCGAATCCGTCCGCGGCTCGGTCCCCCCGCACAGCACGCCGCTGACCGGGTCGCGCAGAATGATCTGCCCACGCCCGTAGTCGGTCAGGTCGCTGTCGGTCTGCACCTTATGCCCGCGCCGCGCCAATGCATTGACCAAGTCCCGCGAAGCGCCGTGTTCGATGCCGACCTTCATGTCGCCCAGCCATTGCCAGCGCGGTGCGTCCAGGGCCGCCTGGGGGTTGAGGCCGAAGTCCACCAGGTTCATCACCATCTGCACATGGCCCTGGGGCTGCATGTAGCCGCCCATCACGCCGAACGGTCCGAGAGCCTGGCCGTCCTTGGTGAGAAAGCCCGGGATGATGGTGTGGAAGGTTTTCTTGCCCGCGGCCAGGCAGTTGGCGTGGGCCGGATCGAGGCTGAATTCCTGCCCGCGATTCTGCAGGGCGATGCCGCTGTCGGGCAGCACCACGCCGGAGCCGAAGCCGTGGTAGTTACTCTGGATGAACGAAACCATATTGCCTTCGGCGTCCGCCGTGGCCAGGTATACCGTGCCGCTGGCGTGGGGGTCGCCGGGCGCGGGCGGCTGCGCCTGTTCACCGATCTGGCTGCGGCGGCGCGTGCTGTAGGCGTCGCTCAGCAGATCGGCCACCGCCACACGCATATGTTGGGGGTCGGTGATGTAGTGCAGGCCGTCGCTGTAGGCGAGCTTCATCGCTTCCAACTGACGGTGCCAGGTCTGTTGGCTGTCGCGGTGATCGAAGCTGAAGCCTTCAAGGATTTTCAGCGTCATCAACGCCACCAGCCCCTGCCCGCTCGGCGGAATTTCCCAGACGTCCACGCCGCGATAATTGATATGGATCGGCGCCACCCACTGCGCGCGGTAATCCTTGAGGTCGCTGGCGCGCAGGTAACCGCCGCTGGCGCGGGAGTGCGCGTCAAGGCGCTCGGCCAAGGCGCCGCGATAGAGGCTTTCGCAGCGGGTCGCGGCGAGTTCTTCCAGTGTGCGGGCCTGGGCCGGGTTGCGGAAGATCTGCCCGGCCTGTGGTGCGCGCCCGTCGATCAGGAACGTGTCGAACCAGGCGTCCAGCACCGCGTCGCGATGGGGGCTGAATTCATTCAGGGCGATCTGCCATTGATGGGCGACCACCGGCGACACGGGGAAACCGTCGCGCGCCAGGCTGATCGCCGGTTGCAGCAGTTCGGCAAAGGGCAACTTGCCGAAGCGTTGCGACAGCTCCGCCCAGGCCGATGGACAACCGGGCACGGTGACCGGTGTCCAGCCGTACAGCGGCATCCGCTCATGGCCCGCCGCCTTGACCGCCTCGATGTTCAAGGCGGCCGGCGCGTGGCCGTTGCCGTTCAGGCCGTGCAACTGGCCCTTGCACCACACCAGGGCAAAGGCATCGCCGCCCAGGCCGCAGCCGGTGGGTTCCACCACGGTGAGCGCCGCCGCCGTGGCGATGGCGGCATCGATGGCATTACCGCCCTTTTGCATGATCTCGATCCCGGCCTGGGCGGCCAGCGGTTGGGACGCCGCGACCATGCCGCGACGGGCGAAGACGCTTTGGCGTTGCGACGGATAAGGGTACTCGTGAGCAGAAAATTTCAACATGGCAAAGGCTCTTCAAAAAAAGTCATAACACGCGGCTGAGAAAGGCTCGGGTACGCGGATGGCTGGGGTGGCTGAAGATCTGTTCCGGCGGGCCCTGCTCGATCAGTTCGCCCTGGTCGAGCACCACCACGCGGTCGGCCACTTCACGGGCGAAGCCCATCTCATGGGTGACCACCACCATGGTCATGCCCTCCTCGGCCAGTTCCTTCATCACCTGCAGCACTTCGCCGACGGTTTCCGGGTCGAGGGCGCTGGTGGGTTCGTCGAACAGCATCGCCTGGGGCTTCATCGCCAGCGCGCGGGCGATCGCCACCCGTTGCTGCTGGCCGCCGGAGAGCATCGACGGGTAATGGCTGGCCTTGTCCGCCAGGCCGACCCGCGCCAGCAGGCCACGGGCCTGTTCCAGCGCTTGCGCACGCGGCGTGCCGAGCACCTGGATCGGCGCTTCGATGATGTTTTCCAGCGCGGTCATGTGCGGGAACAGGTTGAAACGCTGGAACACCATGCCGATGTCGCGGCGCTGACGGGCGATGTTGCGCTCTGAATCGCGCACCAGGCTGCCGTCGCTGCGCTCGCGATAACCCATGGCGCGACCGTTGACGCGGATGCGTCCGCCCTGGATGTCTTCCAGCAGGTTGATGCAGCGGATAAAGGTGGTCTTGCCGGAGCCGGAGGCGCCGATCAGCACCACTACCTCACCACGGCGTACTTGCAGCGAGATGCCCTTGAGAATCGGCAATGTACCGAACGACTTGTGGATATCCAGCGCTTCGATGATCAGTTCTTCACTTTGGTGCGCCATGGTTAACGTCCCCTCAGCAGTTTCAGGGTGCTGCGCCCGAACAGGCGGCTGGACGCCGTCGGCGGCGCGGTGGGCCGGTCGGACTGGCTGAAGCGCGTCTCCAGCCAGCGTTGGAAAAAGCCCCACAGTGTCGTCAGCGTCAAGAAGTAGAGGGCGACCACCAGGTACAGCTCAAATACGCGGAAGGTCGCCGAGGTGATCATCTGCGTACTGAGCAGCAGCTCCTGCACACCGATCACGCTGACCAGGGTGGTGTTCTTGAGCATCACGTTGAACTCGTTGCCCAGCGGCGGCACGATCACCCGGAAGGCCTGGGGCAGCACGATGCGCCGCATCAGCTTGGCGAAGCCCATGCCCAGGGAACGCCCGGCTTCGTATTGGCCCTTGTCCACCGCGCCGATACCGGCACGGATGATCTCGGCCATATACGCGCCTTCGTTGAGGCCCAGGGCGATGATGGCCGCCTGGATATTGCCGGGCACGATCAGGCCGAACAGCTCGATGTCCTCGAAGCGGAAAATCCCGCCCGCCGCCAATGCGGTGTACAGAAACACGATCTGCACCAGCAACGGCGTACCGCGCATCAACCACACATAAAAGCGTACCGGCAGGTGCAACAGCGGGTTCTTCGACAAGCGCAGCAGCGCCGCCGCCAGCCCCAACACGCAGCCGAGCAGCATCGCCAGCACGCTGATCAGGCAGGTCAACCAGAGCCCGGTGAGGTACACCCCGCTGGGCTGTAGCAGGTACTGCCAGAACACATCCCAATTGAAATTCATCGCAGGTTTGCCTCAGTCGAGTGTGTCGCTGCTGACATGCCATTTGTCCAGCAACCGCACGTAGCTGCCATCGCTGCGCATGTCGCTGATGATCTGCTGCACGGCGGCGGTCAGTTGCGGGTCGTCCTTGCGCATGCCCAGGCCGGTGAGGATGCGACTGAACGCCGGCACGCCTTCCTGGAACAGGTCCGGGGCCATGGCCGCGTAGTAACCGGCGGTTTCCACGGTGGTGCCGTAGGCGTCGACCTGGCTGATGCGCAGGGCCTGGAACGCGTCGGTGTCGGTGTTGTAGACCACCAGCTTCATCGGTGGCTTGCCGGCCTTGGTCAGGCTGTCGTTCTGGGTGTCCAACAGGGTCTTGATGGTGGAACCGTTGAGCACTGCCACTTTGTGCGCGGACAGGTCATCCAGGGTCTTGATGCCCTTGGGGTTGCCCTTGGGCACCACCACCGACTGGCTGGAATACATGTAGTTGACGATGTCGATCACCTGTCGCCGTTCGGGCTTGTCGAACAGTTGATCGACAATCATGTCGCACTGCTGGGCGAGCAACGCCGGCACCAGCCCGGAGAACGGAATCACCCGCCATTGCACCTGTTTGTCGCCCAGGCGCTTGGCGATTTCCACGCCGAGGTCGACGGTGAGCCCGCGCGGTTTCTGGATTTCGTCGAAGGACACCAGGGGCGGTGAATCCATCCCCGAGCAGTAGATGAGCTTATCGACTTTCTGCAGACGCTCCGGCACCTGGGGCGCAGCGAAGGCCCATGGGGTACAGAGGCCGAGAGAGAGAGCCACCAGCAAGGCGCGGCGTTTATGCATGACCAGACACTCCAGTTCGTTGAATAACGGGGGCAGGACTCAACGTCAACACACAGGCGGGCTTGGGCCCGCTTCTATTGTTCCGATTGCAGGAATTGAATCAGCGCCGGCACGGTGCCTTCGATGTGCTCGCGCACCACGGCTTCGGCGCGCGCCGCGTCACCGGCACGGATGGCGTCGAGGATCACCGCGTGTTCCTGGCGCGCGCTGAGGGGTTTCTCACCGTGTTGCAACCACAAGCGCATGGGCGCCTCGACCAGTGAGTACAACGCCGAAATCTGCTTCATCAGCCGCGGCCGGCCGCTGAGGCTGCACAGGTATTCATGGAACGCGCGGTGCCGGCTGACCCACACGGCGCTTTCGTCGCGGTAGTCGTCCATTTCGTCCAGCAAGCGCTCCAGGGCCGCCAGTTGGCGCTCGCCGATACGACCGACCGCAACACGCACCGCCAGGCCTTCGAGGGCGCTGCGCATCTCGAAGACTTCGTGCAGCTCATCGATATCCAGGCCGCCGACGATGGCGCCGCGGTTGGGGCGCAAGGTCACCAGGCCCTGGGCATCCAGGCGGCGGAACGCTTCGCGCACCGGCATGCGGCTCATACCGATTTCACTGGCGATGTCTTCGGCAATCAGGCGGTCGCCCTTGCGGTAGCGGCCGCCGCAAATGGCATTGAGCAGGAAGTTGTAGGCCTCTTCCTCGGCAGTCAGGGGCTGACGGTCAACGTAAGCGGGGGCAAATTGCATTCGGCGGTACCTTTGCATTTTTGTATCCAATTATCCATAAATTCAAAAATGCACGAGGCGTGCCAGGTTCTGGCCTGTCGACTTAAGTGATTGATTTAGATGTAGTCGTCGGATACTTCGCAGTCGCCCATCCGATTCTGTCCAGACGATGTGCTACTAAAGAGGACAGTCCATGCACTATCCGTGAGCAGATCGGCAGCACCGTAACAACTGGATCGTCAGGCCCGCGCGCAGACGGCGATGGCGGCACGTGCGGTGTGCGACGGTAACTCGGCGAACAGCGCGTGGTACTCCGCGGCGAAATGGCTGAGGTGATAGAAGCCCCATTGGGCAGCGATATCGCCGATCGAGAGCTCCGACGCGCGGGTGGACATCAAGGTCCGGCGCACACCGTTGAGCCTCACGGAGCGCAGGTAGTTCAGGGGCGTGGTCTCGGCGACCGCGCGAAAGCTGTTCTGCACGGTGCGCCGACTGACTTGCAGGCGCTGGCACAAGTCGTTCACGCTGGGCACGCTGTTCAACTGCGCCGTCGCCAGACGGTGGCATTTCTCGACGATGAAACTGCCCGTGGAACTTGGGCTGCGTTGCTGCTTGTCACAGGCCGGGTCGGTCAAGAGTTGCAGCAGCTCGCCAAGCATGGCCTGTTCCAACGCCTGCTCCCGCTCGCGGTCTCGCGTGCTGTCGAGCGCTTCGTGCATCAGGGCCTGGGAGAACATCGCCAGCAAGCGCCGACGAGCGCCGGCAACGCGCTGCGTGGACACCCTGATCACCGGCTGACGCAGCAACTGGCCGACCTCCTTCGCCGACGCCGTTTGCGCCAGTGCCTGCTCGAACAATTCACGCTCGAACGTGATGGACAACAACTCCATGCCCATCGGCATATGGAACATGAACTCCTCGCCACCGTGAAGGAAGAACAGGCTGCTGTCGTCCACCTCCCGCCCCTGCATCCGAACCGAACCCGGCACGGTGATCGGCACCGCAAAACACATCTTGCCTCGCGGCGCCGCGCCGTGTTGCACGACGCGCTGGTTGATCTGCTCGCGAAACACATGGCAACCGGCAGTCGACAGTTGCATGAGCGAACTCTCAGCCGAACCCGCGGTTAATTGACTGTAGTCCTGGCTCCATTCCTCGATGGTGGCCGCATGCACATGGATATCTTGAAAGTGGCTGATGAGCGGGTTTTTCATGGTGCCGAAAGCCTCTGCCAATATTCTTTTTTTTTGAGCATTCTTCCCGGCGATATTCGCACATAGCGCAAAACCTGCACATTCCTTTGTGCACGCCTCAATTCGCGGGGCGGCGCGCTCACGGCAGCCGTCTCAAGTGCCAATTCGGGCTAACGGCAAGCGGCGCGCCATAGGGATGATCGGCATACCTGAATCCTTGCACTGCGCGGATGCCCCGCGAGGCACTGGCCTCCTTCAAGGCTTGAGCGGTTCACACCGGTCCTCCATCACTTAGGCCTCAAACATGACTGAACATTTGAATCACTTCATCGCCGGCACTGGCGTCGAAGCCTCCGACGGCCGGCGCATTGCCCTGGTCAACCCCGTGACAGAACAGGTGTACGGCAGTTGCGCACGCGGCACGGCCGAAGACGTGGATCGCGCCGTAGCCGCCGCGCAGCGCCAACTCGAACATGGCGCCTGGCGCCAGCTCGATGGCGCCCAGCGTGGGCGGCTGCTGGTGAAACTGGCAGACCTGGTAGAGCGCGACACCGACGTGCTGGCCGACCTGGACGCCGACGCCATCGGCCGTTCGCCGCTCGAACCGCGCCGGCTGGACGTCCCCAACGCGGTCGCCAACCTGCGTGCCGCCGCCGGCTGGGCCAACCAGTTGGAGGGGCGCACCATTCCCACTGGCGGCTACTTCGGCACCAAGACGCTCTCGTACACAGTCCGCGAGCCGGTGGGCGTAGTCGGTGCGATCGTGCCCTGGAACTCGCCGCTGATGATCACCGTCTGGAAACTCGCGGCGTTGCTCGCCGCCGGCTGCACCGTGGTCATCAAGCCTTCGGAAGAAACGCCGCAGTCCGCCCTGCACCTGGCCGCGCTGGCTCAGGAAGCGGGTTTCCCCGATGGCGTGATCAACGTGGTCACCGGCTACGGCGCCGAGGTGGGCCGTGCGCTGTGCGAACACCCGCACGTCGCCAAGATCAGTTTCACCGGCAGCCCCGAGGCGGGACGCGAGATCCAGCGTACCGCGGGCGTGTTGTTCAAGCACGTGGCATTGGAGCTGGGCGGCAAGAGCCCGCAGATCGTCTTCGACGACGCACCCTTTGACGACGCGCTGCGCGGTTGTGCCCTCGGGTTGTTCGCCAACCAGGGCCAGGTCTGTGCCGCCGGCTCGCGCATTTTGGTGCAGCGCGGCATTGCCGAGCGTTTCGCCGCAGCGCTGGCCGAGGCGGCGCGAGCGGTCAAGGTCGGCGATCCGCGCGAACCCGGCATACAGATGGGCCCGGTGGCCAAGAAAGCGCAATTCGATCGCGTTAACCGTTACATCCAACTGGGCATCGACCAAGGCGCTACTCTGCTCGCCGGCGGTGTATCGACGCCTGAGCGCGGCTGGTTTGTGCGGCCGACGATCTTCGCCAACGCCAACAACGAGATGGCGATCGCCCGCGACGAAATCTTCGGCCCCGTCGGCACCGTGATCACGTTCGACAGCGAAGAAGAGGCTGTCGCACTGGCCAACGATTCCACCTACGGCCTGGCGGCCACGGTGTGGACCACCGACCTGGCGCGCGCGCATCGCGTGGCCGCGGCGGTGAAGGTCGGCGCCGTGGGTGTCAACTGCTGGAGCCCGCTGGATGCCAACCTGCCCTGGGGCGGTGTCAAGACCAGTGGCATCGGACGCGAGGGCGGTTTCGGCGGCGCGATGGCCTACACCGAGGAGAAGGTCATCACCGTGCTGCTGCCCACCTGAAAAAAACCGGGCCTGACCGCCCCGCCGCCGTTGAGGCCTTTGATACCCATGGAGAGACCACGATGAACCCGACTGACGAACAGAGCACCGATCGGTATCCGACGTCCCTGCGCATGTTGCATTGGCTGCGCGCCGCACTCGTCGCCGGCCTGCTCTGGGCCGGCTGGCATATGACCGGCATGCCTGACGAAGTGGCAAGCAAGTTCGAGCTCTATTACCCCTGGCACAAGTCCTTCGGGGTGCTGACGTTCCTGGTGGTGCTGGTTCAGATCGCCCTGCGGTTGCACAGCCCCAGGCTGCCACAGCCGCCGGGAACGCTGGCGAAGCATGAGCGGTTTGTGTCGAGACTGGCGCAACGCGTGATGTATGCGCTGCTCGTGATCGTGCCGCTGATGGGTTACTCGATGTCGAGCACCTACACGATGAGCGACGGGGTGTTCTTTTTCGGGATCAACCTGCCGGAGCTGCTGGCGAAAAATGACGACTGGTTCGTCGTCTTCCAGTGGCTGCACAAGGTACTTGCGTATACCTTGCTCGGGCTGATCCTGTTGCACATCGCCGGTGCGCTCAAGCACCGCTTCTACGACAAAGACCCTCGTAGCGACGTGCTGCGCCGCATGTTATGAATTGGCGCACGCCAACAACGCCGGCCAGCAGCGAACCCAACGCTGGAAGTTGACGGCCGACGCGTTACCTCTCAGGCTGACCACGCGCCGCCTCGCCCGCTCGGTGCGTGGTGGCTGACGTTCCCCGACCCACCGTTACACAGGCAGGTACTCATTTGAAGTGGAGCAGTAACGCTTGGAATTAAGACAACTGCGCTATTTCGTCAACATTGTCGAACACGGCAGCCTGGGCCGCGCAGCCCTTGAGCTGGACGTGGGCGTGTCGGCGCTGAGCCAGCAGATCGCCAAACTCGAAAGCGAACTCTCGACCCGCCTGCTGAACCGCACGACCACCGGCGTCACACCGACCCCGGCCGGCATGGCGTTCCTGCACCATGCGCAGTTGTGCTTGAGGCAAGCCGAGAATGCGATCCTGGCGGCACACCGTGGGCGGATGAGCGGGTATGTCACCGTGGGCTTGCCGCCCACCACGGCCACGGTGCTTGCCCTGCCCTTGATCAATGCGATGCGCGCGCGGTATCCGGATATTCAGTTGCACCTGATCGAGATGCTGTCCGGGCATCTGGCCACGCAACTCAATGCCCGCCAGATCGATCTGGCCATTTTGTTTCAACTTGAAGGGGGCAAGCGCTGGAGCGTGACGCCGCTGCTTGACGAGAAACTGTTTGTCATCTGCTCGCCGCACTTGCCGGATGCCCCGCAAGGAAGCTCTGTGCAAATGGCGGACCTGGGGCAACTGCCGCTGGTGATGCCGAGTGCGCAACACGGTTTGCGCTCAACGCTGATGGCGGCGTTCGAGCGGTCGGGGTTGACGCCCAACATCATCATGGAGGTGGATGGCCTGGCCGTGTTGATGAACGCTGTACGCGCCGGCCACGCGGCCACCATCCAGCCCGGCGCGGCGGTGGCGCTTAAAGGCGAGTCGGGGCTTTCGGTGGTGGAAATCGCCGATGCTCATGTCGGCCGGCGAAACCTGTTGGCGACACTGCCGGATGATGAGCTGGCGCCCGCGGCACTCGCGGCGCGGCTGGTCATCACCGATGTGGCGCGGCAGCTGGTGATCGATCATCAATGGCCGGGCGCCTCGTGGATCGAAGACATCACGCCCTGATCTCCAGCCGCCCTCGCCCGCGCTTCAGGGCCAGCGGCAACCCGCAAAGCCTTTACGAAAACTAAACACCCCAACCACTAACGCGCCTTTCGACCCAACGCTCGCTGCCCTAAGGTCTCGCCACTCGCGAGGAGCCCTTCGTTCACGCCTCCTCGCGATCGAGGAGTGATGATGATCGACGTATTAGTCATTGGCGGCGGCAATGCCGCCTTGTGCGCGGCGTTAATGGCCCGAGAGGCCGGCGCCAGCGTGATGTTGCTTGAAGGCGCGCCCAAAGCCTGGCGCGGCGGCAACTCGCAACACACCCGCAACCTGCGCTGCATGCACGACGCGCCCCAGGATGTATTGGTCGAGGCCTACCCCGAAGAGGAGTATTGGCAGGATCTGCTGAAAGTCACCGGCGGGATGACCAACGAGAAGCTCGCTCGTCTGGTCATCCGCGCCTCATCGAACTGCCGTGACTGGATGCGCGCCCATGGCGTGCATTTTCAGCCGTCGTTATCCGGCGCGCTGCATGTCGCGCGCACCAACGCGTTTTTCATGGGCGGCGGCAAGGCGTTGGTGAATGCGTATTACCGCAGCGCCGAGCGGTTGGGCGTGAACATCCGCTACAACGCGCAAGTGACCGACATCGAATTGAACGGGGGAACATTTGTCGCGGCCCACCTGAGCGCGCGCGATGCCGAAGGGCAACGTCTGCCCGCCGAACGTATCCAGGCCAGGACGTGCGTGCTGGCGGCGGGCGGGTTCGAATCCAACCGCGAATGGCTGCGTGAAGCGTGGGGGCAAAACGAGCGCGGCGAGTGGCCTTCGGACAACTTTCTGATTCGCGGCACGCGCTTCAATACCGGCGTACTGCTGCGGCGCATGCAGCAACTGGGCGCCGATTTTATCGGCGACCCGACCCAGGCGCACATGGTGGCCATCGACGCCCGCGCACCGTTGTATGACGGCGGCATCTGCACGCGTATCGATTGTGTATCGCTGGGCGTGGTGGTCAATCGCGACGGCGAGCGCTTCTATGACGAGGGCGAGGATTTCTGGCCCAAGCGCTATGCGATCTGGGGGCGCCTGGTCGCGGGGCAGCCCGGTCAACAGGCTTATTCGATCATCGACCAACAAGCCATCGGTCGGTTCATGCCGCCGGTGTTTCCGGGCACCAAAGCCAACTCGCTGGAAGACCTGGCGCGCCAGCTGAAGCTCCCGGTGGCGCCATTTGTCAGCACCATCCAGGCCTACAACGCGGCCTGCCGCGTCGGTACGTTCGACCACACCGCCCTGGACGATTGCCGCACCGAAGGTTTGACGCCCGCCAAAACCCATTGGGCCCGCCCATTGGTCAAGCCCCCCTTCTGCGCCTACCCGCTCAAGCCGGGCGTGACCTTCACCTATTTAGGCCTCGCCACCGACGCTACCGCCGCCGTTCGCTTCAATGGCCAGGCGAGCCCGAACCTGTTCGTCGCCGGAGAAATGATGGCTGGCAACGTATTGGGCAAGGGCTACACCGCCGGCATCGGCATGGCCATCGGCACCGCATTCGGTCGCATTGCCGGCGTGCAAGCCGCCGCCGCGGCCGGCTTCATCACCCGTTCATCCCAGGAACCGCAACATGCAGCTGTTTGATCCCAAGGCGCCGGGCACGCTGATTCCCGTCCTCAACCTTGATGAAAGCGAAGTCCAGCGACAAATGACGGTCTGCAATGCCTGCCGTTATTGCGAGGGCTTCTGCGCGGTATTCCCGGCCATGACCCGACGCCTGGAATTTTCTCAGGCGGACATCCATTACCTGGCGAACCTTTGCCATAACTGCGGTGCGTGCCTGCACGCCTGCCAGTACGCCGCACCGCATGAATTTGCGATCAATGTGCCCAAGGCCATGGCCAAAGTCCGCCTCGACACATATGCCGAGTACGCCTGGCCGCAGGCGATGGGCACGTTATACCGGCGCAACGGGCTGACCCTGGCGCTGGCATCCGGCGCGGGGCTGGCGCTGTTCCTCTGCCTGACGTTGATGATGATGGGCAATCTGTTCACGGCAATGCCCGGGGGGAATTTCTACGGGATCTTCCCGCATAACACCCTGGCGCTGATGTTCGGCGCAGTGTTTGGTTTCGCGGTGCTTGCATTGGCGATCGGCGTGCGGCGCTTTTGGCGCAATGTCTCGCCGGTCGAGGCCTCCCGCGAGCAAACAACATCGGCGGCCCTGGAAGCGAGCGCCAATGTGGCCACGCTCAAGTACCTGGATGGTGGCCACGGCGAGGGCTGCAATAACGCCGATGATCGATTCACCTTGTGGCGGCGGCGCTTCCATCACTTCACCTTCTACGGCTTCATGCTGTGCTTCGCCGCCACCGGCGTGGCCACGCTCTACCATTTCCTGCTGGGCTGGTCGGCGCCCTACCCCGTCTTGAGCGTGCCGGTGATGCTCGGCATCGTCGGCGGGTTCGGGTTGCTGGTCGGCCCGGCGGGGCTCTTGTGGTTGAACCTGCGGCGCAACGCCGAACACGGCGATGAACAGCAGAAACCCATGGATCGCGGCTTCATCGCGCTGCTGTTTCTCGTCAGCGCCAGCGGCCTGGCACTCCTGGCGTTTCGCGAAAGCATGGCCCTGGGCCTGTTGCTGGCGATCCATCTCGGCCTGGTCATGGCTTTTTTCCTGACCATGCCCTACAGCAAATTCGCCCACGGCATCTTCCGCAGCGCCGCGCTGCTCAAATACTCCATCGAAAAACGTCAACCCAACCCCATCAACGCCGCAAGCGACTGATCGTCAAGACCGTCATTCCAAAAACAAGATTGATCACCACGGTAGCCATAATGAAAACAACAACACAAAACACCCCGTCCAAGGGTTCAAAACTGGGCGCCATCCTGCGGGTCACCAGCGGCAACTTTCTCGAACAGTTCGACTTCTTTCTGTTCGGGTTCTACGCGACCTACATCTCCCAGACGTTCTTTCCTGCCACCAGCGACTTCGCTTCGCTGATGATGACCTTCGCCGTATTCGGCTCCGGGTTCCTGATGCGTCCGCTGGGCGCTATCGTGCTGGGGGCGTACATCGACAAGGTGGGACGGCGCAAGGGCCTGATCGTAACGCTGTCGATCATGGCGGCCGGGACGGTATTGATTGCACTCGTGCCCGGCTACGCCAGCATCGGGGTGGCAGCACCGGTATTGGTGTTGATGGGACGACTGTTGCAGGGCTTCTCCGCCGGGGCGGAGATGGGGGGCGTTTCGGTGTACCTGGCTGAAATCGCCACGCCGGGCCGCTGCGGGTTCTACACCAGTTGGCAATCGGCCAGCCAACAAGTGGCGATCATTCTTGCGGCAGCGCTGGGTTACACGATCAACGCGTCCATGGCAGCCGCCGAGGTAGCCGCCTGGGGCTGGCGCATCCCGTTCTTTATCGGCTGCGTGATCATCCCGTTCATCTTCATCATTCGCCGTTCGTTGCAGGAAACCGAGGCGTTCAAAGCACGCAAGCATCACCCAACGGCCAATGAAGTGTTCCGCTCAATGCGCGACAACTGGCGCACGGTACTGGCTGGCGGTCTGTTGGCGTCGATGACCACCACCACGTTCTACCTGATCACCGTCTACACCCCGACTTTCGGCCGTTCGGTACTGAACCTGAGCACCACCGACAGCCTGGTGGTCACGCTCTTCGTCGGCCTGAGCAACTTCATTTGGTTGCCCATCGGCGGCACACTCTCCGACCGTATCGGCCGGCGCCCGTTATTGCTGGCGATCTCTTTGTTGTGCCTATGCACCGCTTACCCCGCCATGCATTGGCTGGCCGCCGCGGCCAGCTTCGAACGACTCCTCAGCGTGCTGCTGTACTTCTCGTTCTTCTTTGGCATTTACAACGGCGCAATGGTTGCCGCGCTGACTGAGGTGATGCCACAGAACGTCAGGGTCGTCGGGTTCTCCCTGGCGTTCAGCTTGGCGACTGCAGTGTTTGGCGGCTTTACACCCGCCGTATCCACCCTTTTGGTGCAAGTAACCGGCGATAAGGCATCACCGGCCTACTGGCTGATGTTTGCGGCGTTGTGCGGGTTCACGGCGACGACGATCTTGTATCGCAAGCAAAACGCGGTGACGGTCAACGCCTGATAAGCGCGGTATCCCTGCAGGGCAGCCTCAGATTTTGAATTGCCCCAGCAAGCCTTGCGGGCGACTGCCGATCGCATACAACTCGTCGACGGTCTGGACGCCCTGCTGCGTCTGGTTGGTAACCGCGTCGATGGCGCGTGCGATCTGATGCACTCCGCGGTTGATCTCTTCAGCCACCGCGGTTTGCTCCTCCGCGGCACTTGCGATTTGCGCGTTCATTGCATTGATCGTGGCGGTCAGTTCGACCGTAAAATAGGGCTCAGCTTCGAATGGCACTTACTTAACCGTCTTCGGGTGCCCATTTCTCCGCACCTCAGCCCTTGCCGATCGACGTGCTTGCATCAGCATGGGGTAAGGCTTGGATCTTCGTTTTAAAGCACGAGGCTCCATCCTGCCAGGCCGGTTTCCAACACGTTTGCAAGCAATCAACTCGAGCAGACTCAACAACTCATCGCCGTATTCGCCAGCCCCATACCGCCTCAACGCAAGGCACAGCTGAAGACATGCTTGAAGCTCAGTTCTCGCGGTAAACAATCCGCTAACAGAGCGGATTGGGCCATGATCATCCGAATCAGATTGTGCGCCAGCAGATAAATCCATAGCTCTTTGACGGCCATGCCAGGTGTCTTGCAGCTCAGCATTTCAAGTCTCAACGTTGTCTTGAGATTGCGTAGATCCAGCTCAACATGCCATCGGCCCTTATACAGCGATTCGAGAGCTGCTTTCGGTACTTGCTGCGGACAGCTCAAGGGCGTCACCAGGTTTTTTCCGCCGGTTTTCAGTTCAGGTACTGTCAGTGTCTCTGGCGCATCGTCGTAACAGCGCTGACTCATCCAGGAAGGCCGCTGCTTGGACTTTTTCAATTCTATAAATAAATCTGTCCCCTTTTCCACGGGAGTACCTTAATAGCTGTCCTATTACAGATCTCGTCGACGACAGCTATGAGCATCACCAGCGAAGAACGTGATTTTTTCATTACCCTGGGCGAACGCATTGCCCGCCTGCGCAAAGAACACGGCATCACCCAAACCCAACTGGCTGAACGGCTGGGCGTGTCTCCGCAGACTATCCAAGCCTATGAGTCCGGCAAGCGGCGTATCCAGGTAGCGGCGTTGCCAGAGCTGGCCCGGCTGCTTTCGACCACACTCGAAGAACTGTTTGGTCAGCAGCAGGAAACCACTGTGCGTAAGCGTGGCCCTGCTCCGAAATGGCAACAGCAACTGGAAGCCATCGACCAGCTACCTAAGAGCCAGCAGAAATTTGTGGCGCAGATGCTCGATGCCCTGATCGCTCAGGCCACGACTAAAGCGAGCAGCGAAGGAAGGGAGGTTTTGCAGTAAGCAGATAAAACAACACCGGCACGAGGCCGGTGTTGAGTGAAGTCTATGCAGAACAACTATTCATAAACTTTCGATGCACACAATATCTTTGCAAAAGTACTCCAGCTAGGACTAGTAACATCACTATCGCCAGAGTTTTTTGCATACATATCTATTGACCTAATCCAGGCTTCCATTGCAGCTAAAAACCTCTCTAAGTCCGGGTTTTCCCAGTCATCGGGATTAAGCACCAATCCCTCTCTGAACTCTCCAACAAAATCCGCAAGATCTTCTTTTGTCTGTATATCTCTAACTCGTTCAAAACTCATACGGCCCTCACTTACAAACGCCTCGAACACAGATAATCGAACCATTATTGGGCGTAGTCATTTTCTATCCTTCCTTGGCAACCTCTGCTGGCGTAGCCGGAACAACTTTGATTGGAATGCCCGCCTCAGACGCAGCAAGCAATCGTCTATTATCCGAGCTGTAAACCGCTCCATCCTTCTCAAATACCCGGATAGGAGGCAGGTCATCTGGAGAAATTTCCCCTGACTTCAGCCCGTCAATTGTTGACTGGAGAGTTTGGCCATCTTTGAAGGTATTCGAAACACTATCTTGCGTGAACCGGATATCTTTCGGGTTCGCATAACCAGTCAAGTTATCTGGTAAAGCAGATGGCAGCTTTTGGCCTGAGGCTCCTACTCCTTTTGCACCAAAGAATCAACTATTTGCTTTTAGACGAGCCTTCAGCTCCTCAATAAACTTATCACCACCATCACTTTGCGACTCCAAGGTAATCATTACAGGAAAATCTTCATACACAAGCCTTAGGCTCTCGTTATTTAAAGACACGCCCCAAACCCTAGTATCAACGGAGTCGCTTCTACTAACAATCTCTCCAAAAAACATATTTACAAATGCTTCAGCATAACTAGGAAACCCTTCCCAGCCCACCTCCGACGTTAAGTCCGCATACAATCTTCCAGAACGCATACTCCCAATAGAGAATGTTTTTTCATCAATAAGCATTGGCATTTAGAAAATATCCCCACCACCAGCTCGCGTAGAGCTTTCTATAATTTGCTCAAAAGTCTTCCCTTTCTTAACGAGATCGTCAAACGCAGGACCAATCTTATTTCCGTATCGCTCCATGTTTCTCGCATCAATAGTCTCTAGCATATCTGGCGGCGTATACTCTCTATATTTCAACTTCAGATCATTCCTAGCACTGTATGCATATTTTGCTATGTCTTCAGCGCTAGCGCCTCCAGCGCGCAAATTATCTACGGACGTTTGTAGATCGTAAACTTCTCGAACGTAATTTTGCCGGAGGGGTGGCAGATAGCCAAAATCTCCATCGGCTTTGGACACAGCATTATCCCAAGCTGGTGCCGTAGATGTCCCTTTTGCACCCTTAACTGGCGCTAAATCAATACTAGCAGCTGCACCATCATAAACTGCCCCAAACAATCCCGCACTGTTCAGGACAGCTTGGAGCCCGAACCCGAACCTTTCGGTTGTCGTCGCTACTTCACCGGTGATGGGATTTTTCCCACCTGAAGCCATGTAGGTCTGGCACGCAATCCCCGCGAGCCCCATACCACCGCATCCGGCAGCAAACGTTTCCTTCGAAAACTCGTCCAGATACGCTTTCTGTGCAGCTACCGTTGTTGCAACCTCTGCTTTATGAGTAATCGACTGTGCGTCGCTGGCTGGTTCCAGGGCCCACTCATCTCCCAAATCGGTTTTGACCGTTCTGTCAGATACGACACATACACCGTTACCCGAGAGCGCACAGCTGACCAGTTGCCCTGGCTGAGGTCTGGAGCCCGGATCGGTTCCTATGTCCCCTTCTACGGCTGGCATATCTTTGAGTACGGAGCTGTCTCTTGCCAACAGTTCCTTTATATTTTTCGATAGTTCGTCACAACGGGATGAGGACGTTCCCCCGCAGTTCCTTTTCTTATACTCGGCCTGCTCTTGCGCAAGTGTTATGCCCTCACTGCCCCTGAGCTGGTTATTTTCGACCGCATTTTTCGCTGCGATGCCTCCCGCCACTGCATCTGACGAGTTCCCTGCCACAATGCCTGCAGCGAGGCCTCCAGCAAGTGTCGATAGTGCGGAGACCTTTTGTTTTTCAGCTTCGCTCAGTTGATCGATGGGCTTGTTCGGGTACAGCTCGTAAGCGACCAGTTCACCGATACTCGCCCCCGTGGCTCCAGCAAGCGCAGAGTTTTGCTGGGATTTTGCAAGCACCGCGCCCAATACAGCATGAGCCATTATTCTGGCTTCAAGGTTATCGCCTGTGTTGTCCTTGATGATACCCGCCAGATACGGCGCCGAAGCCCCCACGACCGCCTGGGCAAGGTTGCCTCCAGCCAGCCCTTGAACCGCTGCCGTTACGGCTTGCGCAGCACGCTGAAGGTCACTTCCCGTACCGTAGGCAGCCATGGTGCTTTTATAGGCATCGGTGCCCTGCAACATGTCCACATAGGCCTTGCGATCTTTGTAAGAGGCGTCTGGATTAGCCCCCGGCATGTTCTTCTGTTCATCTGTCAGGTGTGCTTGCGCGGCCTTCGCAGCTTCAATCGTTCCCTGGGTACGAATAATGTCCATGGACTGGTTAGCGATATCACCAATCAACTGCGCCTGGCGAAGCCGTTGCTGCTCCTTCTCCTTGTCGAAGATAGGGCTCAGTGCGTTATTGGCATGCTCAACGTCATGACTCAGCGTGTTGACGTCTTGTTGCTGCTTATCCTTGTCGCGAATAGTCAGCTGGCCATCAGATATGGCTGCGTAAGTCGTACTGCTTTCATGCCCGTCGTGGTTCGCACCCACCAGCAACATACTGCCCATATTGCCGAGGAACTGAGTACTGGCATCCCCGCCCGTCCCTCCACTCACGCTCTGGTGCTGGCTGCTGAAATCGGCTTTGTTGTCCAGTCCGGTCCAGCCCAGGCTCCCGGTCGTGAGTTTGTTTTTGTCGGCGCTCGCGGTGCTGCCGATTACGCTGGCATCCAGTTGGGTATGTTCGCCAACGCTTATTTGGTAGCCGTCCTTCCCAGCGAACAACCCGGTCTGCTCTTTCACGCTGTCAAAGTTAGACTTGAGCTTGTCTTGGCTGACGCTAAGCGACGCACTCCCGCTCATAGAGCCAAATGTGAAGCTGGCGCCTCCGCTGACGTTGGTTTGCTTGGAGTCGTAACGATCAGTGTCTTGCTGACTGCTCAGCGTCAGGTTGCGCCCTATGTCCGCGACGATCTGCTGGGCATTCGCCTGCGCTCCCACCAAGGTTGCATCCCGACCACTGTCGAGCGTGAGCTTGTTACCGGCATTGACGGTGGTTTCAGTCCATGTGGTGCCATTACCCTTTTCCTTGCCCGCCCCGGCGTTGCCGTTGGCGAAGATACTAAGACCCGCACCGCTGTCACTGACTCCCAGGCTTACGCCGATTGCACCGCCTGCACTCTTGTTAGAGCCGTCGAGGCTTTGCGTATTGGTGCCGGAGCGCAGATTGATGTCCTGTGCGGCAGACAACAGCAAGTCGGTGCCGGCCTGAAGTTTGCTGCCCTGTACCGTGATGTCGCCACCCGTAGCACCCGGCTGTCCATTCCCGGTAGCAACCAGGCTAAGGTTACCGCCTGCCGTCAGATTGCTGCCTTGGCTGACGCTTTGTTCCTGTATTTGCTTGGAGCTGGACTTCTGTCCTCCCAGCGAAATCGAGATACCGACGAACTCGCCTGCCTGCGCACCGGACTCAAGTGCCTGGGCGCCCTGATAAGCCTGATAGCCGGAAAGCCCGGCTTTGACCCCCTGTAATGCCGACAAACGCGTGTCGTTTTCATGAATGGCATCTTGAGCGGTTTGCACTGCCGTGTTGACCGCTTCCCCCACCACACCGGACAACGCCAACGTCAGACCGCTCTTCTTGCTCTCCTGAGAGGTACGCGTCGTACTGTCGTTGGCCGCGTCGAGAATATTGACGTTTTGTCCAACCAGCTTGATGTCCTTCCCTGCAACCACGTCCGACGCCTTGACGGTCAGGTCTTTACCGGCGGTGATATTCACATCGCCCATGACGCTGCCGACGGTGCTGCCTTTCTGGCTGGCGCTCTCCGTGCCCTGCTTGTAGGTATTCTGGGAGGAGCCCAAGGTGACGCCGATCCCCCCTGTGCTTAACAAGCCAGACTTTTTAGTCGACTGGCTGTGTTGTGCACTGAACGACTCCGCATCACTCTCTATGCGAACGCTGTTGCGAGCCTGAATGTTCGTTTCTTCAGTCGAGACTACGTTGCTGGCGGAAACCGCAATATCATGACCGGCCTGTACCAACGTCGTATCCCCACTCAGTGTCGAACCGGTCAACGACGTGCTGCTTTGTGAATCACTGCTCATCTTGCTGGTACTGGAAAGTCCAAACCCGCCGGATTTTGATTTGGCGGAAGCACTGGATTCACGGTTCTCTGCGCCAGTCAGATTGACGTCGTGACCCGCCAAAACCGCCAATGCGCCTTTGTCGCTGTTGATGGTTGATCCAGTGAGGTTGATGTCGTTGGCGGCGACAACCGTTGTTTTACCCTGCGCCTGAATTGAAGAGCCAACAGCCACATCATTTTCGCTCTCGCTCATCTTCGAGCTTTTCTTACCCCACGACCCCTTCTTCGTTTTCGAGTAATACGAGTAATCGCTGTCTTCAGCCGCCGCCAGGTTCAGGTCTTTACCGGCATACAAATACGCCTCATCCCCCGCCGTCACCCGGCTCGCCGTCAACGCCAGGTCCTGTCCGGCGCTCAGCGCCACGTCACCACCGGCTTTAACCGTGGTGGAGACCTGGCTCACATGGTCCTCTTTGCTCTTGACCTTCTTCGACGTAAACGAGGCATGGGACTCGTCTGCTGCCGACGACAGTGACAAATCGCCCACCGCCGACATCGTCACATCACGCTTGGCATCGATCTCACTCGCCACCGCGCTGATGTCCCGGCCCGCCTGTACCTTTAAATCACCGCCGGCATCCACGCGGCTGCCGTACTGGGTCACGCTGCTGTTCTTGAACAGCCCGCTCACCGTATTGCTGTTGGTCCCTTCGGCAGAGATCAGGTTGACGTCGCGCCCGGCCTTGAGCGTGGTGTCGGCGCCGCTGCTCATCACGCCGCCCACGCTGTTTACGTCGCGGCCGGCTTGCAGGCTCAGGTTGTTCGCAGCTTCGATGCGCGCTGCACTGTCCACGGAGTCGGTGTGCTCGGTGCGGTAGCCGCTGCTGCTGTCGTGGCTGGTGACGCTGCGCTCGTTGAGGATGTCGCCTTGGGTGACGGTCAGGTTCACGTCGCGACCGGCGATGATGCCGCCGGCGGTGTTGACGATGGTGTTACCGGCCAGCAGATTGAGGCGGTTACCGGCCTGGATCAGGCCGCTGTTGGTCAGGTCGTTGCCGGCCTGGGCCGACAGGTTATTGCTAGCCCGCAAGGTGCCGACGTTGTCCAGGTTCTGGCCGGCGATCAGGTTGACGTCGTTACCGGCGATCAACGCGCCGTCCGGGGCCAGGCGGTTATTCGCCTGGGCCAGGTACACCACGGGTACCAGGACGTTTTCGCCGTTTACTTGCTCTTCTTCAAGCCAGACGATGTCGTGGGTCAGCGCCGCGACTTGGGCTGAGGTGAGGCTCACACCCACGCTCAGGCCGAGTTGCTGTTTGCTCCTGATGGCGTTGTCCATCAGGTACTTGAGCATGCCCGAGTCGGTGTTCTGGCCGTCGATGAAGCGTTGGCCGGTGCGGGCCACCACGGCTTGTTCGACCAGACGTTGCTCATAGAGGCCGTCGCCGAGGCGCTTGGCGCTGTCGTCAGGGTTGTAGCCGAGGCCGGAGAGTAGATAGTCCGAGCTCATGAACTGCTTGAGGTCGGTGAGCACCGGGTTGGTTTCGATCAGGTATTTCTGCGGCTGCGACACGGGCTGCGTGCCCGGCAGGCCCTGCACACGAGCAATGCTCTGGCTGGCCACCGGGGACGGTTTGTCGCCGGTGGTTGCGGCCGGGGCCACTGGGGTCACACCGGGAATCGACGGAGCGTTCACGACCACGGTGCTGCCGTGGTCAGTGGCTTGCGCCGGCAGGTCCAGGTTCGGGTGGGATGCAACGACCGCAGACGATGCCGCGCCACCGCCGGCGTTCTGTGTGCCGATTGCGACTACTTGTGATGTGGAAAGAGCGGGTGAGTCTCGCGCTGCCCCTCAACCTGCATGATGTCGATGCAGGCCACCCTATCGCCCCCTGCCGGGCAGCCTCAGATTTTGAATTGCCCCAGCAAGCCTTGCAGGCGGCTGCCGATCGCATACAACTCATCGACGGTCTGGACGCCCTGCTGCGTCTGGTTGGCAACCGCGTCGATGGCGCGTGCGATCTGATGCACTCCGCGGTTGATCTCTTCAGCCACCGCGGTTTGCTCCTCCGCGGCACTTGCGATTTGCGCGTTCATTGCATTGATCGTGGCGATCAGCTCGACCGTGTTGCCCAGAAACTCACCCGCCTGGTCGGCTTCGGCGTTAGCGCCCTGGGCGGCTTCGGTGGATTGGTGCATGGCCGTGACCACCCCGCCGGTAGCGCTCTCCAGACGCTCGACCATCGCTTGGATTTCCTGGGTACTGCGCTGAGTGCGACTGGCTAACGCCCTCACTTCATCGGCAACCACGGCAAACCCGCGCCCGGCCGCACCGGCACGCGCGGCTTCGATGGCTGCATTGAGGGCTAAAAGGTTGGTCTGTTCGGCAATCGAGCGAATGACGTCCAGCACGGTGACGATAGACGTCACGTCGTTTTGCAGATTCTGCATCGACAGGCCACTCTCATCCAGCTCGACCGTCAGTGCCTGAATGCGCGCAATACTGCCGTTGACGATCTGCCTGGCGTGACGGGACTGCCTGTCGGTCTCGACCGCTGCGTTTGCCGCATTGTGCGCGCTGGCCGAGACTTCCTGCGCCGCCGATGACATCTGGTTTATCGCCGCGGCCACTTGGTCGGTTTCCAGGCGCTGCCGATCCATGGCCCGGTCAATCTGCCGGCTCTGCTCGGCCACATGACTGACAGACCCGGTCAACTGTTCGCTCATCGCGACGATCTGGCTGACCAGGCTGTGAATCTTTTCGATAAAGGCATTGAACGAACCGGCCAGTTGTCCCAGTTCGTCGCGACTCACAAGCGGCAGCCGCCGCGTCAGATCCCCCTCGCCCGCGGCGATTTCATCGAGGTGAGCGCGGATCAAGGTCAAGGGCCGTAAGCTGCGCTTGACCAGCAGAAGCGCGAGTGCCCCGATGATGCCGATCAGCGCGCCAGCGATAAGCGCAATGCTGAGCATCAAGTGGTGTATGCGCAGCTCGACATCGGCCCGCACGTTGGCGACCTGGGTTTCAATGCTGTCCAGATTGACCGCGGTGACGACAACCATGTCCCACTTGGGCAAATAGAAACTGTAAGCGAGCTTGGGCACCACCTTATCGGTGTTGACGACCCCACCCGAATAGGTGACGAAGTGCGTTTGGTTTTTGGCCGCTTCGACCATCTCGCGGTTCAGGTACTTCCCGTTGATGTCTTTGCGATCACTCATGTTGGTGCCGACGCCTTCGCTGCTGTCACCGCGAAACAGGCGCACGACCTGACTGTCATAGCCGATGAAATACCCGTCATCGCCATACTTCACGTTGGACAGTCGGCTGATTGCCAAGGCTCGGCCGGAAAGGTCCCCGGCAGCCGCCCGCTCATACAGTTCGGTGATGGACGTCTGAGCGATGCTCGCGTAATCCTTGAGTCGGGTGCGGCTTTCCTCGAGCAGCCGCTCACGGGTCTGTGCGACTTCCTGCTCGGCCTGGGCCTGCAACGTGCTGCGCGCGCTCAACCCTAAAACCAGCGCAAACAACAGCACCGGCAATAAGGTCAGCAACAGTATTTTGGTTTTGAACGACATTATTTGATTCCTTCACCCCGATCCTATGAAGCCGCCGATGCAAAAGCGGCCCGCGAATGTCGCGTGGCCGCGAGCAGTGGATCACCAGAGCGCGATGTCGTAGGTGAAGTAGATCCGATTACTGTCACGACCACGGGAGAAATCCGAGCGGTAGACGTAGTTGCGCAGCTTCACTCCCAGGCCTTTGAAGGTGCCTTGCTGCACCACGTAGGCTAGTTCGGCATCGCGTTCCCATTCCTTGACCGTGGTGTTGGACTTACCGTCGTTACCGCTCAGGTAACGCGTGAAAAAGGTCAGGCCGGGGACACCCAGGGCGGCGAAGTTGAAGCCGTAGTTGAGCATCCAGGTCTTCTCGTCCTCTTCGATAAACTTACCGATACCGGCGTTGCTGAACGAATAGACGGTCGCGCCACTGATGTATGGCAACCCGGCATCCCCGCTGAGGGTCTGATACCCGCCACCGAAGGTATGCCCGGAAATGGCGTAGGACAGTTGCCCACTGAGCATGTTGTTATCGATCTTGCCGCCGTAGGCAGAGCCGCTATCGACACTGTTGAAGTAGCGCAAATCACTGGTCAGCACGCCGCCGCCCAAGGGTAGATCGTGCTGGATGCCGGCAAAATGCTGCCGGTAGAAGTTCTCCAGTTCGCCGTAGAAGTAACTCAGGCGAATGTTTTTCCCCAGCTTGTATTCTCCGCCGGCATAACTGAAGTCCCCGGATTCAGCGCCGCTATAGCCGTCGGGCACAATCGGCATGCTGTCGGTGGAGTCACGCAGCTTGAATCGATCGAGGTGGCCCCCGGTGAGGCTGAGGTTCTCGATGTCGAGGCTGTTGATCTGTGCGCCTTGGTAGGTTTGCGGCATCAGACGCGCATCGTTGTAGATCAGTACCGGCGTCTTGGGCAGCAAGGTTCCGTATTTGAGCGTGGTCTTGGCCAGTCGGGCCTTGGCGGTCATGCCCAGGCTGGCGAACTCGTCGGCCGCACGCCCGTCAGCGTGAACCGGCAACAAGCCTGTACCGCTGCGGCCACGTCCAGAGTCGAGCTTGACCCCGAGCAGGCCCAGGGCATCCACCCCAAACCCAACGGTGCCTGGGGTGAATCCCGACTGGTAATCCAGCAGGAATCCCTGGGCCCATTCGGTGCGCTCGCTCTTGGCGGTCCTGGCCGATCGGGCACTCAAGCCATGCTCGTCGCGAAAGTTTTCATTGAAATAGACGTTGCGCAATTGCAGCTTGAGCTTGCTGTCATCGATAAATCCTTCGGCGCTGGCACTGGCCAGCGGCAACAAACCAAGCAGTGAAAACAGCACCCGTTGGGTATGTACAGTGTTCATAGCAAACTACTCATTGTTGTTATTTGGCGTGCAGGAAATCGCGCGCCTCGCGGGTGAGGCGCGTCGGTGAAAAACAGGAGGTTGGGTTGAATCAGGTGAAGAGACTGATCGCCCCGGTCAACAAAGCCAGCACCGTGATGACCAATGAGGTGAGCACGGCCCACTTGACGGTGGCTTTCTGGAAATCGCCGATGTCGCGATCGACCATCCCGACCAACAACAGGGTCGAGGCGACCAACGGGCTCATCAGATGCACCGGTTGCCCCAGAATCGATGCGCGGGCGATCTCCAGCGGATCAATGCCGTAGGCCGCGGCGGCGTTGGCCAGGATAGGCACCACGCCGAAGTAGTAGGCATCGTTGGACAGGACGAACGTCAGCGGCATGCTGGTAACGGCCACGACCAGCGGGAACAGGTGCCCCCAGGACGGCGGAATCCAGTCAACCAGTGTCTGCGCGAGAGAATCGACCATCTTCGTGCCAGAGAAAATCCCGGCAAAGATGCCCGCGGCAAACACCAACAATACGACCGTCATGGCGTTGCCCGAATGGGCAAGGATGCGTTCCTTCTGAATGTCCAGTTGCGGATAGTTGATCATCAGCGCCAGGACGAACCCGATCAGGAACAGGATCGCGGAATGCATGATCCCCATCACCAGCGCGACCATCACCGCGATGACCAGCAGCAGGTTGACGTAGGCCAGTTTCGGGCGTTTGTGCGGCGTGCCCTCAAGTATTGCGTTGATGTAGCAGTTACCGCCGCCGCTCTCCAATTGAATGTTACCGATGCGCTTGCGCTCGGCGCGGCCCAGCAGGAACGCGGTGAACACCACCCACATCGCGCCGCCGATCATGGTCGGCAGCAAGGGTACGAAGTAGGCCCCGGCATCCAGGCCCAGTGCCGCAATCGCGCGGGTCGCGGGCCCTCCCCAGGGGGTCATGCCGCTCATGATGCTCAGCGAAAGCATGGAAATGGTCGCCAGAATCATCGGGTTCATGCCGATGCGCTTATACAGCGGAAGCATGGCTGCGCAGGTGATCATGTAGGTGGTGGTGCCGTCACCGTCCAATGCCACCACCAGCGAAAGCAACGCGGTGCCGACAGCGATTTTCATCGGGTCGCCGTTGACGCGCTTGAGGATCTTGCGAATCAGCGGGTCAAACAGGCCGGCGTCGATCATCAAGCCGAAAAACAGGATCGCAAACAGCAGGAGCGCGGCCGACGGTGCGACCATTTTCAAGCCGTCGAGCATCATCTTGCCGGTAGTGCCGCCGAAGCCGCCAATCACGGCAAACACAATCGGAACCAGCGTCAGGGCGACAATCGGCGACAGCCGTTTAGTCATTATCAGGAAGGTGAAAACCACCACCATGGCCAAGCCAAGCAATGCGAGCATAAGTCAGTTCTCTTGTTCTTATAAGTAACGGGGCCGATGCACAGGCGCACGAGTCCGCGCCCGCCAGTTGTGCCTGGCGGGGAGTGTTTATTTGAGGTGTTTAAGGTGTCTGGGCGCAGCCGCGACCGGTCAGACGCGGTCCGTGACCGTCACACCATCCCAGTCCGGGTTCTGGGCCTGGGCCGAGATGGCAATGGGGGAAGGTTTGCCGTCCAGCGTCCGCATCAGTACTTCGCGATCGCAGGCATTTTCCGAGAGGGACATCACCACGGTCGCCACCGCATTACTGGCCAGGCTGGTCAAGGCCCGGGCTTCCGACATGAAGCGGTCGATACCGATCAGCAGGGCAAGGCCGGCCAAGGGAATGTCGTGAATGACCGTCAACGTTGACGCCAGTGCGACAAAACCGGAGCCGGTGACACCGGCGGCGCCTTTCGAGGACAGCAGCATGATTGCCAGCATGGTCACGGTCTGGGTCAGGCTCAGGTCGATGTTGCAGGCCTGGGCAATGAACACCGCCGCCAGCGAGAGGTAGATCGCCGTACCGTCGAGGTTGAACGAGTAACCCGTGGGCAGCACCAGCCCGACCACGCCTTTGTTGCAACCCAGGGCCTGGAGTTTTTCCAACATCCGCGGCATTACCGGCTCGGTGGACGACGTGCCGAGGACCACCAGGAATTCTTCGCGCAAGTAGCGCAGCAACTTCCACAGACTGAAGCCATGCGCGCGGCAAATACTCCCCAGCACCACAAACACGAAGAATGCGCAGGCGATGTACAGCGTCATGATCAGCTTGGCCAACGAGCCCAACGAGGTAATGCCGTACTGCCCGACCGTGAACGCCAAGGCCCCAAAGGCACCGATCGGCGCGAAGCGCATCAGGTAGGAGAAGATCTTGAAGACCATGTGCGAAGCGGACTCCAGTACATCCAGTAGCGGCTTGCCGCGCTCGCCAATGGCCGAAAGCGCAAACCCGCACAGCACCGCAATGAATAGAACCGGCAGCACCTCACCTTTATTGAAAGCACCGATGAACGTGTCGGGGATGATGTGCATGAAAAACTCGACCACGCCCAGCTTCGCCGCAGAATCGGTGTAGTGCGACAGCCCCTTGGTGCTCAATTGGGTAGGGTCGATGTTCATGCCCACACCGGGCTTGAACAGATAGACCGCCACCAGGCCGATGATCAGGCTGATCACGGTCAGGCCCAGGAACAGCAACAGGGTCTTGCTCAACAAACGCCCGAGGGAGCGCTTGTCGCTCATGCCGGCGATACCGGTGACGATGGTGCAGAACACCACGGGAGCGATCATCATCTTGATCAGCTTGATGAAGGCATCACCCAGCGGCTTCAAGGCTATGGCCTGTTGTGACCAGAAATGCCCGACCAGCACGCCCAACAGCACGGCGAAGAGAATCTGGACGTAGAGCGATTTTACAAACTTCATGGCATCACCCATTTTTAGAATTGTGCTGATGCAGAAACGACAATGACTAAAGGACGTTATCCGGCAAGTCGTTGGGAAGCCGCGGCGTAGACATAACCGGAGAACAGCCTGCGCGATGTTCGCACTACCGAAGCGCGAATTGTCTCACCCTGAGCACCGGTGTAGGACAGTACAACGTCTATTGCGCCACTTGGATGTTCAATTCGAACGTGTTTCAAGCGCGGTTCGCTCACCCCGCCAAGCAATTGAGCAATCACGCTGCCTTCACTGACGCACGCGGTGGCCAAGCCGATAGAGCCGGTAATCGCCAGTGCCCGGTGGCAGTTGTGCGGCATGAAATAGCGCACCTGAAAGGTGCCGCCCGCCTTGGCCGGCGACACCAGTACGGGCTTGGGGATCACTTTATCACTGACGTCGCCCAACCCCATGGCCAGGCCGGCTTGCAGCCGCAGAGACTCCAGGCGCCCCAGGAAGGCTTTGTCGGCATCCAGTTCAGCAGGGCTTTCGTCCCCACGTTTACCCAATTGGCCAGCCTCGATGATCATCATCGGCATCGCCATGTCGATGCAGGTCATCGGGACACCGTCGATCAGGTCCTGAGTCTGCCCCGTCGGGAACAGCTTACCGGTTTTGCTGCCCGCGGCATCCAGGAAGGTCAGTTGCACGGGAGCGGCAGTCCCCGGCACGCCATCAATGGCGGTGTCGCCTTCGTAGCTGACGGTCCCCTCGGGAGTGTGTACGTCTGCGTTCACAAACGTCCCCGTGTTGAGGTTGCGAATACGCACACGCGTCATGCCTTTAGACGCCTTGACCAGCCCCTGCTCGACCGCAAACGGGCCAACGGCGCAAAGCATATTGCCGCAATTGGGTGCGGTATCGACTCGACGCTGGGAAACCATGACCTGCACGAACAAATAGTCGACATCCGCGTCCGGGTGCAGCGACGGGCTGACGATGGCGACCTTGCTGGTTTGCGGGCTCCCACCGCCAATACCGTCAATTTCCAGCTCATGGCCGGAGCCCATCAGGTTGAGCAGCAGCTCATCACGCTGTTCGATCGCATCAGGCAGGTCCCAGGCGAGAAATACTGGCCCCTTGGACGTACCGCCGCGCATAAGCACACAAGGAATTCGTTGCATGACCACTGACTCTTATTGATCAATCGGGTTGATTAATGCTCTTGAGGCAAGAGTCGCAGGCTTTAAAAAATGTTTCCAATGCAAATATCAGCCTGATTATTGCGTTTAACGAATGACAAACCTAGGATGATTGAACGCCGCCGCCCTCTTCCATCGAGTTATAAAAAATGCAATATGAGCTAAATGACATACGATCGTTCGTGAAAATCGCCGAACTCGGGAGCTTCCACGAGGCTGCCGATGCATTGCACCTGTCCCAGCCGGCGCTGAGCCGGAGGATGAAAAAACTGGAGGAAGGCTTGGGGACCGCCCTTCTCGATCGCACCACCAGAAGGGTGAGTCTCACGAGCGTTGGTCGGGACTTTCTACCCAAGGCACGCCGCCTGCTGGACGACTTCGACGACTCGATACTCAATATCCGAGAGCTGGCAGAGCGACAGAGCGGACGGGTCACCCTTGCCTGCATCCCGACCGCAGCCTTTTACTTCCTGCCTTCGGTCATCCGCCTCTACAACGAGCGCTATCCGCAAATCCGTATCCGCCTGCTCGATCTCAGCGCCAACGAAGGCCTGGAGGCCGTGCTGCGCGGAGAAGCCGACTTCGGCATCAACATGATGAGCGGCCAGCACCCCGACATAGAATTTGTGCCATTGGTCGACGAGCCTTTTGTATTGGCGTGTCGACGCGATCATGAACTGGCGGAACGTAGCGCGGTGACCTGGTCTGAACTCAGCAATTACCGCTTGATCGGGGTCGGACGCCTGAGCGGCAACCGGATGTTGCTCGATCATGCGTTATCGGGCTTGAGCTGGCGCCCGCAGTGGTTCTATGAGGTGCAACACCTTTCGACGTCGCTGGGCCTGGTGGAAGCCGGCCTCGGAGTCTCGGCCGTGCCGAGCCTGGCGATGCCTGCCGTGGATCATCCGACGTTGGTCAGCATCCCGTTGATAGAGCCCATTGTGAACCGTTCATTGGGACTGGTTTACCGTCGTGGAGCCTCGTTATCCCCAGCGGCGGAGAAATTTGTTTCGATTCTGCTTGAGCAATGGGAGAAGTGAATGGGTTCTGCTGGCGAGCGGTGTGTCATTTACCGCGAGCGCCAGCCAAGTTGTGGTGTTTTTCGGTGAACTTGTGCCCTGCCCCGCCAGTCAGCTAACTGAACGCAACTCAACGGTGGGTAACGGATGCATCTCTCGCGGCAGCAACAAGTAGCCCTGTTGACCGGCGGCGGCAATGGTTGATTTCAAGCACGAGCCACAGAGCGCCATCGACGCCCACGGCATCATCGGCGACATGCACAGCGCCGCCCTGGTGAACGACAAGGGCAGCATCGACTTTTTCTGCTGGCCGGAATTCGACAGCCCGTCGATCTTCTGCGCGCTGCTCGACACGCCCGACGCCGGCATTTTCCAGCTCACGCCAGACCTGCCCAACGCCCGCCGCGAACAGATCTACCTGCCCGACACCAACGTGCTGCAGACCCGCTGGCTCAGCGATGACGCCGTGGTGGAAATCACTGACCTGTTGACCATCGGTGAGGAGGACGACCTGCCCCTGTTGATTCGCCGCGTGCGTGCGGTCAGCGGCCAGGTGACGATCCACCTGCGCTGCGCCGTGCGTCATGACTATGCGCGCGCGCCCACCCACGCCAGCCTCGACAACGGCACGGTGTGTTTCGCCGCCCACGGCCAGCCCGCTCTGCGCTTGTCGAGCAGCCACGCACTGCAGGTCGAAGACAACGCCGCAGTGGCCAGCTTCGTCCTGGCCCAGGAGGAAGGCGCCGAATTCGTCCTCGGCGGGCAGGACGACCCGCGCGTCGACAGCAGCTGCACCGACCTGGCGTTGACGCACACCCTGGCGTTCTGGCGCGGCTGGATTGCGCAATCGAACTACCGCGGGCGCTGGCGCGAAATGGTCAACCGCTCGGCCCTGGCCCTGAAGCTTTTGACCTCGCGCAAACATGGCGCGATCATCGCCGCCGCCACCTTCGGCCTGCCCGAATCGCCCGGCGGCGAGCGCAACTGGGACTACCGTTACACCTGGATCCGTGACGCCTCGTTCACGGTCTACGCGTTCATGCGCCTGGGTTTTGTCGACGAAGCCAACCACTACATGCGTTGGCTCAGAGGGCGGGTCAGCGACTGCAGCGACCAGCCCGTCAAGATCAACATCCTGTATGGCATCGACGGCCGCCAGCAACTGCCCGAAACTCAGCTGACGCACTTGCGCGGGCATGGCGGCGCGACGCCGGTGCGTATCGGCAATGAGGTGTTCGACCAGGTCCAACTGGACATCTACGGCGAGTTGATGGACGCGATTTATCTGGTCAACAAATACGGCGAAGCCATTTCCCACGACGGCTGGAAACACACGGTCGAACTCGCGGATCAGGTCTGTGATATCTGGAACCGCAAAGACGTGGGTATCTGGGAAATGCGCGGCGAGCAGCATCACTTCCTGCACTCGCGGCTGATGTGCTGGGTGGCGCTGGACCGTGCGATCCGCCTGGCGTCCAAACGCTCGCTGCCGGCGCCGTTCGCGCGCTGGGACCAGACGCGCCAGGCGATCTACGCGGATATCTGGGGCAATTTCTGGAACGAAGAACGCGGGCACTTTGTGCAGCATACCGGCAGCACCGCGCTGGACGGCTCGATGCTGCTCATGCCGCTGATGCGCTTCGTCGCCGCCACCGACCCGCGCTGGCTCTCGACGCTGGCAGCGATCCAGAAAAGCCTGGTGCGCGACGGCATGGTCTATCGCTATCGCAACGACGACAGCCGGATCGACGGCCTGCCAGGCACCGAAGGCGCGTTTGCCGCCTGCTCGTTCTGGTACGTCGAATGCCTGGCCCGCGCCGGGCAGGTCGAAAAGGCGCATCTGGAGTTTGAGCAGTTGCTGCGCTACGCCAACCCGCTGGGGTTGTACGCCGAAGAGTTCGACAACCAGGCGCGCCACCTGGGCAATACGCCGCAGGCGTTGAGCCTTTTGGCACTGATCAGCGCGGCAACGTTTCTGGACCGCAAGTTGAGCGGCGCGAAGACGGTGTGGCAGCCTTGAACGCCACCCGTCGAGGGTCAGCGAGGCCGCGATGACGGTGGGTCGGGCAACTTGAACGCCGGACACTCTTGGCCCTCGACCCTCTCAGCCTTGTGGCGTTAACGGATCGGCGGTAGTGTCATCGGCAGTCATCGCCCAACCGATAGGAGCCCATCATGCCCATCGCCCCTGCGCTGTTTTATGTACGCACCTCGATGCTCGATGTGGCGTATGAAGCCCACGGCCCCGTCGACGGTGAACCGGTGATCCTGCTGCATGGCTTCCCCTACGACCCTCGCAGCTATGACGATATCGCCCCGGCCCTGGCCGAGCTCGGCTGTCGGGTGTGGGTGCCGTACCTGCGTGGTTATGGCCCGACGCGGTTTATCAACGCGCGGGTGATGCGCTCTGGGCAACAGGCAGCGTTGGCCAAGGACCTGCTGGAGTTCATGGATGCGCTGTGTATCCCGCGGGCCACCCTGGCGGGCTACGACTGGGGTGGGCGTGCCGCCTGTATTGTCGCGGCACTGTGGCCGGAGCGCGTGCGCGGGTTGGTGAGCGGGGACGGCTACAACATCCAGGACATTGCCAAGTCGCTCGAGCCCAGGCCGCCAGAGACGGAGCATCGGTTGTGGTACCAGTACTACTTCCACACCCAGCGTGGCGTGGATGGGTTGACCGCCAATCGCCGGGCGTTTTGCCAATTGCTGTGGTCACTGTGGTCGCCCTCCTGGGCGGCAGGCCCCAGCCTCTATGGCCAGAGCGCGCCATCGTTCGATAACCCGGACTTTGTCGACGTGGTGATTCATTCCTACCGTCACCGCTTCATGTATGCACCGGGCGATCCCGCACTGGCGCCCATCGAACAGGCGCTGGCGCTGCAACCGCCGATCACGGTGCCGACGATTTCGCTGTGCGGCGCCGATGATGGCGTGGGCCCGCCGCCGCTGGAGGATGACGACGCACAGCACTTCAGCGGCTTCTATCGGCGGCAGGTGTTGCCCGGCGTCGGCCACAATATCCCTCAGGAAGCGCCGCAAGCAACCCTTGAGGCACTCCTGGAATTGCTCGCCTAGGCCGCTGGCGAAAAGCGCTCGCGATAAGCCTGCGGCGTGACTGACAAGACCCGCAGGAAGCTGCGCCGCAAGGTCTCTTCACAACCGAACCCGCACTGCACGGCGATGCGTTTGATCGATGTGCTGCTGTCCGCCAGTTGCCGACGGGCGGTTTCGACGCGGATCAGCTCGACCGCGCGCGCGGGGGTCTGGCCGGTTTCGGCGCGGTAGTGACGCACGAAGCTGCGCTCGCTCATGCCGGCCTGGGCGGCCAGGGTGGCGAGGGTCAGGTCGAGGGTCAGGTGCTCCGCGATCCACGCGTGCAACTCGGCAAAGCGGCTGTCGCCTTTTTGCAATGACAAGGTCACGCTGAACTGCGATTGGCCACCGGGGCGTTTGAGGAAAACCACCAGGTGCCGCGCGACTTCCAGGGCCACGGCGCGGCCCAGGTCTTGTTCCACCAAGGCCAGGCACAGGTCGATCCCGGCGGTTACACCGGCCGACGTCCACACGGTGCCCTGCTGGATGAAAATCGGGTTGGCCTCCACCGTCAGCGCCGGGAACTTGCGCGCCAGCTCTTCACAGCGTGTCCAGTGCGTCGCCACGCGACAGCCGTCGAGCAAGCCACTGGCCGCCAGCAGAAAAGCCCCGGTACACACCGAGGCCATGCGCCGGGTGTGCCGGGCTTTTTCGCGCACCCAGTCCACCAGCGCCAGGTCTTCGGCGGCGCCGTAGACACCCCAGCCGCCGGCGATGAGCAGGGTGTCGCAAGGCGTGTCGACGGCGGGCAACGGCTCGGCCACCAGCGCCAGGCCGGCGGAGGTCATCACCGGCGCCGCCTGGGCGGCGATCACCGAAACCGCGTAGGGCAACGGCGCACCGCGCTGGCGCGCAAGGTCGTTGGCCGAGGCGAACACCTGCAAGGGCCCGGTCACGTCGAGCACTTGGGCATTATCAAAAGCGAGTACATGAATGATGCGCGGCATGTTTGGCGTGATTCGTGGGTTCAATGGCGTATTCGCCAAAGCCTAGGCCTCTAGAGTGAAACCGTCCACCCCTTATCGGAGCTTCATTCATGACCTTGCAGATCGGCTTTCTGTTGTTCCCCGGCATCCAGCAACTGGACCTCACCGGCCCCTATGACGTCTTGGGCTCACTACCGGATGTGAAGTTGCACCTGGTGTGGAAAGACCTTTCGCCGGTCACCTCCAGCACCGGGCTGGTGTTCACGCCGACCATGACCTACGCCGATTGCCCACACCTGGATGTGCTCTGCGTCCCTGGCGGAAGCGGCGTCGGCCCGTTGATGGAAGACCCGCAGACCCTCGACTTCCTCAGGGCCCAGGCGCTCACCGCGCGTTATGTCACCTCGGTATGCACCGGTTCGCTGGTGCTCGGTGCGGCCGGTTTGCTGCGCGGGCGCAAGGCCACCACCCATTGGGCCTACCACGACCTGCTCGCCCCGCTCGGCGCCATTCCGGTTCAGGCGCGCGTGGTGCGTGACGGCAACCTGCTCACCGGCGGCGGGATCACTGCGGGGATCGACTTCGCCCTGACCCTGGCCGCTGAGCTGTACGACGAAGCGACAGCGCAATTGGTGCAGTTGCAGATCGAATACGCCCCGGCGCCACCGTTCAATGCCGGCCGGCCGGATACCGCGCCGAAGGCCGTGCTGGAAGAGGCCAACAAACGCACGGCAGAGTCGCGCAAGGTCCGCGCAGAAATCACTGCGCGGGCGGCAGCGCGCCTGGGTTGATACGCGTCGCAGTTGCCGCTGCGCGGCGGGTCGCCGATGATACGGGGCAGCGCGATTGCGACGAAGCTCGATTCCGAAGCGCGGGCTGCCCTTTCCTCCCCAAGAAGTTTATTGATGAATACCCACGACGGATTAATTCCCTGCATCATTTCCGGCGGTTCGGGTACCCGACTGTGGCCAGTCTCCCGGCAGAACATGCCCAAGCCGTTCATGCGTATGCGCGATGGCCAGAGCCTGCTGCAGAAAACCTTCCTGCGCGCCAGCCGCCTGCCCGGGGTGGAAAACGTGCTGACGGTCACCAACCGTGACCTGCTGTTTCGCACGCTGGATGACTACCGCCTGGTGAACACAGCCCGCCTGCCCCTGGACTTGTTGCTGGAGCCCTTCGGCCGCAACACGGCAGCGGCGATGGCGGTGGCGGCGCTGCATGTGCTGGAGCACTTCGGCGACGACGCACCGTTGCTGGTGATGCCCGCCGACCACTTGATCCTCAATGAAAGCGCGTTCGCCGCGGCCGTGAGCCAGGCCCGCGAGCTGGCCGCAGCCGGCTACCTGGTGACCTTCGGTATTGAGCCTGATCGCCCGGAAACCGGCTTCGGCTACATCGAACAAGGCGCCGCGTTGAGTGCGGGAAACCGGGTCAAACGCTTTGTCGAAAAACCCGACCTGGCCACCGCGCAAGGCTACCTCGACGGCGGCCAGCACCTGTGGAACGCCGGCATATTCTGCTTCAAGGCCAGTACCCTGGTGAACGAGCTGACCACCCACGCCCCGCTGGTGCTGGCGGCCGCCAAGGCCGCGCTGGCGCACAGCCAGAGCCTGCAGAATACGACCTCACGCCAGCGCGAACTGGATGCCGATGGCTTCGGCGGCGCGCCGGACCTGTCCATCGACGTGGCGCTGATGGAGAAGTCCACGCAGGTGGCCGTGGTGCCCTGCGATATCGGCTGGAGCGATATCGGCTCCTGGGAAACCCTGCGCCAGCTCACCCCCAGCGATGCCCAGGGCAATCAGGTCAATGGCGAAGCGATTCTGCATGACGTCCACAACTGCTACATCGACTCGCCCAGGCGGGTATTGGGCGTGGTGGGCGTGCGCGACCTGATCATCGTCGACACCGCCGACGCCCTGCTGATCGCCGATGCCCACCGCAGCCAGGATGTGCGCCACATCGTGGCCGAGCTCAAGCGCCAGAACCATCCGGCGTACAACCTGCACCGCACGGTGACGCGGCCATGGGGCACCTACACGGTGCTGGAGGAAAGTGCGCGCTTCAAGATCAAGCGCATTGTGGTCAAGCCGCTGGCGTCACTGTCGTTGCAGATGCATCACCACCGCAGCGAACACTGGGTGGTGGTCAGCGGTACCGCGCAGATCACCAATGGCGAGCGGGAATTGTTGATCAACGCCAACGAGTCCACCTACATTCCGGCCGGGCACAAACACCGCCTGACCAACCCCGGCAGCATCGAGCTGGTGATGATCGAGGTGCAGAGCGGCGAGTACCTGGGCGAAGACGACATTGTGCGCTTCGACGATATCTATGGGCGCGCGCCCGCCGAAGGATAAGCCTCAGTCATCCAATGGCTGAGGGGCCGGTTTGCTGCCGGGTTTCGCCGGTTTGGCGGGCTTGGTGTTCTTGCCTGGCGCGGGGGCGACAGGTTCGGGTTCCGCAACGGCAGCCGCTTCTTTCTCGGCCATCGGCATCTGGTCGATGGCGCTGAAAAACTCGCTTAAGTTGAGGGTATCCGGCGGCACGGTCTTCTCGACTTTCTTCTCGCCGTCCTTGCCGACCAGGATCACTTTGGTGCCGCTGCCGGCGCCTAATTTGAGGGCGCGGATCAGCGCGTTGGTTTCAGGTGGGGCAAGCTTCTTGTTGTCCTTGGGGTCCTTGGCGAACTTCTCCCCTTCGGCACCGATGCTGCCGAACTTCACGGTGTACAACACCATGCCGCGCTCTTCAAAGGACTGCTTGGTGGCAGGCTCGTCCAGCTGTTTCTTGAGCTTGGCCAATGTGTCATTGCCGGAATCAAGCTCCACCACCACCAGCGGCCGGGCCTTGCCCAAATCCTGCTTGAGCGGGTTGATATCATCAGCAGCCAACAACGGCCCCGTAAAAGCCATCAAGGTAGCCAGGGTCAGCGACCGGATGAGCATGCGTACCTCCTTTGAATTCCATGCAGGGTTCTTGAGTTTCATGTCTGCGACAGCCAAATTCAAGGATGATTCCTACACCGCCTTGAGAAAGCGTAGGTCAGGACGCCGGCTACGCAAGGGGTGACGAGTGCTAGCAGTCATTGTTTCCTTTGATTGCGCAGGCCCAGGCCGCAAGTTTTTCGCAGGCTTGCAGTGCGATCTGCTCGTCAAGCTTGCCTCGATAGTGCCGGTCCACCGCATCACCGGCGATCAACCCGGCAATCAGCGGCGCACCCACGGCATCGGTCAAATCCAGCCACTCCCCCCAATTGGCAGGGCGATCGTACCAACGCAGATATCCATCGCGGGAAACCGGCCACCAGCGCTGGTCGAATTGCAGCACGACCTTTTCCAGGCGGCCCATGGTGAAAAACGCCAGGGCCTCTCGGTAAGCCGTCGGCAAGCCTGGCGTAAAGTGCAGGTGTTTGAGTACCGGTATCGGCACCGTACAGATGCAGGCATCTGCATTGAGGGCATCGACCCACACGCCGTGCTCGTCCCAGGCGACGTGCTGCACGGGGTGATTGAGGTGGATATTCAGGCCGCTGGCGGCGTCTTCCAGTAATTGCCGATAGCCTTGAGGCAGAAACTGGTCGCCGTGGCCAACGCCCTCCTCGTCGAGCGTATGCGTCGACAACTGGTCCAGGGGCAACCCGGCTTCGAGGATCAGGTTAGCGTCGATGGCATAGCGGGCAGCGCGGCGTTCGGGGGCATTGAGGGTCGCAAGGTATTGATCGATGCCCTGCGCCAAGGGTTGATGACGATCAATGGCCTGTTTCAAGCGTTCATACGCGCCATTGATGTCCGGTACGGGGCCGTCCCACGCGGCAGCCAATGGTTGCGAGAAATCGGTAGGCCGTCGCTCCAGGCCCAACTGCTCGGCACGTCGGGCCAGCGGGTTGAGGGCATAGTGCTGCAACCAGGCGGCCCCCGCATCCACCGTATGGTCACCCAGGGCCACACTGTTCACGCGCCCGCCGATGCGGTTGCGCGCCTCGAGTACGCGCACCTCCAAACCCTGCGCCTGCAACGCACGTGCGGCACTCAGGCCGGCAAACCCGGCACCGATAACGATGACCTTGCGGGCGCGGGTGCCGGCCACCGCATCCGCCGCGCGGATGCCACTGTCCCAAGCGCTGTGGGTCATGGCGCAATGATCGTGGTTGAAGGCTTCCCCAGCGAGGAACAGACGATTATCAATCGGCGTCGAGAGCAGGCGCCGCAGGCTGACATCGCCTCCCGGCAACATTGCGCTGTAGGCACCTTGGCTATAGGGGTCGTCGCACCAGCGCGTGACGTGCCAGGCGATAGGACGCGGCACTGTCATTGCTGCGGCCAATGCCGAGCGAACACCGGCGCTACGAGCGGGTCGGCGTCCACCCGGGCCAGGGTCTGGGCGAACGCCGGCCGCGAGGCTTGCAACGCCTCTCGCGCCGCATCCCAGCGCGACACCGCCGCCGCCATGATGCCCAGGGCATTCGGCTGTTGGTCGGGGGCGAACAATTGGTCGGCAAACTGATCGGCGAACACCCTCCAGGCCTGGTGCAGGTAGTGGCGCGTGCCGCTGATCAATTGCGCTTGCGCCGCCTCATCGGCGTTGCCCAGCCAGCGTTGCGGGTAGTCGATGATGCCTATCGCCGAGTAGCAATTGGCGGCGATATACACCAGGCCGCGGAGGATCTGGCCGCGGTTGCCGGCAAGTAGGTTGGCGGCCGGGAATTCCAGGCCCAGGTGGATCAGGATCGCCGCGCTTTCCGTCAGCACCTGGCCGTCCGGCGTGACCAACGTGGGGATCTGTTTGAGCGGGTTGATCCGTGCGAGCGCTGCACTGCCTTCGCCGTCCTGCCAGGAGCTGGCGTCCACCCGATGCCACGGCACCGCGCAACGCGGCAGGGCAATTTCAATCATGCATGAGCCGGAGTCGTCGGTGCCGTAGAGCGTGTACATGGGGGTTCCTCCTGAATGTCATGTAGCAGTTGCCGAGCACGCCAACAGCGTAGACGCTTAGCCACGCGAGGCAAGTACTTCAGAACAGGCCCATTTGCCCGCCGACCAGGGTGCCGAAGTCGTCATTCACAAACGGCAGAATCGCATCGGCCACCGGCTGCAATTGCCGCGTGACGTAGTGGTCGTAGTCAATCGGGGCCTGGCGCACTTCCAGCGGCTCCGGGCCGTTGACGGTGATCACGTAGCTGATCCAACCGCCGCGCTGGTACTGACGCGGGCGGTTCATGCGGTCGTTGTAGTCGTCGGCCAGGCGCGCGGCGCGCACGTGGGGCGGGACGTTGCGCTCGTAGTCGTCCAACCGGCGGCGCAGGCGCTTGCGGTAGATCAGCAACTCGTCGAATTCGCCGCTCAAGGTGCGCCGCACGTAGTCGCGCACGTAATCCTGATGGGGCTGGCGGTGGAAGATGCGCTGGTAGAGTTCCTGCTGGAATTGCCGGGCCAGGGGCGACCAGTCGCTGCGCACGGTTTCCAGGCCCTTGTAGACCATCTCTTCGCTGCCATCGCCGCGCACCACCAACCCGGCGTACCGCTTCTTGCTGCCCTCCTCGGCGCCGCGAATGGTCGGCATGAGGAAGCGCGTGAAGTGGGTTTCGTATTGCAACTCCAGCGCGCTGTGCAGGCCGAATGCGTTGTGCAAATGCGCGCGCCACCAATCGTTGACGTGCTGCACCAGCGCCTGGCCGATGCGGCTGGCGTCCTCCTGGGAATGCGCGCTACCGAGCCAGACGAAGGTCGAATCGGTGTCGCCGTAGATCACTTCATACCCCTGGGCTTCGACCAGTTCGCGGGTCTGGCGCATGATCTGATGGCCGCGCAGGGTGATCGAGGACGCCAGGCGCGTATCGAAGAAGCGGCAACCGCTGGAGCCGAGCACGCCGTAGAAGGCGTTCATGATGATTTTCAGCGCTTGGGACAACGGTGCATTGTGTTCGCGCTTGGCCTCTTCGCGGCCTTCGGAGATGCGCGCGACGATCGCGGGCAGGCAGTGCCGGGTGCGGGAAAACCGTGCGCCGCGAAAGCCTTCCACCGACGCACTGTCATCGGGGTGCTTGAGGCCTTCGACCAGGCCTACGGGGTCGATCAGGAAGCTGCGGATGATCGACGGGTAGAGGCTTTTGTAGTCCAGCACCAACACCGATTCGTAGAGGCCGGGGCGTGAATCCATGACAAACCCGCCGGGGCTGGCCTGGGGCGGCTTGTCGCCCAGGTTCGGCGCGACGAAGCCCTGGCGGTGCATCAGCGGCATGTACAAGTGGGTGAATGCGGCCACGGAGCCACCGTTGCGGTCGGCTGGCAAGCCAGTGACGCTGGCGCGTTCGAGCAGGAACTTGAGCAGCTCGGTCTTGGCGAAAATCCGCGTGACCAGTTCGCAGTCCTTGAGGTTGTAACGCGCCAGGGCCGGCTTGTCCTCGGCGAACATGCGGTTGATCTCGTCCATGCGCTGGTACGGCGTGGAGATGTCCTTGCCTTCGCCGAGCAGGGTTTGCGCGACGTTTTCCAGGCTGAAGGATTCAAAACTCCAGGTGGCCGAGCGCAGCGCTTCGATACCGTCGATGATCAACCGCCCCGCCGCGGCCGCGAAGTAATGATTGCGGCTGCCGTGTTCGCGCCAGGTCATGGGCTCTTCGCCGCGGCCGAGCAGGAGCGGCACGTTGAGGCGCTGGGCATGTTCGTGGAGCACGCGCAGGTCGAACTGCACCACATTCCAGCCGATGATCGCATCGGGGTCATGGGTGGCCAGCCACTGGTTGAGGCGTTCGAGCAATTGGCCGCGGGTGTCGCAGTAGTCGAGCTTGAAGTCCACCGCGTCGCTCTTGTTCGGCGGGCCGAGCATATACACCTGGCGCTCGCCGCAGCCTTCGAGGGCGATGGAATACAGATCGCCCTGAGCGGTGGTCTCGATGTCCAGGGACACCAGTTTGAGCGGCGGACGATAGTCGGGGGCGGGTTTCATCTGCGCTTCGAGCAGCGCGCCGCTGGCGTCGGGCGTGCCGTCGAACCACACGGGGGCGGTGATGAAACGCTCCATCATGTAGCGCTCGGGCGGGCGCACGTCACCTTCGTAGACATCGACACCGGCGGCGCGCAGGCGCTTTTCCAGGTCCATCAGTTGCCGATGCTGGCGGGTGTAGAGGCCTAATACCTTGCGGTGATGGAAATCGCACAGCTCCAGCGGGCGCAATTCGATATCGCGCTCGTCTTTGAGCAGCCAATCCAGCGGCTTGCGATGGGCTTCGGGGATGAATATCACCGAGCTTTGCACAGGGAGGCGAATAAGCCGCGGCCCCTGGTCGGTGGCCAGCCAGAAGCTGACCTGCGTCCCCGCCGGGGTGTCGCGCCAATGCCGGGTCAGGACAAAACCCTGCTGTAAATCCACCGTGCCGCACCTCAGGAATCACGTTCAGGGCGTGATTCTACCCGGCATCCGGCCAAACGCGGCACGTTAACGCACACAGAGCGCAATCGCCTCAGGCGATGCCTTGGTGGAAGTGGCTCAGGTAGCCTTCGATATTGCGCATTTGCTCGTCCCAGCCGCGGGAATTCATTTTGAAGGCTTTCAGGCGGCGGGCTTCGGGCACTGCGTCGAAGCCGGATTCAACGACCCGCAGCAGAATGCCCGGGGCGCGGTCTTCAACGGTGAACTCCACCAGCGTCGGTGTTTCCTTGTCGTAGTCGAAGCCCTTTTCGACGGCGAAGGGGTGCCACGAGAAAGAAAACCGCGTCTGCGGCAGGATGCGTTCGATCTTGGCTTTCCAGATCACGTGTTCGTAACCTGGGTAAGTGATCGGCGCTTCGATCGTTTCCCCGGCGACAAAGGTCTTGCCCTTGAGGGCGATGCCAAACCAGCGGCCGAATTGCTCGGCATCGGTGAGTGCCTCCCACACTTTTTTGCGTGGAGCGTTCAGTAGGACTTTCCGTTCTATACGATCTGATACGTGCATACGTCACCTCCTCCATTGACAGTAGGCGACATCGACTAATGCGCAACCTTGGGTTCTGCGCGATGATGATGCCCCCGTTGTTGTCCAGGCCCTTAGGTTATGACTGACCCGTTGAATGGAAGTTGCTTCTGTAAAGCCGTGCGCTACCAGGTGGACAGCCTGGACATGCCCATCAGCCACTGCCACTGCGACAGCTGTCGCAAGGTGCATGCGGCAGCGTTTGTGAGCACCGCCGGCGTAATGCGTGAGCACTTTCGCTGGACCCAGGGCGAAGAACTGTTGGCGGCCTTCGAATCCTCGCCAGGCAAATTCAGGCGCTTCTGCTCGCGCTGTGGCTCACACCTGATGGCCGAGCGCGGGCATCAGCCCCATGTGATTGTGCGGGTGGCGACGCTGGACGATGATCCGGGCATCAGGCCCACCGCGCACATCTGGACGGCCCACGATGTGCCGTGGCTGGCGCATGAGGGCGTGCAGCAGTGGGACGAATGGCAGCTGTGAGTCAGACGTGGGGGTCGCCGGGGGCTTTGCTCGGCGTCGCATATTGCGGCTTCAAGTGGCCTTCGTGGTCGAGCAGCCAGGCGTCCATGATCTGGCGCACCACCGGGCCTGCGACGCGGCCACCGGCCTCGCCGTTTTCGATCATCACCGAAATCACGATCTGGGGGTGCTCCGCTGGCGCAAACCCGACAAACAGCGCGTTGTCACGGTGGCGTTCCTGGGTTTTGTCGCGGTTGTAGCGCTCGCCCTGTTTGATCGCCACCACCTGCGCGGTACCACTCTTGCCGGCGATGCGGTATTGCGCGCCTTGCGCGGCCGCCCGGGCGATCCCGCGCGGGTCGTGCATCACCAGTTGCATCCCGTGGTTGACCTGCTCCCAGTCACGCGGGTTCTTGAGGACCACGTTGGGCATCGGGTGCTCGTCCACCGGCGCCACGCCGTTGATGGTCTTGGCCAGGTGCGGCCGATTCCACACGCCTTTGTTGGCAATCAACGCAGTGGCCTGGGCCAGTTGCAGCGGCGTGACTTGCATATAACCCTGGCCGATGCCGAGGATCACCGTTTCGCCCGGGAACCAGGGCTGACGCCGGGTCGCGCGCTTCCAGGCCTGGGACGGCATCAGGCCGGCCGACTCTTCGAACATGTCCAGGGAGACTTTCTGGCCGAGGCCGAACTCGGCCAGGTAGTCGTGCAGACGGTCGATGCCGAGCTTGTGGGCCAGGTCGTAAAAATAGGTGTCGTTGGAGCGCATGATGGCGGCGTCCATATCCACCCAACCGTCGCCGCTGTGGTTCCAGTTGCGGTATTTGTGGTCAAAGTCAGGCAATTGGTAGTAACCGGGGTCGAACACGCGGGTCTGGGCCGTCACTACCCCGCTGTCGAGACCCGCGATGGCCACTTCCGGCTTGATCGTCGAACCCGGCGCATAGAGACCGCGCAGGACGCGGTTGAACAGCGGCCGGTCGATGGAATCATGCAGGGCGGCGTATTCCTTGAAGCTGATGCCCGTGACGAACAGGTTGGGGTCGAAGCTGGGTTTGCTGACCATCGCCAGTACTTCGCCAGTTTGCGGGTCGAGGGCTACCACGGAGCCACGACGATCGCCCAGCGCTTCTTCCGCCGCTTCCTGGAGTTTGACATCGAGGCTCAGCACGATGTTTTTGCCGGGGATCGGATCGGTATGCTTGAGCACACGCAGTACGCGCCCCTGCGCATTGGTCTCGACTTCTTCATAACCGACATGGCCATGCAGTTCTGACTCGTAGAAGCGCTCGATGCCGGTCTTGCCGATGGACTGCGTGCCGCGGTACTCCACCGAGTCGAGGGCCTTGGATTCTTTTTCGTTGATGCGGCCAACGTAACCGATGGAGTGAGCGAAATGCGCGCCCAGGGGGTAGTGGCGGACGAATTGCGGTTCGACGTCTACACCGGGCAGGCGGAATTCGTTGACGGCAAGTTCGGCGATCTGTTCTTCGGTCAGCTCATAAAACAACGTAACCGGAACAAAAGGATGCCGCGCCTGCTTCAGCGCCTTGTCGAATACGGCACGGTCTTCTGCCGGCAGGTGCAGCAGGCTGACGATCGCGTCCAGTTCGCCCTTGAGGTCGGTGGTGCGCTCGCGGGTGATGGTCAGGTTGTAGCTTGGACGGTTGTCGGCCAGCACGACGCCATTGCGGTCATAGATCAAGCCGCGAGTCGGTGTGATGGGCAGTACGTGGACACGGTTGTTTTCAGAAATCGTCGAGTGATACTCGAATTGCACGACCTGCAGGAAATACAGGCGGCCCACCAGGGCGCAGGTGATGCCGATCACCAACAAGGCGCAGGCGAGCAGGCGCTTGTTGACCAGGCGGTTTTCGTTTTCGTGGTCTTTGATCGGGATTGGTTGAGGCATTTCTACAGCATCTCGTTGAAAAAGGTCGACGCCGCGTCCTGCGGATAAAAGCTCAATCCTTGTGAAAATGTGCTGCACCATAACAAAAATGCAGAAACACTTTGCATCGATTTCCCCAACGGTACCTGGGAAGAGCCGTGTGGTGCCGTTGAGTCAGACGGCACCGAGCATCAGGGGATGAGGCTACTGTTACCAGATGGCAACGGTGGCCTCGAACAGCAGGGGGATTTCAGATCCACAGGTCGTTCATGGCGGTGCGGTCTCCTCCTTCATGGCCGGTGTTCAAGATGCCGCGTGGTTCGATCATCATCAATTTGGCTTCGCCTTCGGCGGCCGTCCGATGCTCTATTCCGCGTGGAACGACATACAGCTCACCCGGTGCCACATACACGGGACCGTCCGGAAGGTCGATGCGCAGTGTCCCTTCAAGCACGAAAAACGCCTCGTCGGTTTCTGGATGTGAGTGCCAGATGAACTCGCCTTCGATGCGTACAACCTTGAACTGGTAGTCGTTCATCTCGGCGACGACTCTCGGGCTCCACTGTTCACTGATGAGCGAAGCCTTTTGCGCGAGATTGACAGGTTGTGCTGGGTGCTGCTGAGTCATGACAGATCCTCTGGTAGGTGAGAGTTGTCAGACTATCGAAGGAAGGGTCGAGCGCTCTTGTACGATCTTGCAGCTTGAGGAGAGCGATACAAAAGCCTTTAGTAGACACTGCCAAGGAAGCACTGAAGACCACCGCAATGAGGCGCCCTTTCCGACCGCCCAAAACAAAACCCCTGTCTGCGCTAGCAAACAGGGGTTCTGGAATTTAATCTTGACGATGACCTACTCTCACATGGGGAAACCCCACACTACCATCGGCGATGCATCGTTTCACTGCTG